>JBEKFM010000001.1:0-146556 GCA_050013315.1 Bathyarchaeia archaeon
AATTTGACGGTTATGGAGCCTGCGAGACACCTAACCAATGGCATTTCAGGGTTCCAGCCCAGACTTGCTCACTATATATTAGTAGCTAAAACTATAAAAAACGAATTGTGCACACTTCTAAACTATTTTAAAAAATCGAACTCAACAATTCCAACGATGTAAAGAAAGCCAAAAAATTCCGACGTAAGCGTTTACCAAGTCTATTGCTCTATCGACAAACTAACACCATCCACCCTTGAAGAAACGTTAAGCCTCTGATTTATAATGTGATCTTAAAGCCAAAGATTGTTGTAGAGAGAGGCAGTAAAATGTCTGGCAAAGTTGTGTTAGTGACATACGGGGTTGCTGGAGATTTGCTGATTTGCGGCTTGTGTTTGTGTTTGTGTTTGTGTTTGTGTTGAACAAAAAAGCACATTGTTTTCAAAGACGTATCGTTTATATTGAGGCTTACGATACGAAATTAAATGTGTCCAGGATGAAAAAAAAACAAGCTCTTGCGATATGCCTTTTCTTTATAGCATGTTATTCATTTGCTATATTTAATGTAGGAGCGACTAGCTCAGCACAAGCCACAGTATCATCTTATGGAAGCGTCTCGCTCAGCCCGACTCCAACTCCCACACCAACTCCAACGCCCACACCAACACCAACGCCCACACCAACACCTACAGTAGATCCAACTCCAACACCCACAGCAACTTCCACTCCTACTCCTACTTCCACTCCAAAGCCCACACCAACTCCCACTCCAAAGCCCACACCAACTCCCACTCCAAAGCCCACACCAACTCCCACTCCAAAGCCCACAACTACTCCTACGCCTTATCCTACTCCAACACCAACCATACAACCTACATCTGGCGGAGCTTACTTTGGTGCGTGGGTTGGAGATGCACATATCGGAAATTATGGTTCGCTTACAACTTTTGAAGGTCAAGTTGGCAAAGGGGTTTCGATTTGGAATTGGATTCAACTTTGGACTCGACCAGATGATTCAGATAACATGGCTGAATTTGATACTGCGCAAATGACTGAGTGTAGGAATGCCGGTATAATTCCGATGGTAAGTTGGTCTCCAGTAGCGAGTGATGGAAACCCGAATTTTAGCAGTTTGCAGGATATTCTTGATGGAAAATGGGACGCTTACTTAACCGCTTGGGGTCAAGCCTCGGCGGCTTGGGGTCATCCGTATTTTGTGCGGTTGTTTTGGGAGTTTACAGGAAGCTGGAATGATGTTAACGGGATTAATCCTTGGAGCAGTGGCAATACGCCAACTATTTTTGTTCAAGCATGGCAATATGTGGTTAATCATGTTCGAGCGGCAGGTGGAACACAGATAAATTGGGTTTGGTGTACTGGCGACGTTGGAGATTCTGTAAGTACCTTGCAATCGGTCTATCCAGGAAGTAACTATGTGGATTGGGTTGGAACAGATATTTATGTGGGTTCAGGACAAACATTTGCTCAATGTGCAGAACCAGAACTTGCCAATATCCAAACAGTTGCTCCAGATAAACCAGTAATGTTACCGGAAACTGGATATACAGGCAGTGATTCAAGTTATTGGTCTAACTTTCTAAATAGTCTTCCTACTCAATATCCATACATCAAAGCAGTTGTAATCTGGGAAGAACCAAGTGCAGGGATAACAGTTGTTTCTCCGGCAGCTACTTTGTCGGCGTTTAAACAAGGCATATCATCAAGTTACTATAGTTCAAACGCCTACGGTTCATTAAGTCAATCACCTATTCCAGCTCCCTAAAAGCTGTTTGTCGGTTTCCGTCTTTTTCTTGTGATGTTTGATGGCTCCTCGACGTAAAACTCCTAAGCGACATTATAAACCTCATAGACGTTACAGGCGTAGAAGCAATTTTGGCGCTTAGCGCGCGTGCGTATTCCTAAATTAATAAAGTGAGTCCCGTACCTCTTATTGGGGTGAGCAATGAAGAGATACGAAACTCTAGAAACCCTGTTTAGCAAGGTCGATTTAACTTTTGCCCAAAGAGTCCTAAACGGGCCTTTTCATCCAGCTGGCTCTCCAGGAAGACCACAAAGAAACCCTCTCGGATTGTTCAAAGCACATCCCAAGCGACCGAATGCTTGTACGTCAAATGTGGAAAGACCCGCGCCTCAAGAAAATATGCGACATAGAAGCAGATGAGCCACCCTATGGCATTGCAGTTTTGTCGCGGTTCAGAAACAAAGTAGAACCCGAAAGACTAGCAAGAATAGTGGATCAAGCCGTTGAAATGCTCGTCAAGAAAGGAAGGATCAAAGGAGAAGCCTTAGCGTTAGATTCAACCTTCATCAAAGCATACAGCCGCAGAAACCTTGACAACCGCACAGGATACAGTGACCCTGAATCAAGAATCGGCAGAGCAGTCAAAGCCAAAGACCTGGGTTACAGGCTTCATTTGGCAGTCGACGTCAAAAGCGAATTGCCCATTGCAATGATTGTGGTTTCAGCCAACGAGAACGAGAAAAAACATTCCATAAACTTGTTTAGGAAAGCGTCGGAATACGTGAAGCCTAGCAAGCTTCTTGCAGATGCCAGTATAGCGCGGCTAATCTTCGGGAAACAGCGTTGGAGCATGGAGCGTTACCGGTTATTCCTTATCCGAAGAATCAGAGCAAAGGCGTTAAAGGCATATTGAGAGTTGATCGGAAGTTTAGGAGTCACGGACCACGAAAATTCAAATCAGCATACAAGAAACGGGTATCTGTAGAGCGAGTTTTCAGTAGACTCAAGAACTTGGCAGGCTTAAAAGACCACAATCTGCGAGGTTTGGCCAATTTAACGTTTCATTCTCAACTTTGCATTCTAATCATGCTGATTACGGCTCAAGCCGCCGTTAACACAAACAAAATTGGCAAAACAAGAAGCATTAGATACTTCGCTAACTAATTTCGGAACAAGCATGCGCGCAACATCTCTATCCAAAAACCCCTTCTAGGATGCTTTCGTATCCTGATTAAGCCACTTCCCAGAAATACCATACCTGGAACATACACAATTATTGCAACATTCGAAGGATCCAACTCGTACTTCAGCTCAACAGCGCAACCTACAGTGGGCTTCGATCCACCTGCAACGACTACTGCACCCACAGCTACTCCGACCTCTGTCGCTGACACATACTTCGTTCCCGCAATCGCAGGCCTATTCGTCTTAATCATCATAGTAGCTATCGTACTTGCTCTATTGATGCTCAGAAAACGACCATAAAAACGCCAAACAAAAACACCACGTCCCCCTTTTTTAGTTTAAAAAACAAAGCAGAAGAGATGAAGGCTCAGTTACACTCAGTCGGTTTCTCTAGCTCAGTCACACACAAAAAATACAAAAACAAGTCTTGAATCCGCATTGCTTAGGATAGTGCGCGCCAAAAACTAAGCCATGTTTTCGTATTTAACGCTGAAAGTTAAAAATCTACAATTAGCATAACTGCTGCATAGTAATAGAAATTCTATTTACCTATTGGGTAAGATTTATATGTTTCATGACCAATTTCTGCGTCCTCAATACGCTGATAATACATTGGCGAAAGAGCCTAGCAAGCAAAATCAATGTAGTTGACGCGGAAAGGCTGTTCGGATTGAAAGGGAACACATGAAGAAGAAACTGAAGCTGATGGCAGTCATCGTCGCTTTATTGATGTTGGTGTTGATAATTGCCAGATTTCAAATAGTAAGTTTGCAAAGTAAAGTGTCTGACACAATTCGAGTTGCATGCGTTGGTGACAGCATCACCGAAGCCACCGAGTATCCTTCTGACCTCCAGTCATTGCTTGGTTCTAACTATACAGTGGATAATTTTGGTCATAGTGGAGCCACCGTGTCACTAAATACCGGATGCTCATACATTAACCAGTCTGAATTTCAAGAAGCATTGAAATTTCAGCCAGAAATTGTTGTTATAATGCTTGGAACTAACGATGACCACAGCTGGGCTCGTCAGTACAATGAAAGTTTCGAACATGATTACACTGCACTTATTACCTCATTTCAACAGCTTGACAGCAACCCACAAATTTGGCTTGTGAAGCCTCCTCCGATTTTCAACAACAATTCAGATTTAAGCAACACTTATTTCAGCGAGAATATAATTCCGAAAATTCAAGACTTAGCAAACAAGCTTAATTTGCCTACAATTGACGCGAACAGTGCATTAGCTAATCACGCCGATTATTTTACAGACGGAGTGCATCCTAACGGTCAAGGAGCAGAAATCATTGCTAACGAGGTTTACAACGCGACAAATTCCCATGATAACTGAAGCTAAGGACCTTAGGTTCAGACACCCACATTTTTGTAATCTTACCGCGCATGGCTGGAAAATCGTTTTGGTAAAGATGAGTCAAAAGAAGAAAAGCCCGAATAAGCCACCCCTGCCTGATTTGCTGTTCTAATTTTTACTTGATATTTTTCTTGGTGACTTTCACAGATTGTTCTAAATTCAAACTGAATTTGTCTTATTGATTTTATAAACAGATTCATCCTTTTTTAATCTTAAAAGGCAATCGAGAAACAGGAAGGGCTGAAAAGGCTCTGGTCAAATTCACAGAATTGAATGAAACTTGGACATTTCATTCTTTTTCTCCCAATAAAGTTCCAGAGCGCTCATGTTTAATCTGGACTATACAGGGCAGCGCGTACTATCATGCAGTAGAGGAGGCTAAAGGTTAACGGAACCGAAATTGTACCCAAAGAATGGGGACATGGCTTTTCCCGTTGATCTTATCCGTACAGTAGCTATTATTTTGGTCGTATTACTCCACGCGTCCATTGAGCCTTTTCCAACGGTTAATATTATGTCGCCTCAAGCGGTACAGTACTGGTGGACGTCGGACGTCTACAATTCATTATCGCGGACATGTGTACCATTATTTATCATGTTGACTGGCGCTCTTTTGCTTCAACCAAGCAAGGTAGATGAACCTATCAGAGTTTTCTTCAAAAAACGATGGAACCGAATAGGTCTACCATTCATGTTCTGGAGCACAGCCTATTTTGCATGGAGCTTTTTCGTTAAGGGGGAAGCATTAACTTTAACCTCTGTCTTGCAGGGTTTGCTTGAAGGACCATATTTTCAATTCTGGTATCTATACGTTCTAGCTGGTCTATACATTCTTACACCAATTATACGCGTTATCGTGGCTCATGCAGATTGGAGAATCATCAGGTATTTCTTACTTATTTGGTTTGTAGGTGCCAGCACAATACCTCTTCTCACTTTGTATTCAAATATTAGTCCACAAGCGTCAGTGTTTAATCAAAATGTTTTTGTCTTGACTGGGCTGATAGGCTACTTTGTTTTGGGGGCTTACGTGACAAAGTTTCGGCTGCGTTCTTCAATTATTTTCTCAAGTTTGGTTTTAAGTTCCGTTTGGACGATAATCGGCACTTACATTTTGGTCGGTACTTTGGGCGAGAAGTACAGTCAATTCTTTCTTAATGCATCCAGCTTTAACGTCATAATTGCTTCAGTCGCTTTATTCTTTATATTAGCATCCGTTCCCAGCCAAACGATCGCAAACCGTTTCCCCAATGGCAACCGGCTGCTTAAGCTGATTAGCCAGAATACGCTACCCATTTACTTGTTCCACGTTATGGTGCTAGAAACCCTCCAGAAAGGGTACTTGGACTTTAAAATAAGCGTAACAACCATGAACCCCATAATAGAAATCCCACTAATCACCGCCGTCACCCTGCTCATTTGCCTTGCCATCATCGTTCCCCTAAAGAAGATACCTTACGTGAAAAGAATACTCGGTTAAGAGCGCGCCGCGCTCATTCCTAGGTTCAAACGTTAGTCATCATTTTTTACAATTGTGTGTGGCCAACTTCTAAACATAATGAAATCTCAAATAAGCCTGTCAAAAGACGACACAATCTTAAAACTAAAACCGCATTTAATTTCTAAATTTAGCAGCACGGTTCGCAATTAACGTAGCCATTGCCCCAGCAGCAACTCCAGCATCAATGTTGACAACTGCCAAACCCAATGAACATGACTGAAGCATAGCCATTAATGTGCTTACTCCTTTTTCGCCAAAACCGTAGCTATTTGAAGTTGGAACAGCAATCACTGGAACATTAACCATTCCGGCAACCACCGAAGGCAAAGCACCTTCCCTCCCGGCAACCACAATAATAACGTCAACATCGTTTATGATTAAGTCTTTTAGCGGTTGAAGAAGCCTGTGGATTCCAGCCACACCCAAATCGTATGATGTGTAAACTTGGCAACCCATTTCTTCAGCAATAACCTTTGCCTCTTCAGCCACTGGAATGTCAGAGGTGCCTGCTGTTAAAAGTCCAATCCTACCACCGGTGTTTTTAGTGGCAAGATTATTCTTTTTTATGACGACCATTTTTGCTTTTTCGTTGACCTGAAAAGCTGCATCGTCAGGCAGTGCCTTGTTGAGGGCTTGAATTTGTTCTTGACTGCATCTGCTCACTATTACTCGCCCGTTTTCCCTAAGCATTCGCAGCGCAATTTCAACCAAGTCTTTGGGTGTTTTGTTCTCTGCTAAAATTATTTCAGGTATGCCCTTCCTATGTTCCCTGTTAGCGTCAATTTTTGCCATGTCTTCAACTTCACAAATAGATAGTAATTGCAATAGTTTTTCTGCTTCCTCAACTGTCAACTCGTTTTGGGCGGTTTTTTCAAGAATCTCTTTCAGTGTGTACATGGATTTGATCACTTGCCTCAAGAACCACAATCAATATATCGTTTTTGCTTTTTTAATATTAGCGAGCGGTCGGAACTGAATGGCTGAATTTTCTGCAATAGTTATGATTGACTGTCAAGTCGCTGGGGTTTCTGGAGATATGATACTGGGTGCATTGCTGGATCTTGGGGCTGATGTAAACAAGGTTACTTCAGCAATAAAAAGTCTGGAGAATGCTGATTATGGCTACAAGAATGTGGTGGTTGATATTAAGCAGGTTATGCGTAAAGAGTTCAGAGCAACTAAAGTCGATGTTACAGCCGAAGGAAAATCCAGAAAAGACGGCAAACAATTAATAGAAATAGTTGAAAAAACGGCTGAAAACCTCAATCTTTCAGCGAAAGCAAAACAGTATACCTCAAACGTCATCCACACTTTGGTCGATGCAGAAGCCAAACTTCACGGAAAACATTTAGCTGATGCACATTTGCATGAGGTTGGGTTGGTTGATACTGCCGCGGAAATTATTGGGTCGGCAGTTGCGATGGAAGACCTGGGATTCTTTAACGCCAAAATCATTTCAACACCCGTCTCCGTGGGCGGAGGATTATTCCAGTTCTCACACGGCACAGTATCAAGTCCATCGCCAGCAGCACTAGCCATTTTTCAATCAAAGAATTTTCCAATAAAAGGCGGACCTGTCGAGTCAGAATTAGCCACGCCCACCGGAGCATCCATTATCGTTAATTTAGCAAGCGAAGTTAGCTTGTTTTACCCCGAGATGGTTCCAATGAAGGTTGGTTATGGCGCGGGCGGAAAAGAGTTTTCAGAAATACCTAACATTCTTCGAATAACCATGGGCAAACCTCCAGGAAAATACTTGATGAAAGACCAGATTGCCGTGTTAGAAACAAACGTCGATGACGTGTCAGGGGAAATCGTGGGGCATACTGTTGACAGGCTTCTTGCGGAAGGCGCAAAAGACGTAAGCATAATTCCCATGCATACTAAAAAAAATAGACCCGGACAAATTATCAAAGTAATCGCTGACCAAAAGGATACCCAGCATCTTTCACACATATTGATTGATGAAACGGGAACGTTAGGAGTCAGAGTTTACCTCTGTGAAAGGCACATTGTAACGCGTGAATCGTATTCCCTTGATCTGCTGATCGGCGGCGTTAAAGAGCCTATAAAAGTAAAAGTTTCAAAAAACAATAATGGAGAAAT
This sequence comes from Bathyarchaeia archaeon, assembly GCA_050013315.1. GTDB lineage: Archaea > Thermoproteota > Bathyarchaeia > Bathyarchaeales > Bathycorpusculaceae > Bathycorpusculum. The sequence goes on from JBEKFM010000001.1 coordinate 7,905, forward strand.
CATCCGCATAAAACCCGAATATGACGACCTTAAAAGATTGGCAGAAAAAACCAATAAGCCTCTAAGAGAACTTTCGGAGCTTGCAATTTCAAGGGCAAGAGAAGTTTTTTCATAAACGAAGTGAGTTACATGGAAGACTTGAATCGCAAAGTTGAAGAACTCAAACATTTCATCAAAGAAAAAGGAAAGGACGGCGTAGTAATCGCTTTTTCTGGAGGCGTTGACAGCTCAACACTGGCTGCTGTAAGCCATGAAGTTCTGTGCGATAAAGCGGTTGCTGTCATAGCTCAATCTCCAACGTACACGTCTGAAGAGTTAAGGAACGCTAAAAAAATAGCCAAGGAAATAGGCATCAAATTGCATGTAATTGAAACTAACGAGTTATCGAATGAGAATTTTAGCAAGAACCCCGAAAACCGTTGCTACTACTGCAAAAAAGAATTACTCGAATCCCTAATTGACTTCGCGCATAGACTCGGGTTCAAAGCGGTTTTTGAGGGAACAAATTTAACTGATTTAAACGATCACAGACCAGGATTCAAGGCTGTTCAAGAAGTCAAAAGCGTGTATAGTCCATGGATGATGAACAAGTTTAGTAAGGATGAGATTCGCCATGTAGCAAAAACAATAGGGCTTAGCATTTATGACAAACCTGCTTTAGCATGCTTGGCTTCGAGAATACCGTTTAACGAGAGAATTACGGCTGAGAAGTTAAGCAGAATCGACAAGGCAGAGCAAACCATAAAGCAGATAACTGGGGTTAAGCAGATCCGAGTCCGAGACCACAACGGGTTAGCAAGAATAGAAGTCGGAAAAGCTGAAAGAGCACTATTTTGCAAAGTCAATGTTTTGGACAAGGTAGCTGAAGATCTGAAAAAGTTAGGATTCAAGTATGTCACAATTGATTTGGAAGGTTACCGATCAGGAAGCATGCTCAAAACACTGGACACAGCAGCATAAAAATCGTGTTTTCGATGCAGTACTCGCAAAAATCCTAAACTCTCTTTACACGAGAGGGAATTTACAAAAAGTATTATTCTTTGTTGAAGAAATAGTTTATTATGTTGCGTATTGGTCATAGGGGCGCCAGAGCTTATGCACCTGAAAATACGTTGGCGAGTTTTAAGAAAGCTTTAGAAATCGGCGTTGACGCAGTCGAGTTAGATGTGAGAAGGACCAAAGATAATCAACTTGTCGTTATTCATGATACAAATGTTAAACGGACAACTGACGGCGAAGGTTTGGTGAGTGAGCTTACGCTCAAAGAAATCAAAGGCTTTTCAGCTGAAAAAGGCGAGAAAATTCCGACTTTGCACGAAGCGCTTGATTTTTTGGACAAGAAAGTGAAGGTATTTGTTGAGTTGAAGGAAACAGGCATTGAAGAGCAAGTGCTTTCGATAGTACATGAAAAAGGCATAGAGAAGAATGTGGTAATCATTTCCTTCCTCGAAGATGCGCTAAAGAAGGTTAGAGCATTAGATAAGGACATAGAGACAGGGTTGCTTTACGCAAATCACAAAAACCCAATTAAAGCCGCTTTAGAGTTAAAAGCAAACTATCTTCTTGCACTTTACCGATTCACGCACACTGCTAATGTAGAGAAGGCGCATGAAAACGGTTTAAAAATGATAGTCTGGACCATAAACAAACCCGAAGAAATCGAAGAATACACCAAAAAAGGCGTGGACGGCATAGCCAGCGATAAGCCAGACATACTCATTCGAGCTATTGCGTAGTAACCTGCGCTTTCAAAACCGTCTCTATCTTCTCAACATCCACACGGCTTTCATCATTCAAAGGTGTCAACCTGATTTCATCAACCGATTTTACTCCCAAACCCAACTCTGCTGCTCTTCGCAGTTGGTCTTGCTCAAAAACGCCAGCTTCACCTACTGTGCCTTTTACGCCATACATCTTAAGGATGGCTACTCCAACAGCGTCGATGGCTACTCGGTCTTGGCTTGCAAGCAAAAGGTTAGGCTCAACCAAAGTACCCTTATCTGGGCCACCGGTTATGAACGCTTTTATCCCATCCATCAAAACTAAATCCAAGTTGTAATGGCTGTTTATTTCAGCAATCATTTGCCGCTGAAAAGGCGAGCCATGCAGTTCCCACATGTAATCGTATACTCCACCTGGAACCTTCTTCGCAACTAAGCCCACAGAGTTCTTTAGAGAGAGCGTGAAGTGACCGCCGAACCTGTGCGTTTTAAGGCAGCATGTCTGAACTACTTTATCAGCGTCATGGAAAACTTTAGCCATATAAAATCCGCGAAGCCAATGGGTGCCTTCGCGTCCAACCTTGACCCAATCTTCCTTGCCAACTTTATCTAAGACTACAGCGCTGAAGTTCAGTTCTCTTGATAAGCTTAAAACGCCCATTTGCTCCAAGACTTGCTCAGTGTTGCCCATGCCGCTGCGTTCAGCCAAAGTTATCCCGCTTGCGCCAGCATTTTTCAGGGTTTCAACGATAGCTCTCAGCGTACCCAGGTGGGTTGACGCTGGAAACGGGTCAGCGCTGTTAAAATTAGCTTTCAAAGCCACCTGCTTACCGGAATAGTCGTCTAAGCCAAACTTGTTAAGCAGTCTAGGAACGCCTGTTGATCTGTCTGCTGTTTTCAGAATGAAAACTTCGCCCAAAGAGTATACCATAAAAAACTACCTTACAAAGATAAGATGAGCTGCTTTGTTATTAGTTTTTCAGTGTATCAAGATGTAACAACAAACCCGTAAGCTCCATATTTCGAGCCTACTGAGAGAGCTAACTTTATTTAATTTTTTTGTGTTTTTTATTTTGTATTTGTGTTGAACGTGTATGTAATATTCTTTATTGAGTCGTAATATTTAAAAGGCTGAGTTATCCACTAACCCAAAGGAGAGTTAAGAGAGAAAAATGAATTATAGAAAATTTAAGAAAAACGCGAAAGCCCTAAGCCCCGTAATCGCATCAATCATACTCATCGCAGTCACAGTCGCAGTCAGCGTTGTCGTAGCCGCGTGGATGGGAGGAATGACCATCGGACTCATGGGAAACACAGAACAAGCAACAATACCAAACGTGAGTTTTATCAGTAATACCGCAATGAACGTCACTGTCCAAAATACCGGAACAAATAGTGTAACAATACAAACCGCAACGATAGACGGAAACACTGCTGTCTTGGGACTAACAAATGGCGAAAGCACTTTTGTTGTCGCTAAAGCTGGTACTGGATACTTTACAGTTACTCCCGTTGGCGGTGCTACTTTCAGTAATGGTGCGGCGTATACAGTACAATTAACAACTGCTAAAGGACATACGCTTGTCTACACTGCAACATACAGTACAAATCCCCCACTTTAAAGTCCATAATTAGCGCGGTGCGCTAAAACCCACCTCACCCTAAACATATACAGCAACCAATAAGAAAAAGGCTAAAATTTGACAATGACGTCTTTGAGACATTTTTAAAAATGCCTTTTAGAAGAAAAACTAAGCCTTTTTCAACTTCTTTTTCTAATCAATTTCTAAACTATGCCTAAACCAAACTGACAGCCGGTTTCAATACGTAATTAAAAAGGGTCTGAGGTTAAAAACAAAAAATAGGAATTTTAAAGATTTGCAAAAGTCGCTATGAAACAACCACAACAGCCTAAAAAATGTCCATGATTAAAGCGATAAAGACGAACTAGAAGAGGACAGCAAAGAGGATTCTCAAGCAGATGGAATTCTTACCGACAACAGCGAAGATGATGTTTTATTCCCTGGAAAGGAGTTTTTAAATTGTTAGACCAAATTAGTTTAAAAAACCCCGCAATTGAGAGGGCTAAAATACCTCTAACTGTGAATCAAGCTACTCTATGCTTTAACGGTCTTGCCGCATAAATCTGTAAGCTCTGTTTTAGGTTACGCTTCTTCAGTAGCATTTATATTTCTCAGTGGAACCTTTTTCAAAAGAAGCCTTTATGCGGGCCCGTAGCTCAGTCAGGCCAGAGCGGCGGACTCTTAATCCGTAGGCCGCGGGTTCAATTCCCGTCGGGCCCGCTTTTAGTTCTAAACTTGCGCGTTTCTTGCGTTTTTTAGATAAGAATTCTGTTGTATGGCAATTATCAAGATTCAAAATGCGTCATATAAAAATGAGCTAAGTGTGTTAAAGGCGCAAACTCTTTAACAACAACGAAAACGATACAGTTTTGAGAATGAAAGTACATTAGGCAAAACAACCAAAACGGGGTACAACAGGTATGACAACTTCATCCAAAAGTATGCCAGTTCTTTTCGTGGGTCATGGCTCGCCAATGAACATAGTGCTGAAAAACAGCTACACCGAAAGCCTCGTTAAAGCGGCTAAAGAGATCCCCAAGCCTAAAGCCATACTCGTAATATCCGCCCACGGGCTGACAAACGGCACATTTGTTACATGCGTAAAAAAGCCAAGGACAATCTATGACTTCTATGGTTTTCCAGATGAATTATACAATATTCGCTATCCAAGTCCTGGCTCACCAGAAAATGCTCAGCTAACAATCAAAACAGCAAAGTCAACGCAGATAAAGTGCGGAAACTGGGGACTGGATCATGCCGCATGGGCTGTCTTGAAACACACGTACCCAGCCGCCGACATTCCAGTTTTTGAGATGAGTCTGGACTACTCGCCCTACAACGATTGGAACCCGAAGTCCTTGGAGTTTCATTACAAACTAGCTTCAGAGCTTGCTCCTTTGAGAGAGAAAGAGGTTCTTATCATCGGAAGCGGAAACATTGTTCATAACTTAGGGCTCATTGATTTTAACATAGACGCTAAACCGTTCGAGTGGGCAGTTAAATTTGACGAGACAGTGAAACAAGGCTTGGTTTCGGGAAATCATAAAGGACTCATCAACTACCTTGATTTAGGAAAAGAGGCACCTTACGCGGTGCCCACTCAGGATCACTATCTGCCTATGATTTACGCAATTGGGCTTCAGAGAAAAGGAGACGTATTGAAATTTATCCATGAAGGGTTTCAAAATGGCTCAGTTTCTATGCGAGCCTTTCAAGTAGGATAAAGGAAGGTTCGAGCGCAGAGGCGGCTTTTGGCGAAGCTTCCCGTAGGGCTTAAACTCAGTAAAATTTCACCAAGAAACTAAAAAAGGCAATGATCAGCATTTAATCCAACTTCGAGGGTTCAAACGCGGGTTCAAACCTATGCGGACTCGCTTTTTGTTCTAAACTTGCTCGTTTCTTGCGTTTTCTTAGCAAGAATTCTGCCAGAATGACTAGTGCAAAGATTCAGCACTCAATAGATTGACGAGTGAAGATAATTGGTTAGTTCATCATGGCTCGAATTGTAAGTATTTTTAGTATCTTTCAAGTTTGTAGCGTTCGTTTAGTGCGTACGACATGAAAAAAATTTAAGCGTTTTTCGATTCTAAAAACCTCCCGCGTAAGGGCAACTCCATCAGTATTCTATCGGTGTATGTACCGTCGAGGAATTTGATGTCGTGGGATAGTTTGCCGCATTCTTTGTATCCGCATTTTTTGTAAACGTGAAACGCTCGCTTGTTTGTGGCGTAGACGGAAAGCTGAAGAATTTCAAACCCATGCTCTTTTGCGGCTTCGACAAACTCCTTTGTTAGCTCTGTTCCCAAGCTCAGGTTGCGATAGCTGTCACGGATGAAAATACCGAATTCGGTGACGTGCGAGCGTTTGTCAGTGAATGGGTGGATGCTTGCGCCCCCGACGACTTTGCCGTCGACTCTGGCTACTAAGAAAAGCATGCCTGCTTTGGTGCTCCGCTTGAACCACTTTTGTTCTTCTTCCATGTCGATTATGTCGTTGTTCATGAAGAGGAATTTGCCTTCGCGGATGACACTGTTAAGCGCTTCCACAAGCTCTGGTAAGTCTTCTTCTTCTAACCAATCGAGCGTCGCCGTTCGTCCGTCTTTCAATTTAACGATCTTATAAACCATCCAACATCCCAGTGTTTCATAATTTGTTTGATTTGAAGTTCAGAAGTTCATTTTCTTTTTATTCCGCATGAAGCTTAGTTAAAGTATTCGGGGCATCTCGATTTGAAATCGTTTTGCCAGAAGTTGGCAAGATCCTCTAACCGCTTTGCTTCATCGTGCATCGCGGTATAATTGTGATAGTTTTCCCAAAGTTCCGATAAGACGCTGGGGTTGTCATCTGCTATCAGCGTTGTTGCTGCCTTCTTGCAAATTTCTGCGAGGATTTCTAACTCTTCGGCTCCAATAAGCGTCATCATAACGTCTATCGGGATTTCTGCCGCTGCATCTTTAACTTTGTCCTTAAGGTACTCCTTCAGAACCTCGGGCGATACTTGCTGCAAAGATTTTGCTAAAAGCTCTTTGCTGTGTTCTTCCTGAGCCCGTGCAAAATCAGCCTTCTTACGCGCGTCATTATACGTCGCTCTCAGATTAGTACATTCTTGAGCATGTGACTTACCCGCTTCTTCTTTCTCAGTTTCTTGCGATCGAAGCAGCTGCGGAGTTGTTGCGTCGCCAAGCACCACAGTATCTGAAGTTGACGAGTAAGATATGGCTTGGACCGGCACTACACCCGATCCAACTGGAACTAATGCCACGAGAACAGCTATAACTCCTATCATCACACCAAGATCGGTCACAACTGCCGGAACATCGAAAGTTGTTTTTTGCCCCATATTACCTCCACCACCTCCTCCATTGCCTCCACCGCCTCCTCCGGAGCCTATCGTTAAAGGTGCTCCACCTTCAAAAGTTCCGGAGTCTGTTGGCATGTAAGCTACTGCGATGTATGACCCCGCAGTTTGGTAAGCATGATAAAAGTCATGTGTAAAAGCCCCATTGAAACTGAAGGAGTCTGATGCCCCGTCCCCATAGCCGATTCTAACGGGATCTACATTGTACAAGTCAACCCACACTCTGAAATCTATCGTAGCGCCCACAGGGATTGATCCTCCAGCATATTCGTAAGTAATTCCCCCAGAAGTGTAGCTTTCAATAGTGATTGATGGAAATCCGCTGCTGTCTTGCTGGGCTTTTACGGGAACTGAAGAGACAAGTAAGAGAGTGACTAATCCCACAAATAAAGCAAGGACAACCATTATCGAAACCCGATTTCTCTGCTTAGCCATACACTCACATCCTCCTCTTTTTGGCGGCTGACCAGCCGTTGCTATTTCCACCATATTGTGAAACTGTCATCATTCCATGAACAGCCTTGACGAAGTCCGTTTGGTTTACACTAAGAAACAGGACCGCTTGCGTAACACCATTAGGGTAGACATCTCCAGTTGCATAAACGAGCTTGTTTAACGAGTCAAAACGAAGGAGACTACTGACCTGTGAAGGCATTAAAAACTGGGCTCCTCCGATATCGATTACCTTAGATCGCCAAGATTTGTACCTTGCAACCTCCCTTGAGGGTGAAGGGTTCAATTTTGGGACCCCACTCAACTCCATTATCTTTCCTCTGCTAAGCACTCGTTTTGTGTAGGCCCGCAAGCTTCTGGAACCTCCGCTAAGGGCTATGGCGAAAATGCCTAGCCCAAGTACATAAATCGCAAAGGTCGTGGGATCAAGCGATGTATTATTCGCATCAAAAACTCCGACGAATATTGCTCCAACCCCCAGCATAGCCCCAAAAATTCGAGTAATCCCGGCTGGAACACTGTAAACTTGCTGAATTGCCTTCTTCTGGCCTAAGGTAATAGCGACTTCGCGCGGATTCCTCTCTGACGGCGCAGGCGGCATATTGCCAACATTTACAGGCTTAGAAGACTGAAAAGTTGGAGGCACCGTTCCAGCAACTGCCTTTCTAAACGGGAATTGGCGACCGCACTCGCCACAGAATTGATAACCCTCTAGCACTTGTGCTCCACAGTAAGGACAAAAGCGAGGTCCAGCTGAACTATTAGGAGAAACTGAAGGTTGCGAAGGTTGCGAAGCCATATCATCGACCTTTCCAGTTGCTTTGTTGGAAATTGCTATTTAACACTTATGAACTCTTAGTCATCCTTCAATCTTCGCGCTAATGGCCTTCGTCCTCTACGAATGCACCAAGATTTCCAATGCTGGACAAGTTAAGAAAAGATTAAACATCCCACTCAATTGGAGAAAAATGCTTTGAACGAGAAAGAAAAGGAAAGCTCTACCAGCAACTTCAAAGTAGAAGAAGATGAGTGTTTTTTTCCAGCTTCTTCTTTTGAATTAAACCAAACTCAACTTTAAAAGAGCAGCAACATGCATTTTTCCCCTTGTCATCCTCAATGACTATGGCAAAATCAACTTCAGCCGGATACCTAACCCCAAAGCAGCTACCAAATTCACATCCGCAGCGTCTGAAAAGCTTAAATTTTACATTATGTTTTACATTGTGTATGACATCGACGAAAACAGTTTGCGTAAGAATCTCTGAAGAGGAAAAGCGTCAATTAAAGGAGTACGGCAGTCTTTCACGGACTTTAAGGGAAGCTATGAAACTCTACTTGAGCACCAAGAAATCTGAGAAGTTATTCTGCAAACTTGAGAAACTTCAGGCTGAGAACTCTATAAAAATTTCAACCGAGGAAGAAGTGAAGTTAATCCGGGAGGATAGAAACCGCTGATAGTTGCCGACAGCAGTTACATGGTGGAAGGTCTGCTTAAGAGCAAGGAACTGCTGGCGAAAGATCAGATTGTTTCTCCAGAACTGGTTTTATATGAAGCAGCAAACACCTTATGGAAGCACGAGCATCTTTTAAAGGACTTGAAAAACGGCGAATCATATCTGTCGATTTTCTATGGACTAATAGATGCAGGGAAGATTACCCTCATATCTCCAAGCGAAAACCTGATGCAAGAATCTTACTTGATAGCAAAACGAAATGGTATCACGATATACGACGCCATCTTCGTTTCCCTAGCAATAAAACTTGGTTTAACGTTGAAAACCTTTGACATGGCTCAAACCCGAACTCTAAAATCTGAAAGGAAAAAAGAGCCAAGGTAGCAGTACAAAAATATGGCAAATTAAATAAATATTAAATCTGCACGAAATGCTTTCCACTCTATTTCTGGATACCCTCGTAATCCCCAGACCATGGGTTCAATTCCAAAGTAGTTGCTCTTGAAACATGTCAAGTAAGCACTACGTTTCTTAACTTTCTTTGAATTCTTCTCTGATTTTTATCTGTCTTCTCTTGCGGTTGTAGCCCAGTGAAAACCCGTGAGCTGCATCACGAATCCTTCGCAATAGAAGCATCATTCTGCTATTCTTGTCGAAGTTTCTCGGAACAGACTCACCTGACAAATAAATTTCCTCGTGTTCCTTAGCCAAGCCAATGAGTGGAATTTGCAGTCCAAGCGTTTGCAACGCCGTTTTTGCAGCGCTGACCTGTCCCAGCCCTCCGTCGATCACGACTAAGTCAGGCGGTTGACTTTTTTCTTCCAACAAACGCTTATACCTTCTCGCGACGACCTCGTTGACAGCGGCGAAATCGTCCTGTCCTATGAAAGTTTTGATTTTGAATTTGCGGTAGTTTTTCTTGTTCGGCTTTGCGTCCTTGAAGCTCACCATGCCTGAGACCACGTGCTCTTGTCCTAAGTTGGATATGTCAAAGCATTCTATCACGCGAGGCAACCCTGGAAGATTAAGCGCGGTCTGCAAATCAACAAGTGCACTGTCAATGTCCAATGTGGATTCCAAATTTTTCTCCGCCAGCTTCACAAGCTCAAGTTTATCCGCTCGCCTAGGAATCGTCAACGAAACAGGCGCACATCGCTTTGTTGAGAGGAATTCTTCTAGGGCTTTTTTCTCTTCGTTTTCCTGCCAACAAGGCTTGTTTAGCAATATTTCGCGGGGTATCTGGTTGGTCATGTAAAAAGCCTTCAAGAATTCCTGTTCAATCTGAGGCTGAAGGTCAACGGTGAACTGATTTTTGCCGCGCAATACGCCTCTGCGCACGCCCATCTGAACCGCTAGCATCTTCTCGCCAACCTGCCTGAACACTATAATGTCTTGGTCAAACCGCCGTTCATGATCAACGATCTGGTGTTGTGTCAAAAGTCTAATGGAAGCGATTTGGTTTCGGAAATCAAGTGCAGTCTCATATTGCCGCTGTGCAGAGGCATTTTGCATTTGGGAATTGAGTTCTTCGATTGTTTGCTGGTAGTTTCCGTTCAGAAAGGAGCGTGCCCTCTTAACCTGTTCTGAGTATTGTTCAGCGGTGACTTGCTCGATGCACGGGGCAGTGCAAATGTGGATGTGAAAATTTAGGCATGCACGTTTGTGCATGGTTTTGCATGTGCGTAGTTTGAACACTCGAACTACCAAACGCTGAAGGTCCTGTCGTATGAAACCTTCGGTGTATGGTCCAAACGATTCAAGTTTCCGTGAAACTTTGCGGCTGGTAAGTACCCGTGGATAGGGTTCTCTTGTGAGTGAGATGTAAGCGAAGGTTTTAGCGTCCTTAAGGTCAATATTATACTTGGGCGTGTGCTGCTTAACCAGCTTGTTTTCCAAAAGCAAAGCTTCAACCTCATTGTTCACAACAATCCAGTCGATGTTTCGAATCTTTGAAACTAATTGTCGTGTTTTCGCTGGTTGGTCACCGTTTGAGAAGTAGCTTTTAACACGTGCTCGCAGGCTCTTAGCTTTACCAATGTAAAGGATTTCGCCTTGCTCGTCTTTGAAAAGGTAAACTCCAGGGTTTGTTGGCATATCTGAGCTTTTGAAGTCTGAGGAGCTAGTTATCTGGATCATGCAGTCTGCTTCACTGCCAAAATACTTTCTTCTTGTTGATGATAAAGTATTTTTTTCAAAAACTTACCCGTGTATGAACCTTCATTTTGGGCAACTTCTTCAGGCGTTCCCAGTGCCAGCAGTTCGCCACCAGCAGCCCCGCCTTCAGGACCCAGATCGATCAGGTAATCGCAGCTTTTGATGACGTCTAAGTTGTGTTCGATTATGTAAACTGTGTTGCCGTTGTCAACAAGCCTATTTAACACTTTAATCAACCTTTTAGTATCGTCAAAATGCAATCCAGTAGTAGGTTCGTCAAGCATGTAAACGACGTGCCCAGATTTGTTTTTGCTAAGTTCACGGGTAATTTTGATGCGTTGGCTTTCTCCACCTGACAAGGTGGTTGAACTTTGCCCCAGCTTAATGTACCCAAGCCCTACGTCTACGAGTGTGCTTAGTTTGCGTGAAATTCTGGGAGTATTCTCAAAAAACTTTGCTGCTTCTTCCACAGTCATATCTAAGACTTCAGCAATGTTCTTGCCCTTAAAAAGAACGCTCAGGGTTTCCTTGTTGTACCGTTTGCCTTTGCACTCGCTACATTGCACATAAACGTCTGGTAGAAAATTCATTTCGATGCGCAATACACCGTCGCCTTGGCAGGTTTCGCATCTGCCGCCTCTTACGTTAAAGCTGAATCGCCCTTCCTTGTAGCCACGCGCCTTTGCCTCTTTAGTTGACGCAAAAATGCGTCTAATCTCATCAAAAAGCTTAGTATAAGTGGCAGGGTTGCTTCTCGGAGTTCTTCCAATTGGATCTTGATCGATAACAATAACGTTCCGTACGAACTGTGGAACCTCAACCGATTCATGTTTACCCACTTTGTCGACATGTTCACCAAACATCTGCCGCAAAACCGGAATAGCGGTCAAATTCATCAGCGTACTCTTGCCAGAACCAGAAACACCAGTAACCCCACACAATACGCCCAATGGCAGTTGCAATGTTAGATGTTTAAGATTGTTTTCTTCTGCTCCCTTAACAGTGATGCAGCCAACGGGCTTTCGCCTTGATGAGGGCACTTCAATTTTTAGTTCTCCAGAAAGATATTTGCCTGTGAGGCTACGCTTATTGGCCATAATTTCATTCGGTGACCCTTCAGCGACAACATGACCTCCGTGGACTCCTGCACCCGGTCCCATATCAACAATGTAATCCGCATTGCGAATAGTTTCTTCGTCATGCTCAACTACAATCAATGTGTTGCCCAAATCCCGCAAACGATGGAGGGTGCCTATGAGTTTAGCGTTATCTCTTTGGTGCAAACCAATACTGGGTTCATCAAGAATGTACAGTACACCCATCAAGTTGCTGCCAATTTGTGTGGCCAAACGGATTCTTTGGGCCTCGCCGCCTGAAAGCGTTTTTGCTGCACGAGAAAGCGAAAGATAGCCTAAACCAACATTCTTAAGAAAACCCAACCGCTCGTTAATTTCTTTGAGCACTTGCTTGGCAATTGCCAATTCTTTCTCGTCTAGCTGGATGTGCAGGTTGCGGAAAAAGTCAACTGCTTCTTCGATTGAAAGATCAGTTGCGTCAATGATGCTTTTGTCCAATATTTTTACCGCAAGCACTACGGGCTGCAATTTTTTTCCTTTGCATGCGTTACAGGGTCTAGAAGTCATGAATTTTTCAATATCTTCTTTTCGCCATTCGCTTTCAGTTTGACGGTAAAGCCTCATGGTTTGCGGGATAACGCCTTCCCAGCCTTCACGCATCCACATGTTTGCTCCATTAGACCAGTGTCCACTCATGGGTTCACGGTCGCCGTACATAAGTACGTGCAGTTGCGGTTCAGTAAAATCCTTAATCGGGGTGAAAACATCGAATCCATGTCTTTTTCCAACCGTTGCAAGCTGCTGTGCCCGCCAACTAAGATCCATACTACCATAAACAGCTAACGCTCCATCCATAATCGAGAGATTTTTGTCTGGAATCACCAAGTCTGGAGAAATTTCTGTGATTTCGCCTAAGCCGTGACATGTTGTGCAAGCACCGAACGGCGAGTTGAACGAGAACATACGCGGCTCGAGACTCTCAAATACTATTTCCGGATGGTTGGGACAGGCTCCAAAAGTGCTAAACATTGTTTCATCTTCAAAGCGCTCAAGCTCCTTCTTCTTTTCCGCTTCAGCCTTTTGGGCGTCGATGACAATCATTGTTCCTTTACCTACTAGAAGCGCCTGCTCCACAGCTTCAGAGATTCGGGACCGTTCCTCATCGACAATTTTCACTGTATCAACAACGGCTTCAATCCAGTGTTTCTCGTACCGCACAAGCTTAACTTCTTCTTTGATTGAGTCTGAATCGTAAATCTTTTGGTCTACTCGGATTTTGGTGTAACCTTGCTTTTTGAGGTCTTCGAAAATTTGCTCATAGGTTCCTTTTATGCCCCGGATTATTGGCGCCAAGAAAGTGAGTGTTTTTCCTTTCTCAGACATAATTAAACTGGTTATGTTTTCGGGGCTTTGAGGATGAATTGAGCTGCCGCATTTTGGACAGTGATGAATTCCAATGCGGGCATAAAGCAGTCGGAGGTAATCGTATATTTCAGTGACTGTACCAACTGTTGAGCGGGGATTCTTGCTGGTGCTTTTTTGTTCTATGGAAATCGCTGGAGATAAACCTTCAATCGAGTCCACATCTGGCTTATCCATTAAACCGAGAAACTGCCTTGCATAGGCAGATAGGCTTTCAACGTATCTTCTTTGACCTTCAGCGTAAATAGTATCGAAAGCTAAGGTGGATTTTCCAGAGCCTGAGAGCCCAGTAATCACTATAAACTTGTTCCTGGGCAACTCAACATCTATGTTTTTGAGGTTATGTTCCCTTGCACCCTTAACTGAAATGTTATCTCTCATAACTTAACCAGTTTCCTACTCCGCTTCTCCAAATTGTATCTTGTTTAAGCTGGATGATTTCAACCTTTTTGCTTCAAAACCTACAATTTCTGGGTTCGAAGCTCACTTTCCATCTTTCTAGACAGTGCTTTATTTAACTCTGCAATAGCATCCCTAAGTTCAATAGCCCTCTCGAAATCTAGTTTCTCTGCGGCTTCCTTCATTTTTGCATCAAGCTCAACCATCTGACGCTTAATGTCTGTTTTCGCTAGGTGTTTGGTGCCCTTAATTGTACCCTCTTTCAAAGAGACACTCTTAACTATAGTCTTAGGCGTGATACAGTGAAATTGATTGAAACGTTTCTGGAACACACGTCTGTACTTGGTGATTTTTATGGCTCGCTTAATTGATGCTGTTTGAATATCAGCGTATAATATTACTTTGCCGTTGACGTTTCTTGCTGCTCGCCCTATCGTTTGGATAAGGCTTCGCTCGTCTCGCAGGAAACCTTCTTTGTCAGCATCTAAAATGAAAATTGTTGCAACCTCGGGAATGTCTAAGCCTTCCCGCAACAGGTTAATTCCGACCAAAATGTCGAATTCGCCGATCCGCAGTTGCCGCACAAGCTCTATTCGGTCCAAACTTTCGATTTCAGAATGCATGTACCTAACACGGAAGCCCTCCTTAACAAGGTAATCCGCTAAATCTTCAGCCATCCGCTTTGTCAATGTTGTGATTAGAATACGGTCGCCTCGCTCAATGGTTTTCTTTGCTTCCTGCATCAAGTGCTGCATCTGTCCAGCTATGGGATGAACTTCAACTTCAGGATCCAAAAGCCCAGTTGGCCGGGTGATCAATTCAACGGGTTTACCGCTCTTTTCCAGTTCATATTCGGCTGGAGTTGCAGAGACAAAGAGGGTTTTGCCCATTTTTCGCTCGAACTCTTCAAACTTGAGTGGCCTATTGTCAAGCGCGCTGGGAAGCCTGAAGCCAAAATCGACAAGGTTCTTTTTTCTTGAATAATCACCGTTATACATGGCGTGTGATTGGGGAATTGTTTGGTGACTTTCATCAATAATCAAAAGATAATCCTTGGGGAAGTAATCCATCAAAGTGAAAGGCGGCTCACCTGAATTGCGTCCGTCAAAGTGTCTGCTGTAATTTTCCATACCCGCGCAGAAGCCGACTTCCTTAATCATTTCTAAATCGTAGTTTGTCCGTTGTTTGAGCCGTTGAGCCTCAAGAGGAGGAAGATTGGGCAGTCGCTCTTCCAATTCTTGCTTAATATGCTCAAGCGCAAGGGCGTGTTTCTCTTCGGGCACAACGTATTGACGTGCAGGATAAAGCGTAAGCTTATCAAGCGTTACCTTAACGTCTCCTGTAATCAAGTTAACTTCCTTGATTTTACTAATTCTATTTCCTTCAAGCTCAACACGTAAAATATCATTCTCGTAAGAAGGCACAACATCCAACACATCGCCCCTCACACGGAACCTACCCGCTTCAAGCACCATATCATTACGCTCATACTGCATATCCACTAGGGCATGAATGAGTACCTGCCTTGTACTTTGTTTTCCAACCTTCAATTCGATGGCCATGGTTCTGAAGTCTTCAGGGTTTCCAAGGCTGTAAATGCAACTTATGCTGGCTACTATTATTGTGTCGTTTCGACTTACGATGCTGGATACGGCGTGCATACGCATTTTCTCTATCTGCTCATTTACGGTCGAGTCTTTCTCAATGTACATATCTTGAGCTGGCAGATACGATTCTGGCTGGTAATAATCGTAAAAAGAAATGAAATACTCCACACGGTTGTCGGGAAAAAGCTCTTTTAATTCACCATAAAGCTGCGCCGCCAAAATCTTGTTGTGAGCGATAATAAGTGTTGGCTTTTGAAGTTTATTGATTAAATTGGCCATAACAAAAGTTTTCCCGGATCCGGTTATCCCCAGAAGGGTTTGTTTTTCTTTTTTGGAGAAGTTGTTCACTAACTGTTTTACGGCCTCTTCTTGCCCAGGTGAGGCTTGGTATGGTGCGATTAGTTTGAACTGCATGTTGCTTCTCCACAAATTAACGAGGGAATGCCCCATTGAAGAAATGAATTAATAAATTTTTTCTACGAAGTTTGTTATTTCAACCATATCACTTATGACACGCGTCATATAATCCAAGACGATTTCTCATCAGTTAAACAAACATGTACCAAAACAAAAATTTCCAAAAGGCACTACTTGAGAGACCTAAGACTCATAGCTCTTAACTTGCGTTTCACTCAACTGTTAGTTTTCCGAATTTTCCAACGTTGAGTTGGAGTTCACCTTTAAAACTGGTCACGTAACCATTCTCTATCTTTATGTTATCGTTAACGTTCACTTGTTCGATCTGCTCATTCCACAATGTCAGTTTTATGCTGCCTGACTCGTCTGCTACCACAGCATCAACTATTCTGTAAGTCTCATCTTTAAATCGCGACTTGACTTCTCTCGGATCGCCTTTTTCAACAACTTTCGCTTCAACACTAACCCGTTTCAATCCATTCTGCAAGTCTTTAATGTTCAATTTTCAATCACCTAAACTGCAAATTCCTTGCTAAAGGTTTTCACTTGCAAAGGCGACTTTCAATCATATAAATCTTGCTAACTGCATCTTCGTCAGCTGTAAAAACTGGCAAAAAATCTATGAAAATAGAACTTTTTGCGGTGGTTAAGCAATACCTATCAGCAAAAGTAAAAGTAAAATTGTGGCAACTATGCTAACAGCAGATATCGCTAATCTTTTCATCATTGAAAACTCTGGTTTCAGTGTTCCAATGATTATAGTGCATAAGACGCCTAACCAAACGTATGCAACGACAAATATCGCCGAAGTTACAAACCTGAAGGCTGCTGTCGCCGCGGTAATGCTGTTTAAAATGGCCTGAGACTGCACTGATAATGTACCTGCAACCCCTTGGGGGTAATACCATGCTCCATAAGTGTCGGAACGTAGGCCAAGCGACAGATCAAAGGGATAATAAAGATTGGGCAAAGTAAGCGCTGCAACGAGATTTACTAATGCTCGAATAACCATCACAAACAAAGCAAAACCTAAAGCAATAAACAGAGGTTTCCAAGTCGCATTGGTTTTTAGCGCCTTAAACATCAAGTAGATCAGGCCTGCTATCAATAACCAGCCAAGAATGAACTGTAAGGAGAACACTTGCAAAAACTGTAGCAGAAGTCCATAGTTATTGTATTGGATGGGGGTTTCGTATTGACCTCGGAAGAATAAGGCGCCGATGTGGATGGTTATATTGGAGTTAGTTGGGTAAGTAAAGTCTAATTTTAGAGCTGTCACATTACCCCAGTTGGGCGCTCCACTACGTGTCCAGCCTGATGCAACTGGTCCAAGCGGGATGGTTAAGTTGTTCCAAAGGCCGATTGCTGTCGCATTTGACAAGGAAGAAGTTAATTCATATGTATAAAAGTTTGAGTCGTTAAACGAGTACAGCGTTAAAGCTGCGCTTTGAGGTGCTATTTGAGGCTGCACCATTTTTATTGTGATTGAAAGGTTTTGGAAGCCTGAGGTACCACAGTCCACGTTGAAAGTGTTGTTTAAAGTTGCTGACACGCTGTTTGTGTTTACCGCATCTATTTCAAGGCTGCTGTTTCCAAATAAACTATAGAATCCCTGAGGATTTGCCGTTGTAGTTCCAAGCGCTGCCACGTAAACGCTATAATTGAAGAAGTCATCATAATTGTTGCTTAAGGCTATGCTGGAACTGTTTGTCCATAAAGTCGCGTTGGTATAATTTGATAACAGGTTAACCGTTGGTGAAGTGTTCTCCGTGTAAATTTTAGAAAACTGCGCATACTCATATCCCACTTGTATACCTACAAAAAGAAGCAGAATTATAAGTGCTCCCAAGTATTTTGGGTTCTCAATTATTTTCTTGAATACTTTCAGAGGCGCATAAACCACTTGTGGGATGTCATCGATAATCAATTTTCTTCGCACCTCGGTAGTGAGAATTCGCGCGGATTTATTAAAGCATTTGTTACATGCCAAGTTTAAGCCGACGATAAGTTGTATAATCCACGTACTCTAAAAACGGGTTTTCCGTCTGGAACCTTATGTTCATTTTCTGCCGACTGCGCTTATCCAACAGTTGACTCGTCGTCCTCAGCAGGTAGGCGTCACTTCCCGCGCCTGAACCGTAACTTACAACTAAGATACGCTCTTCAGGCTTCGCGATATCTAACACTGCGGCTAAACCCGCGGGCGAGCAACCAGAATAAGTGTTGCCGAATTTGTTAACTTGAAGCGAAGGCAAGTACTGCTCATCCTTAAAACCCAACTCCTTTGCAATTCTAATTGGGAACTGAGGGTTGGGTTGATGCGCGACAAAATAGTTTAGATCGTTTGCCTTCAGGTTTGAGCGTTCCATAAGTTTAGTTGATGCCTTGCGAACGTGCTTGAAATAAGCAGGGTCACCAGTGAATCGACCACCATGCATCGGATAAGTTTCACCGTCTCTGCGCCAAAAATCTGGAGTATCAGAAGTGCATGAGTACCATCCTTCAACTTCAGCGATAACGTCGTGTTTTCCGAAAATGAATGCAGCGCCACCATACCCTACAAACGCGTCTAATTCACCACCAGGGCAACCTCTGGGCGCTGCTTGCGAGTTATCTGCACCAATAACCATAGCGTATTTTATCCCTGACCGTGGGTAGCTCACGAGGGAAGTTGCGTCTTTAAACATACTTGAAGCGGCTTTGCAAGCGAACTCCGTGTCTACCGCATCAACGCTTTGAATATCGCCGTCCTCTTCGCCAAGCTTGAGAACTTGAGCTACCTTTGACGCGATAGGCTTTACTGCGTATGGGTTAGATTCTGAGCCAACGTAAACTTTTCCAATCAGCCTATTGTCAACGCCTGAATGAATTAAGGCTAGTTTTCCAGCCTCGACTGAAGCTGTTACTGCGTCTTCGTCAATAAAGGGGACAGAGCGTTCTAGCCGGCTACTTTCTTTGATTCGAAACCTTGAAGTGTAAACGCCGTAACCTACAATTCCAGGGATGTCATATTCCTTGTTTGGCGCAACCACATTGTACTCCTGATGCGGATAGTACTCATCGGCTAAAGTGAAAGCCAAAGAGATTGTTGGAACTACGTCACTTTTACCTACTGAATAGCGCCTTCTAAAACGAGGAACCACTTCTCTTCCTTCAAAGCTTGAAAAATCAACATCGTCATCATCATTTATCAACTGGTCCGTTAGCCTGCCCGGAACACGAATTTTGCCGTCATGAAAAGAAATAATTCCATAAACGAAGCTTGAGAGTTTCACAAATTTGTTTGAAGGTTCATTGATGAAAGTGCATAATTCAAGTTTTCCTTTATCATAGAATAGGTCTATGCTACTCATTTTTCCGTAAGTTTTTCTTCCACAGTTGCTGCAGTAATCTCTAACTTCAAAATATTCTTTGCCGCAGTTTTGGCAGCGACTTGCCTTTAACCTGTCACCTAAATACGAAACCCGTCGCTCTATTGGTTCACTGCTCATCCTTCTTCTCTCCTAGAATGCTAACGTAAGCTTTAGTTCCAAAGCCCTCAAACTCTAACACACAACCATTCTTCGGTGAACCATTATCAACATTAACTTGGCGTTCGCCAGCTTTACCTTTTAACTGGCGGTAAATCTCGAAAATTTGCGCTCCACCAGTGGCTCCTAGCGGGTTTCCATCTGCTTTTAGCCCACCATCGGTGTTAACAAAAAGCTGCCTACCATTTGTCTCATAGTAGTTTCGGTTATTTTGGTAACTTTTATATATGTTCTTCCAAGCTGTCCCCGGTTCGCAGAAGCCTAAATCTTCAAGGGAAACAAGCTCCATCATGGTTGACTGATCGTTTACTTCGATAACTTGTAAGTCAGATAAAGCAATTTTAGCCATTCGCGAAGCATTTTTCATGGCAAGTTCAGCTGCAACAAAATGGGACAGATCCTCTCTTGCTGAGTAATTAAGGTAATCAGTGGCTGAAGTGCAACTCAAAACGTAAACTGGATTGTCACTAAACTTTTTGGCAACTGCCTCGCTTGTAAGAATCAAGGATGATGCGCCGTCAGAAATAGGGGCGAAATCGTAGAGACCTAAGGATTTATGCGCTGCTTTCCGTGCGTTTAAAACTTGGTCAATAGTGATTTTTCTTTGGAACTGAGCATACTTGTTTTTGGTTGCGTTCGCATGGTTTTTAACTGACACCTGAGCCAGAGCGATGTTGAGTTTATCTAGACTCTCGCCGGTTATGTTGTGCTTTTTAATGTAAGCTCTCAGCATAAGCTCATGGTTTGATTCCGGAGTGCCACCTGCATAATAGCTCCAAGGGTCTTCTAGAAGCATGAGGTCGTCGCGTATTTTGTCCCAGCGGTCAGTCATTTTTTCTATTCCCCCCACTAGGACCGTTTTGTAAACTCCAGCCTTTATGGCGTGGCACGCAGTTAACAATGCAGCGCTGAAAGAGCGAGTTACTTCCATAGGCACGTGAAGTTCCGTCAGTTCTGAAAGGAAGCCTTCTTCTAAACCTAGTTTATTTGTGATTGGGAGAAAACAATCTGACATATAACAAGCTTCTAGGTCTTTGCGTTCTATATTGCATTCATTTGAAGCGGCAAGCCAGGCTTCCTCAATTAGTTTTTCTGGTTCTTTGCCGTAATGTTCTCCGAACTTGGTTCTGCCAACAGCAACTATGCCGGGCCGATT
Organism: Bathyarchaeia archaeon; assembly: GCA_050013315.1. Lineage (GTDB taxonomy): Archaea > Thermoproteota > Bathyarchaeia > Bathyarchaeales > Bathycorpusculaceae > Bathycorpusculum. The sequence continues at coordinate 28,235 of JBEKFM010000001.1, forward strand.
TTGCAAGATGCGTTCTCCCTTTTTTGATAGCATTTATCCTTTTATGGAAAGATTATTAAGGGTTTGCCATGTTTTGGCATGAAAACATAAGAAATGTCAAGAATTGAGGTCAGAAATCACGCGTGTTGATCTCGTTTCGGGTTAACTGGCGCTTACAGGTCTTAATCAGATTCTGCAAGTTTCTGCTTAATTCAACTGGATAAACTGGCGCACCGCTTAATGCCTTATAGTCCTTAGGAAGTTTGGACAGATTCTCGGCAGCAGTGGCTCGAATTTCATCAAGCGAAGGAACGCTATAAATTAATTTGCCCTTTTCCATGACTTTAACAAGCAACGATTCACCCTCTACTCTTTCATTAGCCAAAGCAATGACGTCTTTTTCAAATTTTCCCTCGGCATTCATGAAGCGATAAACTTGTTTTCTACCTGGCAAAGTAATTTTGTCTTTGCTTAACTTCATTATAGGCGAAAAGCTGCCGTCAGCAGTCATGGTTTCGCAGAGTTTGTAAATTACATCTAAATAGGGTCTATCCGCTGAAGTGCCCATTTTTGTACCAACGCCAAACGCGTCAATTCGTGCACCGTTACTAAGCAGTTCTTCTATTTTGAATTCATCCAAATCGCCGCTGGCAAAAATCTTCGCATATGTTAAGCCTTGGTCATCAAGGATTTTCCTGACTTTTTTGCTGGTTTGCGCCAAATCGCCACTGTCCAAACGGACGCCTCCAAGCTTAAAACCATGCGCTTCCAATTCTTTAGCTACAGCTACGGCTTTTTCTGCTCCTGAAATGTCATCGTAAGTATCTATAAGAAGAGTAGATTTGTCAGGGAAAGTCTTGGTGAAAGCTCGGAAAGCATCTATCTCTTTTGGGTAAGACATGATAAACGAGTGCGCCATGGTTCCGAAAACTGGAATGCCATAAACTTGCCCCGCTAAAACGTTACTGGTTCCTTGGCATCCAGCTATGTAACTGCTTCGCGCCACTTTCATTCCAGCATCGATACCGGGTTCCCTTCTTAAACCGAACTCAATTACTGACTTTCCCTTGGCTGCGTGTATTACCCGCGAGGCTTTAGTAGCTATCATAGTTTGCAGATTGACAGTGTTAAGCAAGAAAGTCTCAACTAGCTGAGCCTCAATTATCGGCGCTGTAACACGGATTAGGGGTTCATTTGGAAAAGTCACGTTGCCTTCTGGAATAGCCCAAACATCACCTGTAAACCTAAAACCACGCAAATAGTCAAGAAATTCCTTGTTGAACCCCTGTTTTTTTAAGTAAGCCAGATGCGCCTCAGTGAATTTGATACTTTGCAAGTACAGAAGGGCCTCTTCTAACCCTACACACATGAAGTACGAGCGATTTTCAGGCAACCGCCGAATGAACAAGTCAAAAGTTGCAGGCTCAAAGTTCTTGTTGTCAAAGTAGCTTGCGCACATGGTTAACTCATAAAAATCCGTGAATAAACTCATATTTTCCTCTTTCAAGTAACCAAGAAAAGTGTTCATGCGCTAGTAGTGGAAAGCTAAAGAATTTAATGCTTTCCAAGCGGCGCAAAATTGTGAGGAGTTTAGATGTGGGCTTACAACTTAGCGTGCAAGCAATGAAGTAACTGGTCCGGCAACCGCTGTTATTATGGCGAGCCCGAAGAAAAGCTCGGCCATTGAAATTTCTATTTTGACGGATTGTGTATTGTATGGCTGCATTAGCTGGTACTTGTCAGTGTTATTGCCGCCGATGGTGCACGTTGTGTCGTACTAAGATTAGAGTTTGCTGAAATGAAGTAGCCACAGTTTTCAATCTTGCATAAGCGTTCTAATAAGTAGATTTAAAAGCTCAACAGACAACCAATGGCTGATACCTATGCCTTTCAAGTATGCAGTTAAACATGTTTTCCGCTCCTGGCACCTGTTCATCGCTCTGCTGATCGGCATTATTCTTGCTACAGCGTTTTTTGCGGGCATAGACACCAAAGCCAATGTAACTACTCAGCAAGTGCTAAATCAACAGTTAACCACAGTTTATAAGGACATGGAGATAAATGCAGCCCCGTTCAACTTAACGCAGCTTAATACTATAGAGGCACAGCTTTCACTTAACCAGAAAGTGAAGGAGTTTGAAGTCATATCAAGCGCGAGTGTAAACGCCGCTTACAATGATACCAGCACTAACGAAACCATACAGCTTTACCCGTCAATTGTTGGTATAACAGACAACTCAAAAGTGTACGATGGGTGGACGAACAAACCAATCGAAGGTTTAGGTGAAAACGAAACTTATATTGTTGAAAACGTGTGGTCGAAAAATATGCCGAATACGCCCCAAGTTGGCGACGTTATCCAGGTTAACTTCACACGGATCGAGAACAATTCGATGGTTATTATGCCATTGAATTTGACGGTCGCAGGTTTTGCGCAACTTGATGATGAGGCAAATTCAATACTGAATAGTTATAGTGTTTTCCTTCCGCCTTTCGGGTCAGGACCAGTCGGATTATCAGGGCAATCTTCGATTATTACGCTCCCCGGACAAGAGACTTTGATCGTAAATTGGGACAAGACAGTTAAACCGTTTTTGAACATACCAAATGCTACAACTTTCCAGCAAAGCATCATCATTTACGCAAACAGGGGTAGCTTGATTAGCGCGTGGGACATTCCAACATCAATCAGTAATGTCCAGGTTTTACAAAACGACATAACCAATAATCTTGATTCAGCGTTAAGTATGCAAGTTACTGTTCAAAACTATCTTGTAAACACATTGCAAAGCTTTACGTTTTATTCAAATACTTTATGGCTAGATTTTATTTTGGTCTCGATCCCAATTTTCTTTATAGCTTGGTACATGGGAACTACAGTTTCTGACGTCTCGTTCAATACTAGACGGCGAGAAATCGGGCTGTTATCAACTAAAGGCTTCTCGAACGGACAAATTTCAAGAATATTTTTGCTGGAGACATTGCTTATAGGATTAATAGGCAGCTTAATCGGCGTCGTTATCGGTTATCTTTTAACTCCACTAATCACTCAGTTGCCTATGGCTGACGCGTATAACCTGCAAAAGATTAATCCTTGGACCATAATTTTCACGGTTGCTTTTGGGCTCATTATGGCTTTTATGTCCACTTTCTGGTCGGCTCGAAAAGCTGCCAATCTCTCCACTGCAGGTGCAATAAAGGAATATTTGCCTCTTGAACCTCAAAAGCCATTCAGAAACAAGCTAGCATGGGCAGCGTTTATCTTAGGAACCTACAAGATTGCAATCTTTATCTCTGGCGTAAACCTTTCAGTAGTTTTAAGCCATGCTATGTATTCTGGCAGCAACTTCTTTTTAACACTACTAGGCGGAATTTGGTTGGTAGCTGATGGTATTCTGAGTTACATAGGTCCAGTTTTGTTCCTTTGGGGCTTCGCTAAACTGTTTATCCAAGGTTCAGTTAAATTTCAAGAATTAACTACCCGAGCCTCAAGATTCTTGGGCGATATAGGTAGAGTTGCAACAAAAAACGTTCGGCGCAAACCGGGGCGCTCAGCTGCTATTGCTTTTCTGATTGCTCTAATTGTAGCTTACAGCATAATGGTTACTGGTCAATTAGCATCGGAAAAAGACTATGAAATTCGCAATACTTACTATAACGTTGGTGCAGACGTTACAGCAACTATCGCAAACGTTTCCCAATCGCAGAACATCGTGAATTACATAGTGGCTAACATTTCAGGAGTAAAGTCTGCAACAGTAGAATACACCATGTATTCGCAGGATTCACAGCAAAACAGTATGACTCTTAAAGCAGTTGACCCTCAAGTTTACCTTAAAACAGCCTACTACGAACCCAGCTGGTTCAGCGGTATCAGCGTCGAAAAAGCGTTTGCAGACCTCGCGGCAGACAACAACACGATTATTCTTGATAGAGGAGTTGCTAAGTCAATGAGTATCACATTAGGGAAGGAAATTGCGGTAAGCTTCCAGAATCCTAATGGAACCATTACTAAGAGCTTAAGGGTTGTTGGCTTTTACGGTTCTGACTCTACAGATCAATCGACAGGAATTGTAGGAATATTCGGTTCACAATACGGGTCATTTGTGCCCACGGGATTCTACCAAGAGCTTGCAAGTAACATAACGGACGCTAATGCGATAGCATTGATAAAATTAAACAGCGGAGCGAATGGAACAGATGTATCAAAGAACATAATGAATGCGAATTTGATGGTAAGTTCCACTGACTCCTTCGATCAGGAGTGGCGAGCATCTCAAACAAACGTCATGACGATTGGGCCGTTAGAGGTTCAGCAGTTAGGCATTGTCTTTGCAGTGTTGGCCGCGTCGGTTGGAACTGCCTTAATCAGCGTTGTTTCCATGAGGGAGAGGAACCGTGAGGCTACCATTATGAGCGTGAAGGGCTTATCGTACAGGCAGCTGGCAGTGATGTTTCTAACTGAAAACGTGGCGGTTATAACCTTCGCTACAGTGCTTGGAGTCTTTACTGGATTAGTGGTTGTTTATGGAAATATAGCTTCGTCCAACGCTATGGCTACAAGCCTAGTCACTAGGCACTTCCTGTTCCCGCTTAGCTCAAGCTTGACGATAGCTGCGTTTGTTGTTTTGATTTTTGCGTCAACAATCATTCCGATAATAATCATGGCAAGAAAATACGTTACAAACCTTGAAAGGATGGTTAGGTTAAGATGAAGGACATGGATATAAAAATAAGAAATCTTGTAAAAATCTACAAGGCAGGCAAGATTGAGGTCCAAGCCTTAAGAGGCTTAAACCTGGACATAAACGCTGGGGAACGTATCGCCATAATCGGTCCAAGCGGAAGCGGAAAAACAACACTGCTAAACGTTATCGGCGGTTTAGACTTTGCAACGGCAGGCTCTGTGCAGGTTGGAGACGTCGAAGTAACCGCCCTTTCACCTACTCAACTGGTAAACTACCGCAGAAAAACCGTTGGTCATGTGTTCCAAAACTTGAATTTGATTTCTACTTTGACAGCTGAAGAAAACATAGAGTTGCCCATGATTGCTTTGGGTGTTTCTGGAGGGAAACGGAAACAAAGAGTAAACGATCTTCTTGACGTGGTTGGCTTAAAAGAACGTGCTCACCATAGACCTGAAGAATTAAGCGGCGGAGAACAACAGCGGATCGCCATCGCCTCAGCACTCGCTAATGATGCACCTGTCTTGTTAGCTGATGAACCTACAGGCGAGCTGGACACGACGAATGCTCGGATTGTTGTTGAATATTTAGTTAAGGCTAACGAGGAGCTGGGCAAAACGATTATTATGGTAACTCATGACCCAAGCGTAGTCAGAGCAGCTAACAAGATAATGCGCATCGAAGATGGCTTGATAAAAATGGCGTTGACTCCTTCAGAAGTTATTGTCACAGAGAAAGCCGTCTCCTACGTGGACCAGCTAAAAGCAAGAATTAGCGAAATAAATACAGAGTTAGAACAGCTTGACAGAGATTTCAAATCGGATAAAATAAACGGCGACGATTACGTTCAAAAAAGACAAAGTCTCAAATACATTAAGGACAGCCTCAAAGAAGAACTCTCTAGAATGGGAGTATTACCCTAAACAAATTCTAAGTTAACACCCAGTCCGAACATACATAAACCAAAACAACCATCTTTCGAGCAAGAAAGTTTGTTTTGTTTCCCTCCTAAAGATGCAAATCCCGTAAAATTTCATTCCTTTGTTGCGAATACTTTTTGTTTATCTAAATGAGATAAATAGTCGTAAGTGAAATGTGTGCCGTTAATTTCAATGTTTGACCCATGGCGTTCTGGGCTATGTACATGCCCGCAGAAACTTACGTTTAACCCTTACACTGGATGCGACCACCAATGCATCTACTGTTACGCTTCCAGTTACATTCCAAGTTTCATAGATTGCAGACCCAAAAAAGATCTGCTTGCAGCTTTAAAGCGGGAAGCCGCCAAACTCAATGGTGAAACCATTTCAATAGCCAACTCTTCCGACCCTTATCCTCGTTCCGAAGCCTCTGCAGGCTTAACAAGACGATGCCTTGAAATTCTTACGGAAAGCAATTGCAAAATCCAAATAATAACTAAATCAAACCTCGTAGTCAGGGACGACGACTTGCTAAGCAAAGTTCCATCAACCATAGCGTTAACTATAACCACGGACGATGATAACATAGCAAAACTAGTCGAACCACACGCTCCCTTGCCATCTCAACGACTTAGAGCAGCGCAAGACTTAGTCAAAAAAGGGATCCCCGTCTCAGCGCGAATAGACCCAATCATACCCTTCGTAAACGATCAACCGCAAAAACTCATCGCCACCCTAGCAAGCATAGGCGTTAAACATTTAACATGCTCAACCTACAAAGCTAAACCAGACAATTGGAAGCGACTCGCCCAAACCCTACCTAAAGTCGCGGAGAAGCTGAAACCTCTCTATTTTCAGCAAGGAGAAAAAATCGGCGGCAACACACTTCTGCCAAAAGAATTCAGGTTCAGGCTTCTAAAAAGCGTTCGTGACTTGGCTGTTGATTATAACATGAAGTTTGGTGTTTGCAGAGAAGGATTACCCAAGTTAAACACAGCACCCTGTGACGGGTCGTGGCTAATGCCTAAGAACAAAGGAAAGTGATTGAATGCAAAACCGAGTCATCATGCTGGTTGATTTCGACTATTTCTTTGCACAATGCGAGGAGCTACGCAACCCAACCCTGAAAGACAAGCCAGTTGTTGTGGGCGTATATTCAGGACGAACAGAGGAAAGCGGAGCAGTAAGCACCAGCAACTATATTGCCAGAAAATACAGCGTTAAATCTGGAATGCCTCTTTTCCTTGCTAGGCGGAAACTAGAAGGCACAGACGCAGTTTTCCTGCCAGTTGACCACGAGTACTACGAACAAATAAGCAACAGGATAATGCAGATTCTCCGCGGCTACGCAAAGAGTCTGGAGCAAGTCAGCATTGATGAAGCGTACTTGGATGTCACAGAGCAAGTCCGAGGCAGCTTCGAGAAATCAAAAGATTACGCTCAAAAAATGAAAACTGAAGTCAGAAGTCAAGTGGGCATTTCTTTCTCAATTGGCGTTGGACCCAACAAACTCATGGCTAAAATTGCCTGTGACAGCCAAAAACCCGACGGGTTAACAATTGTAAAATCCGAAGAATCTAAGGATTTTCTTGCACCGCTGTCTGTTGACCGACTCTTAGGCGTTGGCAAAAAAACTTCGGCAAAAATGGACTCCTTAGGCATCAAAACGGTAGGCGACCTAGCAAACTATGATGTGCAAAAACTCATAGCCATTTGGGGAAAAATTCTCGGTGTTTATTTTCATAATGCCGCTAACGGTGTTGACAATGAACCTGTTCAAGAGCAAGGAGAAGCCGAATCCATAAGCAGAATCGGCACCCTAAAACAAGACTCGCACGATTTAGAATTTATTCTGCAGAAAACAGACGAGTTAACCGCAGATGTTGCACAAGAGGTGGCGGAAAAGAATTTGAGTTTTAAGCAAGTTGCAATTTACGTGGTCCTGACTGATTTAAGCAGCAAAAGTAGGTCAATAACGCTTGAACAACCGGCAAGAGACAGGGAAACAATCAAGAAAAACGTAAGAGAATTATTCGGAAAATTCTTAAGCGAAACCCAGCTTGAAGTTCGAAGAGTCGGGGTAAAAGTCTCAGGCTTCAGTAAGGAAGAACCGCAGCAAAAGCAGCTGACAAGCTTTTTCCAAACAAGCTAGTCGACGAAGCAAACTTTTTCTTCCTGTAAACACATTTTAAGTAGGGTCAAAATTTTGTCTAGTGAAGAGCAAAAGAAAAGAAAACTGCCTCCTAACCAAGTGGCTACAGACCATATTTTACGGTGGGGCATTGACCATCCAGGCATAACCTCAACCAGCCCACAGCTCAAACTCGAAACCTACAACCTAACAATCGATGGCGAAGTAGAAAATCCAGTGAAGCTAAGTTGGAGTGACTTTATGGAGCTGCCGAAAACGAGTTCAATTAGCGATTTCCACTGTGTCGAAGGATGGAGCGTTCTGGATTGCAAATGGGAAGGCGTACATATCCGCGCCATAGATCAGCTCGTTAAGCCCAAAGCCGTCGCTAAAGCTGTAACTTTTGAATGCGCCGACTCGTACACCACTTCGCTTTTCAGAGAAGAACTCAACGGCAATAATGTACTCTTAGCCTACAAGCTTAACGACAAAGTACTCGAAGAAGGTTACGGGTTTCCAGTGCGCCTAGTAGTTCCAAACAAATACGCCTACAAGAGCGCCTTGTGGGTAGTGCACTTGCAGTTTACCCGCACCAAAGCGTTAGGTTTCTGGGAGCGACGAGGATACAATGACAATGCGGACGTTTGGAAAAACCAACGTTACAATTATTGAAGAAACGGAAGGTAGACAAGTTAAAAGCGAAACGTTTTATTTTTCAAAGGCTATCTAAGGTGTTGGGTGTCCAGAAGCTCGCTTTGGAGATAATCAAGCTTCAATTATCCGAATATTAAATGTTAAAATGAGTATTTATGTTTGGCAAGGATGGCTTAAGAAAGCTACTAAATGAAAATTATCCCCTGTTAAGCATTCTAGTCGGGATTACGCTTGTTTCACTTTCAATAGGTCCTTTTCAAAACGGGGATACGCAATGGGAGTATGAAGCTGCAACAGGCGTCGTCAAGTGGGGCATACCCTATGTTAATAATTTTGGCAACCTAATGAACCAGCCACCCTTAGGCTTCTACATTGAAGCATTATTCTTCAAACTTTTTGGCTCATCCATCAACACGGGCACATTTTTAATAACATTGATTGGACTTGGAAGCACTGTTTTGCTGTACAAGGTCGGTAAAGAATTATACGACAAACCAACGGGATTGTTCGCAGCTGCACTTTTTGCTTTAAGCCCCTGGGAACTTGTTCTTTCAAGAAGCTTCCTCATAGACGCACAATGCTTATTCTTTAGCCTACTCTGCCTATACGTCGGAATCCTATCTATCCGGAAAGGTTCAGTTAAGCTTTCATTAATTTCAGGGGTTTTCTTCGCAGCCGCTCTACTAACTAAGGATTTTGCAGCCTTTATCCTTATTCCACTACTTATTTTCTATGTTTATTCTCGACCCAAAAATCCGAAGCATATACTTAGCCAGTTAACAGCTTTTTTATTACCTGTGCTATTGTTTTCTTTCTTATGGTATCAAGCTATCTTGGGAAAAGAACTACAATACATGCTTCATAGTAGCGACTTCAGTGACCTAAATTATAGCGGCGTGGTTCTTTCCTACTCTTTTGTTGCCAACTTCCTCTGGAATTACGGTCTGGGATTTTTTTTCGTGATTGCAGTAGCGTTTTCCTTGCTCCTGTTTTTTGCATTCAGGAAGGAATTTCCAAAAATATTTCTTGCTGCTGATTTAATTTGTTTGGCAACAATCTTGCCCATTTTAATCCTTGACATGATTCTAGGAGCAGGGCTGAATCTGAAAGCGCCTTATAACAACGCCATTAAGTATGATTACCTAGCCTTGCCTTTCTTCAGTTTGATTGCAGCCTCATTGGTAGGGAAATGCCTTGCACTTCTGAAATCAACAAAAACAAAAACTAAGGTAAACAAGAAACTCATTTTTTCGATTGTTATGATTGGAGCTCTTTTGTTAATGGCGACAATATTTGCTAACATCAATTCAGCTCGTCAGCTTTCCTTATCAGACTACTTGCTGTTTAGAGTAACAATGGACCAGGCTGTGGGTTACTCTCTTTTTAACTACACACCAATCCCCAACGGTAGTCTTCTAATGAACATTCAATATGTAGGATATGCAATTCTCCTATCAGGGCTTTTATGGGCAAGTAGGCACAAACTACATGACTTCTTTAATGGATTATTCAAACCGATGCGCCGCTGGACTAAAGCAAGAAACTCTCAAGTTATGCAAGAGAAAAAGACAATCTTTAATACCTAATCACGAAAACATTCAGTCGTCAAACCAGTGATTCGAAACATGGACTTCACTGAAGCAAAACTTGGAAGAATCTTCATAATACGACTACATCAAGGCGAGCGCCTCCATGAAGTTATAGAAAAATTCGCTTCTCAAAAGCAAGTTTCCAGTGCGTTGTGCTTCTTCTTAGGCGGCGCAGAAGACAAAAGCAAAGTTGTAGTAGGACCAAAAGATGGAAAAACGCTTCCCCCTGAACCGATGGTAACACTCTTAAAAGGGGTGCATGAAGCCTGCGGCGTAGGAACCATCTTTACTGACGAGCAAGAGACCCCGAAACTGCATATGCATGCAAGCTTTGGAAGAAATGACAACGCTGTTACAGGCTGTGTGCGCATGGGTGTTGATGTTTGGCAAATAGGCGAAGTAGTCATTTTAGAACTTGCTGGTTCTTCAGCTAAAAGAGTGAAAGATAAGGATACGGGTTTTGAGTTTTTGGAAGCGCACTAAAAGTCAGGTTTGGGTTTGATTGAAACGTACGAGAAATATTCTGTAACCTTTGTTGTTGGAGAATTCGCCGAAGAAAGGCTGGTCTGTTGGTACACCAAACCGATGGGTATTGTAGATCATGGTTTCGACTTGTGTGTAATCTAATGTACTATTGAAAAAAGTGTAGTGAGGCCCGTAGTCGAACAGAATGATGTATTTAACATTGTGTTGCTCGCATAGACTGAGAAATTCTGTGATATTGAAGGTTGGTGTGTAAGAATCAACAGGCAACTCTGGATATTGCCAAACCTGGTTAGTTGACATGTTTGCCGGCAAATAAAACCAAAACATATCTTGATCTAAAACGTTTGAAGCGCAAACAATTACAGCTGACTGGTTTTGGCTTAAATGATTAGCTATGTAGTTTGTTGCCTCTCCAACAGGAACATTAAACTGACCTTGAAAACCCAACTGATATGCATTATAGCTGCTGTAAACGACCGTTAATGCCATAAGAACAATGAAAAACGTAGCTGCAAATTTCTTTAGCCAGTTCCCATTGGGACCTAATGGTCTTGGTTTCCAAGCGTGGATTTTTCCGTAGAGAAAAATGATGAAATAAGCTGCGGATATAGCCAAAATTGGAAAAAGAGAATCTACATAACGCCACTGCTTGTTTGGAACAAAGGTAAAGAAAACGTAAACTGCTATAAACCATGTAAGTAGGAAGATATCTTGACTTTTTCTTCTATAAGCGAACAACGCTAAGCCACACAAGCCTAAAATAAAAATAGGCAACGCTACAGGATGAGTTGTAACATAAGGCCAGGTCATTTCAATCAAGTAGAAAACCGGAATAAAGAATCGACTGCTATAAGCTGACCTCGCTTGTCCGCCTTCCTGCATACCAGAAACAACAGCTTGGAATTTTGCTGTACCGCTGTTGTCGTAGAGCATTAAAAACCATGGCGTAACCACTAAAACTACAATTACTAAAATCAGCAGGAACTTTGCTAAGCTAATTTTCAATCTTTTCCTGCAAAGAAAAAGAATGCTCAATAACATAGCGATAGCTGCGACTACAAGCTCGTATTTTGCCAGAATGCCAATGCCTAAGGCTAAGCCGCTAAAAATAAGTGCCTTGTTACCACCCTTACTTATCCACCAATAGAAAGCAAACATTACTAAAGTGAAAAAGAACATGAGTATCGTTTCTAGCATGCTTACCCTTGAAGCCCAAAGAAAACCAGGCATGGTCCCAAGTAGAACACTTGCGACTAACGCGTTTTTCGGTCCATATAGGTGGTTACAAAATTCAAATACAAGCCATATGGCAAGCAGTGAGAAAGTTACAGAAACCAATCTTCCAGCAAAGATCGTTGTACCAAGAAGTTGCAGGTAACCGGTTGTTATGACATCAAAGAGCGGAGGGTAGTAACCGCATATTGTTAAATATGCTTGTGTTTGCCCTCGACTTAAGAGCAAGCCACCGTATAAGTGGGGCATCTCGTCCCATTGCATAGTGTTATAGCCCAAGTTTGAAGTAAGTATGTAAGCGTAGACTATCGCAAAAGCTAGGAAAGCGAGACGCCACTTGTTAGCCTTGATTGCAAGTTTTAGCCGAGACGCAACAGAAGTATCAGCTAATCTTTTCGTCGGGGCTTGTTGTGCACTCGGTTGTTTGATCATCAGCGTCTCTCTTCTTAGACATGCAGTAATAAAACTTATAAAAAAGCGTTTGTTAAATCCACTTTAAATCATGTTTAACCCGCTTACGTGCAAGTTTTGTGACTAGCTTTTGAGCGACGCTAATGTTTTGTCTTTTGCTGTCTTGTAGTTTTTCGATTAAGAAGAGGTTTAACCCGGTTGCCACAAAGAATAGCCAGAAGGATAGCTAGGTATTAGCCATATCAGGAATTATTGTATTTCAAACTGCTTTGGGTTTCAAAAACAGCTTTTTTGTCATAAACCGCTTTTGAACATGCAAATTAAGCGCCAGAGATTCTTCGCTTTATCAGTTTATACTGTCTCTGTAAAGTCAACGTTAACGACACAGGTTGCCCAAGAGGCTGACACTTCCCGTTTATGATTGCTTTAGCTATCGAGTCAACATTGGGTTCAGAGTCAATAACCGTGTAACCGTAACCGATTGTTGGACCGTAATGCGAGTCAGTTCCGCCCACGCAAGGCAGATTAAGCTTCTGCGCTATTTCTCTTGCCTTTTTCTTGCAACGGTTAAAGGGAAACGCTGAAGCATTGAGGGTTTCCATAGCATCAAATTTTGCGTCTGCAACATGGCTTTTTAAGCTGCTTTTAAACCAAGCGTAAGGGTGAACTGCAATAGCTATTCCGCCTGCCCTATGTATTCGGTCAACTGTTTCTCTTGCGCTTAAACCTCTTGGAATTAATTCTTGAAGGTTCAGGGCACCTATGTGTCCGTCTGCGCTTGAAACCTCCATTCCTGGAATAACAAGGAAGTCTGCTTCTTTTGCTATTTTACAACTGCCTTCAATTTGGTTGTGGTCTGTGACGGCAACGGCGGTCAAACCGCGTTTTTTGGCAAAGTAGACGAGTTCTTTTGGAGTTGTCAGCGAATCCTTGGAATAGTTGCTGTGCACATGTAGGTCGGCGTTGATTTGCATTAATTAGCCTCCCGTCTTATTTTGGCTGGCTTGCCAGCTTAGCTCTAATCTGAGACAACTGTTCATCTAGTTTTGCCTCGTCGGTTTCTATTTTGCGGAATAGCGGTTTTGGTTTAGCTATTTTATGCCCAGCCTCAAGCGGTTTTAATGCTTCGTTCCAGTTGCTTTCGTTGATGCTTCCTGGAAGGTTGAGCGTTTGCCAAAGCTGCTCCGCCGTGTCAGGAATGAAAGGCTCTGAAGCTACCGCGATGGCTTTTACGATTTGGGCAGCAACGTAGAATATGGTTGCTGCTTTTTCCTTGTCAGTCTTCATCAGGTTCCAGGGCTCCTTATCGTTGAGGTACTGGTTTCCAACGCGGCTTATTCCAATTAGCGTATTTGCGGCAGACTGAAGCCATGAGCTTTCAATTTCCTGGGCTACGACTCGCACTTTCGCTTTGACTGCCTGCAACATAGCTTCGTCGTTATTATCAAGTTTAATTGCGTTTGGAATTTCACAGTCAAATTTTGAAGCAATAAAACTCAACGTTCGGTGAATAAAGTTACCGAAGGTGTCGTTTAAGTCAGCGTTGATTTTTTCGGTGAAAGCGCTCCATGTGAAATTTGTGTCTTTGCTTTCGGGTCTTGTGGCGATCAAAAAGAACCGCCAATAATCTACGGGAAACATTTCAAGTGCTTCATCTATCCAGATGCCGACGCGTTGGCTTTTCGAGGCTTTTTCTCCTTTGAACTGAAGGAATTCGGTGGCCGAAACGTTCCATGGCAGGTTAAAGTCTTCACCTGAAGCCAACAGTAAAGCAGGCAGAATTATGGTATGGAAGGGGATGTTATCTTTCCCTACAAAGTAGAGGGTTTTAGCTTGCTTGTTAAACCAGTATTCACGCCACTTTTCCGGCTGCCCCATGCGTTGGCATTGCTCGATGGTTGCTGAAACGTAGCCTAAAACGGCGTCAACCCAAACGTAGATTGTTTTGTCTTCGGCGCCCTTAAAAGGTGCGGGTATACCCCATTCTACGTCGCGGGTTACGGCTCGTGGTTTTAAGCCTTCTTTTATCCAGTTTAAGCTGAAGTTTTTAACGTTGGCTGGAAGCTGCTGATTATTCTGTAAATACTTGGTCAGGGGCTCAGCAAGTTTGGATAAGTCGATGTACCAGTGTCGTGTTGTTTTTACTGTGGGTTTATTCTTGCAGATTACGCAATACGGCGCAATCAGCATGGTTGGCTCCAAAAGCCTGCCACACATATCGCATTGGTCTCCACGGGCTTTTTCGCAACCGCAGTACGGGCATTTGCCTTCCACGAATCTGTCAGGCAAGAAACGCTGGTCATGCTCGCAGTAGAGCATCTGTGTTTCTTGCTCGAAAATATAACCGTTCTTTTGGATTTCAAGCAAGATTTTCCGAACAAATTCTTTGTGAACCGGACTTTCAGTGCTGGTGTAATTATCAAAGGAAGCATTCCATCTCCGAAAAAGTTCGGCTACGCGAGTGTGGTTTCGGTCAGTTAACGCTTTAGGAGTAATGCCTTGCTTTATCGCTTCAACCTCGATGGGTGTGCCGTGCGTATCTGAACCACTCACCATCAAAACGTCGTCCCCCCGTAACCTGTAGTATCGGGCAGTAACGTCGGCTGATAAAACTGAGCCGACAAGGTTGCCTAAGTGAGGCGTGACGTTAATGTATGGCCAAGCGGATGTAACTAAAACTTTTTCAGGCAAACAGTATCTCCCACAAATCGTTTAGTACCGCCCTTATTAAAATTAATAGGCATAATTCGTATCAAGGAACTCAAAATCTCTTTTTCGCTTTTCTAAATTTTGGGAAAACCTAAGATTCTAATTAACAGGCGAAAAAAAGTTTAAGAGACCAGAACCAGAATGGAAAGATTAGAGGAAAAATTAACTCGTGACATATGATATTATTTTGAAATAAACGATGACAATTAAGACTCAAAAAAGAAAAAATACATTTTGGGAAGCCTTAAATTTTCCTAGATGCAATCCCGTAACTTGAGGTTTCACTCAATTGCCTTACTGCCGAGTGTGCGGAACCAAACTTGAAGAAAACGCTCGGTTCTGCCATAAATGCGGAACACCAGTAGCCACTTTTGCCCCTGCACCTCCGGCGAGGTCAATGGAGAAAAGCCCGTTTCTTATACCAGTCATTATTTTAATTGCCATCGTGTTTACGGCATTGATAGTAAGCGCTATAATTGTAGCACCGCTTCATCCTGTGAATTTTAGCCAAACAAACGAAGTAAACCAACCAAACATAAGTAAGTTAAATCTAAATTTTCAAGCTGATGTGGCAGAAGTAAACGTTATAGCCCAAAACTTAACCGGCAAAACCATCCTCATCAACACTTCAGCAACTGGCTCAACAGATATTTTCGGTTCGACCAGCCCAATCCGCGTAACATTTAGCAATGAGACAGGGGGCAACACGTTAACTATTACATCAAGAGTCGCGGAGGATCAGGGTCTCTTAACAGGAGCACTAAGGGTAATTTGCAACATTTACATTGACCCTTCATTGGATCTAAACCTCAACGTGACCACGGAAACTGGACAAATCAGTCTGACAGCTAATCAACATGCAACCTTTGAGTCATTAAACATCAAATCTAACACAGGCATGGTTCAAGCGAATATAGAAAATGGCACAACAATTGCAGGGGACATATCGCTCAAAACGACCACTGGAGCCGTTTGGGTCCGAATGAACCAAGCAAACGTTCGAGGCAACGATACATTGAATCTGCAATCAACCACAGGCTTAGTAGATATGGATATAGCGGAAAACCAAACGCTCTCAGGAAATATTCAACTTAATGCTGCCACTACAACAGGCGCAATTAACCTTGCAATGCTCATAAATGGGGACGTTGGAGCAAGAATTGAATCGCAAACGCAAATCGGTGAAATAACAAAAAACCTGAATAACTTTTCAGGAAACGAATCATCCCTACAATCAATCAATTACCCAGCTGAAAGCAACTTCCGCATAACCCTCAAAACAAGCGTGGGCGGAATCGAAATAAAAGCAACATACCAATCATCAGCCACTCGATCATAAGAAACTAAGCATAAACGATTTAAATACAGGTCTCCAACTTGTAAATGTAAGAAGGAATTTTTTTGACTGAACAGAAAAAGATAACGCGACAAGAACTTGAGGAAAATAACGGGAAAAACGGTAAACCAGCGTACATAGCATATCAAGGCAAAGTCTACGAAGTTACAGAAAGCAGTTTCTGGGTTGATGGAGAGCACTTGGGCATGCACCAAGCAGGAAAGGACCTTACTGAAGAGTTGGAAATGGCTCCACATAGAGAGGAAACGCTTGAGAAAGTAAAGTTAGTCGGCGAATTAGTCTAGTGCCGCTAAAAGATGCATTGGAGAAAAGTGTCAATTCTGCGCAAGCTATATATTATACTATTAACGTCTTCAGAACTTAGCGCTTTATGCTTTTCATAGAGCGTTTTTATCGCTTGGTATAGGCTATCGAAAGCAGATTTAACATCTAAATCATTATTCATGCAACTTTCAAAGCCAGAAACAATACTGCTCGCAACCGCTTCCGTATGTGAGCCGGAATTATCGTACTTCGGTTCTTGTAACGCCTTAACCATGCTTTTGAAAGAATCCAGTTTCTGGCTAGTCTCAGCCAACTTTTCGAAGGTAAAGTTTAGTTTTTCCCTGTAATGCCCGTAGATTAGAAAGAACCTTAAATGCTCGCCACTAAAACCTTTCTCTAAAAGATCGTTTGGGTAATACACGTTGCCAGTGCTTTTTGACATTTTTTTGCCTTCAATAAAGAGGTGGCCACCGTGAAGCCAATGCTTTGAGAACTCTTTGCCTGAAACTGCTTCTGCAACGGCAAGTGTGTAATCATGATGCCTGACCAAGTTATCGATTCCGCCGCAAGCCACGTCAATTGTGAAGCCAAGATACTTAGTTACAATTGCTGCGTCTTGAATGTTCCATGCTGGTCTGCCGCTGCCGATCGACGTCTGATAGCAAACATCGTCTTGTTGGCAGCCGTGCCAAAGAATAAAATCCCCAAGATTCCACGGTGTGCCAGGATAAGTGTCTTTGTGAAAGCACCTCTTCTTTTTCGGCCACCTGTTCATGTCCAAATGGGCAAGTTTTCCAAAACCTGTGAATTTTAACGGGTCAAAATAAGCGTTTCTTGCGTCCCTGTACGTGTACCAGTAAGCGTAGCCTTTCTCCAAGAGTTCAGCGATTAATTTTGCTGCCTGATCTACGGCTGAGGAAGCCCTTATGACGTAATCGGGCGTTTTGATTCTTAGAAGCTTGAAATCTTGGAAGAAGATGGCTTCATTTTTTCTTGTCAGTTCCTCTATGGTAAGGTTTTCTTTTTTTGCTTGAGCGATGGCTTTGTCTTCTACGTCTGTCAGTGTGATGAGCCGTTTTACTTTGTAGCCCAAGTGTTCCATGTAGCGTTGAAGTAGGTCTTCAAAGAGGAATGTGCGGTAGTTTCCAATGTGCGCTTTCTGGTAGGTTGATGGACCGCAAGTGTACATTTTAACTCGCATATCTTCTGAGGGTTTGAATGGCTCAAGTTTTCGTGTGAGGCTGTTGTATAAATTCAGCAATTAGCTTACTTCTCCAGTTAAGGGGTAGTTTGCTGCTCTTTTTCCAATTCTTTAAGAGTTTGTTTTGCTTCTTCCACATGCCGTTGAGTTTGGGTTTGGGAAGAGAAAATGTGCCGGACAATGCCTTGTTTGTCAATTATATAGGTAACTCGTCCGGGAAGTATGCCCATTGTTGAAGGAACATCGTAAAGTTTACGCACCTTATTGTCCCCGTCACTCAGCAGTATAAAAGGCAAGCCGTAATGTGTTGCGAAAGACTTGTGTGACTCAATACTTTGCCCGCTTACACCTAATACTTCAGCGCCAAGATTTGTTAACTCTTCATAGCTATCTCTGAAACTACAGGCTTCTCTTGTGCAGCCTGGCGTTTCATCTTTTGGATAAAAGTATAAGACTATGTTCTTTTTGCTTAAGAATTCTGAAAGGGTCACATTGTCACCGATTTGAGAGGGAAGTGTGAAATCTGGCGCTTTATCGCCAACTTTAACAGTCAAAAAATCACCTATTCAAAGAAACTGGAGAGGGCTATTATTCTTTTCGTATGTCTCTAGAGAGGCTGCATTAAATCTTATTAAGAAACGAAAACTTAATAGAGCTTATGGAAAAAATTTTAAACGTTGCTGGCTATAAATGCCGAGCCTTATACTACACTGTAGCTGGTGTTCCGATAGTTTTTCTTCACGGCTTGTCTTTTACAATGGATATTTGGCAGCGCATAGGCGTAACGGAACTATTAATTGACAAGCATGTGCCGTTTTTGGCTTTAGACATGCCTTACGGGTTAAAAAGCAAGTGTCAACCAAAATCCCGCAGCCCAGAGAAAAATATAGCGGTAGTAAATGTGGCACTCAAAACTGTTTTCGGTTCTGTTGCCCCTGTTCTTGTCGGAGCCAGCATAGGGGGAAACATAGCTTTAAAGTACGCGGCAAAGTTTCCTGTTAAGGGTTTGCTTTTGGTTGCACCTGCTCGTGCACTGGAAGGGGATCTAATGCAGTCTTTTAGCAAGTTTAATTTTCCAGTTAGGATAATTTGGGGGTCGCAAGACAATATCATATCTGGGGAAGAAATGAGAACTCTAGCAAACAAACTACCCAACGCCAAGCTCTTAGTCTACAATGGCGCAACACATCCAGCGTATAAAGATCAACCTGAACAGTTCAAACGGGACCTTTTAGAGCTTTACGCTATGGCAGAATAAACATGATTACTTATGGCGAAGGTTTTGCTATTATAAGGTAATGATAGTTTCCTGCCTCTTTGGTAGTATCAATTTGGAAACCTGCGGCTTGAATTAAGCTTGATGCTTTTTCTCTGCTGAATCGTATTCTTGCGGGTGGACCAAGAGGCATATCGATTTTTTTCCAGTCCAAATTGATTAGGTGCCCATTTGGCTTAATCATTTGGTTGGCGTTTTTTAGTACTTTTGTTGGATCTGCGAAATCGTGAAGCACCATGCTATAGAAAATAAAATCGGCGCATTTGATGCAGAAAATAGTTTCTTCAGCTTCACCTACCGTGGCAGTTATGTTTTTTAGGTTTTCCGCCTTGGCTTTGTTCTTGAGCTTCTCAATTGCTGAAGCGTCAGCATCTACGGCGTAGACTTTTCCGTTTTTGCCTACTTTTTTTGCAGCTAAAATGCTAAAGAAGCCATCTGCAGAGCCTATGTCTATAAAAACCATGCCGGAGCTTAAGTCTTGCAGTATTGCTTCTGGATTGTACCATGACCGTCTTGTTGCGTCATCGAGGGTGAAACCGCCATGGCATCCCATGTTTTGAAAACCTGTTGATAGCTATGGTTTGAGGAGTTCTCGGATTTGTTTCTCATGGGTCTGCCGAGTGGTGAGCGGGTAGATTTGGCGTTCGCATTCAAAAAACAAGGGGTCTTGACCGATGATTTTTGAGAGCTTCTCGTCTGTGTCAACGTTAACTATCAACATGCTGCCCTGCTGCCCAATGAGGTGATAATTAATCTCAAGCGTTTTCTCTTTCTCCAAGCTATCGAAGTATTTGAATTGCAGCGGAAGAAGTTTTGCCCATTTTTCTATTGGAACCTCACGTTTAACTTTTTGAATGATTAAAAACTTCATAATTGACTCCAATACACAAATGGTTGTTTGCTTATAAAATGTTTCTGGAGTGTGTATTTAGTGCGCAGTGCGCACATCGAAAAACAATTAAGTTCGGCTGTTATTGTTCTTTTGTTAGTTTTGGATTTTAAGTGATGGAGAATAGTTTTTATGCATAATGTTTCTGGAACACTTGAAATTGTGCCACCTTTCAATCTCTATAGGTCGGCTCGTTTTCTTGAATTGTTTAGACCGATGAAAGATGAGCAGGTTGTAATAGACGGTAAAATTGAGAAAGCGATTATGATTCATGGACAGACAATTTTGTTTAAGATTAGTCAGAATGGAACAAACGAAAATGACCCTGTTGAGTACACTTTGATCTCTCCCGAACTGTTAGCAAAGCCTGTCTGTGAGAGTGTCATTGAAAGAATTTCTTCGTTCTTGAGCTTGAACGAAGACGTAAAGCCTTTTTATGAAATTGCTCGAAAAGATGATCCTAAATTCTACGCTGTTGTCGAACGCTTCTGGGGTTTCCACCACGTGAAGTTTTTGACGCTTCTTGAGACTGCAACTTGGGCAATTCTTGCTCAACGAGCTCCATTGTCAGTAGCGAAGAAAATGAAACAAAGATTAATAGAGAGATTTGGCTGGAGCATCGAAGCGGATGGAAAGAAGTTTTGGGCTTTTCCTGATTATTCTCGGGTTAAGAACACGAGCACAAGAGAACTTTACTCAATAATAAGAAACAAAAGAAGAGCTGAATATCTCAGTTCGTTGTTCAGATATTATGAGAAAATAGCTGAAGATTCTTTGCAGAAAATAGACTTTGATGAAGCCAAGAAAGTTCTCATGCAAATTAACGGGATAGGTGAGTGGTCCGCCACCTTCATTCTGTCTCGTGGTCTCGGAAGAATGGAGCGACTTCCTGAAAATCTAAAAATGATAATGTCGGAAATTAATCGAATTTACGGTACTGACGTATCAATCGAAAAGATAAATGCAATCTATAAAAAATGGGTAGGTTACTGGTTGCTTTACCTTTGGGCATCACGCCTATCGCTTTAAAAATAACTAGATTTAGAAATACACTTTATCTGCCAAAGGAAATTCAAGCCCTCTAGACTACTTTATCATTTCGACATTTTGGGAAAAAGTCACTGGGCAAATGGTTAACGTTTGCGTTTTCTGCTACGCGAATATTCAAGAAGTTCTTCTCTAGTTTTCTGTGTAAACTCCAAGAAAATAATTTCAGCATAACCTTGTAGATGTAGCCTGATGAATTCTAATGAGCATTCAAAAACTCTCCAATTACTTGGTCATTTATTGGAGCAATTCTTTCACGATCTACTCATTTCAATATTGAAGCTTTGAAAAAAGATTTTGAAAACACCGCTTTTTTGCGGTTAAAAGCTTTTTTAAGTTGCTTTTTTGGTTTGGGGCTTAGATTGTTGCAGGCTGAGGGCAATAAAAGTGCATTAAAGCGTAAAAAAGTGAAAAAAAAGTCAAGCCAACTATAGAAACCGCAAGGGTGTAAACCAACATAAACGGGAAACTGAATTGGGGCTAATTTTTATTTTTCTGAAAAATAAAATGGGGTCTAAAAAATAAAGAGTGCTAAAGGTGGGAACCTTTACTTTTTACTTCTTTTCTTCGCTGTTATGCCTCATCATTTCAGGAAGTCTCATTGAAGCCTTGGACATTGCTTCTTTTACTACGTGCATTAATTCCTCGTTTACTTCTAGTTCTATTGTTACTTTTAAGTGTCCTTTCTTTTCGTTCATTTCAGTCATGGAACCACCTCCTGAAACGTTTTAGTTGGCTGGGGAATAAGTTACCCATAAGATGAATCGCTTGCATGCCTGTCAGATCCAAATCAATTTGGATGCGGTAATGGAATTTGCCTATGCGTTTTGTTCTAGTTTTGTAGTTTCCGATTGCTCCCGTGTCTTTGAATTTATGCAGTTGTTGATTCATTAATACCGTAATAGCTGTCGGTGCCAAAGGTTCAAAAACAAAAACTACTCTTAAAAGAACGCGAATAGCGCTTTCGATAAGCGATGCAGATGCAGATTCTTCCTCAGTCATTTTTCATCCTTCGAATAAAAGTTTGACAAAATCCGACGTTTATTCCTGTTCAATTCAAATGAGAACCTAATTAAAAAATATAGCGGCGAATTTTTTTAAGGCTGCGTAACTGTTAATACCCAACAACAAGGTTGGCTTTACTTGGAGCTTGAAGATGTTAACCAGCAAATTTACGGTTGCAGAAGATGCCGGTTGTGGCAAGGGGCTAAGCATGCGGTTCCAGGCGAGGGACCGCTAAATGCGAAGGTGATGCTGGTTGGACAGAATCCAGGCGCGAAAGAAAATGAAACTGGCAGACCTTTCGTTGGAAGGGCAGGAAAATTCCTAAACAAAGTCTTGGCCGAGAATGGAATTAAACGCGAAGAAATCTTTGTAACCAACATTGTTAAACACGTGTCTCCGCAGAACAGAAAGCCTTTTTCAGACGAAGTAGCGGCATGCCTACCATATTTGACTACTCAAATTAGCATAATAAAACCAAAAATAATAGTCCTGCTAGGTGCTTCCGCTTATGGAAATCCACGAGTAGAAGGCATAGAGTACATTGAAGTTATTCATCCTTCAGCAGCCATGCGCTTTAATAAAATGAAATTAAAGTTCCAAGAACAAATTGCTGCTCTAGCGAAACGATTGAATCAAATTAACCAAGCGTAATTAATATTTGTAAAGAGGGTTGGGTCCTTCAAGGCAGTTGAACATAAAGCATAGTTTGCAACATGCGACAATAAAAATGAGGATACATTTATTTGAAACTTTTATATATTGCAGATGCTAATTCACTTTTGAGTGTCATGGCTGAAGTTTGTTCAACATGCGGGCTTCCTAAGGACTTATGCGTTTGTGGCGAAATAGAGAAAGAGCAACAGCGAATTCGCATTAGACTTGAAACAAGAAAATTTGGCAGACCGACCACCATTGTCGACGGTATGGATGATAAAAACTCGAATTTACCAAGCATCGCGCAAAAACTCAAAACCTATTGCGCTTGCGGAGGAACCAGCAAAAACGGTCAAATCATGCTGCAGGGAGACCACAGGGACAGAGTACGCGAATTCTTAGTCAAAATTGGTTACCCGACAGAAAACATCGAATTACAATAAACGCAAGTCAAAGCAGAAGTGCACCTTAATGAAAAAACTAGATGATATTCGCGAAGTATTGAAAACGGTAAAACATCGAAAGCCAACGCAGATTTTCTGTCCGAGATGTTGTAGTCCAAAAATACATTTAACAAGTAATTTAGCTGTTTTTTTAACTCCTAAGCAATACTATTGTGAAGACTGCCATTACGTCGGTATGGTAGTTATGGAACTTGAAAAAGAAAAAGAAGAAACTGATACTTGATTGAAAAGAAAATGTTTAATCGGGTAATTCAAGATTCAATTGTTTCTTAAGAGTCTTGTAGCGGTTGCGTACAGTTACTTCAGTTACGCCAGCAGCTTCGGCAATGTCTTTTTGCGTCTTTTTCTCGTTATTTTGCAAGCAAGCAATGTAGAGGGCAGCAGCAGCTAAACCCATTGGATCTTTTCCAGCGGCAGCACGCTTGCGTCTTGCGTCTCTAAGAATTTGGATGGCTGCACCTTGAGTTTTTCCTGAAATTCCAGTTTTTTCCGCGATTTTAGATACGTAAGTCAACGGATCAGCGATAGGCATGTGAACATCAAGCTCACGAAGCAATAGCCTGTAGCATCTTGCCACGTCTTTCTTATCGACTAGACTAGCTTCAGCAATTTCCCGCAATGTACGTGGTGTTCCGCTTCCACGGCAAGCAGCATAAAGCGCAGCAGCGGCGATAGCGGCAATTGATCTTCCGCGAACAAGACCTTTGTCCAGGGCTTTCCGGTAAACGACAGCGGCTTTTTCCTTGATTGGCGGTGGAATGTAGACTTTATCTGAAAGACGATCGAGTTCTGCCATGGCTTGAGCCAGGTTTCGGTCAATAGAGGAGTGCACTCGACTACGTATTTGCCATTTCCGCAAACGCCACATTTGCAGCCTTGTGGACAAGGGCAGTTTTCTTCCAAAAGCATCTCGATCAACTTGGCTAATAGCCGTGGATAAGCCTTTGTCATGAACAGAATAGGATGTGGGAACTCCAACACGGCTTCGTGATGCTTTTTCCTCTTGCGTAAACGCACGCCATTCCGGTCCTTTATCCATCATTTGCTCGTACAAGACCAAGCCACAGTCGCCACACACGGTTTCTCCCGTGTCATAATCGTGAACTAGGTTTTCGCTACCGCACTCTGGGCACTTGTCAACCAAGCGCTGTTGTGTTTTAGTTTCTTTTTTGCTCAACTTTTTTTTCTCCATTTCAACATGCGCAGTACCGTCACCATAGGCCAATTTGGCTTAGAAAATAGTACATTCGGCCCGCGCAAACTAACGTGATGAGCGCTTCTGTTATTTAAGCTTTGTGGTTTTATTAAAGCTATTGCACATATTACTTTAGAATTATAAACTTAGCTTAATTTTGCTAATGGAAAATAACGTAAAAAAATGTCAACCAAGAAACCTATATGCCAACGCCCACCTTGCATGAAGAACGCTTATTAGGATAAGAAATGTCCTAAAACTCTAGCGCTAATATAAAAGACGCCTCGAAGCCCGGTGGTGTAGTGGTCAAGCATAGCGGGCTTTGGACCCGCCGACGAGAGTTCGAATCTCTCCCGGGCTACCACTCAATACTGCAATTTACACCGTTTTTTGGCTTATCTCTTAAGTTTCAGCAATTATATCTTGTTTCATCTTCTGCATTAAAGACCACAGCATTGTATCAGTTTGATTTTGCACCTAAAGCTGAAGCGAATAGGTCTATAATGGTCCGTACTGAAATGGAATAAACACTATCTTTATCCATTTTTTCGGGACAACGAACAACGCTAGGGCATCGGCGGTGGAGGCGGCGGTGGAGGTGGTTGAGGTAACTTTTGTCGTTTTCTCAGTAACAATAAAGCGGCGATAACAACTACAACGACCACTACTATGACGACTATGGGCAATGTTGGCAATTTTCCCGTTGATTTTGAAGATGAGGTGGTCGACGAAGAAGAAGGAGGCGGTGTCGAAGATGGGGCAGAATTCGTCAAGGTTAATGAATCAACGACTAATGTGTAATTTGCTATTTCACTTGTTAATTGAGATGTGTCATCCGTTGGTGTTGCATAAAACCTTATCGCGTTACCAGGGGTAAGCGAGGGAGTTAACTCATCCGTGTAATTCAAACCTACAACCGTTCCGGAAGCATTATAAAACGTTGCAACAACCCAGGGATCTTCTGCCGCTTGGTTGCCAAGGTTCTCAACGGTTCCTATAACAACGAACGTGCCATTAGGGTAAGCGTAAGAAACGCTACCTCCTTCAGCTGGAATCGTTAAACCTGATAACGTTGACTCAGTAGTATCAGTTACGGAACTAACGGAAACGGTAACAACTCTAACCGAAGAGACCCAGCTCAGGTCTTGGGTAGAGCTACTCTGAGCAGAAAAATCCAAGTAGAAAGGAGCCCTCTGCCCAGGAAGCATATGATACACAAAAGCCTGGGACGAAGTCGTTGCTAAAACCTGTCCGTTAGAACTTAAAGCAGAACCTTCAACAGTTACGTTACCTATGATGTTTGAACCCACATTCTCTATCTCACCGACCGCAATCAAATCGCCTACAGCTGCTGCTATGACCGTGTTCGAAGGAGCAACATACCAACTGTAACTGAGAATTCTGGCTTCAGGTGTATCCGCTCTCACACTTTGCGTAGACAACATATTAAACGCAATTAAAAGTAAAGCTGCAAGAAAGAAGAAACCAAAATAACGTGCAATTCTAGCTGCCATCCTAAAGCCACCAAGGTGTCTTGACGTTTAATTGTTCGATTCTTATTAATTTTGCTATATTCCAAACTGTTCGAATAAAAGTTAACTTTGCTACTTTTTGTGAATTCGACCAGAGCCTTCTCAGCCCCTTTCTCTTCGACATTTCTTTTAAAACTAGAAAAGTTATTTTTTAAGACTAAAAAAAGGGAAGTTGGGAAGTGAATTTTTGTGTTTGTTTTATGGTCGTTTTCTTAGCATCAGTAGTACTACTACTATGAGTACTATGATGATTAAGACGAATAGGCCTGCGATTGCGGGAACAAAGTACATGTCAGCGACAGATGTCGGAGTAGCCGTCGGAGCATTAGTAGGTGAGGGTGCAGAGTTGACGACGAAAGATGTTTCCGAGTACGATGGATAATACGCGTTTGTGCCAACGAAGTTAGCGATAACAGTGTAAAGTCCCGGAACGCCGGCTTTGTAATCTAAGCTGTAGTGGCCGCTTGCATCGCTCGTGACAGTGGGTTCGTTAATGATGTTGCCGTTAGGATCAATCAGAGTGATATCAACCGGAACTCCCGTCGTGTTAGTTGCAATCGTTCCCTGCTGCTGGTAGACGTACGCCATGAATTGCTGCTGGCTCGCGTCAGAAACAGCTGGAACTCCCTGTGGAAAGCGAAGAGCAATCGAAGACTGAGTAGTGCCCGGCGAGACATCCCACACTGAGCCCTGTATCGGGAAGCTTGTTCCCTGAACGACACCGGCCGTTGTTGCCTCTACCGTGGTTGAGCTGGGTCCTTTGCCGTAGTTGTAGATTTGGTTGTCATGGTCATCTAGAACTAATAGATCACCGTCAGCAAGAATGGGTGAACCGCTTGGCCAGCACATCGACTGCCAAATTTCCTGTCCGTTAGTAGCGTTTACGTCCCAGATTGCGGCGTCGCGTCTGATCGGGTTGTTAACTGAGTGCTCGCCCGAATAGAAGTAGATTTGTCCGCCGCTAGAAAGGCAACCGTAATCTATCGGAGTGTACTGATACGGCGTTTCGCCTTGGCCTACGCTTGGAGCTGTCCAGTTCCATAGGAACGCACCAGTCTGCGCATTATACGCAGTTACTACTCCGCCCCAGCCGCCCGTATCAATGAACATGTTGTTGTAGACAACTGCGCTAGCGCCGTAGAACTCCCACTGAGCTTCTGGCGGACTCGTCCACAGCAAATCACCGGTCGTAAGGCTGTAGACATAATACTGTCGTAGCAGCGTGTTTTGGTACCAGAAGATGCTAGCGTTTACGTCCATTCCCATTCCTCCAAAGATCCCTCCGGCGCCTGCGTATGCTGTGTCATGCTGCGAGAACAGTTGGCTTTGAGCTGCTGCGTCACCTACGCCTGCGGGAGCGGTGAAGTTGTACTGCCACAACACATGTCCCATGTCGCTGTCCGCAATGCCAATCGCCCAAGCCTGCCCAGGAACAACAAGTGACCCGTTATTCGACCCAGGATAAATCCCAATAATCTCCTTATCTGGAATAATCTGAGTCTGCATAGTAGGACTTGGACCGAACAAACCACTGCTTTGATACGCTATATTACTAGGTATAGTGATGTTCACTGAGTAACCGAGGCTTCCGTCATATGTATTGTTGAGTTCGGGTCTCCACATCCAGTAGGTGTTGCTGCCTGAAGGAGTGCCTATAGTCGTCGACGGTTGTCCGTAGATCGGTAAATAGCCTAAATCTGAGATATCGCTCGGAGCCAGTATGGCTTGCGTTGTGTTCCAGCATTGCAGGTACAATTGATTCGGCCCAGTTTGTACACCAAAGGCGTTTACGGGTGCTAAGTTGGCGATCTGCCATTCGAGTATGCTGCCGTCATTTCCGTACGACTTCGTGGCTGTTGCTGGAGCGAAAAATCCGAGTGCGCCCGAAACCCACGATGGGATGTTGCCTATGCTGCAGATGTACTGGTTGGAGTAGCTGTCATAACAGTCCCATTGACCAGGATTAGCAGTGCTTGTAACCCAGTAGTATGAGAGTTGGCCGTGTTGGTTGGGTGTTTCCATGTCGAGGACTTGGCCGAATGCAGGTAAGCCAGCTGGTATGCTGCCTACACTGGCGAAGGGTCCGCCTGCACCGACGACTGGTCCGGTTGTGTTTGCGTAGTAGACTCTTTGTCCAGTGGCTAGGTTTAGTTCGTAGAAGCCTTCAATCGGATCTGTCTGGATGCTGACGTAGGCTATTCCGTTTAGAACCATGTAAGGCTGTGACCCATAAGCTTGGTAGGATTGTCCGCTGTAGGCGCTGTCTCCATAACCCACTGATGATAGACCTGCAACGCCGCCCGCGATTCCTCCAAACCAGTATGGACTGGTCCAGAGGATGTGAGCGGTAGCTGGTCCGAGGCTGTAGGGGTTGTACCTGCCGCCGGCTCCGAATTGGTTAAGCTCGTTTGCGTTGTACCATTCGCCCATGATTTGACCCCAGTTTCTGTTAGCGTCGTACACTGGTCGACTCCAATAGTCATTGGGAAGAGGCGTCTCCTGGAAAGGAGGTATCGCTGTCGACTGAACTGTCGCGTTTACTGGATCACTAGCGCTGGGTAGCATTACGTCGCCGACTGGGTTAAGGTAGGTGAATTGGCCTGTTGCTGGATTAAAGCCGGTGATGTATGGTGAACCGGATGGCCAATAGCCGATGCCGCCCGGAGAAATAAGTCCTCTGCTAGCGCCGCCGTCAATAACATGCTGCTCAAAGAACGCTTGAAATTCGTACTGACCAGCCACTGTCGGAGTATAAAATGCAGTACAGATGCCTACAGGATCAGAGGTAAACGGTCCTAAAGTGTCGTTGGTTCCGTCTGGCTTAACGACGTTGACTGTGAAGGTCCACCGGTCACCGAATTGACCAATGGCTGTTGGCGGATTCAAGTCACACCAGAAAACGAGGGTCATTGTCTGGCCAACACCTTCGACCGAAGGATTAATGGAAATGTATGTCCATGTTGGGAAAACTTCGCCTTGATATGGGGTGATATTCGCTTTGGCTACATCGTTAGAGAAAACTGCGAGAACTGCTGAAAGACTTAAGATAAGCATTATAGCAATAGATAGCATTTTATTAATATTGAGAGTTTTCATAGTATTTTTCCTTCTTAACTTTTCTGAATCCCTTGTTCTATACAAGAAGTATATAAGATTTTGGACTTCGCACTATTTCTAAATGCTATTTGTCTTAATAGTTTTCAAAGATTGGTCTGATTTCGTTCTAATAATCTCTGTTTCGATGTTTTTTAGGTTAAGTTGCTAGTGCCACTGAGGGAATCATTTTGGTGAAATTGAAGGAATTCCAAAAATTAACGCTAGCTGAAAAAGCCTTACATAGATGGCTTATTGCAATGAAAATTGGAAAGCAAAGTTGGCTGCGGTGTCTTTGCAGGAATCGTTGAATCGTGTTTTAGCTGAAGACGCAATCACTAAAGAAGATTTTCTTACGTTCGACAAATCAACCGTTGACGGATACGCACTCAAATCAGTCGGTACCTTGATGCTTCACAGTATAAACCCGCAACTTTGCGATTAAACGAAAATCAGGAAATAGACGATAAGTAATCGCGTGGGTCTCCTCTAGTTTCCCACATTGAATAGTCTAAAGCCTTGATTCTTCTTGTCATAAGGCTGGAGAAGGTGGCTGAGGTGGGGGTGGAGGTAGATTGTGACTTTTTCTTAGAAAAACTAAAGCCATGGCGGCAACCACAACAATCACCACTATAACTATAACGGCGTAAATCAAATCTAGCGAACCGGAATACTTCCCTGAAAGCGAACTAGTTGGAGTAGCAGTAGGCTCTAACGAAGAATACGTAGAAGCTGAAGGTGTTGGTGATGCAGAAGTTGTTAGCGGCTCGGACTGAATCAGTAAAGAATAACTTGTTATTTCACTTGATAACTCTTCTGAATTATCCGTAGGCGTTACCGTGAACGGCACAGACTGACCAGGAGCAAACGAATCAACTAAATAATTCGTGTAATTAAAACCTACAACCGATCCGGAAGAATTATAAAACGTCGTATCAACCCAAACATATCCAACGGTTTCGCTACCGTTGTTCTGAACGGTTCCTGTAACAGTATATGCGCCATCAACATCAGAAGCCTTAACTCCAGCGGACGTCAAACCCGAATATTGAGCCGCATTAGTTTCACTAGCGTAAACTACTGAGACGGTAACATTGCTAACTGAAGGGACCCAACTTTGGTCTTGGGTCACGCTATTCTGAGGAATAAAATCTATGTAGAAAGGAGCCTTCTGCCCAGGGAGCAAATCATATACATAAGCTTGAGCCTCCTCCGATGCTAAAATCCTTCCCGTAGAATTGTAGGCAGTTCCCACGACAAACACGGAACCTAAGACATTTGAACCCACATTCTGTACCTCACCGACAGCAACTAAATCACCAGTGTAAGCTGCCAGAACAGTGTTTATAGGAGCTACATACCAGCTGTAACTGAGGACCTTTACGTCCGAAGTTTCCGCTTTCACACCCGGACCCAACAAGATACTAAAGCCGGATAAAGTTAAGGCTGCAAGAATCAAAACAACCATCGTCTTCTTCAAATTGACCTTCATTTCAGACACATTGAAATCATTAAGCAAATCATTAAGCTAATAAGGCTTTTTCCAATTTACAGTAGATGGAAAAGTGGTTTTTAGGTTCTGATCCTTTCTTCCGTTCTGAACCCCAAAAAGGCTAAAAAAGGTGTCTCTCTAAGCAAGGTGTATGATTACACAGTTTTGTTTTTTTCAAGCTACTATAATTAGGAATTGGCTGAACTTTATCGGTTCAAATCCGCCACTTGTGACCAAAGACAGACTTGGAATAGGCTTGATTGGGTAAATAAAGCCCTATGTTGGCGATTTACAGTGTTGCTCGGAATCCTCTGAGTACTTCTTGGATGGATTGGAGAAGAGGATGTTTGACCTGTACGGGTTCGTCAAGTTTTTCTAGGCGGTCTACTCGCCAGTATATGGGAGGGTGGCTGTCTAGTCCGACCCATTCTTGGAGGCGGAAACTGGGAGTGCGTTCGAACAGGAGGCGTCGGAAGCCGATTTTTTCCAGCGCTCCCGCTAGGATTTTGGGTTGCCCCATCATTATGGCTGACGTTAGGTCAGCGCGGGCTTCGAAGAATTTAGCTATAAAGAATATGACTGTCATAACTGCAAAGAAGTAGACGAAGAAAAGTAACGAAAGAAATATTTCTGGAAACAGTGCAAGTAAGACATAAAATCGAAATATGAACTCGGCGCTTAACAGTCCAAAGAGGATAAGTGGGTCTCTGCCTTTGAGGTGACCGAACTCGTGTCCTATAACGCTTACAACTTCGGGTTCATCAAGCTGCACGAGCAGACCGGTGGTTATGAGGACTATTCCTCGGCTGGGGCCTGGCCCAGAAGCGGCGGCGTTGGGAACCATGGTGTTTGAAATAACAATTTTAGGCACTTTGTAGCCAAAGCGGTCAGCCACTTTCTTTACTAACTCGTAGACGTTGATTTTTTTGGCTGACAAGCTGCCCTGCCTGCACGATACGTTGTATTTGGAGAAGACTTTTTCTGCTTCATTGCAGTCGATTTCACCGCGTTTAGCTATGATTTCTTCGTAGACTTCTTTTTTGATGGCTACCAGTTGCTCGGGCGGGGTTTGTTTGTAGTCGTCGATCGTGCCGAGTGAGCCGAGTGGCGGTTGATATTCCAAGAAGTGAATGGTGGGGTTGTCTTGGGTGATTGTCCAGTTGCCTGAACGGGCAATGATTTTGTCGGAGTAGAAAACGAACACGAGCTGTGACCCGATTAGGATTATCGGGGCGATCCAGAAATACTGATGATAAAACGTGTAAACCACAACGAATAATCCCAAGCCTAAGACTATGAATACGAAGGAGAGGAGAACTTGGGTCTCCAAAAAGATGCGTTGGAAGCTTTTTTCATGAAGCCTAACCTTTTCGGGAACGATGTTTTCGCCTTCCTGCCACGCGAAGTACCATGTTACTTTGCGGGCTTTTTCCTCAAACAGCTGTGTAGCAATGACTACATCCTGTCGGGCTTCTTCTATAGCTGCGTCGGGGACCTGCATGTCCCGAGGCGTTATGGTCACGTTCACAGAGTCAGTGCCCACTATTTCTACTTGCAGGATTTGTTTTCCCTGCGCGTCGAGGACAACGTAAGAGATGCGGCTACTGTTTGGAGTTAGCTCTTGGGAGAGGTTGGAGAATCGCTGCTTCTGCGGAACTAAATATTGCTTGTACATGAAGTCGAATAGTTTTTCGTAGTAGCTCGGAGGAACTTCGGTGTCAATCTTATAGGAAACAGCCAATGTAATTATTACCTACTAAAACCTAAAAGTGCTTCAACCTAAAATATGCTTTTCGTTCATTATTAACTCTGCGGTAAAGATAACGACATAAAGCCAAAGCATTTCGGCAGACGCCCCAGGGACATAGACTAAACAAAAAGTCAATCCGCGTACTTGTATGTGTCTATTATGAAAAAGAAGCTCCAGGAACCTATTAGTTCCATCAAGGGCATGTAGATCGATAGGCTGAGGAGTCCAAGATTTCCCCCGATTAGTTTTGATTTTACGGCTCACCTATCTTAAAGAAGTTTTCATGCGGCATTTGGCATAACAGCAGTTTCTAAAATTGAGTTTCCGTTTTAAAACATGCTCATTCGAATCCAAATCCGCACGGACCTAAACCGTTTCTGATTCGTCCAGGATAGATTCCGGAGCTGATAATACGAAGTTTATTATGACGCGATATGTAACGCGCGCCGCGCTATTGACAGTTTAATCAAAAAAACCATTTTTTCTTTGTCATTCCTTAGATTAAGGTTTACATTCGGAGTTTGTCTTCTCAGTCATTTATGACTTGACTGCTTAGTTTCTGGGCATTTTCTAGAGTTTCCTAATTAGCTTTGGTAGTAATTCCCTATTTTGTAAATAATAGATTGCGGTTGTTTTTTGTTCTTCGTTTTGAATCTAAGTTTTCGGTGCCGATGAGGATTCAAAGAAGGACGCAATGAGCTTGCGGTAGCAGATTTGTACTTTTCTCTTTAGTTTTGAAAATCGTTTTTAGCGAACTTGCTAGTTGCTACTATTAGCGCTAATTATGAGTTTGTAAACCGTTTGATGCTTGTACTTTTTGTTCCTGGACTTTTTCAACTATGACAACCAGACCTTTCAAAGCCTTAACGTTAACTTGCTCGCCTTTTTCGATATCTCCAGACAGCGATTCAGCCCGCCAGATTTCCCCAGTAACCCTTACTTCTCCTTTAGGTTTCAGGTCAGTAATAGCCATGCCAATTTTGCCAATCATGACTTCACAACCCGTAAGTTTGGAGCGCCGCCTGATTGGTCCAATCACCCATCTGATGTACAAACCGATAATTACCCCAAATACTACAAGCAAGCTGAGCTCAATTTCCGCCAGCTCCGTTATCGGCGAAGGCGAGTACTGCAATCCTAACGAAAGATAGTAAATGCCAACGGCGCCCAGCACTACGCCTGCCATAAGCGCAAACCCATGTCCAAGCTTCAACTCCAAGACAATCAAAGCCGCAGCCAAGACAAGTATGACGATTCCGAGCAACGAAGCACCAATTATCTCCGCCCCAACCAAGCCCGCGGCAATAGCGATTACACCTAAAATGGTCAGCAAGACGGTTGGGTG
Organism: Bathyarchaeia archaeon; assembly: GCA_050013315.1. GTDB lineage: Archaea > Thermoproteota > Bathyarchaeia > Bathyarchaeales > Bathycorpusculaceae > Bathycorpusculum. The sequence continues at coordinate 61,596 of JBEKFM010000001.1, forward strand.
ATAAATGTCCAGCACAACCGCCACGACTCCCACAAGGAAAAGAATGCCATCCAGAATAGAATTACTCAAGGCGCTGATTATTTGCTCGTAGAGGTCCTCACTCAAAGACACCTGAGGATTTCCAGACAAGCCCAGTTGGCTAAGTGCGTCAGATAACGAGTTTGCTTTGCCGTCGGCAACATGAACTGCCACCGCCTCGTTGGCTGAAAATGCTTGATCAGACTGAACCATGTCGAAAACTGCTGTGGTGTTGCGTCCCCAATCTTGCGCAAGGCTCGTTAGTAAGTCCAGCATGGCGGCTTGAGTGTGATTCTGCTGTAGCGCTGTGCCGCCTTCTACGATGGGTGTACTTGGACCAATTTCTGATCCTGACGCCATAAGAATCCTGTTTGTTGCCATGGCAATGTAGCTGCCAGCGGAAGCGCCTAAACCGTTTGGCACGATGAACGTGTATGTTGGAATACCTGTACCTGTTTGATTCGCCGCCGTGATGGAGTTTATAATGGAGAGCATATCGCTAATGTATCCGCCGGGCGTGTTCATTTCGATTACAATGGCAGCTGCATTTTGGCTTTGAGCGGTGGCGACCACTCGTGACATAAAAGCGGCCGAACCGGGATCGACTGGAACGTTAAAATCCGCTATAACCACCACGTTTCCGTTTCCAGACGCTTCAGGTTGGACGGATGAGGCGGCTACAGAAGAAACAAAAAAACTGCTTGCCACAAGCAAAAACAGCGCTAAGCCAAGTAAACCAAAGATGATTGACACGTGAAGAACTTTGCTTTTCAACTTCAACAATTTTCTTCCAATCTTCGCTATTAATCAGGCAACCTATAAGGTTTGGCATAACTAGGCATTAACGAGAAATAATTCCGTTCCCAACGAAAGTTATGTTTATGAGTGCATTTTCTTGTACCAAACTAGAAATGCTACAGCAACTACTAAAGCCACAACTATTGTAACTACGATCGCATAAAACAAGGATGAATTTAATCCCAGAATTTGCGGCTGCCAAAGGTTCGTGTTACTCGTGCTGGTATGCATCGTGTAGCCTGATTCCGATGAGATTGCAGAAATAAGGAAGCCTGTTTCCCTATCCCAATAATAGCTGGTCTGTGCTGTAGCGCCAGAGACAACGGTTCGTTCTGCACCCGCAGCTGTTCGCTGCTGCAAGCTTGTTATAGTTATGTTGCCTTGGTACTCATCGTAGAAATTATCGCCAGGATTAAGGTGTATAGGTATAATAAAGTCGTCTCCGATGGCGCCTGTCGCCAAGTTCAGGGTCACATTTTCTATTAGGAGGGTTCCGTTTGCGAACCTGGTTTGAACATATAAGCTTATGATTTCGCCTTGAACTCCAGTTACATCAATTCTCGCCCAAGTTATGTTGTAGATTGGAGGTGGATCACCTGTTACTTTGACCTGATATTCTATCCAGTCGCCCTTCTTCACGCCAACCGAAACATCGGCAAAAGCTACCGTGAATAACGACGACGTCACGATAAGCACAGTAAAAGCGATTACAAACATTGTGGCTGATCTATGCATGTTAGGTCAAATTGTATTCGCCTTGCCCTTTTAAAAAGTTATCAGATTTGTTATTCTTGATTAAGTTTTTCAGATTTGCATGAATTGCACGAAAAATATGATTATTATGATTGAGGAACATTCACACATTTAAGTAATAATGAAAGTCGGCAACAGATGTAAAACAATCATCCCCTCCAAAGCCAAAAAAACAAGAGAATAATCTTGACAATCGCAAAAGATTCCTACTTTAACGTGTATTTCTTACCATTCTCAAACAAATACACTTCTCCAATAAAAGAGCAAGCGTCATTATTGTAAACAAGTGCTGAACCCTCTGGTACAGCGCAAATTTTCTCATGTTTTGACAGCCGTTCCAACGCGTTGTCTTTTTCAGGTTTATAGTGGACTTTAAGAGTTAGGTCTGCCAAGCCGAGTCCATTGATAATTTTGACTTTTGAATCGCTGCGGCAAGTAATTATGCATTTTCGGCAAAGCGCCAATGCTCCTGCACTTCTTCCAATAATAACTCCGCTATAGGTACGTAGCAAACGGTCAACACCCATGTTTTTCAGACGTTCAACTAGAACGCTTGCAATTCCACCCGTCAAATAAACTAAGTTAGAATCAGCCATTTTTTTGGCAATCATTTCATTCGAATCCGAGTAATCTATAAAGTTAATTGTGCCGGCGCCAAGGCTTGTGAAATAGTCAATCAGCTTTTTCCTTTTCTTATACCCTTTGTCGAAGGATGCTCTTGCCCAAGGAAATATAAGAACAATAGGAGGTTCGCCTGCATCTTGGAAAGCCCTCTCGTTTACTTCCCTTGCACTTCTTTTGAAGACGTTTTCTCCGCCTAAGAGATAAAGTTTCGGCATAAGAGCAACAAATTGGAAACGCACCTTAAAAGCACATGCTACTTTATAGTATCCAAATATTTCTTAAATATAGACTTGCAAGCGATTATGTCAGAAAAACAAGGCTTATTAGCCTAAACGAAGAGTAAGCCACCGATGAAAATGACACTTGAAGGATTTGTTGAATATAAGCGCAGAGAATTCTGCAAAGACCTGCGATGCCCAGTTCAGATGGAGCTAAACAAGTTAACAGAGGCTTCCCCAGTGTACGAGCAGACGAGGCAAAAGTGCAGTAGCGGATGCCTGTATACGACATGGCAGTTTCACCACTGGCTTATAGAAAAAGGTTATTTAATTCTAAAACCAAAAGGTTCCACGGAGAAATAAATATGGAGTGGGGAATGAAAAACAGGTTAAGCAGACTTATCCAAAAAGATGGTAAAGCCATCTTCTTGCCCATTGATCACGGATACTTCCAAGGACCGACGCATTGTTTGGAAAAGCCCGGAGAAACCATCAAACCCATCTATCAATACGCCGACGCATTGATGCTTACGCGCGGGGTCCTGAGAAACTGTATTGATCCGACGATTGAGAAACCAATCATAATGCGAGTTTCAGGAGCTGTTACAGTTGTTGGAGAAGATTTAGCAAACGAGAGCATTGTTACGTCCATCGAAGAAATCCTACGATTAAACGCCATGGCGGTTTCTATGTCCGTGTTTGTCGGGACAAAATATGAGAGCCAGAGCCTCAGTAACCTGGCCAAACTTGTGGATGAATGTGAAGAGTACGGCGTACCCGTTATGGCTGTTACTTCAGTAGGAAGAGAACTTGAAAAAAGAGAAGCCCGTTATTTAGCGTTGGTTGCGAGAGTTTCAGCTGAAATCGGCGCACGTGTGGTTAAGACTTACTATTGTAAAGAGGACTTTGAAAAAGTCGTTGACGGTTGCCCAGTGCCAGTGGTAATTGCTGGCGGGCCAAAAACTGAAACGCAAAAAGAAGTGTTCGACTTCGTCTACGATGGCATACAGAAAGGCGCTATAGGCGTTAATCTTGGCAGGAACATTTGGCAAACAGAGAGCCCAGTAGCCGCTATCAGAGCAATTAGAGCAATTGTCCACGACAACTACACACCACAAGAAGCTTTAGACCTGTTCAATCAAGTAAAAGCCGGCATGACTTAAACCAGCCCTTTTCTTTTTTTGGTGAAGCCCTTGCTTACTGCCGTCTACCACAATAACCATGATGTTCGAATTGAAGAAATGCCGATCCCCGAAATTGGTGAAGAAGAGGTTTTGCTTAAGGTTATGGCGAGCGGCATATGCGGCAGCGACGTTATTGAATGGTACCGAGTGCCTAAGGCTCCGCGAGTGCTTGGTCACGAAGCCACAGGCGTAATCGATAAAGTCGGCAGCAAGGTTACCAGCCTCAAAGTCGGCGACAGAATATTCGTTTCACATCATGTACCCTGCAACCAATGCCGTTACTGCCAGAGAGGCCACCACACCGCTTGCCAAACACTGCACACCACAAATTATTATCCTGGGGGCTTTGCACAGTACATTCGAGTGCCAAAAATAAACGTTAACTTCGGCGTGTACAAGCTACCAATGGACATGTCTTTTGAAGAAGGCACATTTATTGAGCCGTTAGCATGTGTATCGCGTGGTCAACGCCTAGCCGGCTTGCAGAAAGCGGATACATTGTTGATTATTGGAAGTGGCATCTCAGGAATCTTGCATGCTCAACTCGCGAAGTTCAAAGGCGTAGAAAACGTCGTTGTCGCTGACATTAATACGTACAAACTGCGGCTTGCGATCAAATTCGGTGCAGACTACGCGTTAGATGCTAAAGAGAATTTGCCGCAGACGCTTAAAGAGGTGAACGGTGGAAGATTAGCAGACCAAGTTGTTGTCTGCACTGGAGCCACTTCAGCTGCGTTAACAGCATTAGACTGCGTTGAGAACGGCGGAACCATACTGTTTTTTGCAGTGCCGGATCCAACCGTGAAGCTTCCAGTACCCATCAACCAGTTTTGGAGAAACGAGATTACAATACTTACTAGTTACGGCGCGGCACCTGACGATTTGGAAGATTCGATGCGTGTTTTGGCAACTAAACGTTTGAATGTTAAAGATATGATTACGCATAGGCTTGGTTTAGGCGAGGCGCAGGAAGGCTTTAGGTTGATGGCTGAGGCTGGAGAATCCTTGAAAGTTATTTTGGAGCCTAACAGGCTTTAAGATTTTTAAGAGATAAAAAGGAACATCAGCATACATATTATCATGTCAAATATGTTTGATATAATTAGAGAGCGACGAAGTGTTAGAAAATATTTAGATCGCCCAGTTCCACAAGAGGCGATTGAGGATATTTTGGAGGCTGCCGGTTGGGCGCCCTCAGCGCATAATGCTCAACCCTGGCGATTCATAGTTTTAACTGACGATTCGGTTAAGCGGGAATTGGCGGAGGCCATGGCCGAATCATGGGCTGACGACATGACCAAAGATGGCTTAAAGATTGAAGATGAGAAACGATTGGCTAGGGTTGAACGGTTTGCAACTACACCTGTGCTTATACTTGCTTGCTTAACTCTGGATGGCATGAGGACATTTTCTGACGAAAAAAGACAAAAAAGCGAGCGGGATTTGGCAATGCAAAGTTTAGGTGCAGCCTTACAAAATATGCTGTTGGCAGCGCACACAAAGGGTTTCGGTGCATGTTGGTTTTCTGCCCCATGTTTTTGCAAAGAAACGGTTAGGAAAGTGCTGAAAATTCCAGACCAGATTGAGCCTGAAGCATTAATTGCGATGGGCTATTCAGATGAGAAACCACCCTTGCCTCCTAGAAAACTTGTCGGTGATTATTGTTTCAAGAACAAGTGGGTTTGAAGCACATTTAAGATTTTATCATTACTAGAAGCATCTTGAACTTTGTTTTTGCCGTTAAAGCATGAGGAGCGTTAGCAGGAATAATGGTCATGTTACCGTGGTCTATCGTAATAAGCTTACCAGATACGGTAGCGTCTGCTTGGCCATCAAGAACATAAACAAATGCATCATAGGGTGCAGTGTGCTCGCTTAAGCCTTGGTTTTCATCGAAAGCAAACAGCGTTATGGTTCCGGTTTTCTTGTCAATTATTGTCCGGCTTACAACTGAGCCTTCCTGATAATCAATTAAGTCTGATAAGTTTGATGCTTCCGCCTCTAGCCGCTTGGTTTTTTCCTTTTTTTTATTTAACATGATAATCAGCCTTAAAGTTAGCACTTTCGTGTAATTCAATGTTATTTCTTCAACATGCTCTTGATGTTGCCTATTAGCACTTAACCTCTATCTCGGGAGGAGTATATGCTAAAGGCAGTGCTCAGCGGCTTGTTTACCATTGGTTTTTACGACGTGAACCGTTATTTTGCAGTATGCCATTTATAAGTTTTTTAAAACTTTCGCAAGCTGACGTCTATTTCTTGTCAGGAATAAAATCCATTGATATAGAGTTAACACAGTGTCGAGTGTCTTTTTCCGTGAAGTGTTCCCCGGCGAAAACGTGACCTAAGTGGGCGCCGCAATTGGCGCATTGAATTTCAGTTCGTACTCCATCAGGGTCTGGCAGTCGTTTAACCGCGCCTGGAATTTCTTCGTCAAAGCTTGGCCAGCCGCAGTTTGCTTCAAATTTGTTTTCAGAACGGTAAAGTGGTGTTCTACAGCGTTTGCAAACGTACGCACCTTTTTCCCAGAAAGCGAAATATTTGCCATTGAAGGGCATTTCAGTGCCTTTGCGAACTATGACTCGTTCCTCTTCTGAACTAAGCTTCTTTTCCGTGGTTTCTCTTTGAGAATCAGTCATAATTTACCATCATAACAATAAACGTTGGAATGTAAAAAGGATTCTGCAGCATCAAGCGCTAACAAACAAATATAAGATGCGCTTGTAAATTTACTAAATGAGGTTTCATGCTTGGTTGAAATTAGCAGATTATTCTGGAAAAGAGCTTTTACTTCTGACGCCGTTTTGCTGGGCGAAGTGGAAAGCGCTGAATTAGATATGAATACATGGCAGATAACAAATTTTTATATCGGCTTAACCGACGAAGCTACTAAGACGCTGGGGTTTAAGAGACCTTTGCTTGGCAAAGTGGTGGTTTGCTTGCCTGTCTCTACAATTAAGTCAATTAAGGACACAGCTATACTGAACAAGACAATTGATGAACTTCTTAGCCTCAAAGAATGCAAAGAATAAATAATTTTTACTTTTTTTATTGAAAAACATCAAACGTTATGCTCACTCAGTCCTGACGAAATAAATTTCCTTAAAAAATTTAAAGTCTCAAGTCAAACAAATAAGTTAGCTATCGTTCCAGCCTACAGCCAATTGGCTACTTCGTGTAGAGAGGAGGACAGCTATTCTTAGTGTAATGTTCTCAACGCAAACAATAGCAATCATTAAAAAAGGTTCACTTTCACTCACCTCTCCACTTAACAAATAATCCTGTTGTTAGGTTGTTTTAAATAGCCCTAATATTACATCATCTTGAAAGTGTGAACATAATGAATGATGCTGAAGACGCTGAAAACCAAACAGAAACAGAATCAGGAACTATAGAAACAGAGAAGAAAAGATATGAGTTCATAGAAGATCTTCCAGGAGTCGGACCCGCCACAGCCCAGAAACTCCGAGAACTCGGCTATCACACCGTGGAATCGTTGGCCATGGCAACAGCTCGAGAACTAGAACCAGTTGGAGTAAGCGAAAAAAAGTCCTTTCAAATCATACAAGCAGCACGCTCATCCCTCGGAATTGCCTTCGTCCGAGCAGATGAACTTTTCAAAATGCGCCAAAGCGTTTTACGACTGAGCACAGGCAGCAAAGCCTTAGACAAAATAGTTGATGGCGGTTTAGAAACCCAAACCATAACAGAATTTTATGGCGAATATGGCAGTGGAAAAAGCCAAATATGCCATCAACTTTGCGTAAACGTTCAGTTGCCTCCAGAACGAGGCGGACTCAACGGTGCAGCATTATATGTTGACACAGAAAACACTTTCAGGCTTGAACGCATAGTGCAAATGTCTAAACACTTAGGCTTAGACCCTGAACAAGTTGTGAAAAACATCATTTACGCTGAAGCATACACTTCAGACCACCAAATGTTCCTCCTCGAAAATGCTGATGAAATAATCAAAGCAAACAACATCAAACTAATCATCGTAGACTCATTAACTGCCCATTTCAGAAGCGAATACATCGGAAGAGAAATGCTCGCATCGAGACAACAGAGACTTAACAAACACATGCATAAGATAATTGGTTTGGCCAGAGCATTCAACGCTGTAGCAGTTGTTACCAACCAAGTAATGGCTAAACCAGACCAATTCTTCGGCGACGCAATCCACCCAATCGGTGGAAACATTGTGGGTCACACAAGCCACACGCGCATTTACCTCCGAAGGGCACCCCATGGACCTATACGAATTGCAAGGCTAGTTTCAAGCCCGTATTTGCCGGAGGGAGAGGAAATACTTAAAGTAACGGAAAATGGAATAGAAGATGTCTCTGAAGAAGAGAAAGCAAGCAAATCTCGTGGACGCTAAAAATGCCAATACCACAAGCTTTGGTTACACGGTACTTCCAGCTCATAGTCAGCAGGCAATTCACTGAAGCTGAGCGAGAGTTGGAACGCCTTAAGCAGAAAATGCAAAAAACAGAGTGGAACAGAGGATACTTCCGAGCATTGTACGGAATGTATCTTTCACGCAAAAATAATGCTAATACTAGTGACGATTACGCTTTCTTTTCAAAACTAGACTTGAGCGATAAAGTAAACTTGCATGCTTACAGAAAAGAATTTCTCGACCACATGCGCAATGGCTTACATGGAGATTTTGACCGAGGATACTTCTCAGCTTGGGCAGACTGCATGCGAATTTTAACACGCATGGACATTCCGAGCTCACAAAACAGCAATGTTAAAGCTGCCGAGGAAGAAAAAATAGAAACTCTGAGAAGCGACAAGAGCCAAGCTACAATTGCGAATTTTCTGCAGAAAAGTGAAGATGAATAAAACTTTAGAGTCAGTATACTTTTAGTGTTGTGTAGAATAGGATGAAGAATGGTATCCAAGTGAAAAAGTACATTCCCACTGCTGTGCTTAATATTTTTGATTGTTTTTCTATCTTGTTTTTGTATACTGCTTTCAGAACGTAGTAGGATGCTAAGTAAATTACTAAGGCTATTGTGACACCATTAACTAAAGTGCTAATGTCACTCGCACCGCCTTCTAAAATGGCTACTTCAGCGCTTAAGAAGGCTGCAATCATGCCTAACACGATTCTAACGATGTAAAGTTGAACCACTGGAGTCATTTTGATCTGATCCTTGCAGAGCTATATTTTAATTCTTACTTAAAAAACATGCCTACATATTAATTCGTTTCTGCCTTCCAAATCCTATTCAGTAGCACTATAGCGGTATTTCAGTGAAAGGGTTATTTTATAGTCAATTCAATTATAGAACCAACATACTACGGTTGGTGCAAGTATTGCGCAAAAAAGAATTCTCAAGCTTCGACATTGCCGCAACAATCAATGAACTAATGGCAACAATTGCAGAGTCCAGAGTAAACAACATCTACCAATTTAACGAGAAAATGCTGATCTTTAAGCTTCACAAAATCGACAAGCCACCAATAAAACTAGTCATGGAAGCAGGCAGAAGATTGCACTTAACAGTTTACGCGCAGGAAAGCCCTAATGTTCCGCCAGCATTTTGTATGGCATTAAGAAAGTATTTGCGCGGAGCATGGGTAATTGGCATTGAGCAATATGAATTTGAAAGAATTGTAACGGTTAGTTTTAAAACTAATACTGGGTTGCTAAGGATAGTTGTAGAGCTTTTCGGCGAAGGCAACATCATCTTAACAAACGAGAAAAAAGAGATTCTGCAGGCTTTGTTCTTTAAGCGTATGCGTGACCGCAACATTTTGCGAAATGAAGTCTTAGCGCTTCCTCCTCCAAGCGGCAAAAACCCTTTCAAAGTTTCCTTATCTGAATTGGAGGAAGCAATAAAAAATGCGGGTGAAGTTGAGGTTGTTAGGGCGATAGCACGTTTCTTAGGTATCGGCGGAGTTTACGCTGAAGAAGTTTTGCTGGTAGCTAACTTGGATAAAACCAGGCTTTGTAACTCTTTAACAAGCGTGGAGGTCGCAGGGATTTTTGAAGCTCTTCAAAGTCTGCTTTCAAAGGTTTCATCGGGTAATCTTGAACCAAGCATAATTCTCGATGAAAATGGAAGCTTTTTGGATGTTGTACCTTTCAAGCTTAAGCGTTATGAAGGCTTCAAAACTCAAGTTTACAACAATTTTGACGAAGCATTAGACGAATTTTACCTTAGGGTAACGGCGGCTGAAAGTGCACTTGCCAGTGTTGAAGTTGAAAAGTTAAAGCAGGAGGCAGAGAGGCTCAAAAGAGTCATTGCGGAACAAGAAAAATCCATACATGACGATGAAGCCAAAGCAGAACGCGACAAACTAATTGGCAACACGATTTACTCTCACTTAAACGAACTTCAAACATTTCAAGAAAAGCTTCTGAATGCAAACATAGCAGGTAAAGACTGGAATATGTTAATCAATGAAGCGTTAGCGGCTAAGAAAACTGGAAAAATACCTGAAGTTTACATTGAATCGTTTGATGGACGCAATCTTGCACTGAACCTTTGTATTGACAACTTCTTGTTTAGCATTAATTTGCGACACTCGCTTTTCGATAATGCTAATGAATATTATGAGCGGGGAAAAAGAGCAAAGCAGAAATCAGCAGGTGCATTAGTAGCATTGGAGGACTCAAAGAAAAAGTTAGCTAAAATTGAAGAAGAGTTACGTGAAGCGGAAGAGTTGAAAAGCCTAAAGCCAGCGGAAATCATGGAAGCGCTCTCCAAACGTAGAGCGGAGAGGGAGAATAAGGAGTGGTATGAAAAATTCCGCTGGTTTACATCTTCCGACGGTTTTTTGGTGGTTGCTGGCAAAGATACAGTCAGCAATGAAGTACTCGTTAAGAAGTATACTACGCAGGAGGATGCGGTTTTTCACGCTGAAATTTCTGGTGCCCCGTTTGTTGTTGTTAAATCTGAAGGCAAAACCATAAGTGAGCAAACACTTCGTGAAGCTGGCGAGTTCGCGGCGTCTTTTTCGCGTGCATGGCGTGAAAATGCTGGGTCAGCCGATGTTTACTGGGTTAAACTGGATCAGTTAAGCAAGAGTGGTCCTTCAGGAGAATCTGTTCCACATGGTGCTTTCGCAATTGTTGGTAAGCGGAATTGGATGCGAAGTGTACAGCTTAAACTTGCTGTTGGAGTAATTGTTAATGAGGAAACATGTTTTGTCGGTGGACCTGTGGATGCCGTGAAAATAAAAACTAAGACTTACGTTGTCATTGTATCTGGTGATTCGGCTGGTAAGGAGTTTTTGAAGCAAATTCTCAGGTCTCTAATGTTGAAGCTGCCGAGGGAGCAACGTGAGAAAACTGGAAAAACGTCGATAGAGCAAATCAGGGAGTTTGTGCCCTATACTAAAGGTTCGATAACGCAGAAAACAACTTAAAGATAGACAGAAAGAAAAACAAAATTGAAAGAGAGCGCCTTAAAAGCGCTAACAGGTCGATTTTTATTTCGATTTGTTGGCTTCTGCTGTTTGGAACAGATTTTTAACAGCTTTCTGCCTATATTTCTGCGCCAATGTTTCTGCAGTAACGTATGTTAAGGCTTCTTCAGGGCACCATTTGACGCATTGCGGCTCTTTTGTTTCGTTGTCTGTGCAACTGTTGCATGTGAAAACAACTTTCTTTTCTGGATGCATGTTCATGGCTCCGAATTGACAGGCGCTGATGCACCATCCGCAACCGTTGCAAGCGTTTTCGTCAACGCGGATTATTCCACTATTCTCTTCTTGTGAAAGCGCGTCTCTTGGGCACGCAGCCACGCATGCTGGTTCTTCGCAGTGCCTGCAGGTAATTGCCATGTTAATGAGTGGCCCCATGCGCATTGCGCGAATGCGTGATTTAGTCGGATTGAATGTTTTCTCGTTAACCATGCTGCAGGCGTATTCGCAAACGCAGCAACCTATGCATTTTTCTGGGTCTGCTGTTACGAATTTTCTGTCTTGTGGTCGCACCATACTAGTTTCCTCCTTGAGGTTTAGCTTCTTGAGCAGCTTTCATTGCGTTCTCGGCAATGTAGGCTAAGTCGCCTAAACCTACCTGTTGCAAGCGTTCAACCGTTGGAATACCGTCAACTGTCCATCCTCTTGAAGCGTAATAGTCATCTAAACCAACAGCCATTTCTTCGTCATTAACGCAGACGCCTTTGGCTGGTCCCTCATCTGGCACTGGAAAATTCTTTATCTTGTAAGGTACATCGTCGTATTTGCGTGTGCCTTTGCCTTCCCGGATGTTGAAGAGTCTTGCCAAGTTTTCGATTCTATCACCGTCTTTAATCATTTCTTCAGCAGTGATTGGGATACCAGTTGCAAGCGTGTAATAGTTGGTTAGGTCTTTCCAACCGTCGTAGTATGTGCCTCTACTGAACTTGCAGACAATGAGTGAGTCAATGATGTTGTACATGTAGCTTTCTTCAGTGATCATTTTGCCTCTGCCTTTCTCAATCTTGAAGCGGTTAACTTTGCCTTTAACGTCAGGTGAGTAAGCGCCGTTTCTGAGGTGGCATGCTCCACGGAACGAGACACTGAAACCCAGTGCGGCTGTCTTTAAGGTTCTCAGGTCATAGCCTGGTAGTTCTAAGCCTTTGATGTGGCAGGCGTACTTGTATGCGTCTCCGCCGATAATTTCTGCGGCTCTTGCTACACCTTCAGCAAGTGCATTGCCTAGCCAGCCTTCGCGTTTACCAATTTTGTGAATTATGGCGATTAATGCTTCAGCGTTGCCGAATTTGAGGTCAATTCCGTCGGTTTGTTCCTTCGTGATTATACCGTGCTCATAGAGGTCCATTGCGAACGCTACTACGACACCGATTGATATTCCGTCCATGCCGTACTCGTTTACAATGCGCATAGCTTCAATAATTGCGTCTAACCTGTCGATGCCGCAGAGTGGTCCCATGCTCCAAAGACACTCGAACTCAAGCCTTGAAGTTGAGCCCTTGTATGGTCCTTCTGGAACAACACCGATGTGGTCGCAACGCATGCCGCAAGTTGCGCAGCCGACAATTTTCTTAACATAATGCTCGTTAAAGTATTCGCCGCTGACTTTGTCGGCACCTTCAAAAGTTGCGTTCGTCCAGTTCCTCGTTGCCAATGCTGACAGTGAGTTGAGAACAAGAACGTTTTCGGGTGTTCCCAAGGTTTTATATTTCTTCGTCGATGGACCCTTCATACGTTCATAAATAAGTTTAACAAATTCTTTGAAGCCATCAAGGTTTGCAACGTTAACGTCATGTGTTCCCCGCACTGCAACTGCTTTGAGATTTTTAGAGCCCATGACTCCGCCCATGCCACTTCTTCCAATGGCACGGAACTCATCATTTATGATTGCCGCAAACCTGCAAAGTTTCTCACCGGCTTCACCGATGGCTGAAACTCTGATGTAAAAGTCGCCAAGTTCAGCTCGGATTTTATCGTCAGTTTCCTTAACCGTCGCGTTCTTTAGATACTCACCGTTTCGGATTTCAACTTTGTCATCGTCAAGCCAAAGGTAAGATAATTTTGGCGCTTTACCAGTTATGACTACTGCGTCGTATCCTGCACGTTTAAGGTCTGGACCAAAAAAGCCGTGGGCTTCAGCATTGCCGATACCCCCAGTGGCGGGAGATTTGGACACGACGGCGTAGCTGTTTCCGCCTGTTGGTCCCATGGTGCCGCTGAGTGGACCCGTTAAATAGATCAATGGGTTATCAGGGTCATAAGCATCAGTTCCTGGTTTTGAATTGTCAAACAGTAAGCGGATGCCTAATCCTATACCGCCGATGTAATCTTTCGCCATCTGTTCTGATAATGGCTCGCTTTTTGTTTCACCTGTTGTGAGGTTAACATGTAAAATTTTCCCTGCATAAGCAAACATGCTTTTTTCCCCTCAATTATTTGATATGGGTAGTTAGTCGATTGAAAAGTATATTAACTTAATGGCTTGTTCATTTAAAAAAACACGTTCAATTACGACTTGTTTTTCGATACACAACGCAAAAAACAGTTATTCAAATAATGTGAAAATAGTTACTATTTCGAACGCAGAAGCGAAAACTTAAACCAACCCAAACCATTTTTCCTCTCAGACAGGCGAAAAGCGTTGAACAGAACAAATTCCCTAAAGCAATTAGCATTCAAAGAAGACAAGTTTGATTCTTTCTTAATTTTTAACAGTGCCAACTTGATCTACTTCACAGGCTTCTCAGGAGCAACCGCACTGCTAATCCCCGAGCAAGGCGAAAGTATACTCTACGTTTCCGAGGTCAATTATGAGCAGGCAAAAGCAGAAACCAGCGGTCTAACAGTGGAACTTGTAAAGCGCGGCGAAAACTTAATGGAAAAAATCGCAAATCACGCTTCCACTAAAAAGTTCGCCGTGGACACATTACAAATTGAAAGTTGGCGTAAACTTGCTAAATCAGTCGGAGCAGAGGAAAAACTCGAGCCAGCCAACAGTCTAATTCAGGAACTCCGTAAAATCAAAGATCAAGAAGAAACCCAAAACATACGCAAAGCCTGCGAATTGACAAATATAGGCATGCAGGTAGCGTTTGAAACCATCAAGTCAGGCATAAAAGAGAAGCAAGTGGCAGCAGAAATCGAGTATGCCATGCGCAAGAAAGGCTCAGACGGAACAGGCTTTGACACAATAATTGCTTCAGGACCAAGCTCAGCTTTCCCCCATGGCTTCTGCTCAGACAGAACAATTCAGGAAGGCGACTTGGTAATTGTTGATTTAGGCGCAACCTATGACTTCTATCGCTCTGACATGACCCGGACCTTCACAGTTGGGAAGCCTTCTGAAAAGCAGAGAAAAATCTATGAAACCGTAAAACTAGGGCATCAAAAAGCCTTCGAAGCTATAAAATCTAACATTTCAGCAAGAGAAGTTGATGCCGCAGCTAGGCAGGTAATTGAAGCGGCTGGTTACGGCGAGTTTTTCGTTCATAACCTTGGTCACGGGGTAGGCCTGGAAATTCATGAAGCGCCCACATTAAGCCCTGACAGTAAAGACGTGCTAGCCGCCGGCAATGTAGTAACGGATGAACCGGGAATTTATCTGCCGGGTTACGGCGGAGTCAGAATCGAAGACACTGTTCTTGTTACTCAAGGTGGAGCTGAGAAGCTTACCATCGGAGCTTACTCGTTAGAAGCTACACTTTAAGGTAAAACTAAATAGTCTGCAGTTCTTTTTGTCTAGTTGAGAGTGAAATTTTTGGATAACCCAGCCATCATACTCGTTGACATGTTGAATGACTTTGTTACTGGTGCGTTAGAGGTTAAACGTGCCAAAACCGTTATTCCGCCGCTGCAAAGGCTTGTTGTAGCAGCACGCAAGAACGAGGTGCCTGTCATCTACAGCAACGACGCTCACTACCTACAAGACATCGAGGTAACTCGGAAATGGGGTAACCACGCCATAAAAGGCACAGTTGGTGCGCAGGTTATTCCTGAGCTTAAGCCTGAAGAAGGCAAAGATTACATCGTCGAAAAGCGAACTTATAGTGGCTTCTACGAGACAGGCTTAGACTCGCTTCTGCGGAGCCTTTACAAGGGCCAAGGCGTAAAAACCGTAGTGCTTGGCGGCTTACATACGCACATGTGCGTACGTCACACGGCTGCTGACGCTTTCTTCAGAGGATATCAAATCGTAATAGCTAAAGATGGGGTAGAAGCATTCACACAAGAGGATCAAGAGCAAGGTCTCAAGTATTTAGAATACGTTTACAACGCCAATATAATGATGGTTAATGACATAATCAAGGAAATAGTGAAGTGAAAAAGAATGCTGAAAATTCTGGTTGTTTTTGATTCAAAGTCAGGTAATACTGGAACCATGGCTTTAGCTGTGGCAAGAGGCGCTGAACAAGCTGGCGACTTAGAAGTTGCAGTTAAAAGGGCTGAGGAAACAAAAAACAGCGACCTTCTTGCTGCGGATGGCATAATTATGGGGTCGCCAACGTATTTTGGGCAAATGTCTGCCAAGCTTAAAGCAGTCATTGACGAGTCAGAGAAAGTTCATAAGGATTTAACTGGGAAAGTTGGCGGCGCTTTCACAAGTAGCGGCGGAACAGCTTCCGGTGCCGAAACCACGTTGCTGTCTATTGTGCAAGCGATGCTTATTCACGGAATGATTGTCCAAGGCAGAGCAGACGATAAGCATTATGGCGTTGCCGTCACAGGAGCTCCTAAGAAGAAAGACCTTGGAGAATGCGAAAAGCTCGGAAAAAGGGTTGCAGCATTAGTTCTAAAATTAAACCCGAGTTGAATTTTCAAAATTTTGCAGGTTCGTTTCTGCGTTCTAGTATCTACAAAACTAATGAAGATAGCTGAGAGGTTGAGGATTGCGCTATTGCTAACTGCTGTTTCTAAAATAAAATTGTTTTCACTATGAAGTCCCAGGGTGTTTTTCGTGGTATATTTTGCTATGTATGTAAAGTGAGTCGACTCCGATTATTAGTGCTAAGAGGCTACCGACGAAAAGTGGCAAGACAAGCAAATTTCCATATTTGGCGATTTCTTGTTGCCATGGCCAAGGATACTGTTGGTTCCATAGAGGCCATGCGCCAATTACTTGATATGTGAACCCGAGGGCTGTTACTAATATTGCGGCGTGTTCTTTATTGTCCGTTCTTTCTGGTTGTATGTCCCTTATGCTATACACGCATAAAATCAAGGTTCCGATTAGGCTTATGATGAAAAGGACGGGAACGGTAACACTCCATTCAGGCATTAAAATGTAAAAGCCCTGCCAATTTGCTGCGCTGTTCCAAATATTGGGCATTATAAACCATAAGTCGAAAACTCCGAAAACTGTCAGCAATAAGCCGATTATAAATTGATGTTTTTGGACAAATTTAGCCATCGGATAAACTTGATTTGTTTGTCCACAGTTAGCTTCACCCATGCGTAATAGCTCTCTACGTGAGTATTTAATTGCAGTGGACCCGGCCGGATTCGGACCGGCGATCAACAGGTTTCTCCGCCTCGCATGGAGGCCTATGAGCCTGGCGCTCTAACCGGACTGAGCTACGGGTCCACCACGCTATTCTCTTAGTATTGCTGTTTCCTACCAGATTTAAACATTTTCGCATTTTTGCAAATCAACAGAACTGTTCAAAGTTGAATGAGCAAGATTCACAAAAAGTTAACTAAGTGAAGTCTTCTTTGAGCACTTGAGAAATCAAACACTTTTTTGACGTTGTTTTCTTTCGTAATGGAATAGATATTCTTGAGCGTACCCAGCGTATTTACCAAAGTAGCTTCTGCCGAAAGCGTTAAGCATTTCGTATCCGCTGTTGCTTAATGATTCATGGGTTGATATTTTTTTAACGAGTGTCTCTGGAAACTGGTTTGCATAATGGTTTAAGATAACACGTTTGATCCAAACGTCCACTGGAAAAGCTTCCATTTTTTCAAGCGAAAATAGCAGTACGCAATCAGCCACTTTTAGGCCGACCCCTGGAAACTCTACGAGCATTTTCCTAGCTTCTAGATAAGGCAAAGTTTTCAAGCTTTCAAGTTCAATTTTTTCTTCGCAGATTTTTTTTGCTGTTGCCTGCACATACTTAGCTCTGTAGCCTAAACCGCACTCTTGCAAAGCGTTATCGCTGGCAAAAGCCAGTTTACTCACAGCCGGGTAAGTGTAAAAATCCAGGCCGTCAAAAACCTTCTTTTCCCCAAACTTCACCGAAAGCTTACTGAGCATCTGTTCTATTGCTGCTATGCTCTTGTAGGTTGCACAGATAAAGCTGATAAGGCATTCCCAAGGCTCCTGCCGAACAATCCGTAACCCCTCAAACTTTCGCAAAGCCTTCTTAATGTAATCATCTCTGCCAATGCAACGAGTGATTTGTTCTAAATCATCATTTAAACCAAAATAATATCTCACAAACTCGTCGCTGACATTCTCAAACTTCAATTCTGCGCTACATTGCCGAATCTTAAACACGTTTTCGCCGACAACGCCATACCACCATTCGCCAATTTTCTTCCACCTGAAAACCTGCCCGCAACAGAGCGAAAAATCCAAATCAAACGCGACTTCAAGCTGCATCGGTGCTACTTCTCCAGAAACTTTTCGGGCTTAGGCACTTGCGATGAAAGGCCTTTATGTTGACGCAAATCACTTATAATTTGCAAAGCTAATTTTTGAGGCATTTTTTCCCAATGATCAAAAAGTGATTGCCAAAAAGCCCTGCCAGAAGTTGCAGATCGCAGTTCTTTAGAGAAGCCGAAGGTTTCGGAAACTGGAATAAAGCCCATGATAATTGTTAGAAGCCCTTTCTGTTCAAATGAGGTGACTTTCCCGCGCCTGCTGCCAAGTATTCTTGAGCATTCTCCCGCTAATTCGGACGCAACAGAAATAATCGTTTTGTAAACTGGCTCCAACAATACAGGCTCGGCTGTCAAGAAAGAACCAAAAATCGCTTTGCCCACACCACGCATAACTTCCATGGAATTAAATTCCTTGCCACCCCTCAGTTGAAAATCAACCAAGCATACCTTCAAATGCCTTACAGGTTCTCCACACAACGGACCAGCCTTGCAAGCAAATTCAAACCCAGCAATAACAGCTTCCAAAACCTCTTCAGTGACATGTTTGGTTTTTCCGCTACAATCTAAAAGCACGTTTCTATGCTCATCAACTGAAAGAATATTCCCCGACTTTTCATCCACAGGTGATTTCGTTCGTTCCTCTTGCTCAGGCTCAACCTGCACCCAAAAACTATTCATTTTATTTGGACTCTTCGCCAAGGCAACAATTCCGGTTTTTTCCACGCTTTCCATGTAAACAACCCTAGGCGAAGAAACCCCGACCTCCAAGCTATAAGCACTCTTTAACTGGTTGATAGCGACTTCTAAATGCAATTCGCCCATCCCGCTCAAAAGGTACTCACCAGTTTCCCTATCAACCATAACTTTAAGATTTGGGTCTTCACCGGCAAGTTTCTCTAATCCTTCAAGTAAAACTGGAATATCTTGGGGGTTTTTTGGTTCAATCGCCAAAGTTACAACGGGTTCCGAAACATAGCTTATACCTTCAAAAGGAACCATACCAGTTTTATGTTCCATGTCAACAAGGGTTTCTCCAGCCTTAACCACTCCAGTTAAAGTTAAAGACGCTAGATTACCCGTTGAAACCCAACTAACTTCTTCTCTTAATGAACCCATATCTATAGAAACTTGATTAACCGTTGTTTCAGCCAAAGCATCGACAAGATACAGCCTATCGTCTTTTTTTACTTTGCCAGAAAATAATCTTCCGGTGGCAACATAGCTATTATTCGAGTCAGAGCGCACGTTGGTCACACAAAAAATAGTCGGTCCCTCATCGCTACACTCAACCAAAGCTTTGCCAATCTGCGAGGTGATTTGTCCGTCCCAAATCTTTTCTACCCTTAACGCTTGTGCTTCTCTTGGATTTGGAAGCTTCCCGATTACCATTTCAAAAACTGCTTCATAAATAGGCAAAGTTTTTTGCAGTTGCTGTTCTTCGCCTTTTGCGTATGCTTTAATTATGTCTGAAAACTTTACGCCCTTTTGCTTCGCCATATTCAATGTGAAACCCCAGCCATGCAACGCTGATCCAAAAGCCACATTGCCCAATGAAGAGTCAACTTTCCACTGATTCTTGAAGGGCTCTTCACAATAAAGTTCTATGAGATCATTAAAACTGCTGATTATATGGTCAAGTTTTTTTTGGATTTGCTCCTCGGTTTGCTGCAACTCAGTAATCAAGCGGTCGATCTTATTCACGAAAAGCACAGGTTGAACCCTTTCCTCAAGTGCTTGCCTTGTTACAATTTCGGTCTGGGCCATAATCTCCTCCACGGCATCCACAACCACCACTGCACCATCGATAACGCGTAAAGCTCTGGTGACTTTACCTGTGAAATCCACGTGCCCAGGTGTATCTACAAGGTTAATTATGTAAGGATTTCCCGCAGTTTTGTAGAGCAGGCTTATATTGGCTGTTTTTATGGTGATTTTGCGTTTCTGCTCTTCTTCCAAGTAATCAAGCACTCGGGCTGAACCAACCATCGCCGACGACAGCAAACCTGCGCCTACTAACAAAGAATCAGCAAGCGTGGTTTTTCCATGATCAATGTGCGCTATTATTCCTATGTTTCGGATTAGCTCTTTTCTGCCCATCAATTCCTGCATTTCAAGGATTTGTTTGAATCGCGGCATTTCTTAACCCCGTAGGATAAGCTTAAGTTTGAACTAAAGGTTCCTATTAAATTTAAAAGCTTATTTAGCTTCGTTGCCAAGAGGACCCATAAAAATTGAAACCACCCATAACTATACTTGTTGAAAACCTAATTGAGGAACCTTACGCTTCAATCGTTGGTTATCCGAGAGCAAGCCCCATTGAAATGCAGAAACGGATTGAAGAACTGCAACTGCATGGCGTTAAAGTGGTTGAATTCGTTGGAAAAACATCAGCTTTCAATATTCCTATTCTCGGCAAAGGCTATGTTGGCATAGTCGTAGTGGCGCATGTAGATGGTCAAAGAGTAGCGTTGAAAATGCGCCGCGTAGATGCTGACAGGCAAAGCTTGCAGCATGAAGCAGAGTTACTCATTAAAGCAAATAGTGTAGGTGTTGGACCCAAATTCATGGCGGTAAACAAGGATTTTCTTTTAATGCAACTTATTGATGGCGATTTGCTTTCTGATTGGCTTGAAACTCACAGAGATAAAGATCTGACTCGTAAAGTTCTGGTTGATATTTTGGAGCAGTGTTGGCGCTTGGACGAAATCGGCTTAGACCATGGCGAACTCAGCAAAGCACCTAAGCATCTACTTGTGGATAAAGCTTCGAGACTGTTTATTGTTGATTTTGAAACTGCCAGCGTTGAGCGGAGAGTTGCAAATGTTACGGCGGTTTGCCAGTTTCTTTTTGTAGGCAACAGCACTGCGGCAAAGCTTTTGGCTGAAAGGTTTGGAGAAAGGAACCGATCCGAATTAATTGCCGCTTTAAGAAGTTACAAGAAAACCAGAACTAGAGGGTACTTTGAAGAGTTGCTTGAGGTTTGCCTTTCTTAATATCATGGTTTTAAGCTAAAACGTCATGCAGTCTTTTCTGTTCTTTTGCTTCTTTTATTTCTTTAGCTACGCGTCTGCCCATGTACATGTTTTCGCCGTACTTTAGGTAAGCGTAAGGTGACGTGCCGATGCCCACGTTTGTTCCTCCAACTATGCGCGCTGAAATTTCGAACGTAAAAATTTTTAAATCGTCTGTTATTACGGTTTCTAGGCAGAATGGTCCAATGATTCCTGGTGGAGCAAGCTCTCGGGCTTTCTTCTGCACGTTGTCTCCCATGCGCATTAGTTCGGGCAGCAATGATTCTCGGAGGACGATGGGGAAATTGCCTACTATAGTGTACGTGGGATTAACATCCATCTCCAGTTGTTCGCTCGCGGGAATTTTGCCTATAGAGTCCACGGCTGACTCGTAACGCCTGTCGACACAGAGCAACTCTACGTCGTCGTTTACGATTGAGCTGAAGTAGCTGGGGTAAACGTTTACGCCTAAAGCGTACTCTTGAAGGTGAATTTTACCTAAATCCTCTTTTGCTAGCAAACCACGTTTAACCATTGAGCCGAATTTCTGATGAAAGCTCTTAGGCGAATTAGCCAAGAAGTAGCCTCTGCCACCTTTTGCGCCTGGCAGTTTGGCTATGATTAAACGGTCGATGTCTTCTGGGGTTTTGAAGGTGGCTGGTAAGCGTAGTCCAGCTTGGCGTAGCCATTCTTCCTGTGACTTGCGGTTTGCTTCCCAGTGTAGCAATTGGCGGTTTCCAAACATGGGCACGTAAAGACTGTTTGTTAATTCTTCGGTGCTTAAGTACGCGGTAAAAGAACCATGCGGTATCAAAACGACGTTTAACTTTCGGAGTTTTTCTTGCAATTTCTCGTTTAAGAGTTCAGTGAAGTCTTTGACTATGATTAACTCGTCAACGAGCGGGTACTTCTTGTACATTATAGCGTCTTTTTCTTTGCAGATGCAGACGGTGCGAAATCCTTCTTCTTTGGCGCCCTTGAAAATGTTTAATGAACTGTGAGAACCTAAAGTGCCGATAGATAGCTTGTTTTGGTCGTATTTTTCAAATATTTTGGCTACGTCAGTACTGGTTATCACGTTACCACTTCCGCAAGCCTACCTTCCTTAACTGCACGTTTAACTTCCATAGCAACACGTCTGCCAGGACCAACTTCCATCCCGTACTTGTACTTCATGTAAGGCGAAGTAGGCTCAACACATGGACAACCGGGGACACGCGGGCTGACGTCAAAAACATAGAACTCTAAGTCCTTGGTAACTGCCCCTTGCAGAGCAAATAAGCCTATCATTCCAGGCGGATACTCTTTCTTGCAAACGCTAACGAATTTTTCGGCTGCTTCAAAGATTTTTTCTATTTGGCTCTCACGCATAGTGGCTCCCATGTGGCCGATTTCAATGTTCTGCGTTGGAATGTTTAGCTCTAACTGTTCTTGTGCCGGCAAATCCAGCACGCCGTCAATGTCCGTTTGAATCCGTCTGTCAAAGCCTAAGAGGTCGATTTCGTCGGTTAAAGGTGACCAAAACAGGTTAGCATTGAATTTGGCGCCGATAACATATTCTTCTATGACTGAGGTTTTCAGGGCTTCAGGGGTAATTATGCCCTGTTTTATGCGTTTTTGCGCCATTTTCTCATACTCTTCAGGCGAAGAAGCGTAGAAGAAAGCTCGTTCAATTGCTCTTTCTTTTTCTGGGACTTTTATGATTGCTAAGCGGTCGATTTCTTTTGGTGACTTGAAAGTCTTAGGGGTTGCTATTCCAGCTTTCTGAAGCAAATAAAGCTGGTTTCTTGGCGTGTTGCGTTCTTCTGTCCGCAGCATAGATCGGTTGCCCATCAAGGGCACGGTGAACTGGTTCTCTATTGCTTCGTAACCAGCGTAAACTGAGAATGAGCGGTTGGGAACAAAAATCGTGTTTAATTCGGCGAGTTTTTTCACGTTGCTCTCGCTTGTTATCTCCGAGAATTTATTTAGCATCAGCACGTGATCAAATAGGTTTTTGTAGTATTTGCTGTAGGTTTTTTCTCTGCCCTTTTGGCATACGACCACGGTCTCTAAGCCTTCTTGTTTTGCGCCTGATGCTATCTCAAGTGCTGAGTGGGAACCTAATACGCCTATTCGAATCTCTTTTGGATTGTACGTTTTTATTACTTGCTTAATTTTGTCTTTAAACATAGTTATTCCTTCATCCAATCTTTATACTTCGCTATAACTTCTGAGAGTTTAGGTGTGCCAAACAGTTCAGAGTTTGTGATTTCGTTTGCCGCTGCCATGTACATTTCACCAATGATTGTTTTAAGCTTGGGGTCGAGTTTTTGAGGCTGCGATTTGCACAGTGCCTTCCAGTCTTGAATGCCCCTTGCTTCGGCAACTTTTTTCGCTTGCTCCAAATCCGTGTACCAGCTTGTTTTTTTGTAGAATTGCCTAGCAATTTCTTTGCTCACATGCACACTGTCGTAAGTGAATCTGCACTCATCCAGGGTTCCGACCACATCGACTATAACGAGTTTTCTTTTGTTGTCGAAGGCTAACTCGATTTTTCCATCCTCATTCTTCAATCCAGCCTTTGAAGCGACTTCTGTTATGGTTTCGTCAGCTTCGAGCAAAACAACTTTTACGTCGGCTAGTTCTTGGTCGGTTAAGCCAGCGATTTTCTGGGCTTCCACCCATGTCACGTAGCGGTCGGTTTCTTCAAGTTTGGTGCTAACATCAAAAATTGGCTTAGCTAGCTGATCGCCTGACTTGGGATAATGGTCTAAGCCCAAATCTTTCAATGTTATTTTTCCTTGGTCGAGCCTTTTGAAAACTGATGAGCCTTCCGGCAAACCGTTTCTGTAAATTATTTCAAGCGGAATTAGGCAGTTTTTCAGGTCAGGCGAGTACATGCTGTAGTCATGCACAAGTTTGCCGCTGACTATGCTTGTTTTTGGCTTGTAAACGTTAACCAAACTAACTTCCATAGTGCTTGAGGGCTGTTTCAACGCGTTAAATGCCACAACTTTGCCAGTGGCCTCAACCAAACCTTTATAGTGAGTCTTAACCCCTTTTTTCTCTAATTGTTCAAAACAATAAGCGCCCATAAGACAAAGAGCTGCTCCTTTGCTGTCAATGTGGTCGGGCATTTCTCCCCAGTCAAAAACGCTGTAGCGGTCTGAAAAATGGAACCTGCCGACGCCCATTGCTGTTTTGGTTGGTTTCTTGATTACTTCAAGGTCTTTTACGCTGCCCATTCCTGTTATCCCTAAGTTATCTTTAGATCTAAGTGAATATTCTATTTTAGCTTTTATCGCTTTATCTAAACTTTCGCCAGCGTCGCAGAACATCGGTTTCCTTAATCGACAACGAAAATGTTGAATGTTTATTTTAGTTTCTTTACCGATTCGTTGGCTTTTTCAAGCTCTTTTTTCTTTGTTGTCTGATAATTCTTTACGGTCTCTGCCATCTCTTTGTCTTCTAATGCAAAAATCTTTGCTGTCGCAATTGCTGCTCCTTCAGGCTCAATGGTAACCACGGAGCCTACGCCGCTTGGCACTCTAAGCGAAGAGATGATGTCTGCTCCAGCGTATTTTTCGGAGTACGGTGGGCATGCAATTACGGGCTTAGTCGAATTTGCATCAATAAAGGCGCTTAAAGCGTTCGAGCGGCCTGCAACGGTGACGTAAACTATTTTTTCATTTTCGAATTCTTTTATTATTTCAAGCACTTTATCTGGAGTTTTATGAGCAGAGGCAACCCGAAACGCACAGCTTACTCCCAGGAGTTTGAGGTATTTTGCTATTTCACGGGAAAAATCCAAGTCCCGCTCAGAACCCATAACTATTACTGCTTTTCCAGGCATATTAGTCCACAATACTTGCTAACTAAAAACGAGCTAATTAACTAACCGTTGACAGTTGTTGCATCAATTCAATGGCATTCTTTATTGTTCAAATTTTGCTGTTTGTACTTTTTTCCCGAGTAATTTTACGACAAAACGAAGCATTAAACAGCCTAGAAAGTTAGGGTTGCCCAATCAAAAGAAATCTTAACCAAGCAAATCAAGCAATAACTTGGTTAATCGTCCCGCTGCCAACTGGATTTCTGCGGTTAAACCTTCACCAAACTCCACGCTTTTTGGTTCAATTAACAATAAAGCAATTTTTGCGCCCGTCGCCTGCTTGACATACTCACAAAAAATTCGCAGAGGCAAAATATGTGTTGTAATAGCTGAAGAATCAGAAATCTTCTCGGCATCAACAAGTCTGGCTTCTCCCGGATTTGACTCTAAAAAAGCAGCATCAATCAACAGCACATGCGTCGGCTTAAACTCTTCAATATCCAGAAGGTAACTTTCTGGAACCGTCTCGCATTCTAGCAAGCAAACGGTTTCTGGCAATTTGCCTTTGAGTTTCTCCACAATGTTTAATCCAACATAATCATCTGAGCGTATGGGATTTCCGATACCGGCTATAACAACTTTCTTCGCTTCAGCAAGCCAGCTTTCTAATTCTTTTTTTATTTCACTTGCCATTAGAAGCACCAATCAAAAGAAATAATCAACAAACCTAGAAAAAGCTTACCACACATTGCTTTGTTTAAGTTCAAAAGTTATAATAAAATATGCTATTTCTTAGTTTGTTTCTTACTCAGTTGAGGGGGTTTTCGCCTTCCGTCCCAAGCATGGTGCAACGCCAAACCGGGATGAGGCAGAAGCATCCGAGGACCCGAGTAACGCATGACTTTCTTGGCTTTTTCTTTCATGTCGGGTCGGTAGCAGTGGATGAGGCATTTACCGCATGTACTTTTCTTCTCTTGAAACGGACATTTGTCAAGGCGCATAAATGCATATTCTTCGAATTGCAGACATTCGGGGCACAGTTCTCCGTGGGTTCCGTGGTGATTTTTGCAGTAGATTTGTACCATATATCCTATGGTTTTTTTCTCGCGTTTCATACGTTTATGTTCCGGATTAGGCGGCTGCGGTTGCATCTCAAACCCTGCGTTACAAAAAGAACAAGCTTATTGCACATAAGGGTTTACCCTAAAATATTAGGGTTCTTAACAAGGCTTGCTTGTTTCAAAAATAAAAAATGCCCTTTAGAAAAATGGGCTAAACTAACGTTTAACAGTGCTGATTAATTGCTTTTCGGCGTTGAAGAGTTCAACAGTTAGCGGCATTTGTCCGACTGCAAAGTGTGTGGCGCAGCCGAAGCAAGGGTCGTAAGCTCGGAAGGCCATTTCAACCATGTTTAGTATGCCTTGGTCAACCTTGCCGCCGTGGATTAAACCTTTAGCTGCGTCACGTATGCTCATGCATATTGCTGGGTAATTGTTTGTTGTCGCTACTATCAGGTTTACGTCTTTAACAAGTGCGTCCTTATCTAACGTGTAGTGATGAATCAGGGTACCTCTTGCTGCTTCAACTATGCCAACGCCTTCGCTTGGTTCACCTGGTGTGTTGCGGATATTTGTACTGGTGATTTCGGGGTCTTTCACTAGTTCCATAGCTCTTTCAGTAGCGTAAAGCAATTCGATCAGTCTTGCCCAATGGAAAGCCAGTGTGCTGTGAACTGGTTTGCCGCCCAAGGTCTTGTACATAACCTCATATTCTGCCTGCGCCAATGGAGTTGCCATGCCTTCAGAAGCGTTTAGTCGTCCAAGTGGACCAACACGGTAAACACCGCTATCCGCACCTGGCACTTGTCCCTTCCAGCCAACTGCTTTAAGGTATGGGAATTTGCTGTATGTCCATTCTTCGACGTGTTCGCTGATGTGTTTGAGGTAATCTTTTGATTCGAACTTTACGAATTCTTTACCTGACGGGTCGACGACTCGGATTTTGCCGTCGTAAAAGTTAACTTTGTTATTCTCGTCAACAGTTCCCATATAATAGGTTGGCATTGTGTAAGCTTGGCTTTTTATTAGTTCAACGTATTGGCTGTTGCCTAAAACAATGTCATGGAAAATTTTAAGCGTGAATTCTGCAAAGTTTTTGCATGAAGCAACCATTTTTTCGATTTCTTGCCTGTTCTCTTCACTTAGCGGCTTGGAGATTCCACCGGGTAAACCACAAACTGGGTGGGTTGCTTTTCCACCGATGATTTCCGTTATTTTTTGTCCGTAGGCTCTGTGTTTTATGACTTCTTGCGCAACTGGCATTCCTGCTTTCTCGATAACGCCAAGTATATTGCGTTTTTCTGGCGGTGCGTCTGGTCCAACAATGAAGTCTGGGCCGCCGAGAAAGTAAAAGTGCAGTATGTGATCGTAAATGAAATAAGCGCTGTACATTAATTCGCGTAGTTTTTTTGCCGCTGAGGGTGGTTCAACATTGAATGCTGCGTCTAATGCTTTGGTTGCTGCAAAATGATGAGCAACTGGGCAAACACCGCAGATTCTGGTAGTAAGTTGAGGCATAAGTTCGGCTCTTCTGCCGACACAGAATTTCTCGAAACCTCTTAGTTCTGGGATTTTCAGATAGGCGTTTTCAACTTCACCTTTGTCGTTGAGGAAGATGGAAACGTTTCCGTGCCCTTCAAGACGTGTAATTGGGTCTATAACTATTTCTTTCATTTTTCAATCACCTTTCTTTTAAGTATCGAATTTGGTAGTGAGTACATGTAGAATGTGCCAACTGGATCTTTCACTTGGCTAAGTAACTCTTCAATCTCTTTTTCAGTATATGTGGCTTTGCCTGGTTCGCCATCGTATCCAAGGATGGAAGCCAATGCAGTTATCATTGCTGCACCTTGCTCTGGCACATTCGGAGCTGGCCCACCGCAACCTGTGCATGGCATGTCAACTTTTAGACATTGAGCGCCACAACCGCTTCTGGTTGCAAGTCCCATGCATAAGATGCCTTGTTCAAGGAGACATTTTTCTGGTTCAGGAACCTTCTCGTAGACTCGGTAGATTTTGCCGATTTTTTTGTTTTCGCGTTTTCTGGGACATTCGTCGCATACTGCTTTGAGTGGTGCGAGTACTGAGCCTTTTGGCGGTAGCGTGTTGGTTGCTATTGCATCTACTGCTGCGGCGATTAGTTTGACTGGCGGAGGACAACCTGGCAAAAAGTAGTCTACGTCAACAGTTTGTGCTAGGGTTTTTACTGTGTCGTAGAATTCGGGGATTTTTAGGGTGCCTTCTTTGACTTGGGTCTGAGTTTTTGGCGTGGTGGCTTGGGGGTTGATGTTTGATTTGTCTTTAATGTAAACTTGCTCAAAAATTTCTTTTCTATTGTGAAGGTTTGCTAAGCCGGGGATGCACCCTTCATGGGCGCATGAACCGAAAGCAACGAGAGTTTTAGACTTCTGTCTCAATAGTTTAGCCATGTGTTCTTGTTCTGAGTTTCGGATTGAACCGTTAAAGAAGGTAATGTCAATGTACTTGTCAGACATTGCTTCAACGTCTTTGTATTTGACATCTATGGCTACTGGCCAAAAAACTATGTCAGCTAATTTTACTACGTCAAGGATTTTCTCGTTTAAATCTAAGACGGCTATTTCGCAGCCGCCGCAACTTGCAGCCCAGTAAAAGGCTATTTTTAACTTGTTTTTACTCATTTTTGTTTGCTCCTTCGGTTACTTGTTTTAGTATTTTTGATGTGTTTACTCGGAGTTCGTTAAAGGCTAATTCTTCTGGCGTCATACCCATTGCTAATCCAAGCAATTGGGGGTAATGGAGTATCGGAATGCCATAGGCTTCGTTAAACATTTTCTCTATTCGCAACTCGTTTGTGTCATACATTATATGACAAAACGGGCAAATTGTGATTAACGCTTGTGCATCAACCATTTTTACATGATTTAGTTTGTCTCTGGCTAGTTGCAGAGCGATTTTGTCGCTGACTCCAACACTTGGCGCTCCACAGCATTCTGTTTCATCAATGTAGTCTAGGCATGTGGCTCCTGTGGCTTCGATGAGCATTTTTAGGGTTTGTGGATCTTCTGGATCGTCAAAACCAATATATTCTTTGGGTCTTAGGATGTGGCAGCCGTTGTGTTCAGCAACCTTTAGCATAGTAAGCGGTTTTACGACTGATGCTTTTATCTTTTCTATGCCAACATCTTCCTTAAGCAGTTGCAAGAGGTGTTTTGCTTCTATCGTTCCCTTAAATTCCAATCCTACTTCTTTGAGGTGACTGTTAATTTGCTCTTTTAATGCTTTGTCTTCTTTTAGAATCTTGTTAACTTTCTTTAATGTGCCAGCGCAACCTGGGCACAAAGTGAGAATATTCAATCCTTGTTGTTCTGCCAGCGCCAAGTTTTTTGCCGCTAAAATAAGCATAGTTTCATGGCTTACTGGATCTAACGGTAAACCACAACAGTTGAATTCTGGCATCTCAACCAATTCAACACCGAGTTTAGCTAAAACTTTACGTGCGGAAACCTCGTAGGCTGAAACGCGATAGGGGATAGCGCATCCTAGGAATAGGAGGTATTTACTGGGCACGTTGTTCACCTGGTTTTTGGATGCCTTCGATGAATTTTACGCCTTTGAGCACTTTTCGCACGTTATCTGGGTTGCCTTTGGGTAGCGGTGGTAAACATTGCGACTCGCGTTTTTTAGCTCTTAACTCAGGAATTTTATAAGCGTACCCTGATTCAAGCAGACTTGCGGCTTGTTCTTTGAAAACTTGAGGTACGCAGCCACTTTCCGCCGCCAAATTTCGGAATACGCGGATTACGCTTGCTACTTCAACATCTTGTGGACAGCGGTCTGTGCATGTGAAGCACGCTGCGCATAACCATAATGTGTCGCTTTTGAGCACACGATCACGAAGACCAAGCTGAGCCATATGGATTAGAGTTCGCGGACGATAACTGTCGCTGTATCTTGCAACTGGACAATCAGAGGTGCATGTTCCACACTGAAAACACTTGAGAATTTTTTCGCTTCCGTGCATTTTTATCAGTTCATACTTGAATTTTGGGTCCAATTCGGAAGCTTTTATCGGCTCTTTGCCTGATGATGTAGCTGCTGTCTCAGTCATTTGAATTTCACTTTGACTGGTTTCGATAGCACCATGGGTGCATATTTACTCTCAATTCCCAACTCAACTACATAAAGGTTCAGTCAAGGCTCAGGTGATTCTTCCTTGTTTTTTATGGTCTTTTCTTGGGCTATTTTGTGAGATTTTGCTTTGTAATTTTGGTTTCTGGCGCTGTCTATCAAAATAGGCTCGTAACGTTAGGGCTAGTAAAGACTATCCATCGTTAATTAGTAAAAAACCATCTATCAGAAGTCACACTTGGCTCATCTGTATATTTCCTCCGCTGATGAGTGGTCGCTTGAAAAATCTAAAATATCTAGCCCTTAAGTAACAGAACAAAAAAATAGAAAAATTTTTCTATCTTACTATCTTACTTTACGGTCGACCAGTTTGCCATTTGCATCTATAAGTTTCACATCTAATGGCATATTGCCGACGGCGTGTGTTGCGCAACTCAAGCATGGATCGAATGCTCTGATTACTGCTTCAACTCTATTTAGCATGCCTTCTTGGAGCTGTTGTGCTTTAACGTATTTTCTGGCGACTTGAGTTACTGCCATGTTGTAGGCAATGTTGTTGTGTTCTGTGGCGATGATCATGTTGTTCCATGTGATTAAGCCTTGTGGGTCAACTTTGTAGTGGTGGATTAGTGTACCTCGTGGGGCTTCAGCTACGCCGACGCCTTCGTAATTGTTTACCATGGCTTTGGATGTGACGTGTTCTGAGAGGATTTCTGGGTCTTCAAGTAGTTTCTTTGCTGTTTCGACACAGAATAATGCTTCTACTAATCGTGCATAGTGGTAGTGGAAGGTGCTCTGTACAACGCCGTGTTTGCCGAGTTTCCTGAATTCTTTTAGTTCTTCGTTTGCAAGTGATGTGTCGCAGTATGAAGCAACGTTTAGTCTTGCAAGTGGACCTACGCGGTAAGCGCCGTCAGGATAACCTAGTGGTTTATAGTAGGGGAACTTCATGAAGGACCAAGGTTCAACAGCTTCGCCTATGTAATTGTAGTATTTTGCTGGGTCAAGTTGGTCGGCGACGATTTTGCCGTTTTGATTCATTATTCGGATTTTGCCGTCGTATTGCTCCAGTCCACCGTCAGCTGTTACCAAGCCCATATAGTAAGTAGGGAAGTTTCCAAAATTTTCTACTTCCTCGTCAAAGTTTTCTAGCCATTTCTTGAACAAGGCTAATGTTTTTAGTGTGCTGTCTAAGGCTTCAGGCAGGTTAGCTTTTAGGTAATCTGCTTTTTCCTTGGTTAGAGGCCATTTCGCTCCGCCTGGAAGAATCCATTCGCTTGAGTGTATTCTCTTGCCGGCGATTTTCTCGATTATTTCTTGACCGAATTTGCGAAGCTTTACACCTTGCAATGCGAGTTTAGGCTGCTTTTCTATTAGACCAAAAATGTTTCTTGTCGCTGGGTCAGAGTCCAAGCCTAAGAGTAGGTCTGGAGCCGAGAGATGAAAGAAGTTTAATGCGTGGGATTGAATCATTTGACCCATGTGCATTAGACGACGTAGCTTTATGGCGGTTGGTGGTGGGCTAACTCCGACGATTGCGTCGCATGCTTTGGCTGATGCTAGTAGATGGCTTACTGGGCAGATTCCGCAGGCTCTAGATGTTATGCTGGGCATTTCGTAGAAGGGTCGTCCTTCAGTGAATTTTTCAAAGCCTCTAAAGTCAACCACTTTGAAACGCGCTTCTTTTACTGAATCGTCGTCATTTAGGAAGATGCTTACTTGAGCGTGCCCTTCTATTCTTGTAACAGGGCTGATTAAGATTTCTTTAATGTTTTTTTCTGTTTTAACCATATTCTGATCTGCCCTCCATGTTTGGGGTTCTGCCAGCCAACAGCTCTGTTAACACGTAGTTAATCAGGTCTGCAGACGGTGGACATCCTGGAATAAAAAAATCAACCTTAACTTCCTCGTGAAGTGGACGAGCCTTAATCAAAAGTTTAGGCACGTCCGTTGGGATTGCAGCGTTCAAATCAGACTTTTCCTTGTACGCTCGTTCCAAAACCGCTTGATCACTGTGACGCCACGAATTTCTCAATGCGGTAACGTTTCCTGTTACTGCGCAGTCACCAAGTGAAATCAAAACTTTTGTTCGAGTTCTTACCTTTTGGAGCATGTGCAGTTGCTCTTCGTTTGCTATTGCGCCTTCGATGAGTGTTACGTCAACGTTTTCTGGAAATTCTTTTACGTCAGCGATTGGGCTGTAAACTAACTGTATCTTCTGCGCTAAATCAACAAGCCGCTCATCCTGGTCTAGGAATGACATGTGGCATCCTGAGCAGCCGCTGAGCCAAACGGTGGCGACTCTAACTTTTCCTGTGGTAGTCATTTGTGGTTCCTTCTTGTTAAGATAAACTCGGCAATATCTTTACGCTTGGTGTGATCAATTGGTTCTGCTTCAATGTAGATGGCTCCCACAGGGCAAACTTTTGCGCATTTGCGACACGAAGTACAAGAACAAGAATTAGCCCAGTCCTCATCAAGATCCATAATTACTTGAGAATCTTTTCCTCTAAGTTTGAGGTCAAGTGTGTGGACGCCTTCAATCTGGTCACAGACACGTATGCACCTAGTGCACAAAATGCATCGGTTTCGATCAATAACTAGGAAGTCATGAGTTGAATCAACCGGATCACGAGTCCAGTTTCGCTCAAACATTACATGGTCAACTCCAAGCTCCTTTGCCAAGGCTTGCAGTTCGCAATGGTCGTTGGCCACGCAGACTGAGCAAATGTGAGTTCTCTCGGATAGTAGCATTTGGACAACCATCTTGCGGTAATCTTTGAGTCTGTCTGAGTTTGTTGTAATTTCCATTCCTGGACCGGCGGGTGTCGTGCAAGCAGGGAAAAGTTTTGGCGAACCGCTAATTTCAACAAGGCAGAGGCGGCAGCCGCCATAAGCGGTTAAACCTTCTAAGTTACATAATGTGGGAATTATGATGCCGCTATCTTTAGCAGCTTTCAGGATGGTGGTGCCTTCAGGAACTGAAACTTCAACGCCGTTAATTTTTAGTTTAAGGGTGTTGGGAACGCTCACGTTTATTCCTCCTCCTCATGCTTTTTGAAACATTTACCAGCTTCGCATTTCTTTTCGACGATATGTTTGATGTATTCATCTTTGAAGTACCGTAGTGTTGTTATGACTGGGTTTGGCGCTGTTTGTCCCAGACCACAAAGGCTTGCGTCTCGTATGAAAACGCCGGATTTCTCGAGAGTGGCAATGTCTTCAATTTTTCCGTTGCCGGTAGTAATTTGGTCATATATTTCTTTGATTCGAGCTAAGCCTGCTCTGCATGGTGTGCATTTACCGCATGATTCATCTACACAGAATTCAGTGAAGAATCTTGCAGTGTCAACCATGCATGATTCATCGTCAAGTACTACTATGCCTCCAGACCCCATGATTGCTCCAACTTTCGTTAATGATTCGTAGTCAATTGGAAGTTCAAGCAATGTTTCAGGCAGACAACCGCCTGAAGGACCACCTACAAGGACTGCCTTGAATTTTTTTCCGTCAGGAACGCCGCCGCCGATGTCGAACACTACTTCTCTTAGTGTGATTCCCATGGGCACTTCAATTAATCCTGGATTGTTAACTTTGCCCGTTAATGAGAAGCATTTGGTTCCACTGCATTTTGGCGTGCCTATCTTTGAGAACCATAAGCCGCCGTTTTGTATGATTAGCGGTGTGTTTGCAAAGGTTTCAACGTTTTGTATGAGCGTCGGCTTCTGCCATAAACCAGAATTCGCTGGGTATGGTGGACGTGGACGAGGCATCGCTCTGCGACCTTCGACTGAGGCAAGGATAGCTGTTTCTTCACCAGCTACGAATGCGCCTGCGCCGAATCGCAGTTCAAGGTCAAACTTGAACGCTGTTTCCAAAATATTATCGCCGAGTAATGACATTGCTTTTGCTTGAGCAATTGCTTTCACTAACGTTTGAATAGCTAACGGATACTCAGATCTAATGTAAATATAACCCTTTTCCGCACCAATCGCATAAGCGGCAATTAGCATGCCTTCAAGAATTGCGTGCGGATCAGCTTCAGCCAAGGTCCTGTTTGCGAAGACACCCGGGTCTCCTTCGTCTAGATTAGCAACTATGTATTTAGGAGTGTTATGCGACCTTGCCACTAAGGTCCATTTTTGCCCAGTTGGGAAACCTGCGCCGCCTCGACCTCTAAGACCACTAGTCATAACTTCGTAAATTACGCCTTGTGGAGTCATGGTTGCAAGGCACTTAGCTAAGGCAGAGTATCCCCCTGCAGAAATATAATCTTGAATTCTTAAAGGGTCTATTTTCCCGGCATTCCGTAAGACAAGCCTATGTTGCTTTTTGAAATACGCTTCGTTTTTGTATAGCATGTCTTTAACTGGTAAATCAAGAACTATATGGTCACGGACTATTTCTCTCACTTTCTCCGGTGTAACGTTTTGGTAGAGGTAGTCTCCTGGTTCAATTAACACCGCTGGACCAACAGAGCATGTACCTATACAGCCTGTACGTGCAACTTTGCATTCCTTATCAACGCCTAATTCTTTTACGGCATCTTCGAAGGCTTTTAATACTTTGAGAGCTCCGAAAGGAACACATCCACTTGAACAGCAAACGTTAATGCGGTATTTGTAAGCTCGTTGGAAATCAAGTTCTTGCTCAGTTATTTTTTGAAGATCAGCTAGTTTCAGCTTTGACTCCTCCAAGCACGTTCTTTATTTTTTCTATAACTATTTCTTTTGTGGCTTTGCCTATCACTTCGTCATCAACCACGATGTTAGGTGCCATAGCGCATGCGCCGATGCAACGCGTAATAAGTAGGGAAAGTTTCCCATCAGAAGTGGAGCCTCCACGTTTAACATCAAATTCTTTCTCAACTGCCTCCAGGATAAGTTCAACATCTCTCACGTAGCAGGCAGTTCCTAAGCAACCGGTCACTATGTGTTGACCTGATTTTTTAAGTTTAAAGAAGCTGTAGAAAGTTACTACTCCGAAAACATGGCTGGGAGGAATGTTTAATGAACCAGCAACATCCATAAGCAAATCCTTATCTAAATACCCGTAAATTTCTTGGGCACGATGTAATATTTCTAAAAGAGCACTTTCTTGAAAATCATGTTCTTTGAGCACTTTTTCCAGCAATAAACGTCTATTATCAATCTCAGACAAGCATTTGATCCTCCATTGAGTTTATGGAAATCATGTCAATCGAAGCCACTTACTGAAGTACTCATATAAAAGCTTATCAGGAGCAATTCAGAGAAAATTATATTAAAACTTATTAAGAAAATTCGGGTTTTGAAGTAAATCAAAAAGCGAGTGCAAGTTACTAAATCAAGCGTAAGTAATTGCCAAATAGTAAATATTGGAAAAAATGGACTTTATCTATTGTTTTTCTTTTTTCAGAAAGCAATAAATTACACTACTCATAATTATTAGCAAAAAAAATTGCTTACATTGAGTAATCGGAGAAGACGGAAAATGCGTATTATAGCAAAAGAAAACTTTACCGATTTTGTTAATGCCATGATAAAAGATAGTTCCTTGAACGTTATTGGCGTTAAAGCCAAAGGTGATAAATTCGCTTTTGGACCCCTGGAATCAGCCGATGAGCTGAGAATGGATTATGATGTTACGCTTCTTCCACCTAAGAAGTATTTTTTTCCACAAAGAGAAACCTTAGTAACTTACAATGTGGGAAAAGGATTTTCCGCCAAAGACTCATCTGAAACTAAGTCCACCGTAATAATTGGAGTTCACCCATATGATATAGTAGCTCTTCTTCACATGGATGAAATCTTTGCCGAAACAAAATCAGACCCCTACTATTTTGAAAAACGAGAATCATCGATAATTATTGGCGTCAACATTCAGAAAATGTCAAAATGGTGTTTTGCATATTACATGGGCTCTGACACAGTAGAATATGGCTATGACCTTATGCTTACTGATCTTGGAAACAGGTACGCAGTCAATATTGGCTCGCAAAAAGGTGAAAAGCTTTTAGATAAATATGCCAAAAACGTAGGTAATGCGCTTGCAAGAGACAGCCAATTGGTTGGTCAGAAAAAACGGGAAATAATGGCGATGACTCAGCAAAAGTTAGATTTTCCAACAGAATTAATTCCTGAAATGCTAAGCAAAAGTTATGACCAAAGTACATTTTGGGAGAAACATTCAGAGAATTGCTTAGCATGCGGTTCCTGCGTCCTTGTTTGTCCCACATGCTATTGCTTTGACGTTAAAGATAATCCAGATTTGTCGCTTGAACATGGAGAACGAGTAAGAACATGGGACGGATGTTTACTGGAAGACTTTGCGAAAATCGCTTCAGGAGAAAACTTCCGCCCAACAAGGCCGACCAGATACAGGCACAGATACTTCAAAAAAGGCAAGTACCTTTTTGACCGTTTCGGATTTATTTCTTGCGTTGGCTGCGGTAGATGTTCATCAAACTGCCTGCCCAACATTGCTAATCCAGTCAGCCTATTTAATGACATGTACCGTGAATTCGAAAACAGCGGAGGGCAGGTAACGGCTGTATCGGCGCCGGAAATTAAGATTCAAACTGGAAGCGACATAGACTACGTTCCAAGACTGGCAACAATAATAAAAAAACAGCCAATG
The DNA here is from genome assembly GCA_050013315.1 of Bathyarchaeia archaeon. GTDB lineage: Archaea > Thermoproteota > Bathyarchaeia > Bathyarchaeales > Bathycorpusculaceae > Bathycorpusculum. The sequence goes on from JBEKFM010000001.1 coordinate 97,845, forward strand.
ACTGTTTATGAAACGTTGTTTGAAATCAAGTTAGACGACGGTTCAGTGCTAGGGCACAAACCAGGTCAATTCGTTGAAGTTTCGGTTTTTGGAATAGGTGAAGCGCCAATTTCTATATCGTCGCCCCCAACGAAGAAAGATGCGTTTGAGCTTTGCGTTCGCAAACTTGGCGATGTAACAACCAAGCTACATACGCTTAATGTGGGCGATAAAGTGGGAATAAGAGGTCCATTCGGAAATGGTTTTGATGCAGATTTCCTAAAGAACAAGGACTTGCTTTTTATAGCAGGCGGTCTTGGACTTGCACCGTTGCGGTCATTGTTCAATTATGTTCTTGATAACCGAAAAGACTATGGTCAAGTTACTCTGCTTTATGGCTGTAAAGAACCAAGAGAACTACTTTTCGCTGATGAACTCCTTGCGCTCGCCAAGAGAGCCGACGTCGAATTCAAACCTACAGTCAACTCGTGCCCCGAAAGCGAAACGTGGACAGCCAATGTAGGCGTAATCACAACTCTGATTCCTCAAATCAACTTTGATCCCGAAAAAACATACGCTATTGTTTGCGGTCCACCAATAATGTACAAGTTCGTAATTGCCGACTTAAAGCGCAGAAACGTTTCGGACGACCACATAATCATTTCTTTGGAGCGGAGAATGAGATGTGGTGTGGGAAAATGTGGTCATTGCCAAATCAACCAAGTCTATGTTTGCAAGGATGGACCAGTGTTTAATTACGCAAAAATTAAAGGAATCCCGGAGGCGCTTTAACAATGAAACCAAAAGTAGCATTCTTTGATTTTGCTGGTTGCGAAGGCGACCAGCTGCAAATCGCCAATTTGGAAGAAGACATACTCGCACTTCTCGACCAAGTGGAAATAGTGAGCTTCAGAGAAGTAATGAAAGAACATAGTGACAACTACGACATAGCATTCATCGAGGGATCATGCACTCGGCTCCAAGACGAAGACAGACTAAGACAAATCAGAAAAAACGCTAAAAAAGTTGTTGCCATCGGCTCATGTGCAACAGTCGGCGGCATAAACTCTTTGAGAAACTATAAGGAACTGGATGATGTCAAAAAAATCGTTTATGGCGACAGCGCAAAACTCTTCGATGCCTACGCTGCAAGACCAATAGACGCCGTAATACCTGTGGATGCCTACGTACATGGATGCCCAATGACCAAAGAAGAATTTCTTAGCGTGGTCAAGTCGCTGTTACTTGGAAAGAAACCTGACATACCCACCTACCCTGTTTGCGTTGAATGCAAGAAGAACGAAAATGTATGTGCTTTTGAGAGAGATCAATTCTGCGTAGGAACCGTCACTAGAGCGGGGTGCGACTCCTGCTGCGTCAACGAAGGAACTATTTGCTGGGGTTGTCGAGGTCTAATAGATAATCCTAATGAGAATTCTCAAAAGGAAGTTTTAATCAAATATGGCTTAACTGTGGATGATGCAATTAGCAAGTTTAAGTTATACTTTGGTTGGCAGGATATGAAAAGATGAAAAACCGCAATTTAAACCTGGAAGTACATCATGTTACACGTGTTGAAGGACACGGTAACATATACGTAAACGTACATGATGGAACAATAGAAAAATGTGAATGGGCAATCCCAGAGGCGCCGAGATTCTTTGAAGCCATGGTTGTAGGTCGACAATACAGCGAGTTACACCATATAACGTCTAGAATCTGCGGAATCTGCTCAATAGGCCATACACTTGCATCTCTTAAAGCAACTGAAGCAGCCATGGGCATAAAAATAAGCGAACAAGACCTGAAACTTAGGAAACTAGCGCTTCACGCAGAAAACATGCAAAGCCACATTTTACATTTAGGGTTTCTGGTCTTGCCCGACTTGTTAGGAGTAGGCTCAGTTATTCCACTTGCATCCTCAAACCCGAAAGAAGTAAAAACCGTTCTGCGCTTGCATAGAAAAGCAAATGAGATGTCGAATCTACTTTGCGGCAGGACCACGCATCCTCAAAGGCTGATGCCAGGTGGCTTCTCAAAAATTCCTTCAATTAAAGAATTAACGTCGTTTAGACAGAAATTGAAAGAGTCTGTTCCAGACCTTCAAGCCGTTGCAGAATTATTCAAGAGTTTATCTTCTAAACTGCCTAATTTTACTAGAGAAACAGAGTTCATCGCGTTAACCAGCCCTGACGAGTACGCATTATACGATGGAAAAATTGGCTCCACGGACACTGCTGCGGTGCCGGCAAACGAGTATCTATCTTTCACAAATGAGTACATCGTCCCCACATCCACCGCCAAACGCGCAAAACATGCCCGTGAATCCTACATGGTTGGAGCACTTGCCAGATTAAACCTCAACTATGACAAGCTTTCACCGTTGGCTAAGAAGACAGCGGAAATGTTTGACCTCAAACCCGTGTGCCATAACCCCTTCATGAACAGTATTGCGCAACTCGTAGAGGTTGTTCACAGCGTAGAAGACTCAATTAAGTTGATCGATGAATTGGAAGCTACGGGCTTGAAGAGCCAACCAGAGTACAATAAACCAGAAATTAAAGTTAAAGCTGGGCGCGGTGTAGGTGCCGTTGAGGTTCCAAGGGGAATATTGTTCCACGATTACACGTACAATGACAAAGGATATTGCACTAAAGCCAACTGCGTAATCCCCACAAACCAAAATCACGGAAACATCGAATTAGACATGAAAGCATTGCTACCAAAGATTCTTGATAAACCCGAGAAGGAAATTGAGTTAAACTTGGAGATGCTCGCCAGAGCTTATGATCCGTGCATCTCCTGCTCGACGCACTGTATAAAAGTTCATTTCGTATAGCCACAAGCAATGCAAGTCTTCTTTTTCTTAATCTCTGCAAATGAGGAGGGGTAGTAAAAACTATGCTATGTGGCGGTTAAGCGGGAGTTGCCTCTGACTGTTTCTGAACTTCAGTCTTGTTTTCTTTGGAAACTTGTGATGGCTGCATTTCTATTGTTGCAATTTTTGGCGAAATCTTGGGTTGGAGACATCGGACATGTGCATCCTCGTTTTTGAGATCTAAGACACCTTTCACGTTTGACCTTACGCATTCTTCCATAACGGTTGGAACCGTGTTGGCAGGCGTGGCAATTATAGCGAAATCAACAGGTTCAGGAATCTGAGCAACCGTTTTTTACGTTTTAACTCCCAAAATTTCAGGGGGTTCGAAAACTCAAAGTAAACTTTGCTAGCATAGCTCAGTTGAGTAAGATTTTTTACAATAGCATATCCAACTGAACCTTCAACGTCACTAGCCCCCACTGATGGCTATATTTTGAGGGTTGAAAACCTTGTCAAGGTTTAATGAACCATACTCAATTTAACCTCTGTGTTACGGATCGTACAGCATAAATTAAGCTTGTTGTGTCAATATTTTTCTTTGACGAATTTCTGCGTCTAAGAAGCGAAGTACTAACGTTTAGAGATTGCATCGTGGGGGGAACAGTGTTGCAAATTGATTTTATTGGAAATACTTTTTGATTTCACCAAGCGAAAGAACGGCAACGCCGTTAGCTGTTAACATTTGCTCTGCTTTCTCAACATTGCTAGTTCGCAGTATCAAAGCAACTTTGCCATCAACATGGATGGCTGATGAATAAGCATATTCTATGTTTATGCCTCCGTCGCCTAAGATTTTAGTAATCTTTGACATCGTATCCTGCGCAGATATGAAGATCGCCGTTACTTCCGTGTTCTTCTTGGACTTGGCAAGGTTAAAGTCGGCATCTTCCAAGAACTTAGCAGCTTTCTGGGGCTCCTCAGTTACTAATCGCACTAAACCAAACTCACCTGCATCAGCAATTGATATAGCGAAAACTTTCATTTTGTTTCGATCAAGTTGCGACATAACGTCAAAAAGGGAACCCGGATGATTATCAAGAAAGACGCTTACTTGAGTTATAGGCAAACATGACACCCATACTCAATAGTTCCATACAATATTTAACTTTAATCAGGAATCCTTCTGTTGAAAACTTATGGATGAAGCAGTATTTTTACCAAACTTTATATTTGAACTTTGAATACTCCTTGCTAATCGGAGAAAAGCTGATTTGCTAAAGTGCATCGAAATCTCAAAGCAGTTTGGAGGACTTCAAGCATTAAAAAAAGTGGATTTCACAGTAAACAGCAACGAAATAACTGGGCTTGTAGGCCCTAACGGCTCAGGCAAATCCACACTGTTGAATCTTATCAGCGGCGTTTATAATCCAGACTCAGGGCAAATCGTTTTTTTGGATGAAGACATAACTAAACTGCCTCCGTATAAGATTTGCGCCAAAGGGATATCAAAGACTTCGCAGACTGTTCAGTCTTTTCCTGAAATGACAGCTGTCGAAAATGTATTGACAAGTGTACTTTTCAACGAGAAAAAATCAGAGGGCAAAATCAATGCCTCGTCTAAAGCTCAAGAACTTCTGGGTTTTGTTAGATTGGGCAAAGAAAAATTTGATGTGCCCGCAAAAAACCTAAACGTTGTTGAGTTACGGCGTATCCAGCTTGCTAAGGCTTTGGCAACAGGTCCTAAACTGCTTCTTTTAGATGAGTTGCTTACAGGTTTAACTCCAACAGAATGTGATGAAGCCATAGAACTTATCAAACTGATTAACAAGCAGGGGGTAACAATTCTCATAGTGGAACATGTTATGAGAGTGATAATGGGATTATGCAACCGTGTGATTGTTCTTCATCATGGTGAGAAAATATGTGAAGGAACACCCAATCAAGTGTGTAATGACGAAAATGTTGTGAAGGTTTACTTGGGCAAAAGGTTTACGTTTGGCGAGGAGGAGTAAAAATGCTGGAAGTTCAAAACTTATCTGCAGCATATGGCATGGTGCAAATACTCCGTGACGTAAATTTCAAAGTAGAAGAGAAAGAAATTCTCAGCATCATCGGACCAAATGGCGCTGGAAAAACAACCCTTGTGAAAACCATCATGGGGTTTCTGCATCCGAAGAGTGGAACAATCAAGTTTAAAGGCGAAAACATCGAGAAACTGGCAACATACAAGATAGTCAAAAAAGGCTTAACAATGATTCCTGAAGGGAGAGAAATTTTTCCCCGAATGACGATTGAGGAAAATCTGCTGCTGGGTGCCTACACAATAAAAGATAAAGCTAAGATTAAGGAAACCAAGGAAAACGTTTACCAGATTTTCCCTGTGTTAAAAAAGAAGGAAAAAGCGTTAGCTCAAACTCTCAGTGGAGGCGAGCAGCAGATGCTTGTTATTTGCCGAAGTTTAATGTCTAATCCTCAACTGCTGATTCTTGATGAACCTTCATTGGGATTGGCGCCAATCATCGTGGAAAAAGTTTTGGATACTATAGGCACCATCAACGATGAAGGCGTAACTATCTTGCTGGTTGAACAAAACATTCGTGATTCATTGAGCGTGGCTGACAGGGGTTATGTTCTTGAGGAAGGAAGAATTGTTTTAGAAGGGGAGAGTAGGGAACTTTTATCTAATAGTCATATAAAAGAAGTGTATCTAGGCCTTTAGAAAGAGAGAGGAACAAAAAATGGTTGACGGCAAATACTGGAACGAGAAAATCGAAACCACGCCTGCTGAAGAAATAAAAAAGCATCAACTTAAAAAACTAAAGGAACAGATCAAACACTGCTACGAAAACAGCAAGTTTTACAAGAAAAAATTTGACAGCGTCGGATTAAAACCTGAAAACATACGCTCACTTGATGACCTTCAGACAATTCCTTTCACAATAAAAAATGATTTGAGAGACAATTACCCGTTCGGCATGGTCGCCGTTAAATCTGATGAAATATGTGAGATTCATGCTTCAAGCGGTACAACGGGAAACCCAATAGTTGGCGCTTACACAAAGAATGACATGGATATTTGGCAAGAGTTGATGGCAAGATCCATTTACACCACAGGCGGAAGGCGCCAAGATGTTATACACATCGCTTATGGCTATGGTTTATTCACTGGCGGATTAGGGTTCCATTACGGTGCTCAAAAAGTTGGAGCCAAAATCATTCCTGCAAGCGGCGGAATGACCCAACGACAAATAAAGCTCATGATGGACTTGGGCGCCACAATTTTAGCCTGCACTCCAAGTTTTGCAGTTTACCTTGCTGAAACAATGGTTCAAGAATGCATTGACCCGAGAAAGGACCTCAAACTAAGAAGCGGAATGTTCGGAGCAGAACCATGGTCAGACAAGATCCGAGAGAGAATCGAAAAAGAGTTAGGAATTGAAGCTTTTGACGTGTATGGGTTAACTGAACTTTGTGGCCCAGGCGTCTCCGTAGAATGTAATGAGCATAAGGGATTGCACATTTGGGAAGACCACTTTATTGTGGAAACAATTGATCCTGACACTGGCGAAATTTTGCCTGCTGGAGAAGAAGGCGAACTAGTTTTCACAACACTCACTAAAACAGGTTTGCCCATGCTCAGGTACAGGACACGAGACATCTCCAAAATTGAAACAGAAAAATGCAAATGCGGGCGTACTCACGCCAGAATGATGCGTGTCCACGGAAGATCTGACGATATGCTTATAGTTAGAGGAGTAAATATTTTCCCTTCACAAATCGAGTATGCAGTAATGTGCTTCTCAGAATTAGCGACACAATACTTAATAGTTCTTGACAGGCCAGGAGCCTTAGACACGTTCTTGGTTAAAGTTGAATTGTCAGAGCAAGCTGCCAAAAACTCGCAACTTGACAAGAACGCGTTAAAGAACAGCATTCAGCACAGAATCCACATTGTCACTGGGTTAACAGCCGACGTGGAAATCGTTAAGCCAGGCGAGCTTCCAAGAACCGAAGGAAAAGCAAAAAGAGTTTTGGATTTGCGTAAGGGCAAAATGTAAAGGACTTAACCTATGACTTCCAAGATTGCAGTAGACAAGCCGGGCAGTTTTGCCTTGCTGAACGGCGACGAAGCAGTGGCTAGAGGTGCATTAGAAGCCACCGTTAAAGTTGCAGCATCATACCCTGGAACGCCAGCTACCGAAATTTTGGAAACAATTGCTGAAGTTGCAAAAGAATTTGACATTTATGCTGAATGGAGCACCAACGAGATTGTTGCTGCGGAAGTTGCTGCGGGCGCTTCAATGGCAGGTGTCAGAGCTATTGTTTCGATGAAGCATGTTGGCTTAAACGTTGCCGCTGATGCTGCCATGACATTAGCTTACACTGGGGTTGAAGGTGGCATGGTGTTTGCAGTTTGCGATGACCCAGCACTGCACAGTAGCCAAAACGAACAAGATACTAGGTATTTTACGGTCCACTCAAAGTTGCCGTTGCTTGATGCTGGTAGTCCGCAGGAAGCCTCGGATATGACTAGGGAAGCTTTTGAGTTAAGCGAAAAATTGCATTTGCCAGTGATTTTGCGGCTTACAACTAGAGTGGCACATGGTAAGGCAAGGGTGAGACTGGGAGAGTTTCAGAAGATCAAGCGGAAAGTTGAGTTTGATAAGAAAGGCTCAAAATGGGTGATGGTGCCTTCAAACGCCATTCGTCAACATAGAGTTTTGGAGGGCAGGTTGGCGGAAGCAAGAAAGCTTGCTGAAGATTCAAAGTTTAACGTAGTTGAGGATAACGGGTGCGAAATAGGTATTGTTGGAAGCGGTGTAGGCTATTATTATGCACGTTCAATATTGGATACAAAAAAGTTTTCGTGGCTAAAACTTGGTTTCGTTTACCCGTTCCCTGAGGGAGTAGTCAGGAAGTTTGCTTCCAAAGTTAAGAAGCTCATAGTAATTGAAGAGTTAAGACCCTACCTTGAGGAAAACATTCAACGGTTAAACCTCCAAGCAATCGGAAAGAGCCAGTTAGGCTTAGAAGAGATAGGTGAATTTAACCCTGATAGTGTGCGCCTAGCCTTTGCTGCCTTAGGATTAACTGAGAAAGCAGAATCGCCAGAGCTCTTGGATTTGCCACCTAGGCCGCCCGCTCTTTGTCCAGGATGCCCTCATAGAGCGTTCTATTACGCGTTAAACATGGTTAACCAGCATGTTAACTGTGACAACGACAGATGCGTTGGATGCGACATATGCGAGTATACTTGCTCATTTGAAAAAGAAAAAGTGTTCAATCCGCTTAAGTCTAGGATTCGCTCGGTGAGGATTGCGCAGACTTTCAACACCGCAGTGACCTGCAAAGCATGCAAAGACGCACCATGCATCATTGCTTGCAAAGAAAAAGCCATAACGCAAAATGAATCTGGAGCGATTCGGGTTGATGAAGAAAAATGCAATGGTTGCGGATGGTGTATAGAAGCCTGCGAGTATGGCGCGGTAACGTTGCATCCGAACACACATAAAGCCATAATTTGCGACACATGCAATGGAGACCCGAAATGTATTCCGCTTTGTCCAGAAAGCGCCCTGAGCTTAGCGGGAAAATCAAACGACAAAATCGTGACAGGCGACATCGGTTGCTACACCTTGGGTGTCTTGCCGCCCGTGAACGCTGTTCAAACTTGCCTGTGCATGGGCGCTGGGATTTCTCAGGCTGCAGGCATGTTTCATGGTGGCGTAAAGGATAAGATATTCGCGGTCATAGGTGACTCCACCTTTTTCCACGCGGGGATGCCTGGGCTGATGAACCTTGTGTATAACAAGGCTAACGTGTGCGTAATCATCATGGATAACAGCACGGTCGCTATGACTGGACACCAACCGACTCCGAGCTCGGGAAAAACCGCCATGGGTACTGATGCCAAGATAATAAGAATTCAAGATGTCGTAAAAGGTCTCGGAATCGACAAAGTAGACATAGTTGACCCCTACGACATTAAAGCCACGACTAGGGCGATTAGGCAAACTCTTGATTATAACGGTCCCTCAGTCATCATTTCTCAGAAGCCTTGCCCGCTTTTGATTGTGCGGGGTGACCCCAGAAAAGTTTTGGAAAAATGCAACGGGTGTGGAGTGTGCGTTAAAGCCTTCGGTTGCCCAGCCATCTCATTGTCAAGCGAACGCGCCGAGATAGATGTCTCTCTTTGCTACGGGTGCGGGGTCTGCGAAGTTGTATGTCCCTTTGAAGCCATAAGGAGAAAGGAAACATGAAAATGGACATAGTTTTCAGCGGCGTCGGAGGTCAAGGAGTTGTAGCCTTAAGCGACATCTACTGCGAAGCCGCTATGCTGGATGGCTTTGATGTGGCGAAAGCTGAGGTTCACGGGATGGCGCAGCGTGGAGGGACTATTGTGGCGTACGCAAGAATCGGCGATAAGGTTGAATCTCCGCTGATTGAAACTGGAAAAGCTGACGCGATAGTGGGTTTTGAGGTTCTTGAAACCGCGCGAGCCCTTCCAATGCTAAAAAGGGACGGTACTGTGATTGTTAATATGAAGTACATTCAGCCGAACTGTACGGTTTCAGGCGGTAAACCGAAGACTATGGAGGAATTAATGCAGCTTTTAAAGTCAAAAGCCAAGGTTCACGAAGTTGATGGCAAAGGGATAGCTGAAAAATTAGGAAACCTTCTGGTTGTAAACACTGTCCTTCTCGGAGCCCTATCGGCTCTTCCTGAAATTCCAGTCAAGAAGGAATCTTTCGAAAAAGCCATAGCTGGAAGGTTTAAAGAAAAGTACGTTAATTCGAACCTAAAAGCATTCCAATTGGGCAGAGAAAGCATATTATGAGTTAATCTTATTAACAAAACGCTCCTTTAAATAGCAAAGGAAAAATAGAGAGGTATTGATATTTGCGAAAGAAAATCTTAGTACTGGTCGTCGCAGTTATTGTAATCATTGTAATATCATCCGTTGCGGCTATAGAATTGTATACACCAACTGCATCGCCTGAAGCACGAAACATAGTCATAGGCTTAGTTGCACCAGTGTCGGGATCACCGGTCGGTGTTGACATGCAGCGCGCAGCCAAGATGGCTGTCAATGAAATTAACGATGCTGGCGGGGTTTATGTGTCTGGTTGGCACGCTCACGTGAACATTACTTTGGTAACCGCTGATACAATAGATGATTCTCCAGCAAACGCTTTGAACGCAGTAACTCAATTAGAGAATACAAACCCAGTTGACCTTTTCATTGGTGGATATGGCAGTGCGGGAACCCTTGCTGACGAAGTAGTAGCAATTAACAACAAGATTCCATTCATAATCACAGGCGCATCAAACGATCTTGTCACCCGAAGAGGACCGCAAGGTAACTATGGCGGTGCTGGACCGACTGGCACTTATAGTATCACCGATGCAACAGGAATGAGTTACGTGTTCCACTATTGCACCACAACCTACGACTACACCAAAACAGTAGTTGACTTCTTTGCACAAGTAATGAAGCCATTGGTCGCGCCCGATCGAAACTTCAGCCTTGCCATGCTCTACCGAAATGACGCCTTTGGGCAAGGTGTTGACCAAGCAACCAAATACTGGATACAAAACGAAAGCCTACCCATTACTATCGTTGCTGACCAAAGTTACACTGCGGGTTCCACCGATTTCACAACTGCTCTCGAACAAGTTAAGGCTGCAAATCCAGACGCAGTATTTGTCGCTGAAAATCCAAACTTGACACCATCGGTAATTGATCAAGGATGGAATGGCGTTGGATTAAAAACTGTTTATGTTGCAGTTGAGAACAACCAAGATCCACAGTTCTACAGTCTACTTGAAGGCTTTGGTAATGGCTTGGGCAACGGGCAACTGATGGAGTCAAAAATGGATCCCTTCCAGGTGCCTTCTTACTCGCCAGCAGTGCAGGCATATGCTACAAAATTCAACGCAACTTACGGTGTAATGCCTGGAATGTTGGGCGCTGACACTTATGATGCGTTCTACATCGCCAAAGCAGCAATCGAAAGTGCAGGAACAGTTGACAAAGCATCAGTGCGTCAAGCTATAGAGAACACCGATATGAAAGACAGTTTAATCTTGACTCAAACTGGAAAAGTACAGTTCAGTACAGGCGTTAACTACCATGAGATCCAACCGATAACCTTCATGGAGCAACTCAACTGGAACGCAGGTACTAATAAGTTGCAATCTAGAATAATCTGGCCAACAACTGCTGCGGGCATAAGCAACTTTAATCAAACAACATTCACTTTGCCGACGGGATACGTGGCTGGAAAATAAAGAATTCCTGCCCTTCAAACTCCTTTTTTTTTATTTATATTTGAAACTGATATGTTTTAAATACTTAAGTGAGAAATAGTTGAGCCAATCGCCAACTAATCAGGGAAACGAGGATAATGGTTCAATATGGTCATAACAGCATCAACAATCATTTTTACTTTAATCTGGGGAGTTGCTGTCGGTTGCATCTACATGCTACTAGCAACTGGATTGAACATTATTTTTGGCGTCATGAAACTTGTAAATTTCGCGCATGGGCAGTTTCTCATGATCAGTGCCTTCATAACATGGGCTGTCTCAGTTGCAACTGGATTAAACGCTTACATAGCAATTCTTGTCTCAGTGGTCATTGTTGTAGCCCTAGGTGTGGCAGTTGAAAGGTTTACTTTTCGCAAAGTTCTTGGCACAGACAAACTGAACGAAATTTTTGTCAGCCTCGGGTTGATTTACATTTTAGAAAACGTCGCAGTGCTCCTTTGGGGAAATCAATCTCAAAGGATTATTAGTCCCTTTAATGGTTTAAGCGTAAATATACAAAGCATTTCAATAACATATGACCGCATCGTTGCCGTCTTTGCTGTGACCGCCATTCTCATAGCTTTTGGCGTTTTAATGTACCGGACAAAAATTGGATTAGCCATGCGGGCTACGAGCCAGCTTAATCGTGCAGCTATGCTTATGGGTATTAATGTTCAGAGGATTTACATGTTTACTTTCGCTTTAGGTACAGCCCTAGCAGCTGCGGCTGGAGGGTTATATGGCATTATTTTTACATTTAATTATCAAAGCGGAGCAATGCTAACTATCATTGCGTTCGCAATTATCATTCTCGGCGGTTTAGGAAGCATACGCGGAGCGGTTATCGGGGGCTTATTGTATGGCATCGCTGAACAGATGGCAGCCTTGTTTCTTGGAGGAATCTGGTCAAGTGCCGTCGCTTTTGCCTTGCTGATAGGTGTACTCATTATCCGTCCGAATGGATTATTCGGTGAAAAAGGGGAATAAAATGCTAAGCAGACAGAAACTATCAATGTTCCTCCATTCGAAGGCCTTCCAGGTCTTAATCGTCTGCTTTGCCATTTTAGCGTTGATGCCCATCCTTTTAAGAAACAGCTTCTTTTTGTTTACCTTTACGCTGATTTTCATTTTTGTAATTTACGCCGCAAGCTGGAATTTTCTGGCTAATTCAGGACAAGGTTCGCTTGGTCACTCAGCCTTTTTAGGAATTGGCGGATTTGCTTCAGCCATCATTGGGCGCGATATCACAATTGCTATAATAACGTGGTTGGGCGTTTATGCCCTACCGATTGGTGCTCTGTCCGTGCTGATTCAGGTGTCGGTGCTTCTTGCTGGCGGTTTGCTTTCGGCGGGAATTGGTTTGTTAATCGGTTTGGCGTGTGTGCGGTTGAAAGCTTGGTATTTGGCTATGGTAACGTTTGGTTTTTCAGTAATTATTAATACTCTTTCAAGCCAGTTTGATTCTTTTACGAATGGTATTAACGGTTTTGTGCCTGTACAGTTTGTGCCCAGTGGCTACTTTTTCTACTTTATGGTTATTTCTTTTGCTTCAGCCTCGATTGCAGCTATGTATTTGATTATGAGGTCGCGGATGGGACTAGCGTTCAGAGCTATGCATGGCAATGAGGCGGAGGCTCGGATGATTGGAATTAACACTGCAAAGTACAAGCTGATCGCTTTTACCATAAGCACGTTTTTTGCAGGGATTGCTGGGGGTTTGTATGTCTATTTTTATCAGTTTGTTGATAACTCAATTTTTTCGCCTGCCAACTCTTTTTTGCCATTGATAATGAGTGTAATCGGCGGTTTAGGCACTGTTAGCGGGCCAATCATAGGCTCGATTTTCTTCATTTCAGTCCAACAAATATTGACAACGCAGGGTGTTTCGCAATCGCTAAACGCTACACTTGGTTCTTACTTCCCAAATTCTGGATATGTTGGACCACCATTAACTTTGCTTATCATAGGTGTCGTTCTATTGGTAATCGTTATTTTTAGTCCGAAAGGCCTAACATCGTTGTTCCGCCGATTCTATAATTACTTGATAACTGAGGATGATGGAGCGAAAAGCAAATGAAAGGAACAGACTATTTTGCGGAAGCTTTAGGCATCCAAGTTCTGGAAGTAAAAGACGGCTATGCAAAAGTGTCGATGAAGGTTGAGAAGAAGCATACGAACGCTTTAGGCTTCACACATGGCGGCGCAATATTTTCCCTGGCTGATTATGCTTTTGCCCAAGCATGCAACTTCGGAGATAACGTTGCCGTCGCAGTTCAAGTAAGCATAAACTTTCTCAGGCCCTCGGTTGAAGGGGATATTTTAATGGCTGAAGCCCTAAGGTTTTCTGACGGTAAAACAATGGGCTTATACCATGTGACAGTTAAGAAAGAGAGTAAAACAGTTGCTTTCTTTTCAGGCTTAGCATTCAAAAAATAGTAACCAACACTAAATAGGTATAATAGAATTAGAGATAGAGCCAACAATATTTTTATGTGGGTCTCAACCCTAGAGTCGAAATGCTGGGGTGGCCGAATGGTTCAGGCGACAGCCTGCAGAGCTGTTATATATGGGTTCAATTCCCATCCCCAGCTTTTTAGCCGAACCCTAAGCTTTTGGGAGATAGTTTATCAGGCTTACTTGCGTTTTTTGAACAGCTTGGCATCATCGATTGCGCAGACGTACTCAAAGCCACTTTCTATCAGTTGGCTAGCCTCTTGAACAGTTTTGGCAACTTTGCAAACAAAGCCATCATCTTCTTCGAATTCAATAAGTTGCGTGTAGATCAAAGTGTTCTTAATGCTTTTATGTCCCAATAACTTCATGACGTAAAGAATGTCTTTGGTCTTATGGTATTCAGTGGTCGCCTTCCAATGTCTGAAGGTATGGAATGTTATTTGCAATAGTCGAGGGTTTCCAAGTTTACTTGCAGCTTTTCTACGTTGCCTTGTAAAACAAGTTCTGTAGCCACGCAGAGGGTAGCTTCCGAATATAAAGTCGTCTTTCCGCGGCATTGCGAGTAGCATTGACAGCAGTTTTGGACTTATTTTGAATATACGAGGATTGCTTCCTTTCTCAGGTGTGAGTCTTAGAGTCCTATTTTCAGTGTCAAGATCAGCCCATTTAAGAGCCCAAGCTTCACCAACGCGTGCAGCAGTCTCCTTAAGAGTTTGAAGCAGTGTTGAGGCTTTAGGTGCGCAACTTGCAATTAATGCGTCGATTTCTTCCTCTTTAGGAATGAAAGGAAGTTTTTGGATCCTGCAATAAATGGGCGGATTCCATGTGCCTCCATTCATATTTAAGAACGTACTATAGGCGTTTACGGCGTTTTCTTTTCTTCCTTCGGACCAAGCTTGTTTGGCGATGACATCTTTTATTGTCTCTGGGTCATACAGGTTTGCGCCTCTCTTCACCATTATTTTTAGAAGCTTTGTCCTGCTTAGGGTTGTACCATCTTTGTAGCCTTGTTTCTTCATCCACCAAGCGAATTCAATGATTTTACCTTTAGCTTCGAGAGATTCACCCGCAATAGTTTTTGTTTCTATTGCAGTAGTCAATTTTTTCGCTTCCTGTTTGATAGCGCATAATTGGCTGTTTAATTCTAAGGCAATCGGGCTATTTATTGACCATTTCAGTTTTTTTTGTAGTAGTTTTTCAGAAAATCTATATGCGCAAGTCCTGCAGAGCCAACGTTGAACGCCGGAGCCATCTGCTAAATACCGTATGCCATCACGGTACAGCTTCGTTGAGTGGCATTGCGGGCAAAAAATGTTGTCAGGCTCTGGCAGTTGCATAAGTAATTCACCCTTGTAAGCATTCAAGCTATGCTTACTACTCCTAAACGAGCGAGGTCAATGCCCATCGGTTTTTCCCAAGATGTAACCGAGTTTTCTCTATACCCTGCTTCAAAAACGCTATCGCTTATCTCCTCCATCCAGTTTAACTCACAAAAAATGATTTCAGTTTCTTGATTAGTTACAACCGGAAACCCGTAGTGTTTATTTTCGTAAAGTGGTTTGCCCTTGGTTCTTTCCCTTTCTTCGATAAACTGCAAGTGATTTACTATTCTACTCTTTAATCGCTGCTCAGCGATGTCAAGTACGCTCGAAAATCGCTGTGACAAGTGCTCTTTAAAATTGGGGTCTATCTCGATTCCTATGCTATTTCTTCTGGTCGCCATCGCAGCTAGCGCCGTCGTACCAGTACCTAAGAACGGATCCAAAACTGTGTCTCCTTTGACCGAAAACATACTAATTAAACGGAAGGGCAGCTCGAACGGGTATGCGCCGCTTCTTTCGCGAATATGTTTGGGTAGGCCATTTTGTCGAGTTCCCTGCAGGTCTTGCCAGACGTCAGAAAACCACAAGTTTCTTTCTTCATAGAAATAGGCACTCTCACGTCTGAGCTGCTTCTCTTCTGGCGCATTAAACAACCGTTTGCCACCTTTTCTGAGAATCAAAATGAATTCATGTTCTAAGGTAACATAAGCCCCAGCGGGCAGCATTCCAGCACCCATAAACTTGTTTGGAGCGTTTGTTTGCTTGCGCCAAAGGATTTCGGGGAGCGGACTAAACTCTAACTCTAGACAATGGCTCAGTATCCTTGCGTGGTTCGGGTAAAGTTTAAAGTCGCCTCCAATGGTTCGAGTGGCATCTCCTACGTTTATGCACGCGAACCCTCCCTGCCTTAAGACCCGATATATCTCGACCCAAACTTTGTCTAGTTCTCGATGCATGAGCTCAAATGCTACTTTTCCGTCATCCTTCTTTAGAGCATCACCAATTGCTGGGTTTTGTTTTGAGAAGATTTCATCCCACATTGTAATCATCGGATAAGGCGGCGAAGTGACCATTAGGTCTACAGAGTTGCTTTGAACATCGTGCATGTCTGCGGCGTTGCCGAAAAATATTCTGTGGGTAGTCTTCATTGGTTCCCTCCCTTTGTGGTAGCGTGCGTAGCGTGCTCGTTTTCTGTGCAAGAATTTTCTTTCACATCAGATTCTTTATGGTCGATTTTTATGGCTAGTTTTTCAAGGTCTCGAAACATTTCTGTTTTGTATTTTTCGTCATGATATATCCCAAGAAATTTTTCGGAAAACTCAAACTCCATGGAATGGACTTTGATTTCGTCCTTAATGCCAGAGATATGTAAGAGCTCATGAGCCACTGTGAGCAGGTAGTTGTAAACCAAATCTTGACGGCTCATTCTATCGAAACATTCTGCACGGAAAAGAATTACGTGAGATCCTTTTTGGGGTCTAATTACACCTTCAGAATCGATTAAGCTGTTTATCAGAGAGCCACCGGTAGAAGCATTTTCAGCATTACGAACAACTTTTGCGAGACTTTGCCATTGCTCCTCACCGAGAAACAGCCGCTCAATTTGCTGTACATTGCCCAACCCGAATTTTTCGTTAATGAATTTGAATACGTCATTGAACATTTTGCTCAGTAAGTCTTTAGTTTCTTTCTCGTTTTTGACCTGGTAAGCTAGCTCCATGTACTCATCAAACTTTGTTAAATTCGGAAGTTTCAACCCATATTTGTGTCTTAAAGTGCTGATTGCCGAGCGATTTCGAGGAGTATCAGGTACAACCAGGAAAAACATTGGAAAGGACATTATTAATGAGAAGTCTGCGTTGGCTTCAGTTCCTGGCTTAAAGTACGAATCTTCTAACTCCGCCGAAAAATCAAGGCACTTCTTTTCCACTACCAAGGGCAATACGATTTTCTTAGAGTCTTTTTTCCCATTAAGAAAAGTGTTTAACTCAGTTTTGTCGATGGCGCGGACCTCTATGCCGTCAATAGTTATTTCATTATTTTTGCTTGACATATGATTTAACTTCCCTCATTTTTTGCCTCGTCTTGTCCATTATCTTGCATAAAAGCTGACAAGTCTGACAACTCTGACAACTTATCAGAACCCTTTTTCTTATTCTGCAAAATAGTTTTTTCAGAATTTATTTTATTTTTTAATTCTGCTACAGGTATATGTGAGTTATCTGAGTTGTCAGTGTTGTCAATTTCGTTGTTAATGGAAGAAATAGCGATGTCACGCCAGTATGGGGTGCGAGTTTTATTTTCAAATTTATATTCTGTTTGAATAGTAATATCTGTCATTGCGTCTTGTTGAGAGCTGCTGAATGTTCTACTGCTTACAGTCGGTAGTTTATGCTGTTTGCAATATGTGATGAATAATCTGTAGACGTCATCTTTTTTGATCAAGTTTCCTGGGCTTGAGATTATCATATCCATTCCGAAGGCTTGAACTGGATCGGTACTGCGGATATATTGCTCTCTAGTTTCTTCGATGCTTTTGCCTGCGCTGAAGCGTTTATTTTTGAGTAAACGTAATAAGCCTTCTATTGCCCAGTTTAAGATGCCGCTTAATTCCTCCGGTTTCGTAAGTTTTGCTGTTAAATCTTTGTCTGTTTTAGGATCATTCTCAAGAAATACTTTCGGGAAGTTTATTTGTAGCCAACGACGGAAAAACGCGTCTGTATCATCTGGGCATTTGGGAACGGCGTTGCATGCGAATACGAGTTTCGCGTAATTGATAAAGTTGAACATGTCGTGGAATTTGCGTTCAGCGGAGATTAATGAGCGTCCTGTAACCTGCTTTAAGTAGCCAGTTGTTTTGAGTGCTGTTGCGGGAAGATCATCGAAAATGTTTGCGAGTTTGCCGTATAAGTTGCTGCGTGAGAAGCTGCTGGTTTCGATTTCAACCATTGAGATGGAAGTGATGTTTTTTCTTCCAAGCATCTCTGTGATTGTGCTTAAAAAGACTGATTTCCCATTCGCGCCGGAGCCAGTGAGCATAAGGAGTCTTTCAAAAAGATAATAGCGGTAAAGCATGAAGCCAACATATTCTTGCGCAACCAGAACGTCCTGTGGGTCCATTACTTCGCTAATAAATTTAAGCCATAATTGAGATATGGTGCCTTTAACATACTTTGTGGGTATTGCATTAACGAAAAAGTAATCCGGGGAAAAAGGCACAAGTTCTCCTGAGTTTATGTCTAAGATTCCATTACCGACTAGGATAAGGTTTAACGGTGCTTCTTCAATGTCTAGCAGTGTTGAGCTTATGATATGATTGATTACTTCTGCTTGCTAAGTAATTGCGCCATTTTTTTACATAAGTTGAAATGTTGCTACCTTTCTCAACTAGGTTTTTTAAAAAAAACGGTTCGTCACAAGAAAAACGGGAAATAATTGCCCAATCTATTTCGGGCGATATGTCAATTGACTGAAGTCCAGATGGTCGCCTCAGAGCAGGAATTATGCTCTTTTTCGGAACCACTATTTCAACGTCTACTAACCTATCTTTAACCAGAATGGAATTCTCGCGGATTTCTTTTAGAATCCATCTGTCATCTTTTTTCAGTGCATGCCGTTCAGAAGACAGAATAAATGCTGAAGAGACTGAAATTGGTCTACCCGTGCAGTGCTCTATTCCTCTGAGTATCTTCCCTTTTTTGAGTTCGAGAACTCTTTTGAGAGTATTAAGTTTGCTGGGCGCTTGTTGTAAACAGATATCAAGCAATGAGTTCTCATCTGTCGCGGTAATTGCACCAAACCAATTCTCTGTACTTTTTCTAAGTTCAGCTTGGCTTACGAATGTCGTTGATAAATCTGAATCATTTAACAGCTGATTTGTTGATTTAGACGAAATAACCTCATCCGCGAGAAAATCCGAGTCAGATGCATCTACTGGTATCCTTTTCAAATTTACAAAAAGACATTTTGAGGAGTCGCCCATTTTTTTTGTTTTCGTTGCAACCAATAAGATCTCCCTAAAGCGTGCAGCCTCCGAAAAAGCTGATCTTTGTTCAGTTGTGACAATATACTCGATAAGGTAGTTTTCCGCCAAAAACTTCCTGATGCCCTTCATGCTTTTTAGACGGAGAATCGTTGCTGGAAGGACAAACGCTAACTTACCGCCATCTTTTAGAAAAAGATCTGCCAACAGAATGAAATATCCATGGAGCCCCATTTGTCCAGTCAAAACATCTGAATATTGGCTAAATCTATCTGATAGTTTACTTTTATATTCCTCTGGAAGTCTTTCTTGACGTGTGAAAGGAGGATTCATTATGACAACATCAACTGGCTCTAAAGGAATAGCATCTCCTCCCACACCTTCGGAGGTCACGGCGCCCTTTTTGAGATAAGCACTTTCTTTGAACTGAGTGTGGGCGCTCTCATTGGCAAAGAAGTCTATTTTAGGATTAGCATAGGCTTTACTTAACTCTCGAGACAATGCCGGAATATTTTTTCCCGGACGAACTGTTGGTTCTGTAGAGTCCCAAACTGCCAACCTAACTCTTTGAGTATCATATAGTGGTGCTTGCAATGATAAGTGAACAGCCGCTAAATGCGCCGCAAATGGCATAATATCGATACCTGTAAGATCGTTTTCAAGGAAGCGAATATGATCCTGAGTTGTGAATTTTCCATGCTGTATTTCCAGCAACTTCTTTTTTCTACGATAGGAGGCGACAAGTAAAGTTCCTGACCCGCAAGCGAAATCTGCAACTTTATTGTCGGAGCTAGTAATGGCAAGCTTCGCAAGAAAATCGGCAGCCTCATTGTTAGTATAAAATGCAGCAACCGCTTTTCTTATTTCAAAAGGAATTAAATCATGAAATATCTTACCGAGAAGCTCTTGCTGAATTTTCTCAGGTTTTAGAGCCATTATGATGTTAATCGTTTCTCTGACCGGATCCAGAGCTTCTTGTGGCAATCTTGCGGCAATCTTGAATCCGAAAGTCGGACGATAATCAATTATTAGAACTTTGTCAAAATAAGCCTGCAAGTCACTTAGTGATTGTATTTTATCTTCATCCAACACATCGAAATCTTTCGGTCTGGCTTTAGAAAGAAGATGGTAAAACAGTATCTGATTAACAAGCAGGTAAGCGGCACCTTTCCTAAGCTCTTTTAGCGGATAGTTCTTCTCTTCGAATTGGAGGATATTGTCAAAGACTGATTTGCCACCAAAGATTTCATCTATGCTCTGCTCATTCACACCCACTAATGTTGCGGAAACATAATCCACCGCCTTTTGAATTATTGAGATAACCTGCGATGTTTTGGTTTCAACAACCGGTCTTTCCTGCAAAACATGGTCGGAAATCCACGCAGTCACTTCATTAAGGCTGCCACTGAAGAAATCTTCCTTACGATCATCGTTAAAAATTCCAATTCCTTCAAAACGAGCAGCTTTCGCCTGCCTAAGAAGAGCAGGTCTAGGCATTGAACGTTTAAGTCTATTCGGAAACATGACAACAAATACGCCTTTTCCTCCAAGTCTCTGATATCTGGCTGCTTGAACCAAGCCTTTTGTTTCATTGCCTTCCCATTCAGCTTCAATAAAATAGTTTTGTTTTTCACCGATTGTCACATCAGGCTGCTTCCTCCCAGACAGTTGAGGATAACTCATTTGCGTTAGTACTTTGATCTTTCTGCCTAACTCTTCGATAAACAAATCCAAGATAGTGCTCTCGGTGGCATGACCAGTTGTCTTGAATGTTCCAAAACCAAAGTCATCCAAAATCTTTTCTGATGGCATAATGAAATCATACTCATCAATGGCTATATAATAGTTAGCAAGCTTTTGGAATACAAAAACCTATAACAAATTTTCGAGTAATATTAGTTCTTTTAATGCCCTTTCAAAAGCATAAGAAAAACGTTGAAACATCAGTAATCAAGCCAATAACTCCAATTATATTTGAGGCGATGAGTGGTTAATCAGCCTTTACACCATTTGCCAGCTTGAAGGATAAGATTGTTTTTTTTCGTCGGGAAAGTCGCCAAATTTCATAATGCTTTTTAATGGCTTGGCAATCTTTTTGATTTTTCCAATTTTTATCGATCATCACTTTAAAAATCCATAGGAAAGCTTGCTTTTAGCGTTTTTTTACCGTTTAGCGGAATTTCGTTAGTGACAATTCATTAATTATCATAAAAAAAAGTGCAGAAAACGCTTGAAAAATTAGGTTCCTCCAAAAAAACTTATAAGCTAACTATGAGTAAAACTACATGTAATTATGTAATGGTGGTTGCCAATTAAGGAGTAGGGTCGCGCTGAGTGAACATCCCAACTTGTCTCACCACATTATTAACGTGGTGTCACCAAGCCAGGCACCCACCCCTACTCTTGCTTAGGCAACCACTATTACTTGCATTCTTTCTTAGTTTTTCACTTGAATACGGACGAAGATTTTTCTTTGTTTGCCAACATCTCAAAGCCTTTTTCAGTCATGGCATAGAATATTAGTTTTCGGCTACCTATCCGAAATGGAACGACGTACTCATATTTTATTAAGGATTTTAAAACATCGATCGTGTAACCTGTTGAAAGTTTAGCTTGCTCTGCTATTTGCTCTCTCGTCATAGGCTCCTTTGCAGTAAGCAATACTTGCACTACTTTCATTGCTGATAGTTTACTTAGGAAGCTGACTGTAGCGTAAGATTTCTGCACTTCTCCAATTGTTGTTTTCTTTCCACCTATGACTACCACAGTTGAACTTAAATCTGATGAAGTTTCTTTAGTCATTGACATTCACCTTAATCAGTTGTATAATCTAAATATACATCTACAAATATAAGTCTTTTGTTTTTAGCCCAAACATAATCTGGGGATTAATAAAACTTCTTCCAACGTTTGCCAATTATTGTTATTGCACAACTTGTTCAATTCAATTAATAATAGTAACCCAAATAGTAACCAATATTGAATATTGGTGCTTAATCAATAACGCTTAATTTTAGTTATGCACGATTTTTTCTACTTTTTATACTTAATCTATTGCCGTATTAGTCTTCACAAATGTTGATTATAATCATTATAATCAGTTATAGCTTCTATAGAAACTAATGTTGTAACTTTTTAACTGAATGTTCTAACCAAAAAAGCATCACAATAATTAAACATAATATACTCGCAGTATTATCAACTGAAAAGTTCCAAAATCTTTCTTGACTTTGTGCAGTCCTTCACTTTAGACATGGATTTCTTCACAAGCATATACTTTTGGGTAAAGGGATATGGTCTTTAGAATTAGCTATTTCAATTGGTCCGAGTTTATAACTGGTTTTTCCCGTCTCATTCATCAATGGCTGGCCTAATGTTGCCATTTTGAAAATTAGTGCACGTTCTACTGCATTTATGAAAAATTTCATCGTTTCCTTGTCTTCTTCTTCGACGACAGACCCATCTTGAAGAGGATTTTTAATGTGGGCAACTTTCAGAGTGAAATCAAATCTGTCAACCGCGTATTTTGTGCATTTCTGAAAGAATGCTGATTCTGCGCATCCTGCGCCATTTTTTACGATTTCCCATCTGACTCTGTGGGCAAGAGGATATTGTTTGTTATTAAAAGCTTGACCTATGTAACGAGCTTGATCAGCCTTGTCAATAAACATGTAAAGACCTATTGTTTTCAACTCTTCTGAAGAAAGCTTTCTAAAGTAGTCATCTGGCTTGAGATACTCGTATAAGTTTTGTACCGAACCGAGATTAAACCATTCAAGGTCAACTTTTCGCATATTAGCCCTCGTTAGTTATCATTTACTCAGAAGATTCTAATTGGGACTTCACACTAATATGTTCGTTAAGAAGCGAGTGCATATGGTCAAGCTAACCTTCTACGGCGGCGTCAACGAAATTGGCGGCAACAAGATTCTCTTAGAGGACAAGGGAACCAAAATCTTTCTTGACTTCGGGCAATCTTTCACTTTTGGCTGAGTTTTTTACGAGCTGGCTTCAGCCAAGAGGCCTGAATGGTTTAGACGATTATTTTGAGTTTAACCCGGCTGCAACTCAGGTTGACCTTGGGGACGACTATTATCTTCAAAAACGATAGGCAATCGTGCATTGCGAAGAATTGCAGTATTTTGAAAGGCTACTCCGAATGATGCGCAGACTTCCAATTGTATTCATCAATCAATCTTGTTGCTCTTTTTCCAAATTCTTTTTCCAACTCGATTATTACTGGATTTAGTTCCTTGAGCCTTAGTTTCATTTCACACAAGAAATCAAAATAGTCTGCTCCATTCCCAATCTTTTTTGAGAAGAATATTCTAATGCTCGCATCCCACATCATAAAAAAATCTGGACAACACAAATGAAGCACTTTAGATGCAGTTGTAGAGCCAGCTTTTTTCGATTTTCCTTTCTCACTAGTAAAGCCTAAGCGTGCAATTTTATCAAACAAATCAACTATTTCGTCACGTTGAAGCATCAAATCGGCACCATCTTCTAGTTTGCTCTTTCTGAAGCGTTCAATTTTTAGCGCGAAACTGGGGTCTTTAATTTTCTTAAAGACAGATTGTAAACCAGCATGTCCAAGTTGTCTCTGCATTTTGCCCCAATCAAAAAGAAACGCCGATAGTATTCTATCTCTAACGCGCTTGTCGATTAAACTCAGGTCGCACTTACTAAACTCTTCAACACATTGAACGTAAATGCAATCAATTATTCCCCATTTATCTTCATTTTCTCTGATGCTTTTACAAAAATCTTCGCTTGATACGCTGGTCATAAAGGTTCTCTCCCTTTCTAATAATAGTAAATTCTGAAACTTAAGGATATAGAAGTTTTCCACCGCACATAGGGCACTCTAATGGTGACTTGCCTTGACTATACATTAGCTCAATCCAACACGTATAGCAGAAGTAAATTTGGCACTTCGGGCAGTGCTTAAAGCCTCCGCCGATCATCTTGCCGCAAGCATCGCAAGGTCTGATTAAAATCAACAAAATATTATATGTTGAATCAAATAATACTTTTACCGAGAGTGATAACATTCATCCAGATGAACCACTATGTTAAAAGGACCGCGGATGGGCTTGTCCACGTTCAAAACACCGTAATGGGACAGTATGGACAACATCATGTGCACACTGAAGAAGATTTCAAAGCGTGGGTTCAGGAAAATAACATATCGAAAGCTAATCTCATAGAACTGAAAAACACTAGGGATTGTACGTGCGGATTGAAAGCTGGTGAAGTAATAGACGGATACCCGCCAAACAAGGAATAACTCCTTTTTTCACCTGATTAGCTTTTACTACGCAAATAGCACTAAAAAATTGAATCAACTATTAGTTATTGTGCGTTTACACCTTGTAAAACTGCTTTTGTTAAAGAAGCTATGGAAAAAACAGTTTTCCTCCGCATAGGGCATTCAAGCGGGAACTTCTTTTGGCTACACATTAGTTCATAAGAGCATGTGTTCTCACAGCATTTTTTGTTGTTTCAGCACAATCGCATGTTTTTAAGTGCGTGCGTTTTACTTGTATACAAATTACTCTCTGTCTTGGAGGTGGGAAATTGTCTGAAAAACATACGGACATGACTGAAAGGATCTCGAAGATCGGCGAAACGATTAATCAGTACAGAGAATCAATTATGGCGCATTTCAAAGATATGGACGTTGAGGTTAAAGATTGGCATGTTTCAGTTGGAAAAATAGAAAAGGAATATGACGTCGACGTTACTTTAAAGCTATCTATAAAACCCAAGAAAGCTTAATGACGGATTTGATGTGTTCTTCAGTTGTTTTTTTCTTTTAAATCTTGTATTAGCGTATGTAATTTCTTTGCCGATGAAAGGTTAAATTACACCGGCTTTCCCATTTATTTTTCATAGGTTCCTGAAAAAGTCTAAGTTGAAAGACTAAGGATATAGAAGTTTTCCGTCGTACATCGGATATTTAAGCGGGCACTTCTTTTGGCTACACATTAGTTCATACGAGCATACGAGGCAGAAGTAAATTTGGCATTTTGGGCACCACGTGAAGCCACCACCCGTCATCTTACCACAGGCATCACAAGGTCTGGATAAATCAGGCACAGCTATGCCTGAGAGCTAAAACGCCTTAAAAGGCTAGTGCCGAAACGACATATCGGCGCAGGGGAGAGAGCACTGAAAGAAAAAAGCAGGTTGGCGGCGATATCTCCACTGCCTTGAGGGTTCAAAGCAACGGCTGCCTAACTTGTCAGGGGGTGTGGCTTCAATCTCCTGCAGGTCTCATATTTTTTGGAGAGTTAAATTCTAATTCCCAGCTCTTGGATTGAATCCACAAGGGAAACCCGCTTCAACTCAAAAGCCATCCCAATTCCGCAGCTGAATCCTAATCTTTTTGTGGAGATAATCAAGAGGTTATTAGCGCGTGCCAAGAAACCTTATTTCGAATTAGGCTGTCGCGCTTTCGCAGTTACAGTGAGTCCTTGAACTTTGTTACAAACGCCTCGTAATTCAGTTCAGTCATCGCAAAAGGCGCTGCAACCTCGACGACTTTGTCTATCTTGACGTTTTGCTCAATCAGCTCTATTGCTTTTGTTGTGAACTCTTCATACTTGATTTCCACTTCGGGAATCGCGCCACGTCCCTCCAAATCAGAAACAGGCAGAATACCCAGCAATTCAACGCCCGCTCTTTCAAACGCTTGGTTTACAACAACACGGGTTTCTTCGGACATATAATTGAGGTAAACTTTGTTCAAGATGACGCCCATCGTCCTTATTCCTAGTTTTTTCAGGAAACGCGCATAGTTCAAGGCACTTACAATTCCGCCTTCTATGCCCTCTTTATCGCAGCCAACTACAATCACCGTTGGTGAACCTAATGCTGCTGCTACTTCTGCGGTCGAGTTAGGTCTTCTAGGCTCGTCCAAAAGCAAACCTGTAAACGCGTTCATGGCGCCTTCAACGAGCACGAAGTCGTAGTCTTTTTCTGCCCCCTTAACTACTTGGGGAATAGATTGCCAACCTGTGTCTGCAACCTCTATGGATGAGTAGCTCTGCATGGGTTCCTTTATGACGTAGAGTGCAGGAACGATGTCTCGAATATCCCCACCAATCTTTATGACTCCAACATTCCAACCCCTCTTTTTTAACGCGCCCGCGAGGCCTGTGACAATTACTGTTTTTCCTCCTCCACTCTCCAGAGCCGTTATCAGCAAGGTGCGGGAACGCTTTTCTTTGCGTATAGTCTTGCTTCGAGGACGTATGCCTGTTAATATTCCTATTTCGAGCTTCATCTTTTGTTTTAGCTTTGCGTTTGCTTCCCTGATTTTTTCCAGTTCAGCTAGACTAATGTCTAATGATTTGGTAATGCCCCGGATAATTATGGGGTTCTTGTCGAGTAAAGCGTGAGTCATTACACCGACAACGTTACCTGATGAGTTGCAGGCGCCTGAAACGATTTCTTTTTGGTTTCTGAAATAGTTCAACCGTTTGACGCGGGAAACAATAATGGGTTTTGCTTTTTCATGTAAAGTGATGTCCCCGTAGGTGTGGCAATGAAAACCTGCTACCTCAGCTCCGACTTCATTAGTCAACAAACTTGACCCGACAACTTTGACTTTAACTTGGTCCGTGCAGATCATAGGTTTGAACTCGACGTCAAGTAGTCCCATTCCCTCTCGGAAAATTGGCTTGGGCGACAAGCGACCGATGTCAGTTCCACGCGATAAAATTTGGAAACCCGAACAGATACCCAAAACAAACTTGCCTGCGTCGACCATCTTCAAAATCTCCTTCTTGATGCCGTCTTTGACGGATTGTGATTCAACGAGGCTGCCGCCAGGAATAATCATCATTTCTAAGACTTCCGAAGCTGGTTTGTCCCCAACCAGACCATTCTTGCCTATTAGGTCGGTTGGTAAGTCTCCAAACGTTTCGAAGCAGGGTAATGCTCCTGGCAAGTAGACTAAGCCGATTCTGTGCTTCAATTTTGTTACCTGAACTATTCCATTAACTACTGCGAGGTTATTATTTAACTTGGATCGGCTGCTGGTTTCAATGTCAATCTCAGCTCGAGAGGAATTTTTGCTGATACATTTCTGTTGAGTGAAACAGAAAAAAGAGAGGGTGGTGCGGGTGATATCGCGATGCTCAGAGGGTTCAAAGCAATCCTGATGTGTAGACTGCAGGGGGTGTTGCTTCAACTCCCTACCTTAATACGGCTAAAATGACTTGGCAAATAATCCTTTTTCCTCAAAATACCAAACCTTATATTAAATTCAGTTGATAACCGTGAAGTGTGATATTATTATGGTTGAAAGCAAATGGAAATTGTTCTCTGGAGTTGACACTAAACGCGATTACCTTGCATTCGCAGAAATGGGGGAACGCAAGAGTATATGGTCTTTTTTTAGTTGGGCAATGAGGTCTGGAAAAGTAGTCAAACAATTGAAGACTACAAAAGGATTTATCGGATATACATCGCGACTGGGATTTTGGAGCAAGAAAGTTGTAATTGTGTCTGTATTCGAAGATGAGAAAGCTCTTATGGAATTTGCGCATGCTGGGCAGCACGCTAAATGTATGGACAAAAGTAAATCTGACGTGAAAGGAGAAATAAAGTACGCCAGATGGAGTATTTCTGGCTCAGATATTCCTCCGAAAATAGATGACGCACTCAATAGAGGACAAAACCAAAAATAACCAGAAGGATCACCATGGACGCGGTCGTTTTAGATGGCGCTCGAACCGGAGATGCAAGGGTTGATGAAGTCTCTGGAGCCATATCTTCCGCGTTGGGCAACTTGGGGCAGGTTTCCGTTTTCAAGTTGCGAGAAATCCCAATAGCTGACTGTTCGAGTTGTTTTAGCTGCTATATTAAAACACCCGGAGAATGCATAATAGACGATGCAGCAAGGGACATAGCCAAAAAATTGGCTAATGCACATTTGAAGGTTTTTCTCACGCCGATTGTTTTCGGTGGGTATTCAAGCGAGCTTAAGAAGATGATAGACCGACAAATAGGTGCTGTTTTGCCTTTTTGCGACAAAATTCAAGGTGAGGTTCACTTTTTAAAACGCTACGAACGGAATGGTAATCTCGTAGGCATAGGCGTTTTACCCACTCCAGACGCGGAAAGTGAGGCAATTTTCGAAGCCCTTGTTACCCGCAACGCCATCACCTTGCACGCCCCAGCTTATTCAACAGGAATCATCTATGGCGAGGATGACTCCTCGAAAATTCAGGATAAAATCAGGAATATTCTTGCGGGAGTGGGATTCAAAAGTTGAGTGGTCCAAAGCAGGCCCTTCTTCTGTGGGGCAGCCCAAGAACCTCGAATAGCAATTCAGAATCTTTAGGCAACTATCTTCTGGGTAAACTGAACATCGGAGGGCACAAAACAGAAAAGGTTCAAGTTCAGGCTTCGATGCGTTCCAAAGAAATCCAAGCCAAAATGCTTGAACAATTCAGTGCTAGTGATTTGCTTGTTTTTTCATTTCCATTGTACATGGACAGCCTCCTCGCTCCCGTTATTGCTGCTTTAGAACTGATGGCAAAACAGCGAAAGACCTCTGCTTTTCCAAAAACTCAGCGGCTTGTGACGATAATACATAACGGGCTTCTTGAAGCTTCCCAAAGCAGCAACGCATTAGCAATTTGCAGGCGTTTCGCGTTCGAGACTGGCATCGATTGGGCAGGTGGTTTGTGTCTTGGAGGAGGCGAAGCCATAGGAGGGAAACCGCTGGAGAATGCGGGGTTTCTGTGGCGAAACGCAAGGAAAGCATTGAACTTAGTAGCGAAAGACCTTTTGGAGGGCAAGGCTGTTTCAGGGCAGGCTGTGAATTTGATGGCTAAGCCTTTTGCGCCTGCGTGGTTGTACGTTTTTTTGGCGAACCGAACATGGAAGAAGCGAGCTAAGGCATTCGGCATGCAAGACAAACTCTGCGACCAACCATATTGAATATTAACCTCAGGCTTGCATGACCCCGGGTTTGGGATCAAATCCAGACAGATTTGCCTATGCTGGAAAGGCTTGTCTTCAATAAATTCCTGAAAAGAATTTAAACTAAATCTTAAAGGATCCCCTTGATAAAGGAAGGTTCAAGTAAAAAAAGGGAAATGCGGTTGACATCTCCACGTTTAGAGGGTTCAAATCACATACCTGAACCAAATTTTTCGGTCCTACGTTCATGCGTCCTAGCAATCTTTTTTGTTTGAAAATCTAAATCCGCATTCTCGGCATAGGTATCGTTGGATTTCTGTGTTGAACGTATATCTTTTTCCATTTTTACAGGTCTTTTTGCTGCCACAATCGGGGCAACTCACTATCTTTCGAAC
Organism: Bathyarchaeia archaeon; assembly: GCA_050013315.1. GTDB lineage: Archaea > Thermoproteota > Bathyarchaeia > Bathyarchaeales > Bathycorpusculaceae > Bathycorpusculum. The sequence goes on from JBEKFM010000001.1 coordinate 127,047, forward strand.
AAAATCTCTATTGAGGACATATTCTGGGATAATTTTGCCGCAATGTGGGCAGTTAATGATTTTGGGTTCCATTTTTTGATTCACTTCTTTTGACTTTTTTCCCGAAAATCATCGACAAAGAAAAAAAGGGCTATGCGGGTGATGTCTCCACTTCAGTGAGGGTTCAATTCCCATCCCCAGCTTTTTTTTCCATCGTCAAAGCAAGGGCTAGCAGACAAAGGCCTGTCGCGGTTTGGAGGGGTGCAGAGTAAACAAGTTTGAATTTATTATTTTGACTTTTATATGTTCTGACGATTAGCTTAAACGTGAAAAAGCTCCTTCTCTCTATACCCCCAGAATTGGAAGCATTACGCATGCTCTGATAAAGAATTTAGAAAAAAATCTGGTCAAAGAGCTTGGTTTCTACTGCAAGCTAGATTTGGGGGTTGATTTTGCAAGCGAAAACTTGTTGCTATGAGGGCAGATATCTTTTTTAGCTAGCAAATTAAGCCAAAAAAGAGGGTATTGGTTGGTGGAATTCTTGCTTTGGGAATGAGGTCTTTCTGGGGTAGGTGCTTTTTTAAAACTGAATTTTGCGCGTAGTTTAGGTTTTATAGAGATTAAGTTTGGTTTGGGGCGAATTCCCAGGCAATGTTTCCTTTCCAAATTTCGCCTAATTTTGTTATTCTAATCTCCTTGTCGTCGACTTCGATCAGTCCCTTGTCTTTTAGCTTTTGAATTTGCTTTGGAAAGACCTTCCCTGGTGTCGTGCCGAATTCTTGCATAAATTCTTTTTTATCCTATACGCAGTACGCTGGATAGCGGCAAGAAGAACTTAAAAACCGCGCTTTTCAACTCACAACTCGAATTGTCCAAAAATCGTTGGATAGGTTCTGGTTTAGTAGGTATGCATAAGGAAGCGTGAAATAGCCTTGCATGCCCCAACTTGTTCCCCATGAGTTTCTCACAACAAACCATTGCTGGGAGTCGTCGTACCCGACCGCCATTACAGCATGCCCTCCCATCACCTGTTCTCCCGGTGCCGGCATTGGAGCGTGGCCAGTCTGCGCGACTTGTTGGCTTTCGAAGCTTGCATAGACTGTGAATCCGAATACGAATGGGTAGCCCGAGGCCAAGCATCCCTTAAGCTGATTAACATCTTGAGAAAGCCTTTGATAATTAATCGCTTTGTATTTCACAGCACTGCTGTAGCATTGTTGCGGCGGTTTCACTGCAAATTTGGTAATATTATAAGGCCAAAGATTTTCAGGGCAGTCTCCCTGCGTTCCCTCACTCTTGATTCCATCTCGAATTTGAGCTCCAGAATCTGAAGCGACGGTTCCCTCCATGGCGCGCTCGTTGTAGTAAAGGAAAAGCCGCGAGGGTATGAAGACGCGTGTTTGTTTCTGCCTAATCAAATCAAACTCAACAGCCGCTGCAATAGCGTTTGCAGTGCAGCTTCCCAGCTGGCCCTGGTCATATACAGGAGGACACTGAACCCGCAAGTCGGCGCTTGGAGGAAGACTAACAAGGACCTTAGCTGGAGCCGCATACGAATAGTCTCTATTGTCCGGTAGGTCCGGAATCCATCCATATTGCTTAATCTTAATAGGCATTTTTGATTCCTTCCTCAGAAATTGTTTCTCTTTCTCTATCCATCATAGCTAATCGCCGGTATATAAGCACAGTATTGGCGCGCTCGTTTGCCCCAAAATTGCAAAGTTTGTTTCGAGAAGAGACCTTATGCGCCTAACGCTATGGGGGCATCCGGCGAGGTCTTTCGCAAATTGGGCGGTATAGAATAAAACAAATCAAAAATTATTTCATATTTTTTATGAGTTCTGATGATTAGCTATTTCCCAAGAAACCTCTTTCATTATGAGGGTAAAATTTTGACAAGCCTTAAGCTTGCGGGGAACCCGTTTGCCCTTAGGCTCTGTTACATCGTACGTTGTGCAACTGATTCGCAATGCCCGATAACATGAAGTTGCGGCTGAATCGTTTTGTTTCTATTTGGAGCACCTATACTCCACACGTTATCCAGCGCGCATGGATTGTTGTCAAAAGTAGGCTACAACATATGTTTATATCATTTAAAAGAAATACAATTCTAAAGGCCTACAAAAAGCTCGATTTCTCGCGTTTAGGTCAAGGATATGGAATTATGGTAGGTATTATCCCAAAAGGAAAAGTCGATAAAGGTAAGCGGCAGAAAATTCGACCTTGTGATTCTCAAATTTGCTGGCGGAAGTATTGGAGTTGGCAGAGGGTACAGCTTCGGTCCCTCGATTTCCTATCAAGCTCAAAACATTGGACCAACGAATATCAATTTTAATTATATCGTTAAGGGCATGGGCGATCGAAACGAAAACGATCTAAAAGCGGAAGTGAAAGAGAAAACCGAGGGTCTCATTTCTAAGAAACTTGTTGATATTAAGTGGGAGGGAGGAATACTGGCAGAACTATTGAACGGCGATACTGAACTGAAGAACATGATTATGACGTCAAGCGTTGTGCCATTAAAGGTTGAACCCGACAGAAAGAACAATTGTGTTCACATAATCAACGAAAAAGGAATCAGAATAATCATACGGTCGGGAGGAATTTTCATTAAGAAAGCTGAGACTAGAGCTGAAAACTTTCCTCCAATCGAAACACTGAACGTAATCGACAAGATCTCAGACTATGTAAAGTCGTTCTAAAAACAGCGTGAGCCATCAACTACATAAAAGCTTCTGAACATATTGACTTTGACGCGAAGGCCTGTCGTAAGCGCGCCCGCAGTCAGGCAGCTGACGATTTTTTCTTCTAACATAAACTCATCTCCTAACAAGTTTTTTTCCGCTAAATTAAAGAAAAAAGAGGTCGCGCGGGTGAAATCTCTTCTTTGGTGACGGTTCAATTCCCATCCCCAGCTTTTGGGTGATAATCTAAAGAATGCCTTCATTTACAACTGATATTTCTCTGACCTCTTCGATATCCGAAGTATCAAACTTAATAGCCGCGCCGTGCTCGAATTCGTTTAGGTTTTGCCATTAGTTGAGCGGTCGCAGCGAGGAGTGAAAAAGTGAAAGTGGCTACGAAAATTATGGAGTTCTGGTGGATGTTTTTCTGTCTCTTTCTATTAGTCGCCGCTTTGTGGATTGGTGGAGCTGTACTTTTGGAATTGTATTATTGGGGTTTTCATGGAGTGCTTGAGGGGAAATTTTGGATATTCATAGGCGAAGAAATGCTTTTGATTGCCAGCGTTTATGTCGTTTTAGTCTGCGCCTCAATTAAGTTAATATCTCGCTAAGATATGAAAATCTCCAGTGAACATGAAGCCTCGCGACTTAGCCTTTTTTTGTTGCAGAATCTGGTTCCTTAACAACTTATGATCGGTTGAAAGAGTCAAAATCCGATGATGAAATTTCAGAATGTTCCATGGGGCGCCCAAAAACCATTTTATTTTTGTCGTATTGAAAAATTTTCCTAAAATAATCCGTTTCTACTTTTTCCGTTTTTTTCGAATTTATCATTTTAAACACCTGCTCTCTCAAGCCATTAACAAATTGGAAAGTCAGGGGTTAATCACCAAAAATTTTGATTTCATCATTGTAACTTAGAAAGATAGCATAAGACAAGGGTGTGCTTTCTTTTTCTTCTTTTTACTTCTAATTATGGCTAAGTTTTATATAGCGAGACACTAGGAGATTGGTTGAAATTGAAGTAGATCCAATTTAAAAGGGGCATTAGATATTCAATTAAGAAAAATTCTGGCGTTGATTCTGATCATGTTTATTGCTGCTGGTAGTATAGGAGCTGTTTTGGTTTTGAGCAAAAAAAATCCATCTTCGACTCCCATAGCGCATATGATTCAGGTAGTGAATGGGACGGTCAACGTTAACGCTAGCACCTATTTAGATTACCCATTCATTGTTCCTGCGAATGCGTCAAACATTCATGTATCAGGAACATTTACGGTACAAGGTAGTAGTAGCAACTACATCAAAGTTTACATTTTTGACAGCACCAACTTTGACATTTACGAGGATGGCGGTGATTTCGGTCCCATCTACCAAAGTCAACAAATCAACACTGCTTCAATTAGTGCCAATCTTTATTCAAGTGGAAGTTACTATCTTGTGCTTGACAATACATTCTCCACGATTACACAAGAAATCGTGAATATACAAGCGAATGTTACCTACTTCATACAGTAAAGATACAGGACTAACCAAAATCTTCGGTTTAAAAAAATAAGAATATCTTACCAAAGTTTCATGGATAACAAATTTTAAATCTGCACAGTTTTTCTGCATATTCTTAAACGACTTTTCTGCTCGTTAGTATTTTCTTCGGGTTAAAAATGAACATTGTTGACTGCTTAAATATGGCTATGATTCTGAGTACTGTGGAGCAAGTTTTTGAGTGCGATAAACATGGATAAGCCAACTAAGAGCTTTGGAGAAACAGCAAAGAAATGGCTTTTGCGCTTTATTAAATTCAATATTATAGGCTTTACCGTTTTCCTCGTCGGAACAGCCATCTTTATATCCGCTTTCAGCACTTTTGGGGCTTGGACATGGTTAATCGCCAACGGCGCTGGAGGACTAATGCAGTTTACCTTAATCAGCTACTTAAATCGAACTAAGAGAGGAAGAATCTTCGACAGCTGCGAACAGAGAAACCAACAAGAAAACGGAGCCAAAAATAAACAAAAACAAATTCTTGCTTAGAAACGACGTTGTAGTCGAAGTAAAATACCGTAGCGACGCCTTTGACCCTACGAAAATCGAACCTGCTTTTCAGATCATCAGAAGTAAACCGGCAAGAGAAATACTGTGCTAAATCGCAAAACAGTGCGCATGCTGGTGATTTCTCCCGCTGAGCTACCAACGGCAAGATCCAATAGTATTATGTAATGGATCTAATGTATTACAGAAGCGCACACGGCTTTCAGCTTAATTGATCTGAGCTTGTTTTAAATACTTAAACTCGCTAATGGATATACGGGGAATAGTGTTGGAGGTACAACGTGCGTGCTTCAATGAGTTCCCTGATGAATGCGTGGAATGCCCAGAATATAAAGAAACAAGGCAAGATCAGGCATCGCAACTCTCCTTGCTGGCAGGGATGGGTATGATGACCCCTCTTCCATATGCTGCGAAAATCGTCAAAGAATGCAAGCGGTATCATAAGCGCAAAGTTGAATATCTGAGATAGAAAGAAGCCCCAGCGCGAACTGATTAAGCAACTGTAGCTTTAGACAAAAAGTTGACTGCCGAAACCGAGTTATCGGGGAAAACTCTCGAGTTCTAGGTTACTCCTTGGATTGCGCTAAAAACAGCTAACTGAATGCTGGGTGAATATGATATGCCCACGCCTTTAGGTTAGAGTTGCATTTCTTGATTTGGATTTATCGGCGCGAGATTTGTCCTTGAGAGTCAAACGGTAGTCTTGCTTATATAAAAGAAGAGGAAAAGAAAACACACAAACCTCGCCGTTGCACGAGTTTAGATTTTGTCACTCTTGCTAGTTTAAAAACAAAAAAGAGGGGATTTGCGGGTGGCGTCTTCATCCGTTTTGAGTTCAAACCCTGCCCTCAGCGCCGCAAAATCGTTTTGGATAAGCCTTAGACACCTTTTATTTTCGTTTCCTGAAGAATCTGAGTGCACTATGAGAATCAATTTCTAAAATACGTTGGAGTTATGCAAAGTAAGAGTTTGTGAGCTCACGTATCAAGTTGTTGTTGAACGAATTCGAGCAGATATTATAGCGATGCAATTGGTACATGCTTTTTCTGGACATTGCCTCTCGAACCCAAAACTGTCAATGAGTGGGGCGTGGCGGGTTTTGTCGTCAATCTTAAGTTGCATTTCTTCTTTGAAAGCTTGAGGTCCCCGTATGTTGAAACATTTTGACATAAGGCCCTGCTTTGCCTTCAGTTGTGAAGCTCCGAAGACTCTAGACTGACCGTATCCTGCTATGGGACTGTAAGAGTGTTCGAACCTAATCTTATAGAAGCTGCTCAGAAATCTTTCAAACTCTTGAAATACATCGCTCTTTGTTATGTTCGTCTTAGAACACATGGATTGATGCTTGGTGACTCCGCTTAGGTCGTAGAGTGCTACCCAGCTGGAAAGATTTGGATTCTCCTCAAAAAACAGCAATACGGCTGCTGGAAGAGGTTCGAGCGAGACAAAGCCAGTGAAAGAATGTCTCACTGTTCTCAATGAAGTCCCCTCCAAAATAACGCTCGTAGGATGCTTTATGCCGTCTTCAAAAACGCGTACTTCAGGATCCCGCATCAAGACAATTTTATGAAAACCGCTTTCAGTTTGAACCAAATCTTGGTTTTCATATGTTCTCCAATGCTTTTTCTTTCGGCAATGCTCGGTGAATTCTTTAATGCATTCGGAAATCTCGGTCTCTAAGAGAAACATGTTCTGTCCTCCGACAAAAAAGTGAAAAAAAGGAAGACGCTTTTTGACTTTTCGAATCTACAAGTAAAAGATATTAAGTTGTTCTATAAAATCACTAGTTAGTCACAAAAGTTAGTGATTGTAGTGACCGAAACCGAAATAGTCACGGTTCTGAGAGATTTTGGATTGACCGAAAAAGAAGCCGAAGTCTACTTATTTCTTGCAAAAACTGGTGTCCAAAGAGCAGGCGAGGTTTCGAAGCGCCTGAAGATGCACAAGGCGCAAGTGTATCGTATTTTGGAGGTTCTCCAGAGCAGGGGGTTGGCAGAGGCAACACTGGAATTTCCAGCGCGTTTCGTGCCTGTATCGTTTGAGCATTTTCTTGATATGACGATAAGAGCCAAAAGAGAAGAAACCCTTCAGCTTGAAGCTAGGAAAAACAAGTTGTTGACCCGTTGGAGATCCATAATCCCAGATGTACCATCGCTCCAGCAGGCGAAATTTACAGTTGTTAAAGGGAGAGAAAACATCTATTCCAGGATTCTGGAGTTGATTGAGCATGCGAATACTGAGGTGCTGGCTATGACCGATAGCATAGGCATTATCAGGTCAGAGCAAGCTGGAATATTTGACTTTACCGAGAAGAATGACATAAGATTCAGAATCCTAACGAACATTACCAAGGAGAATTATAGATTTGTGAAGGCGGTTCTTCAGAAGACTTTGCCGAAGCATCTTGAAATTGAAGGACGCCACAAAGACTTGGGAGCTAAACCATATCCTCGTTTCGTGATTAGGGATAATGAGGAAATCGTTTTTTTCTTGACACCGACAGAGGATGAGTCTGCTCCAGATCGAGAGGATACGGTCCTATGGACCAATAGTCGAGAAATTGTCTCGGCACTTAAAATCTTTTTCGAAGAAACGTGGGATGAAGCAACAGATCTTGGGATAAGAATAAACGAGATTGAAACAGGGTCATCGACTCCAGAAACGGTCATTGTCAGAGATGCAGAGGCAGCCTATAAAAGATTTTGTGAAGCAATAAGAGAAGTGAAGGAAGAACTAATTGTAGTTTCCACTTCGAGGGGGTTCACTAAACTGTTGTCAAATTGTCTTCTTTCTCAACTGTCCGAAAAACCCATAACAGTGCGCATTCTGGTTTCATTAGATTTGGAAAATTTGGAGGTTGCGGAAGTACTTTCCAAGCACTATCAGGTGAAATATTCCGATGCTGTTCACTCAGGTATAGCAATTGTTGACGGAATGCAAATGTTCATGTTTAAAGCTCCCTTGTCAATCAAGAAAAAGGCTGAGCCTTCGGTGTACTTTGATCACCTGCTATACACAAACGACGCAGATTACTCAAGAAGCATGAGAAACATGCTGGACGATTTGTGGAACAAGGCTCTTGACCTCTCTGATATGAAGGTGAGAGCGGCTATGAGGTCGCCGCCAATAACGATATCGGCTGAGTCCCCGGCATCCAAAGCCATTGACTCCATGCTTGCAAGCAATATTGGTTCAGTGATTGTTGTCAAGGGTGAAAAGCCTGTGGGCATAATAACAGAAAAAGATGTCCTTAACCGATTAGTAGGTAGCCGGCGAGACCCTAGGAAAACAGTAGCAGAAGAAATAATGTCCTCTCCATTAGTTACGATTGGCAGTGAAAGGAGTCTTCTGGAAGCTTTGAATATTATGAAGTCCAGCGAAATTCGGCGACTAGTAGTAGTTGAGGAAGGAAGAATTGTGGGTGTGCTTTCTGAAAGACGGGTTCTGGAAAATTCAGAAGTGGGATTAATCAAGGAAATAAGTCAGCGTAGAAAGTTCTCCTTGAAGCGCGTGTCCTGAGTCCAGATTCGTTTTTTTCCAATTGCTCGAAAAATTCAAAATCCAATCTTCTATTTACAAATAAGTTCTGAACCCTTTCAGTGTAGAACAGGCATTTGCAAGGTTCGGCCATATCTCCTTCTGTATAAAGTCTAGAAGTGAAATTTGCTTTCCCAAAAATTCGGCTTGAACCGGTTTGAGCCTGTGTGAAAACTCGGCTTAATTTTAGAAAATTGCCGGTTTTATTTAAATAATGTTGGCTTAAAGAACGATTCAATACACATTAAAGCAATTTTCTGCGCTTGATTTGAGTTTTCACACAACCGCGTTCGGGCTCAAATATTCCCCGTCCACTTGAACATTGCCATCTCAAAACCCGACTACTCAAAAAGAAAATCTTGTAGCAGTCGTCATTTACGTTTTCTAAAGATTTTGTTTCCGTTGAAATCGCAGACGAATTCGAATCCTTTCTCCATTAATCTACATTTTCTTTGGCGTTTTAGCAACTTTACAGGTGTACGCGTCGTCTTCCTCGTCAAGTAGAATTAACTGGAGTTGGAGAAATGTGTTTTTGATACTCTTGCCGCTTAAGGTGAGCAAGACGCTGAGGACATCGAACCTTCAAACCAAACACTCATCATCATAAACCTTAAGAAAAAAAGCCCACATAAAATCGTGAGAAGGAAAAAATTCATGCGGACGTCAGGCTGGAGAGGAAAGCGGGCAAAAGCCGTTTTTCTCACCATCCTAGCCGGTGTCTTGTGGGGAACCTCCTTCCCCGCTATAAAAATCGGTTTGAACTACATTGATCCGTACTTGTTTGTTTTCTTAAGGTTTCTTTTAGCATCAGTGCTGATGCTTTTGATAATGCTTTTCACTAAGAAGCTCACTCTCCCAATAGGACAAAAGAAACTAATTCTCTTCTTAGGTGTTACCAATGGAGTCGCATATATACTGCAATATGTCGGGATGAACTATGCTTCAGCAGCAAAAGCAGCACTCTTCATAAACTTAAGCGCTATCTGGGTCGCATTACTAAGCCCAAAGCTGCAAGGAGAAATCTTGGGAAGAAGAAAAATATTGGGTGTTTTAGCTGCTCTAACCGGTGTTGTATTTGTGACGACTAACTTAGATTTCTCGATGTTAAGCGGGGGGCAATTGATTGGGGATTTGTTACTAATAGCTTCAGGGTTCATTTGGGCATTTTTCATTATATACAATAAAAATCTCGTAATGACAAGCAATGGTGTACTTCAATCTTTTACATGGATCTTGCCAGTAACTCTGCTTCCGATGCTGCCCTTCGTCTTCTCCTCGGCAGACCAGATCCCTGCGCTTCCAGCTCAAGCTTGGCTTGCCATAATTTACACGGCCATCGTTTGCTGGATCGTTCCTTACTACCTGTGGCTTGAAGGCTTAAAACACATCTCAGCCTCAACCTCCACGATCTTGCTGCTATCAGAAATATTAATAGCCACGGCAATTTCCTACTTTCTACTAAACGAGATACTAACAATGGTCTCGATCGTCGGAGCTCTTCTTATAATAATATCCATAGTAATAGTATCCTATCGCTCAGACCAAATCTGATCACACACCGGTCAGAGACATACTAGAAAAGCAACTCAAACGACTGGGTCCGCAATTCCAGCAAAAATGGCGTGCAGAGAAATTGAAAAAGTCAATCTTTGCAAAGCCGATAGACATATGCGACAAACTCTTCAATTACCTTTTTCTTCCGGCATTCTCGTGCGTCGGAAGAAGTACCAAAACAGGCTAATAGAGACTATGTAGAATAGGGCAGCCAAGAAGAATGGTGTATCCAAAAGTCCCATGCCAATCAGCCAAGCGCCAACGAATGAACTCAATGCGTTGGGCAATCTCCAAAGGGCAGAGCTTACGCCTGAAGCCGCACCACGTTCATCCTCCGCGACCAACCCCATTATCATCGACTGCGACAGCGGACTTGACATGTTCATAAGAAAGGCCCTCGACGTGTAAACGATGCTGGCCACTATGTAATTTGGAGACAGCGGCGTTGCAAACATGAATATGGTTGAAACCGCCTCCGTAACAACAATGGCCTTAACCATCCCAAATCTTTTCGCAAGAAAAGGAGAGGCAAGCGTAGCTACACCTATTACAATGCTGGAAACCCCCAAGATTGGACCGCTTAGCGAGTCGGGTATGCCGTACTGGGCCTTCATCCAAGCAGTCATCAAAGGAACGACCATACCTGCACCGAAAGCAATTATCGCGCCCGTGAAGGCATATTTCACCAAAACATCTCTAGATTTTCTCGGGAGCAGCCCGCTCAAGGTTGCATTAGCTTTCGTGGACCTTTTTGACTCGCTAACTTTCAAAATAATAAGTGTAGAAGACAAACTCAGAAGAGCCAGTATTACGTAGAGAAGAACGTGACTTTCCTTACCTGTGAACCCAACCATCGTCGTTGTTGCGAGGATTGCAATAGCGCCGAGACCGAAGGCTGTGCTTTGGGCAAAGCCAAACATGGAAAACGCGCTGTTTCTCTTCACATCTTCAGCCTTTTCTGCAAGCAATGCACTGCTTGACGCATTAGAAGCCGCCTCTGAAAGACCTTCGAAAATAGCAGCAATTATTAACAGTGCTGGGTTTGTGGTTAAAGCGAAAACCGCGATGATTACGCTCGCTATTACGTTGCTTAATATCAGCAGTCGCTTTCTGCCGTATTTGTCTGCTGCAATTCCCAAGGGAACACTGGCAGCAAAAGTGGATACGCCCATGACCGTTACGATGAGCCCCATGAGGTTGAACGATAGCCCCTGAACAGTGGTGAGAAAATAGGCTATGTCAGTATAGAACATCCCGTAAGCTACTGAAGGCAATACTGACGAGTAGATCAGGTATTTCGCTTCTCTCGGCATTCCCCTGTAGATGCTGAACACTTAGACACCCCCATTTTCGATTCAATTGCTTGCTTTATGCCAGAGCAAGAATCAACTGGATAGAAATGGTTTCGGTAACTACGGCTTTAAGTTTTTCTCAGTTATTTTCACCAAATCTCAGAAAGCATTTTTTTAAATGGCATTAGGATTAACAATTGCTATGGTTACCAGTTCAAACAAAGCGACTTATTGTTGTAGACGCAAAGAAAAAACGGTCTGAACTGAGAGGCAGAAAACTACAATCAGACAGTTAAAGATGAAAGGCGACCACCTAATTAATCTGCTAAAATAGAAGGCTGGAAAATTTTAGTTTATTTTTCTCTAAGATGGCTTAGCGCGCGTTTTAAGGCCACTGAAAAATCTTTTAAGCCAACATATTACATATGACTCTGGATGTCTATATGAAGAAGAAATACTTTAGAGCCTGCATTATTATCTCTACGTTCCTGTTGCTATCGATCCTTGGCGGTTTGACGGCTCAGACCAAAGCAACCCCAACACGGAAGATCCAAACCATAGACTCAACAGGAAACGTTGGTTCGGACACTTCGATTGCTTTGGATTCAAACGGCAACCCACACATAAGCTACTATGACATTACCAATGGGAATTTGAAGTATGCCAGTTTGACAGACTCAAAGTGGAACATCCAAACCATAGACTCAACCGTAGATGTGGGCGCCTTTACCTCTATTGTTTTGGATTCAAACGGCAACCCACACATAAGCTACCTTGACGGTACAAATGGGAATTTGAAGTATGCCAGTTGGACAGACTCAAAGTGGAACATCCAAACCATAGACTCAACAGGAAACGTCGGAGGATTCACCTCCATCGCCTTAGACTCAAACAGCAACCCACACATAAGCTACCTTGACGGAATAAATGGTGACTTGAAGTATGCTAGCTGGACGGGATCAACATGGAACATCCAAACCATAGACTCAACAGGAAACGTCGGAGGATTCACCTCCATCGCCTTAGACTCAAACAGCAACCCACACATAAGCTACCTTGATAGCGCGAATCACTATCTAAAGTATGCTAGCTGGACAGGCTCAACATGGAACATCCAAACCATAGACTCAACAGGAAACGTCGGAGGATTCACCTCCATCGCCTTAGACTCAAACAGCAACCCACACATAAGCTACTACGATGGTACGAATGGGGTTTTGAAGTATGCCAGTTGGACAGGCTCAACATGGAACATCCAAACCATAGACTCAACAGGAAACGTCGGAGGATTCACCTCCATCGCCTTAGACTCAAACAGCAACCCACACATAAGCTACTACGATTATACCAATGGCGACTTGAAGTACGCTAGCTGGACAGGATCAACATGGAACATCCAAACAGTAGACTCAACAGGAAACGTTGGCGCATATTCTTCTATCGCTTTGGATTCAAACGGCAACCCACACATAAGCTACTACGATTATACCAATGGCGACTTGAAGTATGCTGTTTTTGTTGGGCTTTCGCCAACAGCTTCATCAGAGCCAACGCAAAGTAAAGGCTTGGCTGTGGAATACTTTTATGGCATCGCAGTTGCAGTTGTGATCATAATTACTGTGCTGGTTATTTTGTTGTTGCGAAAGAGAAAATGATACGATAGCTTTTTTTAACTTTTGTCCTGTCTACGCGCCCGCTAGTTGACAGATTCAGACAAACACAGATCTTGGTTGGCTTACCTTTCATATCGTCCTGTGCCAAAAAAAGATCTATTCTAGTCAATCAGCAGCTTGTGAAGGCTATGGAAGAAGTTTGCCATAATAGCATCAAGGAATTAGGGTTTTTCTTCAAGCTTAGTCACGAAGAATTTAATTTTAACCATCTATAACAACAGCGAAATTGTCTCACACAACAAACTAGACTTCTCTTCAAACTTGTAGCAGATCAATTAGTTACGAAGTTCCCAATTGCTGGTTGATCAAACATCGGTCTGGAAGTCAAGAGAGACAGAGGTGGATTACTTTATTAGGAGAAAACTGCGATCCGAATAGTGTATTACGTGGTTGCTTACGCTGCCCATTATGAAACGCCTTACGGTTCCATGACCTTTGCTGCTCATGACGATGAGGTCATAATTGCCTTTCTTTGCAGTTTCAATTATCTTTTTTGCTGGATCTCCCGATTCGAGCTTACTTTCGGGCTGTGTCCTTGTGACTCTGCCGGCGGCATTCGCAAGAATGTGATTACCCATTTCCGTGGAGATTTCAGGTTTTAACGTAAACAATGTTGATTCTTGAACGTAAAGCAGGGTCATTTTGGCCTCAGTCTTTTCAGCTAAAGCCTCTGCGTATTGGATGGCTTTCTCCGATTTCTCTGAACCATCAACAGGCACCAGCATCCTTGATATCACCGTCTTATTTCTGGTGATTAAGACTGGGATTTTAGCATGCGTAACTACTTTCTTTGCCACGCTTCCCAAATGTTGATCGCGCTCTTTCTCGCCGCTGTTTCCCATAATTATCAAATTATAACGTCCCTTCTCAGCTTCAGTCACTATTACATCAGCAGGGTCACCCTGTTCAACCAGTTTTTCCTCAACTGCTAAGCCGTCGTTTTTGAAGCGTCCCACTGCTTCCTCAATCAAACGTGATCCTCTCTCAACGTACCAATTTGAGATTTCGTTTACTACTTCTTGAGGCAAGGCGTTTCCTCTGGGTTTCGGAATTTCGACTGCTCTTGGAAATCCTAAAGAAGTGCTGATGGACTCAACTTCTTGTGTCCCTTGAGGTCGCTCTATAAGTGGGATCATAATTTCATGAGAAGCAACATGAAGAACTGTCACTTGCGATCCGAATTTCTTGGCCAAGAAAACTGCTAGTTCCTGAGAAAGCATAGAAGATAACGATTCATCAACTGGGACAAGTATTCTTCTGAAAACGCCCTCACTTTGCATATTTCTCGCCTAATTCACATTTGAGGCTCTCTCTTAATTAAGCGTTTGCGAGGGTGCACCTAAGCTTCAGTTAAGGCGTTCAAGCATTGTGCCTCTGGCGTAGATGTAGTAGGACAATGATAGTTGTTAAGAATGCAAGCTTTAGCCAGTGAACGTTTTCGCTTTTTCCTTGAGTTTGTTTGCGCTAGGCTTGTTTTTTGGAGAACAATTCTTTTGCCACGCTGTCGATTGCATTGATTGCTTTATCGATATGAACTTTTCCGATCCCGCGATGTGTCACCATTCTTATGCTGTTCTTTGTCATTGTTGAGACTAAAACGCCATTTTCCCTGAGCTTCAGAACGAACAGTTCAGCTGAAACTCCTAAACCGCTCATATCAAAACGAACCATGTTTGTCTGCACAGCCTCTAAATCAACTTTGATCCCGTTTATCTTTGCTATTCCTTCTGCTAATCGCCTGGCATTTTTATGGTCTTCTTCCAGCCTGTCAATCATCTTTTCAAGGGCAACAATGCCTGCCGCAGCGATTATACCCGCTTGGCGCATTCCACCGCCCAAAACTTTCCGGGTCTTTCTAGCTTTCTCAATGAACGGGTGACTGCCGACGACCACTGAGCCGACTGGGCAGCTGAGACTTTTAGATAGGCAGAACATCAGGCTATCCACGTGCTTTGTGAAATCTTGTACGTTAACCTTCAAGGCCACAGCAGCGTTGAAAATTCTTGCGCCATCCATGTAAAAATTCAAGCTATGTCTTTTGGCCACTTCGCTTATCGCTCGCATCTGATCAGGAGTGACTATTGTTCCTCCATACCTGTTGTGCGTATTTTCAATGCATATCAGAGAGGGCTTTGGAAAATGGATGTTCTTAGGTCTTATCGCTGCTTCAATGTCTTCTGGATCGATCGCTCCCAATTGACCTTTTATTAGCCATGGCAGTAGTCCAGCAATTGCAGATATTCCTCCTCCTTCATACCAGTAAATATGAGACTCCGCTTCCAAGAATACCAGTTCTCCACGTTTTGCATTGTTCATCAAAGACACCAGGTTTGCTTGGGTGCCGCTTGTGACTAAAAGAGCCGCTTCTTTTCCCATCTTCTTAGCTGCCATTTCTTCAAGCTTTTTAACCGTGGGGTCTTCCCCATAAACATCGTCTCCGAGTTCTGCTTGTCGAATTGCCTCCAGCATCTCCTCTGTGGGCAATGTCACCGTGTCGCTTCGCAGATCAATTGTTTCTTTGCTTGCTAATCCCATCTTATCTTCTCCTAATGTAAACAGTATCTCTATTGAGAAAGCAATAGATTCTTGCTTTAAAGTCTTCTTTCAAACCCTAAGTGGCAAAAACATTGGACCCATTTTGCGTCGACTTTAAAGTTGATCGAGCAAGTCGCCTCCGTTTGATAGGCTAAATGCTTCTTATTTCCTTGTGATGAGAAGAACGCCCGTGAAGATTAAGAGCCCTCCGACCAAAATTAGCGGCGTGATGTTTTCTCCGATGAAAGCTGTTGCAAACAAAACTGTCACTAAAGGTTCTGCGAATAGAAAAGAACTGGTGACTGCAGCTTTTACTCTGCTCATAACGTAGAACCAGATAAAATACCCTATGAACGAACATGTGACTGCTAGGTACAGAATTGCTCCCAATGCTTGGAGACTCAAGGTTAGTATTCCATGGAGGGAGTTCTCGGCCAAAGAGAACGGAACTAAGAAAAGTCCTCCCATAATGTTTACGTATGCCACAACGAGGAAAGGACTGTACTTCTCGATCAATCTTTTTCCTCCAAGAGTGTATGAGGCCCAAAGAACAGGTGTAAGGAGAAGGATTAAGCTTCCAAAGAGAAATGTTGGATTGCTGCTTCTCAGATCCATTGTGCCGCCTGAGATGACGACCAAAGTGCCAATTCCCGCAACAGCAAGTCCCAAGAACTGCTTTCTCTTCAGAGATTCATTAAGAATCCACACAGAAAGAAAGGCGATAAGTATGGGTGAAAGGAAGCAAACCAAAATCGCAGCAACGGAGGCTCCTGCCAATCCGATGCCCACGTATTGGGCAATAAAAAAGAAGGTAACTCCTATTAGAGATAGAACTACGAACATCAGAAAGTCCTTACGCTCAAAAAGCACCAAGCTAGTTGGCTGTCTAACCTTCCTTAGCACAAGAGCAGCTAGAAATAGCGCTCCCGCTACCAGAAACCTAAAAGTTGCGATAGCAATCGGAGTCAACCCTTGCAAAAGTAATGCTTTCACAACAACAAATGAGCTACCCCAAAAAATAATAAGGCACAACATCAAGAAAAAGTCAAATGAACCGATTTTCTTGCTCGCCATTTTTCCATCCTCTTTATATAAATAACGATGAAGCTGCTCCGGTCCGCAGAAGTTTACCAGTTGGCACAGGCGACAAAATGCCCACTTTTAAACTCTGAAAGCCTTGGCTCCCAGTCTCTGCAGCTTCCTTGAGCTCGCGGGCATCTTGAAAAGAAACGGCAGCCTGGAGGAGGGTTTATAGGGCTCGGGACCTCTCCGTGAAGAACAATTTTCAGGGCTTTTGTTTTCGGATCTGGAATCGGCACTGCTTCTATGAGTGCTTGCGTATAAGGGTGCAGTGGGTTGTCGAAAAGTTCATCTGTTTCCGCTAGCTCCACGATTTTGCCAAGGTACATAACGCCTACTCTGTGGCTAATCTGTCTGACCGAGCTCAGGTCATGGGAAATGTACAGGTAAGAGAGACCCATTGATTTCTGCAGGTCCCCTAGAAGGTTGAGTATTTGAGCTCTGATGGACACGTCCAACGAGGAAACTGGTTCGTCAGCCACTATAAACTCAGGTTCAACGGCTAGGGCGCGGGCTATGCATATTCTTTGCCTTTGCCCTCCGCTGAACTCGTGAGGGTACCTTTCCGCGTGGTACTCTTCTAGACCCACAAGTTTCAGCAGATCGTAGACGCGTTCTTTCCATTTTTCTTTCGGCAAATGTTTATGGATAACGAAAGGTTCCGAAATTATGTCATAAATAGTCATCCTTGGGTCTAGGGAGCCGTAAGGGTTTTGGAAGATGAGCTGCATTTTTCTTCTCAACTTAAGCTTTTCTTCTTTACTTGCCGAGTGAAATTTCTTAACCACGTCCTCCCCTTCAATAAGAATCTCGCCTGAAGTCGGTTCTATTAAATCCAGTATCAATCTGGCAGTGGTGGTTTTTCCGCAACCGCTTTCACCTACGAGCGCAAAGGTTTCTTGCCTTCTTATGGAAAACGTGATGTCATCTACAGCGTGAACATCGCCGATTTGTTTCTTAAGCAAGACCCCTCGATCGTAGATCGGAAAGTACTTGACGAGATTCTTTACTTCCACAAGGATGCTATCGCCTGCGAATATTGTCACTCTCTCCTTTCAAAGTAATGTTGTTCCATTCGTAGCAAGCAACATAATGATCAGGTCCAACCTCTTCTAGCGCGGGTATCGTATCTTCGCATGTCTTCTTTGCGTACTTGCAACGAGGGTGGAAATGACAGCCGGAAGGCGGCTGAATAAGGTTCGGAATGTTACCCGGAATAACGGTTAGAATTTTCCTCCTATCCAAACGTGGAACCGCCGCGAGCAGGGCTTCGGTATAAGGATGCATAGGGTGCTCATAAAGGTCTACGGTTTTAGCGATTTCACAAACGTTTCCAGCGTATAGAACTACAACTCTTGTTGTCATATTGGCTATTATTCCCATGTCATGCGTGATCATGATCAAGGACATTCCAAGCTTCGCTTTCAAATCATTAAGCAGAACCAGCACTTGGACCTGAATCGTCACATCAAGGGCAGTTGTAGGCTCATCAGCAATCAAAAGCGTAGGTTCAAGAGCTAATGCTCGGGCTATGGCGACACGCTGCTTCATGCCACCGCTAAACTGATGAGGATACTCACGCATTCTTGTTTCTGCGTCTGGGATCCCGACTAGACTCAACTGTTCAATTATCCTCTTTCTGCATTCCTCTTTGGACATTTTCTCATGCGCGAGTAAAACGTCTTTAAGCTGAGTTTCAACGGTATAAACGGGATTAAGCGACGATGAGGGGTCTTGGAAGATGATAGCAATCTTGCTTCCGCGAATTGCCTGCATGTCCTTCTCGCTTTTTTCCAGAAGGTTTTCTCCTTCAAATTCTATTTCTCCTCCGATTATCCTTCCAGGCTTGGGGACTATTCGCAGGATTGATAGTGCTGTCACCGTTTTTCCTGATCCTGACTCGCCTACTATACCCAGTGACTCGCCCTTTTTCAAACTGAAAGAGATACCGTCGACTGCTTTCACTATTCCCGCCTCGGTGAAAAAGTGCGTTCGCAGTCCGCTAACTTTAAGCAAGGTTTCTGCCATTTGTCTCTCCTTCCTCAATCCCTTAATCTTGGATTCAGAGCATCGGACATTCCGTCGCCAAGTAAGTTGAAGCCGAAGACCGTGATTAGAATCGCCAGACCTGGGAAGACTTCAGCCCACCATACGGTTCGCATTTCGGAGAAGTTGGTTTCAAGTATCTGCCCCCACGTTATTGTGTTTGGATCTCCAAAGCCTAAAAAACTTACCGCTGCTTCCAGGAGGATTGCATACGCTATAGTGAGACTTGCTACTACTATAATCGACGAAAGAATGTTTGGAAGTACATGTCTGAATATTACCCTTGTATTGTTTGCTCCTAGAGCTTTCTCTGCTTCTACGAACTCGAGTTCTCTGACTCTGAGAAACTCTCCGCGGACCATCCTTGCATTCCCAGGCCATTGAAATATGGCCAAGACAAAAACCACAATCGATAGACCAATTGGGATTTGGATCCCTAGAATATCAAAGCTCGTGGCGTTTCCGGAGGATAGAGTGAAAACTCGGACAAAGACAAGGATAAACAGCAGAGATGGAAAAACCAGAAACACTTCTGTAATCCTCATCAACACGTTATCGACCCAACCTCCGTAATACCCAGCTAGGGCGCCCACGACTATTGCCACAGCCATAGTGATTAATGTCACCAAAACACCAACGTAAAGTGAGTATTTTGCACCGTGAAGAATGTCGCTCAGAACGTCCGTGCCCACGACTGATGTGCCAAGTGGGTATTTCAAGCTTGGAGGCTTACTGACGTCGCCCGCGTAGAAGGGTGCTAGTGCACCCGCAGCGGGAAAAGCTGGGTAAGGTGCTAGAAGATCTCCGAAAATTCCAATAAAAACCACAGCGATTACAATGATTAACCCGACAACACCAGCTTTGCTTCTCTTAAATCTCCGCCAAGCTACTGCCCACTGGCTAGCTGATCTTCGTTTGTATCCGTCCGATTCATCATTATTCTTGCTCAACATTGCCATGTTCCTTTACCTGACCCTTACCCGCGGGTCTATGTAAATGTAGACGATGTCTATTATGAGATTAGCAACTAAGGTCATCACAGTTATTATCATGGTGATTCCCATGACAACTGGGAAGT
>JBEKFM010000002.1:0-116987 GCA_050013315.1 Bathyarchaeia archaeon
GAACAGCACTTAAATCCAAGTTCTCGAATAGAAGCGTGGGAGAACCTGACCTCTGCATCTGCATCAATAAGACGAGGTCGGGCTCTCCCAATATAAACGGTAATTATTTAATCCGCCTGCGCACGCGCCCAGGATACCAAATCTTCAACAATTACATAAAATTCAAAAACGCTGGGGCTAACGAAAATGAACTAAAAAACGACAGAAAAACCAAAATCCAGTACAAGAAGAGACGTAAAATAGTACGCTTTAGAGATCACAAATTTGGCCGACCCTTAAGATAACCTTGAAAATTGGCTCTTGAATATGGCGTCTTTATGCTGTGTTTGGAGTAATGCTTTAATTCAAATTAATGGTTAACGTTTGTTGAAGCTTATGATTGTTGGAATTTGCGGGAGCCCAAGGGAGCAAGCTACTGATTATGTTTTGAAAGAAGCTCTGCGGATGCTTGAGGAGAAGGGGTTTGAAACTCGTTTTTGGACTGTAAGAGGAAAGCGTGTTGGCTTTTGTACGCACTGTGATTTTTGTCTGAAAAACAAGGAATGCGCATTCAAAGATGACATGCAAGAAGTCTACGCAATGTTGAAAGATGCACAGGGCATAATTTTTGCCACACCCGTTTATAGTGGCGGAGTCAGCGCGCAAACTAAGGCAATAATGGATCGCTGCAGGGCTGCCGTGGCCGGTGACCCAGACTTCTTTAGGGGCAAAATCGGCATGGGGATCGCTTTGGGCGGTGACAGGGCTGGCGGGCAAGAAAGTGCTTTGGTGCAAATACTAACTTTTTACATTCTTAATGGCGCGGTTCCTGTTAGCGGCGGGTTTTTCGGCTCTAATTTAGGTGCAACTTTCTGGACTAAGGATACGTTGGAAGGCGTCAAGTTGGATGAGGAAGGTTTTAGGAGTTTGAGGAAAACTGTGAAGCGGTTTGCAGCTTTCATAGAGAAGTATGGAGAAAAATAATGAGCTGATTGTTATGGGTGAAAGCGTGAAAGTTAAGAAACATAAGGTTGCTTGGGGAATCACTGGCGCCGGCGATAAAATCGCTGAGATATTGGAAGTAATGAAGGATCTAAAGAAACAGTCAGAGAACGTTGTGGAGATTGAGGTTTTTGTATCGAAAGCTGCTGACACTGTATTGAAGTTTTATAGGCTTGAGGATGAATTGAAGAGGAATTTCTCGAAAGTACAAGTTGAGCTTAATTCTAATTCACCGTTTCTTGCTGCTTGGCTGCAAATGCGCAAATACGAGTTTTTGCTAATTGCTCCTGCAACGTCAAACACCGTTGCTAAAATCGCCAATGGCATAAGTGATACTTTGATAACGAACTCGGCAATTATGAGTTTGAAAGCGTTTGTGCCCGTTTACATACTACCAACAGACTACAGAGAAAGCATTGTTTACACTAAACTTCCAAACGGCAAAGAAATGAAACTCAGAGTACGCAAAGAAGAAGCTGACCAAGTCCGAAAACTCGAAAACATGGAAGACGTGCACGTACTAGAAAACCTGCAAAAGTTACGACTGGTTTTTCTGGAATGGCTAAAAACCATAAAACCCTAAAACTAATTTAACCTCATCCCTCGGAAAAATTGCCAGCCAGCCAAACTGCTTTCTTGCTTCCTTGGGTCAGGAAACGATTGTCTGGGACTGGTCGCGGAGGAAATTGAGGAGATAATGTGGTCCTCCGACACCTCTGCCTGTTGCGCCACTGGCGTTCCAGCCTGTGAAGGATTGCGAGCCTGGCCATGATCCTGTGGTTGCTCCACCGCTCCGGTTCGAGTAGAGGACGCCGAACTGTACTCGGTTCATGAAGTTTCGGATCTCCTCGCGGTCTTCCGAGAAAATGCCTGCTGTCAATCCGTACTCGGTGTTGTTGGCTTTGGCGATGGCTTCCTCTATGGTCTTGAATTCGTCGACGACGGCAAACGGCATGAATAGCTCGTCCCGAAAGAGCCTGTGAGTCGCCGGCAACCCAATGATAATTGTTGGCGAAAGGTAAAACCCTCTTCTGAACTTACCTGCTTTGATGATTTTTCCGCCCGTGAGGACTTTTCCGCCAGCTTTCTTTGCTTCTGCCAGCGCCGCGGTGAATTTCGTTAGCACATCTTTTTTGATCACTGGTCCTATGAAAACGGCTTTTTCCCTAGGATCGCCCACCACTATCTTGTCGACGCGTTCGCGGAGGACTTTGAGGAACTTGTTTCGGATGCTGCTTTGCACATAGATTCTTGATGTTGCGCTGCATTTCTGACCCCCGTAGCCGAAAGCTGCCCTGACTGTCCCTTCGACCGCTTTGCCGATGTCGGCCGACGAGGTCACAATCACCGGGTTCTTGCTTCCCATCTCGAGCAGAATAGGCTTGGGGTACGGCTGCTCGGTCAGGAACTCTCGATAGAGCCTCATTCCAACGTCTCTTGAGCCTGTGAAGGCGATTCCTGCCACATCTCTGTTTGAAACGAACTCTTTCTCGAAATTGGGACC
This sequence comes from Bathyarchaeia archaeon, assembly GCA_050013315.1. GTDB lineage: Archaea > Thermoproteota > Bathyarchaeia > Bathyarchaeales > Bathycorpusculaceae > Bathycorpusculum. The sequence goes on from JBEKFM010000002.1 coordinate 2,486, forward strand.
TGGACCCGTGACGTAGTTGATTGCTCCGGCAGGGATCCCAGCGTCCTTAAACACTTTGTAGAGCATTAAGCCTGCAAGCGGAGCCTCGCTGGTTGGCTTAAGGATAACTGCGTTCCCAGTAATGAGGGCGCCGAGGGCCATACCGTTGGCCAACATGAAAGGGAAGTTGAAAGGCGAAATCACAGGCCAGACGCCAAAGGGTTTCGAGACCACCGAGCATTGTTCGCCAGGACCGCCCGAGTCCATGTTTTCGGCATATCCGTTGTTCTTCTCCGTGGTCTTCGAGTAGAACTTTATTGCATCTATGGCTTCCCAACATTCGGCCAAGGCTTCTAACCTGTTCTTCCCGACCTCATAGGTGATGGCAACAGCGATGTCAAACTTCCTTTCATCAATCAAATCAGCTGCCTTGTTCATGATTTTGATCCGTTCCTGCCAGCTTTTTTCGCTCCACTGGGGGAACGCTGCCTTGGCAGCCTCGATCGCAAGCTTGGCGTGGTTTTGTTTGCCAACTTGGAAGCGTCCCACGGTTATCGACGTGTCAATGGGACTGTGGTGCTCGAACTCGCCGCTTTCTGACCATACTTCATCTGCTCCGATGTACATGGGGTAATGCCGTCCGAGCTCCTTGTCGAACCTTCTTAGAGCATCCTCGTATTTCGGGTGTATGCTCTCGTCTGCGGAAAGAGTAACGTAGGTTATCTTTGGGTGTGCAGCCTTTGCCATACAATATCGTGGGTTAGACCTCTACTTAATGGTTTAGGAAAGACTGCAGGGTAGCGAGCCTGACGTTGTTTCGTTAAGCTAGCGTTTTAAGGGAAGCAAAAACTGCCTGTACTCTATAATGTTCTGGGGTTATACTCGGCTAATTGACAGCAAGTTACTTAGTATTCGTAATCCGTGCACCTAGACGAATTAACCTACCGTCTTACCGTTTAGGTCGATTTTGAATCGCAGCCCACAACGCCTTTTGTTTCATCGGCTTGAAATCTGGACCAAATCGTTCTTTCGCGATTTCGTAAATAGTCTGGTTGATGGGCATTGGCACTCCCGCTTTCTGGGCGAGAGTTAACATGTATCCATTTAGGGATTCAAGTTCGGTTGTGGCTTTTCCCGCGAAGATGTCTTGCGAGGTACTGTTCATACCGAGTTTCTCGCTGACAGTGAATCTGTAAAATACTTTGATGACTGATGCCGGAAGCCTCACGCTCATCCTAATTGCGCGCCAAGAAGGGATGCCACCGAGCTCATGCTCTTTGAACCCCGCTGCTTGAAGGACTTGAATCCCTTCCCAAATGAGTCTTGCGGACATTTGTGCAACCTCACTGAAGGACCCAGAAGGGACATTTTGGAAACCAATGAGAGTGGTCAAAACGTTGGTGAGGTTGACGGCCAATTTGCAGTGAACGGCATCTTCCAAGCGATCAGTGAGAGAACAATTCATTCCAAGCCGAAGAATGGCTGCAACTTCTCGCTGTTCAGGCTGCAGATCGTTCGCAGGAGTGCCAAGGATTATGTATCCCCGCTTTTGGTGTCCTACTCTCCCTGGACCATCGCGCCAAGCGTTAAAGCATACCACACCATAAATGACCTTCGTAAAATATCGGGGAAGAACCAACTGATTTTCAACACCATTTTCAAGCGCCACAACGACAGGCTGATGAGACCCGAGGTGATCCCGCAACATCCGCGCCGTCGCGTCAAGATCATAGTTTTTCACAGTAACAAAAACTACGTCAGGTAGAGAAACCTCATTTAACGACTCGATAACCTTGATTGGGATAGCATTAGCATTGGCTTCTTCGCCTTTGAGGTAAAATTTCAATCCTTGATTTTTAATTGCTGCTGCACTTTCACCTCGAGCCAATAACCATAATCTTTCGTATTGAGGTGCAGTCCACCCAGCCACACTTGACCCAATGGCACCCGCCCCGACAACCACGAGTTTCTTATCCCGTAGCAACTTTCCTCATCATAATAATCGCGGAAGCAAATTAATAAGCGCCATGTTTGTTCCTAAATGGTCAAGAAGGGTATTTACTCCTATTTTGTCCTTCCAAACAGTTACTAGTTTTGGTTCTAACATTTTACCTGATCTTTTGATCCGTTAGCTTATTTTCAGGGTTATATTCGGGATCGATAAACAATGGGCTGGAAATTATAAGGTCAGCTGTTGCCCTATTGCATGCTGTCGGCAAATTATAAACCACAGATATTCTGAGAAGCGCTTTCACGTCCACGTCATGAGGCTGCGTCTCCAGCGGATCCCAGAAGAAAATTAGGTAATCAAGCTTTTCATTTGCAATCATGGCGCCCAATTCCATGTCGCCGCCGTAGGGTCCGCTCTTAAGCAAACTAATCTCAAGTCCTGTTTTCTCTATTATTCTTCGTCCAGTCTGCCCCGTTGCATACAAATTGTGAAGCGACAACGTTCCCTTGTTAAAATCAACCCAATCTACCAAGTCATCTTTCCTATTGTCATGAGCCACCAAAGCAATATTTCTTCGCGCAATCAAAATAGTCAACCACCTGTAACTACCTCATTTCAACAGCTAACTCTATATTTAGGTTGAGTAGCGTTTCCTCGATATTTATTATCAACGCCAAAGGTTGTGGCGAGGCTTAGTATAATGAACAAGGTTCTTCTGAGTGGTGAAAATCTGGTGATTGTCTGTTTTACTTGCTTCTGGTTGCCTGTTGTATTCGTTTTGTCGCAGCAAGTTTCATGATGGCTTTTTATGTTTTCATGATAAGTTCGAATATTGTGTCGGAAGGCAAAGTTTTGGTTAAATGCCCTAATTGTGAAAAAGAGGTTTCAACGCCTGACAAAACATTCGTGTGCAGAGTTTTCTACCTTGAAGCGTACATACCTGAGGAAACCTTATGCGTTTTGGAGATAGAACCCCAAGTTATCGTGCTACAGATTCAACAATTCCGACTATTCCCGAGATATTCTTCAATAACTCATTTGGAATATTGTGGCGAACCTCAAGATACTGAGTTGAATTGTAAGATACCCATACTCTGCCACTCTCATCTTCGGAAACGAGGACTTTGAGCGGAAAATCGATCGCCAAAGTGGGCGCAGCGATCATTAGAGGAGTCCCGGCTCTAGGATTTCCAAAGATGAGCATGCGAGTGGGCCTCATCGCCAACCCCGCTTTCTCAGCATCTCTCTGGAAATCTATTCGAGCAAAGGTAATGAGCCCTCTTAGCGCGACTTGAGATTCAAGGCGCTCGAACGTGTCGGCAAAAGAATGTTCACTCATGACCTGAATGATACCATTTTTAGTAGCGTACAATCTTGATCAAAACCATCCTTGTGTTTGCCATAAATATGCCTAGTAATAAATATTAGAATCAAAGTAACTGGGTAAAAATCTTTTGTTTTCTGCTCCGTCTGTTTTCAGTTTATTTCTAACGAAAATTTCAGAGACTTGTTTTATTTTTTCCCAGATTTCTCTAGCAGTCACTACCAAATTTAGTTAGAATTTGTGACTTGGCCAAGTTCGCTTGAATTTAGAATTATAATTATATTATACCAATTTCGGGACAGATCGACGCGCTTTTTTACTTTTTATTTTTTTGTCAAGTTTTGTGGATCAAATGATTTGAGTTTTCCGTTTTTGTCTGTCACGTATAATTGAAAGTCGTAGTCTTTACAGTAGTTCTTAAAATCCCTGTATTGTGTTTTGTTGCCTTCAAAATCTTTCTCACTTACCACTTGACAAATTCGTTTTAAACAACCTTTATGCGCCAGAACATCAGGAATGACACCGCCGATCTCGGAGGGTTTTTCCCAGCCCTCAGTGTTCGCCTTTACTAGCCAGTTGTCTTTTTTGAGATCTTCAGCAATAGTTCTTACGCATGCGTCATGAGTGTTTGGTTCTTCAGATTTTTTCTTTGACACCGTCTACACCTATAATAATTGTGTTCAGAGTGTTTATTTAAAGATTTAAACTCGAACCTGTGGCGATATCTCCCGCGCATTACCCACTTTTTTCTGCTTTTCTTACATAACGTAAGGAGCGGTCAATCCCAACCGAGTTTACGTTGAAACGCTAGAATATAGATCAAGAAGAGAATATATAGAACCACATTTCTAGACAGCTCACTTTAAATCGCTATTTGTGCAGCAGACCTTAAAAAAGCCAAACACGTGAGTTGCAAACGTTTGTCAGCCACAAATTACGACAGAAAAAGAAAGCCAACATACTATAAGAAAGGTACGAGTCCTTTATACTAATTGAGACTCGATTTGTTAAACCCAAACAAGCACCTCAAACAAAGAATTCTCTGTTCTTTGCGTTCATGTTTTTATTTTGAGATCTAGCTAGCTAAGGAAAAGAAGCTAAAGTTATATGAAGAAACTCAATGGATATATTGCTCTGTAGAGAAATCGGCCTATTTTAAAACTGAAGGCATAAAACATGAAATACCCCACCGATTGGGAAGCAATATTTACTCTTACAGACGGAAAGAAAGTTCACTTTCGCCCAGAACTGAGCAGCGACACAAAACTGCTGTGGAACATGTTTTCATCGTTATCTGAAAAAAGCCTGTCATGCCTGTTGCCCCCGTTCACCAGAGAAAGAATCGAGGGATGGACAAAGAGCATAGACTATGAAAAAGTTCTAACACTTGTTGCCATCATAATGGAGAAAAACGAAGAGAAGATTATTGGCACAGCATCACTTACGTTCAACTCATTGGAAGCTCTCAGTCACAAGGCTGAGATGAGTATGACAGTGCATGATAACTATCAACATATGGGCATCGGCACCGCTCTTCTAAAGCATTTACTTAAAATCGCCAAAATGAAAGGGCTAAGAAAAGTCGGGCTTACAGTAAACACGGATAATGACAAGGCCCTCCATTTGTTCAAAAAAGTTGGCTTTGAAACAGAATGCAAACTCGCCAAAGAGCATTACTATAACGGAAAGTTTAAGGATGTATACAAAATGGCTGTTTTCATGTGAAAAGTTGGTGCGCTTGACGATCACGCTTACTGATTGTATTGCCGAAGAGTAGGCATTCAGACGATTCGTACTTACCAGCTTCTCTAAGAGCTTAAACCTTTTTGCAGTGCTATGTGAATTAAGATGCGTTGGAAAAAGAAATCGTACAAAGGAATGAGCAAAACTCGCAAAACACCTACCCCGGCAAAATTCGCACTTCTAGAGGAAAAACCGTAACCATTAAATCTGAAATATGCCTTAGGTAACGACAAATCCGAAATGAACCTCGTTATTAAACGGCAAAACGAGCTAGAAAACAAAAAAGCTTCTAAACTCAAAGATGTAATCTTGGTTGCCATAGTGACCATTATCATCGCATTTTTCATGTACTACTTCACCTTTACCTCCTTTGGCTTTAACAATTGGCTCTTCGTTGTCATGAACATTGTATTATTCAGCCTTTTCTTCTTGTTGACACCTTTCAGGAAGAAACTCAACCGTCTCCCTAACAGTTTTTACATTGCGTTTATAGTTGCATTGTTCGCCGAAATGTACGGCTTGCCTCTTACAATGTACTTCTTCATGGGCTTCTTCGGGTACAACAAAATCTACAGCCTCGAATTTCTCCTCACAAGGTTAATGGGACAAAATTTGTTCTACAACGTTTATCATTATTACATTTTCCCAGCATCAAAATTCGTAATCGGGTTTGGCATGCTTTTGGTCATCTTCGGCTGGTATCAAATCTTCAAAGCAAAAGGCGAACTCGTCAAAACTGGGCTCTACAAGTACATTCGTAATCCTCAATACGTAGGGTTTCTGCTGATAACTGCTGGTTTGAACATTCAGTGGCTAACGATCATCACAACCGCGCTTTGGCCCGTGTTAGCCATTCTTTATTATCGACTTGCAAAAATGGAGGAAAAAGAAGCTGAAGCCAAGTACGGCGAAGAATTCAATACATACAAGCGCACAGTACCCATGTTCATTCCGCACGTAAAAAGAAAAAACTGAACGGGCAGTCATCTCTTGCTAATGACTTTCAAGGCTTTAGTGAAGCCAAAAAAAAAGGTTTAGAAAATCTCTTAATCCATGTTTGGATATTGTTTGCAAGCTTCCTTTTAGTGATTTAACATTTCCGGACTGATCATGCTTTTATAGGGTTTGTGGTACAGTTCCTTACTAGTACATTCGCTTACAAATAGTAATAAAAACGGGTAAAGACAAATACCTCTGCAGGGGAAACGAGATTGAAGCTGCAAAAAATGTTGCTCGCACTAATTTTATCGTGTGTAATTGCCTTTTCATTTGTAGCATATATTCAACTTGAAAAAAACAGTTCATTAAGCTTCAATCCAAATACCCTTTTCAATTCTAACTTAGCAGACCAAGGTCATTTTGATTCAACTTTTATCGGGACAACCAATTTCGTACCCAGTCAGGTCGCTTTTGAAGACAATTCAACACAATCGGAGGTGTACAACTTCATTGTCGCAAATCCAGGCATTCAATTTAGAGGTATATGTGCTGGATTAGACATTGCAATAGGAGCTGCTGAATTTCATTTGGGAGTCCTCAAGAAAGCTGGTTTAATTTCGTTTGTTCGTGATGGCAAATATAAACGGTTTTTCGTTACGAAAAAATTCTCGTTAAGAGAAATGAAATTGATTTCCCTTCTTAGACATGGAACAATAAGAGAAATTCTCAAGAGAATAGCCGCTGAGACCACGGTTTCTCACGGTAAGTTAGCTTCTCAACTGTCCATCACTTCGCAGGGGCTGACTTGGCAAATGAGTAGGCTGAGAAAGGAAGGAATCATTCAAGAAAGCACTGATGGAATACGTGTTACATACTCCCTAAACGAGTCATGCATCCCGATGTTATCCGATCTTCTCTTAATAATAGAGTAATGGTTCACAGCTATCTGGTCAAAGCTGTTCTTTTGTGGAGTCTTGTTTTTTTAGTGTACAGATGCAATGAGGTGGCTTAGGATCAAAATACTCCTTATAAGCACTCCTCGATTGGAGCCTCCAGCGTTTTGTCCTTGCTGTTTTTTACAGTATTTGTAAAAGAATGTACTAGTAAAGAATTGTACCATAAAACCTATTTTTAGTTGCAACCAATGCGTTCTCCATGTCGACCGCTATAGAAATCGTAAAGCTGGAAAAAGAGTATTGTCTTGGCAAAGTTTCTGTGCAGGCATTACGCAATATCAATGTTAACTTGAAAAAGGGCGAGTTCGTCGCCGTTGTGGGGGCTTCAGGTTCAGGAAAAACGACTCTGCTAAACATCATCGGCACGCTAGACAAGGCAACGCACGGCAAAGTGTACCTAGAAGGAAAAGACCTCTCTAACCTTAACGAAAAAAGTCTAGTTGAGATTAGACGCCGAAAAATCGGGTTTATCTTTCAATTTTACAACCTAATGCCAGTGCTTACGGCTTTTGAAAACGTCGAATTACCCATGATTATAGCCGGGGTCCCCAAAAAGGAAGCAACAAAACGAGCAAGAGACCTGTTAGCTGCAGTGGGCCTAAACGAACGCGCCAACCACAGGCCCGATGAGCTCAGCGGCGGCCAACAGCAGCGCATCGCAATTGCCAGAGCCCTAGCTAACCAGCCCACGGTCATTTTAGCCGATGAACCCACAGGAGACCTTGACTCAGCAAGTGGAGAGCAGGTGATGAAGCTTTTGCGTAAACTTTCCAAGGAACAAGGCATCACTGTTTTGGCAGCAACGCATGATGTTTCGATTTTGAATTTGGCTGATCGGGAGTTAAGAATGAAAGACGGGCAAATAATCTCCGACGAAAAGCTCAGGTGACGGCAAAGTTATGTCGCTTCTGAAAATTTCCATGCTTCAGTTGAAACGCAAGAAATTCCGCACAGCCATCCTCATAGTAAGCGTGATACTTGCGCTTAGCCTGCTGATAGGACTAAATGCTGGCATTGCCGGATTACAGAAAACATATCATGACTTAGTGACTAGCAGCTTGGGCTACACTGATTTAATCATCAAATCTAACACGACCAGCCCAATATTCAGCATACAAACGGTTGAACCGTTACTACATAACGATTCATTCGATGCTTCTTCATGCCGGGTGCAGTATTGGATACCGTTCGCTTCAGCAGATGGACGATTCAACGGAACAAGCGGCGGGTACTTAATCGGGATAAACCCCCAAGCGGACGAGAACTTCGGCTCTTACAAAATTACAGAAGGCAATTACACATCTATATCTGAGGCGCTGGTAAACGGCAGTAGTTCCTGTGTGCTCTGTGACAGCTTTGCTCAGCAACTGAATCTTCATGTAGGCGACACATTAACGCTCGGCTACTTTAACCTAAGCGAAGCCGTTTCCGCGCAGCCCTTGCAAACCACGAATTTAATCGTGGCGTGCATTATACAAGATTACGGTCGCACGTACACATTTGACCCAAAAAACCCAACCAGCTTTACCCAAGTTAGCTCTGAAATAACGGTGAACCTGAAAGTCGCCCAAGCCCTATTTTACCTGCAACCCAACGACGCGACCGAAATCTACGTTCACCTCCGAGATCTAAGTCAAGCCCAAAGCGTTAAAGCCAGCTTGCAAAACGAGCTAGGTTCCAACTATACCGTAGGCAATTTGAAAGCCACCATGTATGAAAGCGTCCAGCAAAATTTTTCAACGTACCAAACCGTCAGTTTTATCATTGGGAGCATGGCTCTCATGATTGCAGCTATTATCTTACTCAACACGACGTTGGCTAACGTCAGCGAACGCAAACATGAAATTGGCATACTTCGATCGTTAGGCACGTCGAAAATACAGGTGTTCGGCTCGTTTATGTCAGAGTTGCTTCCGGTTGCGCTCATCGGTGGTTTAGCTAGCATTCCCTTATCTATGATTGCTGCTCGACTTATCACTTCAATTCTTCCGGCAATCTATGTTGGCAACGTGGGGACAGCGTCTGCCATAGAGTTCAGTTTCCCCCTGGGCACATTGCTAAGCGGTTTGGGAATCGGCATCGCGTTGACTTTGGGTGCTGGTTCGCTACCTATACTGCTTGCTTGTATGGTTAAGCCAGTGGAGGCTTTGCATCCGCAAATGCGAAGCTTCCGTGCAAGCGGAAAAATGAAATTTCTAGCGTCCGTAGCCGGTTTCGTCCTGACCCTGCTTGGATTACTCCTCGTCCAAAATGGCTTCTCGCCATCAACGTCGTGGTTTCCAACTGCGACGGCGCTCATTGGATACGCCACAACCCTCATAGGCGGCGTTTTGTTGGGGACCTTGTTTTTGCCGCTGCTTTCCAAAGCTTTCTCACAACTACTCAAACTCTTTATAGGTCGATCCTCAACAATCGTTCACCGAAACATCCTGCTAAACTTTAGGCGGTCAGTATTTTCTTATGGTGCATTCGCCATCTCAATTGCTCTTCTTGTGTCTTTTAGTTCGCTCGTAACAACCGCAGCTTCCTACAACATTGCGGTCACTAAGCAATCGGTCGGCGCTGATGTTCAGGTTTGGGTTAATGCGCCGGCCAACTTCGCATATCAGCTCAAAGCTATTGATGGGGTGCAGCAAGTGGCTGGCGTTGGGTATATCAGTTACCGGCAAAGCAACATGAGCTTCAACGGTCACCAACAAAACAGCATAATGATAACTGGTGCAGCCACAGAGGATTATTTCTCCACAATTTACCAAATCCGCTTGGCCAGCACTCTCAATGGCATGACGCCCAGGCAGGTGTTTACCTCAGTATCGGAGGGCAACGACAAAATCATACTGCAGGAAGCGTTAGCTAAAAATCTAACAGCTCACGTAGGCGACACTCTCACCTGGAGCATAACCAACCAAACCGGCACCTACGAAAAAAACCTCCAAATAATCGCCACAACCGATTTCGTGGCAGGCAGTTGGGAAACAATCTCTAATTTCGCACAGGGCTATTACAGTGCAATCATCAGCTTCGCCGACATGCAAAGCTTTAGGCCTTATCTGTTGGCGTCAAACTTGGACGAATTCTACGTTTCCCTAAAACCCTCCGCGAACGTAACTCAAGCGGTCAACGACTTAACCCAGACCTGCAAAAACGCAGGTTACATCCCAACCATCTACACAGCAAAAGACACTTTAGCACAGACACAGGCAAGCTTTGCTCAGACGGAAATGCTTGCAATATCCGTTACCGCCTTCTTCGTTCTTGTTGGAGCCTTGGGGATAACCGCCGCTACCGCCTATACCGTTGCGGAGCGGAAAAAGGAAATCGGCATGCTAACCGCCCTCGGCATGGATAAACGCCAAAACCGCATAATCATCGCAGGAGAAGCCTTACTACTGGCACTTATCGGAACAGTAATTGGCTTTGCTTCTGGTCTTGGGCTATCGCTGTTTGCTATCCACGTGATTCCATGGTGGGCTAATGTCCCTACACCTTCGCTTGTTATTTCACCGTTCACTTTGTCAACTGCTACATTCGTCATCGGTGCGTCAGCGGTTCTAAGTTCAGTTTACCCAGCCCACTGCATCTCTAAGCTTAACATTGTGGAGGCACTAAGGCAATGACTATTTTCCTGCCTACAATACCTCTTTTTTTAGGTCCGAAGATTCTCCTGATGCCGCAGGAGCATTAAAAGAGAAACAGCCACATTTCTGGAGGCCCTTATCTAATAGCTAACAATTGTGTTAGTCGTTATATGATGATAGTCTTATTTGCCGCTCTCCTTGCAAAGAAGAGAATAGCATGGAAAAACCAAAATAACCAGCATACTCGAAGGAACCGACTTGTACGGTGTGGGGTATGTCAGAAATAGGTTTTCAGTTTTGTTACAGTGTCGCAATTTTGCTTGTTTTTTTGCGTTTGACCGAAGTGATCCCCGCCACGATGGCAACTGAAGCCACGCCCACAATGATTGCGACATAAAGTATCAAATTGCCATTTAAGATTCCGCCAGCGGAAACTGCATTGTGCTGTATGGTGATTGTTGGGTCGCTCTGAACAGCCGTGGTTACGCCGTAAGTCAGGTTGGGGAAGCTTTGGAAGCAGTTAACCGCCCAAGTCGGCGCAGTTGACTGAGAGAAATATATTGTGGGTGTTTTATCTGCAAATTGATTGGAGCCTTGAATTTCGGTGTATGTGTCTCCGAGGTTCATGTTTGCGATTGATATTTGTGTGCCTGTTGTGCCATTGACTGCGAAGAATACACTTGTTGGAGTTATGTCTGATGGTGGATAGTCAACAATATTTGAAGGTGATGCGTTATTCATGTCAATTTGATACATCAGATTAAAGGAGAAATCGGTGCTTGGAGGAATCGCTGTTCCATCTGGTTGGTAGAGTTTCATGTTTGAGAGGTCAGCGTAAACGCCTATTTTGATAATCATGTTAGTCCAGTTTGCTATGACGGTTTGCGCTATCACAAACGTGATGTAGGATGAGCCTTGGCCATAGGTTGGGAGAGCAATGTCGTTGAACGTAATGGTGTTTGTCACGGTGGGTAAACCGTTAACGTAGGTTACGTTGCCGACCTGCACATTAAAGGAACTGGCGTCGCAGAAGCTTATCGGGATACTGCCGTATGGTGTATTTATGAACATCCCGGGAAGATCAAGGTCAGGAGCCCCTGCCGGCGCGTTAACGGAACCGAGATTAATCTCCAAATCGCTTGAAACATTGTCAACAGTTGTTCCTATTTCACCTTGAAAACCTTCACTTAGCTCAGTACCACCTTGTTGCTGCCCGCCCATGATAGGCAAATTTGTCTTGTGCGCACTCCAAGTAGTTCCGCAAACCTGCCCCTGGTTAACCGATACAGCGAGATTAATCAAGTCACTAGCGCCCCTTGGACTATTACTAAATGACACTGTCGGAGCAGGTACTTGATTGCCTATACTCGCAGTCTGAGCCCTAACCTCGGCAAAACCAGGTAACATTGCAGAAACTAACAACATAAGACACAAACTTAAGAGAAGAGACATTTTTCTCAACACATAGTCATCTCACAAACTCATGTACAAACCTGTAATCCATACAAAATGCATAATTGAAATAGTAATCTTTTATGAATCGCTATCATTGATCACAACTCATCATTTTTATTACCCGCCCCCAATGAACAGTGTTAATCTCGTACTAAATTCCTATTTGCATAACGACACAATTTCCAAGTTTCCAGTCCAACAAGCTAAATCTGGACAAAGCAATAGGCTAATACAAACGTAAATGAGTTTAACAATATTAAGAAAGGTAATTGTTTAAAAGGTAGCATCAATATAAAAGAGGACAATTGGTGAAACGATATATGGACAACTGGAAAATTGTCAATAAAATTGCCAATGGCTTTGGAATAGTGTTTATAGTATTTGCAATATTCACAGCTTTGATAAACTATGAACTAGACACACTTGAGACCGGTACTAGTACTTACCCTGCCGCGCTTATTCCACTCAGCGCTGTAGCTTCAATGCTTGTCTTCCTGCTATTTGCTGTCCTCTCATTCGTGGTCGCAAGGGCTACGATGCAATTTGTAAAAGAAGAAGTTCCAAACGAAACGCAAACGGTGATGTCTGAACCAAAGCACGAAACGCAAACCGAAGAAATCGAACCATAATTCTTTTTTTGGTTCATATTTTTTTTGTACGTGTGTCTGTTCCGAAAGTGGTCAAGACAAAAAAGGAGTAGTTATTTTTGGTTCTTAGAATATTGCGGGCATCTCGTTTACGTTTCAATATGCCTGCTAATGGTGTTTAAAGGTGGAAATTGAAACCTTGACAATATACGAAACCGACCATTGTAATAAGATCTCTCAAAGCCTCTTCAGTATGGGCTTCAAACAACACGAAAACCTTGTGGTTAGGATCGAGATGAAAGTCTGAGAGAAGTTTCACGTTAAATTTGTTGCAGAGAAACGGAAGCTGTTCGTAGGCTCTCTTCGCGATCTCTTGTGCTGCTTCATAGGACATCAGGTACACTTCAGGCGATGAGGTCCTATTAGAGCATATTGCGGCGCGATAACACTCTCCAATGCTTTTCCCTACATAAAAAGGGCACTTTGTGAAACATCAAGTCCAATACCATAAAAATACTAAAAGATCTATCACACTTAGTTTTTAGCTGAAAAGACGCCGGATAAATGCACCTGTTCGGCAAATTCTTATTTGCGCCGAAGCATGTAGAGAGCTATCCATAGTTCTCCAAGTGTAACTCCACCCATTGTCAGGATTGCAAATGCATGGTTAAGTGAGAAGAGGTACGCCACCGCGTAAGCTGCTTCCGGCACGAGAATCGTGAGAAGTCCTACGAAGATCTTTTCCGCATCATTTACTATTCCTGCGATTTTGCTTTTGCCAACAGAGCGCAGGAAAAGCATGATCTCAAAGATGCTTGCAGAAACTATCGGAATTATCATGAAAAAGGGTATCAGAATCGTGAGCCCTGAGGTCAATGGCTTGAGCGACGCAAGACAAAGCAACGCAAAAGGCACCGGAATGTAGGTCACCATCGTTATTAGAGTTTTAGCATAAACCATTCTTTGGGGAGTAATCGGCAGGGTCTTGGCATACTCTATCCCCTTCCCCTCTGAACCCACGAGTGCAAGCGGAACTAGCAGAGTAAAAATAGCGCCCATAGAAGTAGCGACAATTACAGTTGAAGCTCTTAGCAGCTCGTAATTCGTCGCCAGAAAAGCTACGATTACTGTCTCAAAAACAGGAAGTGCAAAAAAGAAAGCAGTGGCTGGATTCCTCGAAGTAACCCGCAAATCCTTCGTGACGTAGCCCCGCAAAGGACCGCGAGCCTTAATCTTGAAATCCACAGCCCTCAATCTGGCTATCCTCACACCCGCACCTTGAGAAATGCGCTTAACCGTACCCAAGCTCCACTTAGCTGAAAACCAAGCTGCTACCGCATAAACGGCCATAGCAACAGATGCCCCGAATATAGTAACGATGGGAACACTGGAACCAGACAATTTTGCGATGGTTAAGCCTGCCGAGAACGGATAGATAAGACTGAGCAGAATGCCTGATAAAGTGTTAACGCTAAGCAACGCTTTGTTCAAAACAGGAAGAACATAGTAAGGCAGGCTCAAAAGTAGACCTACCCCAAGGAGTAAGCATCCCCAGAGCAAGACGAAAAAACCACGAAAAACGGTGGTACGCCTAGATCTTCCGCCGCGCATGTAGTTCTTGTGAAAAACTCTTGAGAACCACAGTGCAACGGCGACAGCAAAAACCGAATTAATCAAAGAAGCCCCAATCATGAGCGCAGTAGCTACAGGGGACGATGTGAGGTAAGCCACCAAAACAACCTGACTCAATACAGAGCCAAATACCAAGTAATCTACAGACCTAACAAAAGAAAACAGCGTCACCAATGAAAAGTCATTCGACGTAATCGGCAGAGTAGACAGCAACGCTGAGGATTCCGCGCTTACAAAAGAAGAAAGCGTCTGAATAGCGTACAAAGTCATAAACCCAAAGGTAATAATCAAACTCAGAGAAACCGAACTGGTCAAACCAAACGCCGCAGAACCAAGCAAGAGCGACGCAAAAGGGCTCACCGAAACTACGAGATTAAAAACGGCAACCACTATTTTATCAAACTTGGCGATTCGTAACGCCCTTTTGCATAACTCAACTTCCTCATGCGCGACTCTGTCAGACGGATTTCTTCCAAAAGCCCCCCACCACATTCGACCCCTTTCCTGCGCTAATGACCTGAACACCATTTCCCTATACGGAAGACCGCTTAAGCGCCAAGCTTCAGTGAGTTTCATTCCCAAGGAATGCCTCCCTAAGCATCCTCGTTGTATCAGCAACCGCAGCTTCCTCATTAGTCAACTTCAAAAAAACCTCCTCCAAAGTGGAGCTCTTACCCTCAGTTTTACTTCTCAACTGCTCAAGTGTTCCCTCCGCAATCAACCTGCCGTGGTCGATGATTCCGATCCTTGTACAGATGTGCTCGGCAATCTCCATTATGTGCGTAGAAAACAAAACTGCCCCACCCCTTTGAGCATGCAACAAGACCAAGTCCTTCACAATTCGACTACTCCGAGCGTCCAATCCATTCAAAGGTTCATCCAAAAGCAAAATAGGAGGCTGATGGATAAACGAAGCAATCAATGCCACCTTCTGCTTGAACCCCATTGACAAAGTCGCTATCGGCGAATCAAAATATTGAGCCAAATCAAAAGCATCCGCCAACCGAGATACAACACGATTAGCAGCAACCGGGTCAATTTTCCGCATTGACACCACAAACTCAAAAAAATCCCTCGGAGACAGACTCTCATATATAATGGGATTCTCAGCCACATAACCAATTCTTGCTTTTACCTCCACTGAGTCGCTGAGGGGGTTAAAGCCGCAAACGCTTATCTTACCGGAAGACGGCTCCACCAAACCCATTATGACCTTGATGGTTGTAGTCTTTCCAGCACCATTTGGACCCAACAAACCAAAAATCTCTCCCGGCTTCACTTGCAAACTCAAATCGTCCAAAGCCAGAAAAGAACCAAACCGCTTTGAAACCCCAGAAACCTCGATCAAAGGCTTCTGAGCCAAATCTCCAGACAAACCAACATCACACTTCTCAGCGCTTAAAGATGCTTTATAGCCTAATTCTCCTTTTTTCCCAACAAGTTATGCTTTGTGGATTCCAAATTCATATCGACTTACAAAACCACACGACGTAGGCCGAGTAGGAAGTGTATTTTCTGTGTTTTAACCGCAGGATAGCCCCCTTTTTCTTTACTTGCAAAAATTGGGCTTTCGCTTGCCGATGTTTCATTGATTAAGTTCGTAAGGCCGATCACGCATCTTGGCTTGGGCATTGTTATCTTTTGCTTGCATATTCCAGCCTCGGTTTCCGAATAGATGTGTCATAGTCTTGGCAAGAAAAAGCGGGACGAAGAGGGAGGAAGCTAAATCTTCAGCTTCTTCCGAGATGGACTGACCCTTTGAAAGATTGATGGACGCTAACGAAAGACCTCTAGTAAGCTTCCTAGTCATCCCCTTCTTTTCGTTGAGTGGTTCACTATTTAGAGCCATACCCCAACCGACTCGGATTCCGCCTCCCCACCTAAAATTTGATTCTCGAGCGAAGTTTCGAATGATTTTGAAGGCGATATCCATGTGCTCCTTTTCGGGGAATCCACTGTTCACAATTGCCACAAATAGTTGCGATTTCGTTGGAGATACAACTTTTTGATGTTCATGAATTAATTCCAAGGTTTTGATTGTCGGCGAAGGAAAGCTGTCAACGTATAGTGGAGTAGCAAAAATTATTATGTGAGCGTTATCAACGGATTTCAATAATCTCTCTGTGCCCTCTTGAGTGTTAACTAAGCGAGTAGCATACGCCTCTTCAGACACTAGACCTTTTTCTTCCAATTTATCTACTAGAAATTTTCCAATCACGTGAGAGTTGCTTCTTTCGCCTCTTGGGCTTCCTATTAATAAGAGAACTTTGCTAGGCTTACTCATGATATTACCTCCACCTTCCTTAGCTGCTCCTCAACATAGACTGGTATTGTTTCTGGATTTTTATCTCGTTTGAAAACGCTGGCAGCAGAGGCAGGAGGCCGAAGATTGAGCATGTTACGTTCAGCTAACGCTATGAAGGTTTCTTCATAATCTACGCCAGGTTCTTGCACTCCGATGACGAGAAGCTTTGGATATTTCTTGTAGCGCATCTCATGATGAATTTGGCCGTGATATGATTCGAAGTATGGCAATAAGATCGGGATAGTGCGATCGAGTGCCTTCTTCAGTTCAGAGGAGTATCCGCCGAACGTAACTGGAGTCAACCACACCATCAGGTCGCTCTGAATGGCTTTCCTAGTTGTTTCCCGCCCATCGTCATTAATCACACAAGTTCCCGGAGTCTTAACCCAACACCCGAAACAGCCTAAGCAAGCAGCAATCTGCACAGTACACAGTTCGATGGGCTCAATCTCCCAACCCGCCTTAGTCAATTGATGGACAATGGTTTTTTCTATCGCTTTAATGGTCAGATCGCCCTCTTTGGCTCCATTAAAAATTACAGCATTCATTTTTTAGCCTTCTATTTTTTTGGTTTGAGTGTTCTCCAGCGAACAGAGCAGCGCTTGGAGTGCGAATTTGACTGTGGCATCTTTATCTGCATTTGCCTGTCTCAGAAACATTTCAAAACCTGGTGGAAGCAGTATCATGGCTCTTGTCGACTGAACTAGGAAAATTGATGTCTGCATCGGATCCAAGTCAGGTTTAATGGATCCATCTTTTATGCCCTTGACCACAGCATTTAAGACTATTTCGAGGTTTTCGCAACTTAATTTTATCAATTCCATAACGTTTATGTCGTCACTGGTTGCAACGGGCAAAGTTTCAGCTTCCACTAACACGCGAAAATATTGTGGGTGGCGCTTATAGAACTCATAATAGGCTTTACCTATTGCGTAAGCCTTCTCTAATCCAATTTGCTTTTGGCTTGCTGCATTTTTAAACATCGCGTTCATTACGCGAGCTCCCCTTAAAGCGACGGCTGAATAGAGCGCTTCTTTGCTCTTAAAGTACAGGTATAATGTACCTTTCGCAAGCTGCGCCTTCTTTGCAATTTCCTCTATGGTTATTTCGTCGTATTGTTTAGAGAAAAAAAGCCTCTGGGCGGCGTCTAAAATGAGCTCGCGACGTTGTTCTTTCTCCTTTTCTTTCCTTTTGCGGGTTGACATTGTGACCAACATCCATTGTTTGACTATGAGTCAATTAATGACTAACAGTCACAATAGTTATATAAAAACCTACCCATTCAGAAGCACTATCCAACTCAAAGCACTCCCAGCCCGCTACAGATTCAAGATAACATAAAACAAGCCAATGATAACATAGCCAGGAGAGATTCGGACTACAGTCGACGGGCCCAAGCCCTTAATCTTTCTTTCGCCAGAAAGCTTTTGAGCGCTCTAAAGGTTAATATTTCTTTGCTGCTAAAGATGAAGACATGTCTTTTCATGTTCGACGTAAAGATCGGGAAATAAATGATACCGACGCGTTACGTCAGGTGCTGAAGTGCACAAAGTATGTTACTGTTGCTCTTTGCATGAATAACGAGCCTTACCTCGTTTCATTGAGCCACGGTTACGATCAAGCAAAAAACTGCCTATACTTTCACTGCGCACCCGAAGGCAAAAAACTCATCTTTCTAAAAGCCAACGAAAAGGTGTGGGGTCAAGCAGTGCTCGATTTCGGCGTCACAGATGAGTGCGACTACGCTTACACCTCTGTCCATTTCTCAGGCAAAATATCTCTAATCAACGACTTAAATGAAAAACACCATGCCATTGAAGTGCTGGTACGACAGGTTTCCCTTAATCCCGAGGCGAAACTTGCGAACATTAAACCTGAAAAACTTGAAAAAACAACGATGGGCAAAATAGATATCGAGTACATGACAGGAAAAAAGCACCATAACCCGAAAACAAAAAGTTGAAATTTGAAGCTGAAAAAGCGCTTAAGTGCCCATCTGAGCTAAATCTACTTGATATATCTCTAGGTTTTGGTTGGTGTAAACTGGCGTCAACCAAGTAATATTATCAAATTTTGCCTCGCAACCAGGATAATGGCTTAGCTCATCATATCCCACGTACACGTATGTAACGTTGTATTCAATTATAACCTGCTTTAAGTCAGTTGCATTGCCGGTATATGCTCTGTCAATGTCACTGCCTCTTTTGTTAATATCATTGAGCGGAACTCCTTGTCCGTAAGGCCAATTTGCGTAAGATGACACGGTCAGTCTTCCACCGATAAACGCTGGAGGCGAATGAATAGAATAGTAGGTTAAAAAGACAGATCGCTCAGGCGTGTTATTCCTTACCCAAAGTCCAAGTTGATATTCGTTCCAGTTTGCCGCCGTATAATTGGTTCCAACATTGTAGACGATCACGCTAGCTGAAGTCACAATCGAAAGCAAAACCAACGTTAAAATAAGAATTTTTCTCGTTTTAGCTAACATAATGCCGGCTAATACGGCTATTGGAACCCACGCGAAAATGAAGAATTTGTACATGTCCCATGGATTAGGGGTCAATAAAATAATGTTAGGAATCAGGAATAGTAAAAGGAAGGTTCCTTTCAAGAGCTCGTTTCCAACCTTCACAAAAGAAACAATAGCGATAATGAAGGGTATTCCAAGATTCAAAAAGTAATAAATAAACGGGTTCTGGGCAAAAGTAGCTATCCAAACAGTGCTTAATGAAATCGATAGTGGAGGTCCATTGTTGAGAATAAATGGCAACGCGAAAACCGTTGGCACCAAAAAGTATAGGTAGCTAATATTGAAGCGTTTAAGGTTAAATAGAACCGCGACAAAGAAAGCGACGTAGCAACAAAAGAATGCCACGTTATGAAATTCGAACACTAAACCAGTAATGACCCCAGCTAACAGTATTCTCTTTTTGTCATCCATGTTCCGAAGCAAAGCTAAAACCAAAGCAAACGCCGGCAAACCAACAAGAAGCGGTCTCTGCTGCAACAGATTATCAAATATCGAGGGTAAACCAAACGTACCGCCATACTGGTAAATGTAATTTACCGATGTGCTGAACTGCCCATTGAACAAAGCTGAAAAAAGCCCAAAATAACTCAAACCCCAACCAAACGTAGCAATAACCGTGGCAATTATTGCTGCACGCCTTCCATTCGGCCTTGCCAAAGCATAAATTGCCAGTGCGAAAACAAGTATGAAAACCGCGTTTAAAACAGGCAAAAGCGTCGGCAAATAACCATAAACTTTCTCAACTATGGCTGTATGAAAATCAACAAAATAATGATAAGTTTCTGGCGCTCCTGCATAATTTGGCATTTGCGGCGGAAAATTACCATTGTTTATGCTCTCAATTATCTCATAATGCAACGGCGTATCTTGCCAGTTAGAACCAGTCAAAACTATACCATACTGATTCCCCACCCACACGCTACTGACCAGAACAACAAGCGAAATGAGAAAAATTGTAGGAAAAAGCAAAAGGCTTGTTTTCTTAATCTGTTTTATCAGAAACTTTGGCGGCTTCAATAGCTCGCCTTTCTTAAAAACCACGAACGCGTAGATTGCCGTTAAAGCGAGAAAGCTCAAAAGTATTGTTTCCCGCGAGTAGCCAAGCGCCAAGGATAAATAATATATCAATTGGACAGAGAATAAAACACTGAAAAGAGGCACAAAAGCCCACATTTCATGAGATTTTAACGAGAAAAACTGATAAAAAATCAAGCCTGGAACCAGAAAAGTGAATATTAACGCGGCTAAAAGAGCAACATAACCTGAGGCAAAAGACGCCAAAGCAAGCAATAACAACAAGATGGAGAACCAGTATTTTTGCAGAACAACTGAATCGGCAGTGTTCCTCATTACCTTTCGCCACCCACCTTCAACAATATTCACCAGTAAATACCTGTAACGTATTAAAATTGTCGGTAAATCACGTTTCAACAAAACACGCAGTAAGAAAGGTTTTCTAGACAAACTATTCAAAGTCATTTTCGAGAAAAGTTAATTAGCTAAAGTAATGTGTATTGTTTCGGCGCTTAGACTATTTGACTGAAAGCCCAGGTAGTATAGTCCGGTCTCAGCATGAATTCTTTCATGTTGCCGAAATAGTATATGCGGCTGTCGCCCGCAGGACCCGGGTCCGAATCCCGGCCTGGGCGCCACTTATCTTTCCTAAATGGCTCTCGTTAAATTGTCATGAGTTAAGCCGTTAGTTTTATAACTGCAAAATAAAGAATGGCATACGGTGTTTATATGAAACTTTGGCCGCAGAAGAAGTGGAAACGAATTTTACTTGTCATCTTTCTTGTAATAGTCATAATTGCGGCAATATTGTTGGCGTATATCGGTTTGTTCATAAATAGAGACGTTGCCAGCCCAATTGATGTCATTAACGCTGGTGGAAACCAAACGGCGTTGGTAGTTTACCAGCCGGGTTTGACGAGCTTTCCAAAGGACGTTTCGCACGCTTTCAGTAACGGCCTAGCCGCAAGCGGGTGGAGGGTAGAGATCACCACTGCGAGTTCACAGGCTCCATCTCATCTTTCGAATTACAGTCTTTTAGTTCTTGGATTTCCGATTTACGGGGGCGCTCCAGGAACGGCGATAGTTCGTTACGCAGACAGGTTAACGAACTTGCAAGGAATTAACGTCGTGATTGTTGCCTGCGGTGCAGGATCTCCCGGAACAAGCGTTGAAACAATGAAGCAGAAGGTGCAAACGGCAGGTGGAACATTCAAAGAGTCGATTACTCTGTTCAACATGGCTCCAAACCCGGGAAACGGCACTGCAACTGACATTGCTAAACAAGATGGAACACAAGTTCTTCCTTAAAAGAGAAAAATGCTAAAGAAAAAAAGAAGCGACATCGCTAATCTTTTTGTTTTTTAGTCTTCTATATTTGCTGCTCTAACCGTTGTCTCTTCATCTAGATCAACTTCGTTCTTTTCCCTGATGCAGCCACTGGGTCTGTAAACCAAAACCAATTCCTCACATTCTCTTCCGTCGGCCTTGCACAATTCTGGACACGCTCTACTCTTGGCCTCATCGTCGGGTACTGTGCAAGTTCTAACAGTGGCTTCCTCCAATCTTAATAAGCTACTGTCGTTCTTTACAATATATGTTTTAATTTTAACCTCGCCAATTCTTTTTCCTGCTTCCTGCGCCATAAATAATCCTCCGTTTCTCGACTTTCTAATCCATCGCTCTGTTTGCTTCCCGTAAACTTGGGTGCTTCGGATCAGCATATCGTATTATTAGTCAATTATAAAAAGTGTAAGCCTAGAAAGCTTACTTTACTCCATGTTGTTGGTAACAGGCTTCATTTCGCCCGCCACAAATTTACCCTAGCCAGTTTTCTCAGATTTGGGCGTCGAAAATGTGTTCGTTAGAACATTGAAAACATAAACGACTACATGGCGACTGTAAAGGCAGGGGAAACTACCAATCCCAAAGCAAGAATTCCCACCTACCGATACCCTCTTTTTTGGCTTAATTTACTAGCTAAAAAAGATATCTGCCCCTCATAGCAACTGCTAAAAAAGTTAGAATATGAAAAGGATTAGGCTTTTTCAAACAGTGGTTTGAATACGATAAATATAGAATG
Source organism: Bathyarchaeia archaeon (assembly GCA_050013315.1). GTDB lineage: Archaea > Thermoproteota > Bathyarchaeia > Bathyarchaeales > Bathycorpusculaceae > Bathycorpusculum. Next base: position 24,559 of record JBEKFM010000002.1, read on the forward strand.
TTTTGTGCCCACTCGAACATTCTGGAATTTCGTCATCAGCTCTTAATGTTTTCAACCAATCATCAACCGTCGAGAAACCAGATTTCGCAACATAAAATCCTAAGTCATAATGCTTTAAATTTGCTGGAGACGCCACGTTAAATGTTTTAGTAACATATTCTGTTCGTGAGTCGTTATCGTGATATGTTTTGCAGACTTCAACAAACTCTTCGAATTTAATTATGAGGTTAGCATCATACCCCTTAATCTTGTAGTAAGAATATTGTGGATTCTCAACCTTCGTAAGTATGAAAACATTGCCATTTTCCTTAAGATAATTAAGAGCATTTGGGTCAATCTCGATTTCCAAAATGTCTGAGTTGCTGTTTTCGCTCATGCTGCCTTTCACCTTGATTTGGATAAGTGTTTAACATCCTGTTATTATTAAACACTATACTTAAACCCCTCTTTGGTATAGTTCTATTCCGCACCTCACGTTAAACTAAATAACCATGAAACTTCCCAACCAAGAGATGTATCTGCTACAAAAACAGTCTTCTCCCCAAAATTACAACGCACACATGGTTCTTGAGTTTTTGACATTTCCTTCTCAAAAAAACTAGTATTTGTCAGCCGTTTTCTTAATGATAAATGTTAAATCTCCATAGCGTAGAAGTAGCCCAAACAATGGTGAAACATTGTATATTAATAATAAAACTGTTGGTTTGATTCTATTGATTGTTGGTTTATTTCTCTTAGTTGCCGGTGTTGCTGTAGCGATATCTTCAATGAGTCAAGCGATAGACAGCTCATTCAATACAAATGTCAATGGTTTTTGGAATACTGAAACATTTGCTATTATAATTGCGGTGGTTGGAACTATGCTAATTCTTTTAGGAATCTTGATTCTTTTTTAGAAACCAGTTTCCTAACGCAATTGGTTAGCATACCAAGATTCCGATTTTTGGAGTAGTGTTAAATTCCACTTATATTGTTTTATCACGAACTAGCGCAAAATGATTTAGCCCAAGAGCCCACCTTGACCATGTAAAAAGGAATTTCGAAAGCTTGAGCCAAAGCGATTCTGTTTTCAATGCCGGCGAATCGCTCGGCTTGTACTTTGTGATATCAGAACAATTGGTGGTCTATTGTTATATTGTCGGTTGAGGTTAGAAACATTATCGCAATAGGTGTCAGCATTTGCCAGGACTAATTGAGCCTTTGAAAGTCAAGGGGTTCACTCTTAGGAACCGAATCGTTATGCCTCCTATGCAAACTGGAAGGGCGACTTTTGAAGGCGCCGTAACTAACAGACTAATTAACTTTTACGTTCGTCGCTCATCAGCGTTAGGTTTGCCTATTGTTGAGCACTCTTACATTTCGCAAACTGGAAAGATAGGCCCAAAACAACTAGGAATTTACGATGACTCCTTAATTAGTGGTTTTGAGATGCTTGCAAAGGGTATACATGAGACGGGTGCTCCCGCGGTTGTGCAGATATCTCATGCGGGAGGAGTTACAAACAAAAAAATCATCGGCACCGAACCTGCTGGACCCTCCCCGAGAGAAAAAACGCGCATGCTAAAAATAAGTGAAATGAAAACCATCGCTGAAGAGTTTGCTTCAGCTGCTGAGAGGGCAGTTAAGGCGGGTTTGGACGGGGTTGAGCTTCATGGAGCACACGGTTACTTGCTTAACCAGTTCTTCTCACCTTTATTTAACAAGCGTGAGGATGAATATGGTGGTTCTTTAGAGAATCGGATGCGCTTTCCCCTGTTGATCGTTGGAAAGGTGCGAGAACGCCTAAACGGTAAACTCTTGCTTTACAGATTAGGCGCGGACGATTTAGCTCCCAGTGGAACGCACATAGAAGATTCTGTGGTGTTTGCGAAGAAGCTTGAGCAATCAGGAGTAGACATTATTGATGTGTCTGGGGGCATGTGCGGAAGCGAACCTAAACAGCTACGGCAAGTAAAAGGCTATTTTGTTCCACAGGCAAGTGAGATAAAGAAAGCAGTCAGCGTTCCCGTTATCGGTGTCGGAGGAATCACTGAGGCCAAATACGCGGATAAACTGGTAAGTGAAGGAAAAGTTGATTTGGTGGCAGTAGGCAGAGCGTTTTGGAGTAATTCGAAATGGGCAGAAAAAGCCCTCGAAACACTAAGAATCAACAAATCAGCGCATTAATAGCTACCGATTTCCAGCCTTAGAATAAAAAGCTGATTTAGTTTTTAGATGAAAGTTTTGTGGTGACACTGGGATTTGAATGAAACTTCAATCTGAAATATTTCGCTTTGTCCTTTTTGTTTTTCATACAAATTACAGAGTAAGAGAAGGTTGGACTTGTTCAATGCTTGGTTTCTGCGCAATAGCTATATGTCACTTATGTATAATAAATAATCATAGTGGTGTTATTTTGGTCGGATGCTTAGCCAAAACTCGTAAGGTCGGAGGCTCAATAGTTGTTACTCTGCCCAGTGAACTCGTGAAAACTCAAAAAATCAAAGAGAATGAATTTGTCGAACTAACGATTAAAAAATGCCGAAAGTCGGGTTTTGGAGCTTTAAAAAACTTGTCGTCTTTCACTGTTGATGATGAGTTGAAGTCACATGATTAGGTACGTAATTGACGCCTATGCTTGGGTTGAATACTTAATTGGAAGTGAGGTAGGCGCTAAAGTCAACGAAATTATAGAGAAAGAAAATGTTGAGGTCTACACATGTGCTGTTACAGTTGCTGAAGTCATAAGTAAAGTTGCACGAGACAAACAAGACGTTGAAAAAGCCTTTGACATAATCCTAAGTAATTCCCAAATTCTAAACGCTGATGAAGAACTATCTAAAAAAACAGGTTTGCTCCATGCTGAAATGAGAAAGACTGAAAAAGACTTTGGCCTTGCCGATGCTTACGTGCTAACTACTGCAAGGGAACTGAAATCCAAGGTATTAACCGGAGATCAGCACTTCAAAAACTTGAAAGAAGCAGTCATGCTAAAATAACTACTAAGGATGCTAGCGTTAAGGAACCAAATGCTGATAAAGTCGGAGAAGTGGAAGTATTAGCCATGATTTTTACTAAAATAACCCCAACGGCAAATGCAGTCGAAACTGCGCTTCTTAAAAACACAGTTCTCAAACCAAAAATAAAATTTTCCAACGGGCAATTAAATATTTCGTGCCCAAACAGTCGCCCAGTTTAAACGTTACCAAGTTAGATTTATCTTTTTACATTTTATTGTGCGGAAAACATATCAAGCTGATGTAATCATTCTGAAAGTGTAAAATGACCATTACATTAAAACCAGTCCAGAGCACTCAAAATTCAGACAATTGGCTAAGAGATCTTCTAAAAAACAGCAGTTTTGTGGACAATAGCCAAATAGTTACCCGAGCTAGACAGGACAGCTTATGTGTGCTGTGCAAAGGCGCTAGATTTCTATGCGGCAAAACCCGTTGTCCAATAATGGTTAAAGTCAACTATTTCCTCAAAAGCGTGCCGCTGATGGCAAACCAAGACATAGCGGGCATGTCTCCACCAAGCGTTTTCATAGGAAGAATCGGCTATCCCAACATTTATGCTGGTCCACTTGTGCCACCTGTGCATGAAGACACGAGCATTTACGATTTGCCTGAGCGTTGGTTTGGGAAATCCATGGATGAAATTGTGGGTTTCCGAAGCTTGCTTGTTCGTGGTAAACATAGGGTTAACGTGCAGAAGTTCATGTATGCAGGTAAAATACTGGATCAAACGCGCGAGTTGGCTCTTGCAGACAGTAGCGTAGACACCGAATTGAACCTCACAAAAAAGCCGAGGGGTTCCATATTTCTTGATGACGATATTCAACCGTTTGGGCCTTCCGCACCCATCCGAGACTTGCATGTTGGTAACGCACGGTTCAATGACAAAATAGAGAAAGCGTATTATGATACTGATCTGCGAGCCAATCAGGCAGTGTTAGAACTCTACGATCGTGGAGTCATGGTTACAAAGATTCAAAAAGCATTTAGCGTAGGCGCTTTTGGAGTGGAAAAAAACAGGCGCCTGGTTCCTACACGCTGGAGCATAACAGCCGTCGACGACATCGTCTCAAAAAATCTCATCGAAAAAGTAAAAACTCTGCCCGAAATCAACGAATATAGGGTTTACGAGTCAATTTACCTGGACAATGTTTTTGAAATTTTAATGATTCCCCAACAATGGAGTTATGAGTCCATGGAAGCCTGGTATCCGGGCACTGTTTGGAACCCTAATGGAAAAAGCATCGCAATTTTCTCTGACTGGGAAGACAACAGTGGAAGAAGCACTTACGCTCAAATAGGTGGTTGCTACTACTCCGCGCGCCTGGCAGTTTGCGAGCAATTAACCAAGGAACAACGCCAAGCCACCGCCATAGTGCTCAGAGAAGCAAGACCAGGATACATCATGCCCATCGGAGTCTGGCAAGTGCGCGAGAACGTGAGAAACGCCATGCATCAAAAACCGTTTCTTTTCAAAAATCTCGCTGAATCCCTGCAGTTTATTGGCAGTCGATTTGAGATCCCAATGCAACGGTGGATACTGCAAAGTGAACTACTAAAGCGTGCGCTATTCCAAAAAAAGATAACAGACTTCTTCGGAGCTTAATTCAACAACAAATTTTAAAAAAGCAACCCCTTATACTCTGACCTGACACTCAATGCTAAACTTTGCAGTTAAAAGGTTTACTTTGCCCTTTTCACCAGAGAAAAGAAGAGGACCGTTCAGCTTCGAAGTTGAAGCAGCAGCTGTTTATGCACTTGCTGAGCTTGAAAGAACAAAAGGCGGCGGCTTAATCGTAAAGCAGCCTCACGAAAAACTGCTGTTCATAGCGAAAATGGGTTATCCGCTGTGGCTGTTTCCCAAGAGCGAAACCACGTACATCTTCGACGGCTTAAACAACTCCAGCTATACCGTCAATTACCCTGATTTGCCTACAGCCAAAGCTTTCATAGAAAGCCTTGAAAGAAACTCGAAGACACGAGAAGATTACAAGGCTTTCCTATCTGACCATAACAATTATTTTCTACAGCCCAAGAAAGAAAAAGAATTCTCGCTAAGGGGAGTAATTACCGATTCTGATTTTAAAAAAGAGTTTAACATTTACCGCAAAGAAGCCATAGAAGTAACAGGTCAGCCTGCAAATTTAGCCCCACTGTCTCCGTCACTCGAGGAACCAACCGTTTCTTCTATGTTAGCAGAAATGGATAAGGTGCAATCGTTACTCAAGGAAGATACTGAGAGGCTTTCAGAATGCCTAAGATTTGTAAACAAGAAAACCAGCCAATACGTAACAGAACTGGATTATGCAGCAGGAGCCGTAAGGGATGAAGCGAACGCTAAAATTAAAGCTCAAGAAGAATTTGTAAACCCCCAAATCGCCAAACTAAACAGCGAGTATAAACAGCGAATAGCCAATGTGACCAGAAGCTTTGACGAGGACGTTGAAAGTCTTGAAAAACTAAAAGTAAAAAAAGAAAAATTAATAGAAAACGGTGAAGAAAAAATTAACCTTTACCAAAAGGAAGCAAAAACACAAGCCCAAAAGAAACACATAATTTACGAAAAGAGATGGAAAGAAAAAAGCAGTCAAACTAGAAAAGAAATCAATGCAGTAAAGAAAGAACTAAAACACATAGAAAAAAGCCTTAAAAATTTAAATAAACAAAAAACCGCCGAAACATCCAAATTAAAGTTTGAGCTAGACGCCGAAATTAAACAGGCTCGTCGGCCAATTCTTGAACTTGAAGCTGGCCGCGATGCTAAAATGCTTGCCTTTAGGCAGGAAGCCGAGAAGCTGATTAAATGGGAAAAACCAGTAATCGAAGGAATTAACGACACCATTAAACTGCGAGAAACAATCAACGCCAAGTTTGAAAATATAGGCATTAGAGACCAGCAGTTGAAGAGCCCGGCCTTGTTTTATGTCCCCTTCTACATGGCTTGCTGTCAAGCTGGATTAAATAAACGTTACATTTTTCTTCCTCCATCGACGACGAGCGCAATCGGTTTCGCTGCCAAACTTAAGGGAGCACTAGGCATGTCAAAAATTAAACAATTGTTTATTCCTCGATTCAAAAACATAACTGAACTAATTGACAAAGTTGAAGTGCTAGCTAAACAAGGCCCGTTCTTGGATAGCCAAATTAGAGATTTGGGTGAAAAAAACAATCTCTTGAAAACAGATTCGGGCCGCAGCAATATAGCTAAAGGCTTAGTTTACTTGCAACATGAAGGCTGGCTTTCAGATAAAGAGTATCAGGCTTTAAGCAAAAGCTTGACTTTTGCTTAGAGTAAAATGGTTTTTAGTTGGTTCAAAAAACTTATTGCATTCTTCACAATGATACTAACAGTTGGCGCTTGAAATTGAAGAAATATACGGGCAAGACCTCGACTGCTATAATACCGTTTTCGCCGGATAAGATTCTGCTAATTAAGAGAAACACGATTCCCTTCAAGGGTTACTGGGCGCTGCCAGGAGGCAGAATGGATCCGGGCGAAACCATTGAACAAACCATTATCAGAGAAGTAAAAGAGGAAACAGGCCTTGACATAACAGTAGTTCGTAAAATAGGCGAGTACGTTGAGCGGGGAGTGAAGGATGATGTGGAATACGAGTATTATCCCACGTGTTTCCTTGTCAAAACTGTCGGCGGAGAAATAAAAAGGCAAGAAAGCGAAATCCAAGAAATCCAAGTTTTTAACCTAAAAGAATTGCCATACCCGCTGGCGTTTGAACATGAAAAAATGATCAAAGAATACTTGGGTAGCAAAAATAAGCGACCTTGAATAGAAAAATTTGTTGGGTGACAAAAATGATGAAGCTTGCTTAATTGGTTGTAGCTACTGCTTTTCCAATACTTTCTTTACCTCGTTAACAACCTCTGAAAAATCAGCTTCTTTATCCGGCTTCATTCCTTTCTTAGAAACATTTAATATTGATTCATAGCCTTTGGAGGCTAATTCCTTCTCCAAAATCTTAAAAGTTCTGCCCTTCCAAAGGCGGCAAGTGCAAAACAGGATTGCTTTTTTGCCTTCTTGCGGGGGCATGTTTTCTATGAAAGCTAAGGTTTCCTTTGCAGGACTAGAGCCCTCAACAGGGGTGCCTATTATTAAGAGGTCAAATTTTTCGATGGCTGAAGGCATGGTTGATGCGATGTCGAAAAGGGGCGCTTTTGCCGTGTTGGCTATAGCTTGTGCTAGTCGTTTGGTGTTTCCTGTTCTTGAAAAGTATATTACGCATGTGTTCATGATTTGGAATAGTGTTTTCTCGGTTTATATAATCTGCTATATAGCTTTCTTGAACGATGGTGTTAATTTTTATAGTTCTGCAATCAGTATTCCTTTGTGCTTGAATTATGGACTATGCCGTAATCGCTGAAGAGTACGAGAAAATTGAAGCCACCAGTAAACGGTTAGAAATGACTGATCTGCTCGTTGGATTGCTAAAAAATACGCCTGTAAACGTGATTTCAAAGGTTGTTTACTTAACTCAAGGTAAACTTTACCCAGATTTCTTGGGTGTAGAGATGGGTGTTGCTGAAAAACTTGCCATAAAAGCCTTATCTCGTGCCATAGGTCAAAGAGAAAGCGAAATTGAATCAGACCTGCAGAAAAGCGGAGACATCGGCGAAACCGCGGAGAAACTTTTGGCAAAACGCAAACAATCAACTTTCTTTACTAGAAAGCTCACCGTTGAGCATGTTTACGAGACGCTTGACAAAATGGCTAAAACTTCAGGTCCAGGGACCGTGGAATCGAAAATGGCTCAGTTAGCTGGGCTTTTGTCTGATGCCTCACCTAAAGAAGCAAAATGGATAATCCGAACAGTAACTGGCAACCTTCGCCTGGGCATTGCGGACATGACAGTTCTTGATGCGTTGGCAATAGCTTACGGCGGCGGAAAGGAAGCCCGCGAACTCGTCGAGCGAGCATACAACATTTCTTCTGATCTAGGCAGAGTTGCAAACATAGTTGTCGAGAAAGGGTTGGATGGAATCAAGAAGTTTCAAGTTGTGGTTTTTGAACCAATAAGACCCATGCTTGCCGAGCGGTTGTCTTCACCTGAGGAGATTTTGGAGAAATTAGGTGGTAAATGCGTTGCTGAATACAAGTATGATGGTGAACGGGTGCAAGCTCACAAGAAAGCCGGCGAGGTGGTGTTGTTTTCTAGGCGTTTGGAGAACATTTCGGACCAGTATCCTGACGCGGTTGAATTGATTAAGGAAAAGATAGCTGCGAAAGAAGCGATTTTAGAAGCTGAGTGTGTGGCAATTGATTTAGAAACAGGAGATATGCGTCCATTTCAGGAACTTATGCATCGGAGACGAAAATACGGTGTTGCAGAAGCCATAGAACAGTATCCGATTTCACTGTTCACTTTTGAAGCACTTTACGTTGACGGAAAAGACTTGACGCTTGTGCCTTTCCCTCAAAGGCGCAAAGAACTAGTAAAAATTGTGAAAGAAGGCGACCGTGTAAAACCCGCCATTCAAAAATTAGTAAAAAACTCAAAGGAGCTTGAGGACTTTTTTGAGGAAGCCATAGAAAAAGGCTGTGAAGGGTTAATGTGCAAATCGGTCGGGAAAGACTCAGTTTATCAAGCTGGAAGCCGAGGTTGGCTTTGGATAAAATACAAGCGTGATTACAAAAGTGAGATGACTGACACCGTTGACCTCGTGGTGGTGGGCGCTTTTCACGGCAGAGGAAAACGGGCTGGAACCTACGGTGCTCTGCTTTTAGCCACATATAATGACGAAGCAGACACTTTTGAAACTGTCACAAAATGCGGCACGGGATTCACGGACAAAGACCTCAAAACGCTTCATGAAACACTTCAGAAGCATTTGATTCCCCGAAAGAATTCGCGCGTTCAATCGATGTTGGAGGCGGACGTTTGGTTTGAACCTAATTTGGTGCTTGAGATTTTAGGTGCTGAAATCACTTTAAGCCCTATTCACGTTTGCGCTATGGATTCAATACGTAAAGGAAGTGGCTTAGCGATTCGGTTTCCACGTTTCACTGGAAAATACAGAACTGATAAGAGTCCTGAAGACGCGACCACTTCATTGGAGATAGTGGAGATGTATCGTGGGCAACTCAAGAAAATCAGCGAGTCTCCCCAAGCATAGAAAAGCTAAAACAGATAAGCATCAACCGCTAAAATACTTTACGTGTGTGAACTGGCTTGGCTCAAGACACAGAAAAAATGAAGTCACTCATCGCATTCAAGAAGAGACTTGACGAACAACTTGAAAAATTATGTGTTGAAACTAAAGAGGTTCAGGCTGCCTTGGATATGGTTAACTCTATTTTGCTTGAGAAAGGATTTAGACGCGGAGACATCAAAGAAGTCCCTGAAGAAACAGTACCTAAAGAGGTTATTTTGCCAAAACAAGAGCCTGAAGCACCAAAGCCTGCGGTGCAGCACATGCCTGAACCCGAAAGTGTCATACCATTGAAAACTATGGCAGATGAACCATTGGCACTAATTTATTTTGATAAGCAAGCTATGCACGTACTACCTGATGAAAGCAAAAATTTCAGCGTCAACACGCCACCTTTCAGCAACTTTCTCGTTGAAAAAGTCTTCGCAAAAATGCAGGAAAAAGACAACGAACTAGTCAGGATGGGGCAGTTGGCAACGGACAAGATGTTCTCTTATAACATTGTCCGCGAGGGAGACTTAATACGAGAAATAATAATTAAAAATGTTGACGATGAACGATTGAAAGAGCTCAAGTCAAGCATCCGCTGGACTTTCGATAAAATGTATGAAAAAATGAAAAGTTCATAGTTTACTCTGAATGCTTCTTCAGCGTCTCAGCAATTCTGCCTTTTGGGCATAAGCCCACCAATCTTTCGGCTTCGGAAGCGTTCTTGAAAACTATCATTGTGGGTATGCTGAAAACTTGAAAGCGTTCAGCCGTAGCTGGATTCTCATCAACATCAAGTTTGCCAACTAAGACTTTTCCCTCATACTCTTTTGCTAATTCTTTGATCGTTGGAGCCAAGGCTCTGCAGGGACCACACCAATTAGCCCAAAAATCAATAAAAACCACTTTATTTTTCTTGATTGTCTCTTCAAAATTGGCATCTGTCACATGAAAAGGTTCACTGCTCATCTGTTCATTTCTCCTTCTTTGACAATTATTAGTTTGAGCTATGTTTGATATAAACTGTTCGTGAGCAGTGAAAAGGGTTTTATAATTTTATGATTATTTTTAATAATTATGGTGCTGCGATGAACTCGTCTCTTACTTTCCGCCGTTTAAGAATTTGACATGAAACCAAAAATGGATAAATTAAGCTGTAATACTTACATCAGACAATGCATGAGTGCTTGAAAAATATTGAAGGCAAAGTAAGCGTGGATTTCAACATCAAATCCCTGATTCACAAGATTTCTCAATCAGCTAAGTTGGCTATCTTCATTGTGGTATTAGCGAAAATTATAGTTTTAGCAATTGGCTATTTGGTAACATACCTAAACACTGGGCCTGCTCCACCACTGACAATTGTGATGAGTATGTTTAACCATTGGGACGCCCCGCACTACGTTGACATAGCCAAGTACTGGTATGTAAATACAGGCGACGCAGCGAACTTTATTGTCTTTTTCCCACTTTACCCTATCCTGATTCGCCTATTCACGGTTGATTTTAGCTACATTAACCTTTCAGCTCTTATAGTCTCAAACGTTTGTAGCCTAATAGCCTTTTTTTACCTCTATAAGCTAGCAAAACTCGAATTCAACGACAGTGTTGCCGTGAAATCTGTGCTTTTCCTCAGTGTTTTTCCCACTGCCTACTTCCTCTCAGCGCCTTACACTGAGGGGCTCTTCTTCGCCTTAATCATCGCCAGCATCTACTATGCACGACTGGGCAAATGGCAGTTCGCAGGTTCACTCAGCTTACTTGCCGCCTTAACCCGAATTGAAGGGTTGATACTCTTGCCTGTACTTCTGGTCGAGTATTTTCACCAAAAAAGTTGGAAACCAAGAAAAACAGACCTCAAAATTCTATGGATATTTCTAGCATTAGCAGGTTTCCTCATCTACCTTGGCCTAAACTATCAGGTCACTGGAAGCCCTTTTACGTTCATAACAGTAGAAGCCACCCATTGGTACAACAGGATTGATCCACGAAGTGGTTTAACTGCTGCATACGGCTGGGCAAGGAACGCATCTTATCCAAACAACATCACCGTCGGTATTGCACCCATAGCCTTCGCAATTTTTGGACTGCTAATGGTTGGAGTTAGCCTTTGGCGGCGTCTGCGTCCAGTCTATACAGTGTATATGGCTCTTTCTTTGGCACTTGCAGTTTCAACATCATGGTGGATTAGTGTTCCCCGATACGTGATGGCAATGTTTCCCATATTTATCATAATTGGGGCACTTACGCGTAAAAAAGGAGTCAACATCGCAATTGCCATAGCGTCGGGAGCGGTGCTATGCTATTTTACAGTGTTCTTTGCACTTGGTTGGTGGGCCTTTTGATTAAACCGTCTACCTTGAACAATTAGACAGAAAAGAAAAAGTTCACCCTAAACAATTCAAGAAGATGGCAGTGAGCTCATCTGGTTCGGGGATTCTTTTTTAGTTTTTAACTAGCGGTGCCGTTCATTGAAGATTGCTGTATTTGGTTGAATGGGCCGAGCTTGTCAAACTTCTTGTATTGCCAATAGCCGAAAGAAAACAGCCAAGATACAATGAAAATTAGGATTATTCCGTATCCTATCATTTCAAAATTTAGTGTATTAATCCAGGTCCAGAATAGACCGTTGAGGTTTAATTCGTTTGAAAGCACTTGCAGAAGTTCCACGGTTCCTATTGCCCATGCAACAAGCACGGATATGACTGTGACTGTTAAGTTGTAGTATATCTTTCGAATAGGGTTTAGGAAAGCCCAGCCGTAGGCAACCCTCATTGCAACGCCGTCTGCGGTGTCTACTGTAACCATCCCACAAGTGAACAATAATGGAAGAATAAGGACATAGTACAGTGGAATGTTTGTTGAAACGCCGATTCCAACGCTTATGGCAATTAAGGCAACCTCGCTTGCGGTATCGAATCCTAAGCCAAAGAGTACGCCAACGGGAAAGATATTCCAAGGTTCACTTATGACTTTGAAGAGTGGGCGAAAGAAGCGGTTCATGAAGCCACGGTTCTCAAGCAACTTGTCCAGTTCAGCCTGGTTTAGTTTGCCTTGCTTTAGCGTCTGAAAAATCTTGTATAAGCCAATCACTATGACAGCATTAATGAAGCCAATAATCCAAAGAAAGCTTCCTGAAACTACAGTTCCGATTACTGTGCCTGTGCTTTGCAGAGCAGGAATATTGCTGGCTACAGTCCGTGTTGCCACAATTAAGCCCACGATAAGAGCAACCACTACTGTAGAATGCCCAAGAGAAAACCACATTCCAACCGTGTATGGGCGTTTTCCTTCCTGCATGAGCTTTCGCGTCGTGTTATCTATGGCTGCAATATGATCAGCATCAACACCATGACGCAAACCAAAAACATAAGCTACTATTCCGAGACCGCCTAGAACGACCGCAATTTTTCCAATAACGAACGCGGCAGAAAAACCAACTGCAGTAACCGTTAATAGTATAGCGAAAATTAGGGCTACCTTGATTTTTTCGTTGCGTGAGAGACTGAGTGCAGGAAGTTTTTCCAACAACTACTCACCTTCAGTAACACTTTTCCGTGATTTAGTGTTACTAAACATATAAAAGCTTTTAGGCACAACAACCAATTTTTAAACGTGAACCACAATGTCAAAAATTGTCCGAATAGGCGTAACATTCCCACCTGAACTCCTCAACGAGTTCGACGAAATCATAAGCAAAATGGGGTACGAAAGCCGCAGCAAAGCAATACAAGACGCAGTAAGACTCTACGTTTCAGAACGGAAATGGCTAAAAGAAGAAGACTCAATCCAAACAGGCATATTACTCATGGTTTACGATCATGAAGTTAAAGGACTTGAGAGCGAACTAACGGAAACGCAACACCATCACTCGCCACTGATCTCGTCAACCATGCACATTCACCTTGGCGAACGCGATTGCCTAGAAGCTATAGCTGTTAAAGGTAAAGCTTCAGAAATACGCGAGTTAAGCGACGAATTAACGACAAGAAGAGGAGTAAAAATCCTTAAAACAATGATAGTAACCGTTTAAAGCTGAAACATTCTTTCCAGCGAAGCACGAGCTTTCTTGGCAACTGCTTCAGGAACCCTAACCACATGCTTCTCCTCTTTCAACGCGCTGTAAAGCCGATCAAGTGTTGTTAGCTTCATGTTTGGACATATTGCATCATCATAAGCTAAGTAAAAGTTTTTCTCTGGGTTCTCTTTGCTCAAACGGTGCAGAATGCCTTCTTCAGTACCAACAATGAAGTTTTCAGCGCTCGATTCTTTGGCGTAACGACACATTTTTGAGGTGCTGCCAACGTAATCAGCTACTTTTCGCATTTCAGAACTACATTCAGGATGAACCATAACAGCAGCGTCCGGATGCTGCATCTTTAGGACTTTGACATCTTCAGGTTGGAAAAGCAGATGCGTTGGGCAAAATCCCCATTCAGGAATCGGAATAAGAGTTTTCCCCGTTTTCTCGGAAACATATTCTGCCAGGTTTCGGTCTGGACCAAACAGAATCGTTTCTGCGTCAAGCGACTTTATGACTTCCACAGCGTTGGCGCTGGTGCAGCAAACGTCGCAGTTGGCTTTACATAAAGCCAAAGTATTCACATATAGTACCACTGGAGCATCTGGGTGTTGAGTTTTAGCCCGTTTTATCTCATCAACTGTAAGCATCTGCGCCATGGGGCAACGCGCACCTAAGCAGGGCAAAAGAACTTTCTTGTCTGGATTGAGAATTGCAGCTGACTCCGCCATGAAATCTACAGCTGAGAACACAATCATTTCAGCGTCTTTTTCCTCAACCGCTTTGCGGCTTAGTTCGATGCTGTCGCCGATGTAGTCTGCTATGTCTTGGATCTCGGGCCTTTGGTAATTATGAGCTAAAATCACAGCTTTCTTTTCTTTCTTGAGCTTCAGGATTTTATCCGCTAACGCCATATTTCCGCCTAGTTCGGCTTAAAGCTGAAAAATAACAAGGACAAGTCAACAGATATATGCTTTACCCTCAACACAAACACTTTAATCCTAAAACATCAAAGAAAATACTCCACAAAATGTTCAGAGTTTTAATGCCCTTTTTTGGCTATATGTATCCATTTAAGAGCTTTAATTTGTCTAATCGGTCCCGAAGGTGAAGGCCTTCCTATTTAGCCAGTGAAGTTTAAAATGAAAATTCTTCTCGGGTCTGAACCAAATGTCTGCTCAGGTGATATTTTGGAAAAATTGCCTGAGGCGTATAGCTGCGCGTAGATTTGTTGCAGGTTCAGTGTTGTGTTGAAGTAGGGCACTGTGCCTCCGTATTCGTAGGTGAAAATGTACTTTACATTGTCTTGCTTGCACAAACTGATAAACTCGGTTATATTAAAGTAAGGTGTATAAGCGTCGACTGGCAGTTGCGGGTACTGGTAGGTTTGAATTTGGTTTACGCCGTCTGCCCATAGGTAGAAGTTTACCATGTCTTGGCTGAAAACGTTGAATGGACAAAGGATCATTATTGATTGGTTCGAGTTGTCATGGTTGTTAGCATAGTTTGTTGCTGCTTGTATGTCGATTCTTATATCATCGTTTGCAGCCCAATGGTAAGTGTCATTTATGCTGTAAGCCATTGCAAAAGCTATAAATATTATGAATAGTCCTGCGGCGAATTTAACAAGGTGTTTCTTGTTTACGTTTATGTGTCCTTTCCAAGTGTTTTCAGCCTTTGAGTAAACGAATAAAATAAAAGCCGTTGCTGAGATTGCCAGGGTTGGAAAGAGAGGCAGCACATAACGCCAATTCTTATTCTCTATCAACGTAAAGAAAATAAAAACACATGCAAACCAGATGAAAACAAATTTATCTTCTTTTTTCCGTCTCCACGCAAACAAGACTAAACCAAGCAGACCCACAACATTAAGAAGAAGCGAAATCGGGTGTATGCTATTGTACGGCCAGGTCATCTCCACTAAATAAAATATTGGAAGCGGAAAACGGCCACTGTACATCAATCTTCCGGGGTTCCCAATTTGTATAGCGTATAGCCACCGGCTCAAGATTTTAGATGCATAAATGTCATAGGCAATAATAATCCATGGAATAATCACTATTGCTACAGTGATTATTAATAGTGTGAATTTTGAAAATAACCGTTTAAGTTGATGCCTACCCAAAACTAGTAAGCTAACAATCATTACGACTCCTGCAGCAATAATTTGATACTTTGTCAGTAAGCCAAAGCCTAAAGCTAAGCCGCTTAAGACTAACATTTTATTCTGATGGTTATTTAGCCAACGGAAGAAGAAAAGCAAAGACAGCGTAAAAAAGAAAACAAGCATTATATCTAGCAAAGCTACTCCTGAAATCCAAAAGTAGCCCGGCATAATTCCCAATAAAACTGCTGAAATTAACGCGAATTTTCCTCCGTACATGTTGTAGGCAAGTTCAAACACTGTCCAAAGCGAAAGAACAGAAAAAACGACTGAAACCAGCCTACCTGAAAACAAGCTCACGCCAAATATATGAAAGAAAAACATTGCAATAGAATCAAAAAGCGGCGGATAGAATGCACTATTAACAAACTTGTTGTACAGTCCCCATTTCAAAAATGACGCGCCACTCAGATTAACAGCTTCATCCCATTGCATCGGCATATTGGAAAGATTTAGGACAAGCAATACACCGTAAGATAAAGCAAAAATCAAAAAGGCTATCCGCCACTTGTTTACTCCCGCCTTTAACTGAATTAAACGCAATCCTGAACTTGATTCATTCATCTTTGAATTCTTCTAAAAAACATGTACTGTTTCGTCAAACACCGGCAGTTGGTACAAGCATCATTGAAGCTTCCACTGAAAACATTAAAAATGAAGCAAGCGCAAAAGCCGCAGTTTTACTTTTAGCAATTTGTATTTTCCTGTCTCCTGTAAAGTTTACATTTTATAAAGTGCCCTGAGTCTGGTTATAAAACTGCTAAAACAAATTCAGAATAAAATTAGACCAACATCTAAATGGCAATAGTACAAATGTTACGAAATAATAGTGCAAAACCTGTAACGACGATTCACCCGACTTTTCTTTCGAGCTATATTCACAAAAACAATTTTTCTAGTCATGCATACGAGATAACCACTTGAGATTTTGCGCTGCAAAGAAACTTGGATGGAAAAAAATTGATGCGACAATCCGACCATTACCTAAAGAAACATTATAAAAGAAACCTAAAAGATTGAAACTGTTCATCTTGCACTTCTTGCCAAGTTTACAGAGTACATTAAGACGCTATAATGGTCTCGGTAAGCTGGAAATTTAGAGAGATAACTCTTAAATCTGAAAAGCGTAGAAATAGAATTAGGCATAAGCAAAGTCAAGACAAACACAAAAGCAGAGCGAGTGACAGATGTCCAAACATTTTAAGCTAATGGTTTTTTTTAATGTTGTGTTTGTTTTTCTGTATTTTTTTTTAATTGGGGTGAATATTCAGGGTTAGACTCGTTTGCCCCGAGCCAAGTGGCTATAAGGGCTTACTTTCCATGGTATATTCAAGTAAGTGGGTATGAACGAGTATTTCTCGACTCTAATTTTACTCTGTAGTTATTCTTACTGGCAACATTCGGTAACTTGTACTTAGCCTTTAGATTTCAAAGAAGGCAAGAAGCAAAACAAAACTCTTCTTAGACCAAGATATAACTATCAGAATTAAAGTTTCTAGAGTACATTAAACGGTTAGGGCTATTACCGAGTACATTCATGGGTTAAGATGCCCTCAGTAAAAGATTTATTCTAAGAAGCTATGATTAGAAAAGACAAAAGGGCTAACATTAATGACAAGTTATCTTAGTAATGAAATTAAATCTCAACATCATATATCTTGTCATGCTAAAATGTTTCAGTGCCTTTTTTTGTGTGAGTGCTTAACGGTATGTCTTACAACGAACTCAGAAAAGATTATTTATTGAACCGCTGGGTCGTGATTGCAAAGGAACGAAGTCGCAGACCAACCGATTTTGCAAAACAAAAAACTGAAGATGCCAAAACAACTGTTTGTCCAATGTGTGTTGGCAATGAGCAAATGACGCCACCGGCCTTGATGCTATACTTGAAAGAGAATAGTGAAATAAAAGTGGCTAAAGACCCTTTGGTTGGCGAACGCCCAAAGAATTGGCTTGTTCGTTGCATCCCAAACCTTTACCCAGCGTTTAGTCCACCTAAACAACCCCTAGATGAAACACAAATCATAAAGAGTGAATGTTTTGGTTGCGCGATTGGGCACCATGAAGTTATAGCTGAATCGCCAAATCATGACGAGGACCCAGCTGACGCGAAACTGTCTCAGCTGGAACTCGTCATCAAAGCGTATATTGACAGATTCAGAGAGTTAAGCGCGAAGCCATACGTCAAATATGTTTCAATTTTTAGAAATTATGGACGAGAAGCTGGCGCGTCACTTTCGCACGCACACAGTCAAATAATCGCCACACCAATAGTCCCAGCAACTATTCAAGAAGAGTTAGATGCGAGTAAAGAATTCTACGACAAGGGTGGTAGTTGTGTTTTTTGCGAAATAATCGAGCAAGAAATAAAGAGCCCAAGGCTTGTTTCTGAAGATTCGGATTTTGTTGTTTTTGCTCCTTACGCAAGCATTAACCCAATGGAGTTCTGGATAATGCCCACAAACCACGCTCCAAACATCCTTAACTTAAATGCCGATGAAGTGAAGGCGTTTGCTAAAACCCTCAAAGGAAGCCTCAAAGCCCTAAAAGATCTAGTAAATGATCCTCCATACAATTATGGTTTCCACTTGGCCATAAACAAAGAAGCCCAAGACTACTACCATTGGCATTTGGAAGTTTACCCCAAACTGTCAATTTGGGCAGGCTTCGAGATAAGTACTGGAATATACATAAACACTGTAACGCCTGAAACTGCAGCTGAAAGCCTTAGAAAAGCAATGAAACCTTAAGTCTCCAAAATTTCCTTCCAGTATCTTGGTTTAACCAGCAGTACATCTTCAATGTAAGCTCTAAGAGGTTCGGCGACACTCCATGCTTGCGAGATGCAACCCCTCGGCGTGTTCGGTGAGTCACAATCGTATATTTCACTTAGTGTGCCTAATCCTGCTTGGTTGATTCCGATGCTGAATAAGGGCAAAACGAGATTTTTCATTGCATATTCGCGTGATTCAGCGCTGTAGTCGTTAACTTTCAAATAAGCCGATATAAATGGTCCCAGTAGCCAAGGCCAAATTGTTCCATTATGATAGGCGGTGTCTCTGCTTAGTCTATCGCCAAAGCATTTGCCTACAAACTTCGGATCAGTTAGTGCTAAAGTACGCAAGCCATAAGGTGTAGCCAGATCACGATTCACAATTTTGACAACTTGCTTGCTCTTGTCTTTATCTAGCATGGAAAAATCTAATGAGACAGCAAAAATTTGGTTGGGGCGAAGCGATGCATCATCGCCGTTAGCGTCTATGACGTCGAAGAGGCAGCCTGCTTTTGCGTTCCAGAATTTTTCGTTAAAGCTTTTGTTGGTTTTCTCTGCCATAGCAGCGTATTTTTCAGCTAAAGCTTTCTCGCCGAAGTTGTTTGCCAGCAACTGCATGATTCTCAGTGTATTGTACCATAAAGCTTGGATTTCCACAGCTTTTCCAACTCTTGGCGTAATCTCTTTGCCACCTACTGCTGCATCCATCCACGTTAGCCTTGAACCGTGTACAAGCAGGCCGTCATAATCTAAACGAATACCAAACAAAGTGCCCCGCTCATGATAATCAATTATCTCCTGCAACTTGTCCCAAAGCACTTCTCTAACAAACTCGAAGTCGCCAGTGTACTTCAGGTATTGCAACACAGCGTTAACATACCAAAGGGTAGCGTCAACAGTGTTGTATGCCGGTTCCCCTGACTTATCAGATACATAGTTTGGGATAAGCCCGTTTTTGCAATACTGAATGAAGTTTTGAACAATATCCTTTGCCTCGCCGAATCTGCCTGTCAGCAACATCAGACCAGGTAATGAAATGAAGGTATCTCTGCCCCATGGTTCAAACCAGAAGTACCCCGCGATAACGGATTTTTTGCCCATCTCATTCTGCACTATGAATGAGTCTGCGGCTAAAAGAATCCAGTTCAGCCAACCACTCATAGGAACTTCAGAATGTAAACTATAGAAATCTTCTAAAAAATCGATCTTCTGAGCTAATTCCCGGTTGAGGGAAGCCTTAATTTCATCAATAGTGCTGCCGACACCCTCTAAAACGTCTCTTGCTGTTTGGTTCTCCGCGCTTACGGCGGCTGCCACCGCAAACTCCTTTTCTTCTTGAGCCGGAACCAGAAATTCGAAAAATCCGGGTTGGAAACAGTCGTCAATGCTGGCTTCGCCTCGTGAAGCCTCTGCACGATAAAACAAGTGTTCAATCCAGTTAATTTTCTCGTTAAACTCTCCCTCGGTTGAGCGACATAAGATTGTTGCTTGTGGATGCTGG
This sequence comes from Bathyarchaeia archaeon, assembly GCA_050013315.1. Taxonomy (GTDB): domain Archaea; phylum Thermoproteota; class Bathyarchaeia; order Bathyarchaeales; family Bathycorpusculaceae; genus Bathycorpusculum. The sequence goes on from JBEKFM010000002.1 coordinate 44,167, forward strand.
AAAGTTGTTTCAATCTGTTTCACACTAGTACTTTGAGTAAAATCCAGCGGGTTTTTCAGTCGATCCAAAACAATGTGAAAATATCTGCAGGTCAAAAGTGGGTAAATTCTAATTTTAGCCTCAAAACTGTTCTTGTTACTAAATTTGTAGATTACCGAGACAGCGTTTTTGTTTTTAGGCATAAAAATTGTTTTATCGACTTGAACGCCGCTAAAGCCATAAGTGTAACTGGGAAAAGGCGCAATTGAAAACGCTTTCAGTAACTTATAACCTTGTGGATAGATGACGTCACGAAACTCGTCAGCACCCAACCGATAAACAACATTGCCCACGATTACATCCTCGTCCAGCTTTGATAGGCAAACAGTGCGGTCGCCAGGGGGTTGCAGCGCGGCAATAAGTAAACCATGATACTTTCTCGTGTTAAGGCTTAAAGCTGTACTTGATGCGTATCCACCTAATCCATTGGTTAAGAGCCATTCTTTCTGTATAACCTCGCCAAAACGGGAAAGTGCTTCTTGAGTGAAGGCTATGGCGGACAGCTTCATTTTTACGGCATCAACTTGGCAATGTTCTTATCACGCGGAACACAGAAATAATTAGCCACTGGAACACATTTTGTTCTGAACAAAAGCAAATGAGGCTTCGTTAACTTGTACTCGGTAAGAGTTTCAGCGTACCCCATACCTTTAGCAAAAACCAACTCGGCAGCATCGTAGACTTTCAAGAATTCAGGTGACACTTCCTCTTTTTGCAAGCCAACGGCATCGGTTCCTGTGGTCAATATGTCGTCGGCTATTTTATCCATACCTGAGAGAGGCACATCATCCAAAGTGGCATCGTTAATAACTGGTCCACCTTTAACAACATAAGTTACTTTTAACCCCATATTTTTCAATTGCTCAACCAGAAGCGTGTCAAAAACTATTTCTCCAGCATTATCCGCTAGGTAAAGAACGCTATCAGCTTTCTTCGCTAAAGCGTAAGCTTTGTCAATATCATCTATTACCAAGTCTTTAGATGCTTTTCTAAAACAACCAGCTAAACTGTTGAGGTTGAAATTATGCCCTGGAATATCAAACTCCATTACGTTACCTACAATCGCGCATAAGCAAGCTTTTTTGAACCGTTCCTGCTGATTATTACTCGCTTCTATGAGCTTTCTTGCATGTGGTAACATTTTTAACGCTTTCTCGTTTGCCGCTTTCTTGGTTCGAGTGTACGGGTCATTGTTGCTTGTTAATTGTCTAATAATGCGGTCTCTTTTCGTTCCTAAATCCGCCGCCACCGAATTAGGTTTGAATCCCCGATTTAACAGTTTAACTACTTCAGCAAGGCATCTGAAACGTAAAGCGGGATTTGTTGTGGCTTGATAGGTTTCCGTCATTGCCCGAGCAAGCAAGCATGATTCGCATTCGGCTTCAACTTTCAAGGCTACTCACACAATTACATTTTTGTCGCGTCGGCAAAAGCACGTAGGATACTATATGGGTCTTTCGCTTTAACTATGCCACTTGCAACAAGCACACCTTGTGTTCCAAGCTTCAAAGCAACTGAAACGTCTTCGCCTTGACTTATCCCCGCGCCGCATAGAATGGCAATATTAGCGTTGATCTTGTGAACAAGCTTAACCGTGTTAGTAACTACTTGGGGCTGCGCTTTTGAAACCGCGATCCCCGTGCCAATAAGTTCCGGTGGCTCGATAGAAACAATATCTGGTCGCATTGCAGCCGCGGCAACGCTTGCATTTGGGTTATTAGCGCACACGCAAGAAGTTAATCCTTTTTCACGAGTCAACGCGATAATTGCCTCGATCTCTGCAAGTTTAAGTTGTCTCTCGGAATGATTAATTAAAGTTCCAACTGCACCTGCCTCCTTAATCGACTCCGCAAGAACATGACCTGTAGAGCTCCCAGGCTTAATCGGGTCAATATGCTGAGCGAAAACAGGAATCTTAACCGCATCTGCAACCTTAGCAATATCGGCAAACTGAGGCGCCACCACGATGCACGCGCCTGTTTCTTTGGTGACTCTTTCGGCGCTCTCTGCTAGTTCAATGGCTTTTTGTCCTGTTGATTCTAAATAAGTTTTAAAGTTTACGATAATAATAGGCGTTTTCAGCTTCAAGTAAGTATTCCTCACTTAGAAGGTTAATACATTTTTATTAATATCGTTTGCCGTTAAAAACGCTATTAATCTTAATTGCTAATAATAATAAGGTTAGAATAGTCTATATAACAGATTCTTTAACTTTCAAGGCAGCCATTTTAGCAGCATTCGCCATTAACATGCCTATTAGCTGCCCGTTTTTAACTATGGCAACTCGTTTCATGCCTTTTTCTTCCATAAGCTTCATGGCTGTAACCATTGATTCGTTTTCTTGAAGAATTATAAGCGGTGTGTAGTTGAGGTCTTTTGCAAGAGTTTTCTTGGGATCCTTTTGTTTTTCAACTATTTCCTTCAAAACGTCCCTGTCGTTTATTACGCCGATTAGGTTATGATGATCAGTTATTAGAACGGAAGTCACGTTGTTTTGTAACATTTTGTCAACAAGTTTAGATATTGTCTCCGTTGTTGAGATTTCAACTGTAGGAAGTTTAGTGCCCGCTTGGTTGGTGATTTCTGATATGTCTATGCCTCTTTTCCAAATATCATCTAGCATTTCGCTTACTCTTTCAATTTGGCTGGGGTCACTGGAGTAGAAGGTGTCAGCCAAGTAAAAGACAGATTCGGTACCGAAATCGCTTAACGGTGGCATCTTGAACATGAAGAGGTGCTTGTTGTCAACAACCATCATCGTCAGGTAACTGATTGGAACATGCTTGATTTCGTAACGAGTTAAAAGTCTCTTTGCTGGTTCAAGATTGTCTAAATCTATGGATGCCATTATTCGAACTCTTAAGCCTTTTTTAAAGTAATTTATTAACGGGTCATTTTCAGCTAGACTGTTAATGCTTTGGGATGACGTAATTATGACTATGTCTTTTTTTGCTGATTCAAGAATCTTCGTGACTTTTGACCAGGCTTCTTCACTGTCTTTAATGACGAGTGTTTCGCCAATTGGTATTCCACTCTTCAACTCTTCTATTCGCCTTGAAGCGTCAACTCCACTATGCCACATTTGGACAAAAAAAGCCTTCAGAACTGAAATGAACATTTTGTCATTTATCCATAAGCCTTCGTCTTCCAAATTCAGTACAGATGCTTCGTTGCCGAAAGGCGCATACAAAATGGCTTCTTCATCATCTTTAATCAAAAAACGAGGGAAAAATTTTGAGGTCATGTTGACGTGACGAAGTTTGATATTTATTTTTTCTTCCGAAATACTCTCGTCTATTCTTTCTGCAACTTTGAAGTTTTCATGTGAAATATCGGTTATAATTTGAAATTGGATTTTCCTTTGTTGGGAAGAACTGATGGCTGAGTCAAAGATTCCCGCTATGTCTTCTTGAATTAAACCTAAAGAGGTTGTTAAAACCGTAACCGCTGCTTTCGATTCGTCAATCATAGATAACATTTTAGAATGAATTTTCTTCTTACCTGTAATTATGGAGAATTTGGCCACTGGATATTCTGATTCGGGAGCGCTTATAGATTGCCAAGCCGTTAAAAGAGTCGGTTTCTGTTCGCCTAGGTTGGCAACCTCATTCTTTTTAGAAGTAATAAATGAGTCAACTAAGGATTCAAAAGGAACAATCGTAAAGCGCGTGGGCCTTTCCAACGTTGCTTCGATGAAGCCCTTCTCCTGCAGCTTTTTGAATGTGCGGTATGCTTGAACACGTTCCATTTTGAGCCTTTTAGCAACAAAGCTAGTTGATTGGACACCGCTTTTTGCAAGGAACATGTAAACTTGAATTTCTCTTTTTGACAGCCCAAGAATTTGCAGGAATCTTGTGACATCCTTTTCGCTCATCAAATATCCGCCATTTAAAACGCTGTTCTCAGTAGCTAAAGATATAGTCGTCATTTATATAAATAATGCTTGCTTGTATCCTTTTTGAAAAATTTTTGACTACAATTAAAAACATATTCATGTTTAGAAGCAAAGTTAAACGAGTTTCTTTTGCACTGTCCCAGTTTCATTTTTTGCTCTTTTTGCAGGTTTCCACGATTTTCGTATAAAACTCGGATACTCTCCATTTTTTTCTAACAATTGCTTTAGGAAACCAATGGTTTTTTGGTCAGTTAAGTATCCGCTCCCGAAGTCGCCGTATTCTATTCTTAAACTTGCGATTTCTCTATCACGCTCTACCTTAGCTATTATGGATGCGGCTGAAACAACCGGGAAAATCTTGTCTGCCTTATGTTTTGAAATGATTTTGGTTTTGATTTTTAGACATTCTTGAATGTGATTTCTGAATCGATCTTCAACAGTATCTGCTGCGTCAACATAGGCTTCATCGGGTTTTAAGGCTTCAATCACTCGCGCCATTGTCTGCGCTTCAAGCCTGTTTAGCTTATGTAGCTTTCTCACGCTTTCAACTACTTTATCAATCTCACATGGAAGTATCTTTATTGTCTGGTACTTTTCAGATAAACGTATGATTTCTGGATAGAGAGCTTCACGCTTTTTTGGTGTTAGAAGCTTTGAATCTTTCACCCCAAGCTCAGTTAGAAATGGCAAGTTTTCAGTTTTCACCATGACGCCAGCTACTACTAAGGGACCAATCACGCATCCACGGCCAGCTTCATCAACGCCAGCAATCAAGATTTTATCCAAATATACCAACACCAATTGATTATGAATGGCTTCAGTAAACTAGGCTATAATGCTTTTCCAAAACTACAGATGCGCAGAAAAATCAAACATGTTGCGCTACTATCATCGCATGCGCTTTGTCAAAAGGCTCTAAATTCACAACTTCTTTGACATCAAAGCTTCTGTTGCGCAATACATTGGCTTCTTGTCGATATACAGCGTCGGGATCCATGGTTACGTCAATGCTTTGTGATTTTACAGCTAACATGACCCAGCCAGCATGTTTTAGAAACATGTCAGCGTTGTCAGCTAACAGTTTAGCCTGCTCTGGCTGTGCTACGTCGCAGTAGATTGTATCCACTTTACCAGAGATGAACATAGCGTATTTTTCCGGCATCCGAGCATCCTCCAGGAGCGGTGAAATGTTAGGTCGATAAGCCGCAACGTTGTTGACTAAATCTCTAATCGACCTAGAAGCAAATTCGACACAGTAAACATGTCCGTTCTCGCCGACAATGTCTGAGACGTGGCTGGGCGTAGTTCCTGAGGCAGCGCCTAAATAAAGAACTTTGTTTCCAGGTTCTATGGGAACGGATTGTACGCCTTTGATGATGGCTGCTGCTAGTTTGCTTCTGAAAGCGTCCCAAACACGGTACTCGACGCTTTTAAAACGGATGAGTCTTTCGCCGTAAACAGTCAAATTGGGGGTTAGGTTGCGTGTTGCTAACCGTTGTGCGCCATCTTCAAGCATGACTTGGTAGATTTCTTTGAATTGAGGATGCGGTTTAACCTTGAGGTGCACGCCTGTCTCTTCTCCAGTTCTGACCACCGTGGCGTTTTCTACCTCGGTCGCGTTCTCTGAATTGTTGCTCTCGCCTTTCGGGTCTTTGTTCGCGTCGTTCGAATGCGGGTTTCTTTTCTTTAGGTGGCGGTGGCTCTTTGTATTTCTCGCGTATTTCTTCTATTCGCTTATTTATTTCCGCTTTTAATCTTTCTCCGATGTAATTGCCTCCGAAAGCGTCAGCTCTGGCGGCGATAGCTAGTTTTCCAGCGATAACTCGTGCGATTTTTCCTCTTTGCCACCTTTTCGCGTCATGCAACAGAGTGTGCTGGAAAATTAAGCCATGTTTTGGCGGTCTGGCCCCTGTTTTCAAGGAGCGGAACAATGCTTTTTCTGCACCTAAAACTTGAATGGTGCTTGCTGGTCTCATAGCTAAGGTTCGTAAGCTGCCAGCGATGGCTATTAAGCGTGCGCCAAGAAGTGCGCCTGCTACTGTACGAATGTTTGGGGCCATTTCCTCCATGGTTCTATCAATGTAGTTCTCCATGTTTTTGCGTAGTTCGTAGAATTCAAGCACGTTCTTGGCTAAGGCTTGTATCTGTATCAGGTCTAGGTCTGCAATGTCTGCGCCCATAGATGATTCAGCAGCTTTTGCAGTTAATCCTGCTCTCTCTTTTGGAATATTTTCATTCTCTAAGGCTTCTACTGTATAGTTTTCCCTGTAGCCTAAGTTCATTACGAGCCGAGCATAAGTTTCATGTTTTTCAATTAAGCGGTCAAGTTCAGGGAAGTATACGCCGTACCATTCTCTTAGTCTGCCCATGAAGAGGTTAACTGTACGATCTAAATCATCCAACGTCTGAATGCCTTGAGCTATAATTAGGTCTCTTTTTTCTGAGGCACCCTTGATTCTTAACTTTGCAAGTTCCAAGCTAACGTTGCGGTTCCATAGGCTAAGTTCCTGCTCATCGTTAACAAAACCTGATTCAAACGCAGCTTCATTCATGCGCGAACGGAGAACTGCTGCTTCGGCAGGCTTTGCCACTTCCACGGTGACGTTCATTTTTCGTTGGACTTCTTCTGCAATGTTAGCGTTTTCAAAAACAAAAGTGTCGTAGCCTACAGTTTTTAGTAGGGAAATTAGGGAGAAAATTTCGTCGGAGAGTTTTCCGGTTTCAGCTTTCAGAAGACTTCTTGCCGCTGCTTGAGGTTTTTTTGGAAACAGAACCTTCTCTACTAAACTGTTCTTGTCGTCGAAAGCTGCTACTCCATACGGAAACTGGATTATGAATGCTTTCATGTTTCTGAGCCCCAATAAACTAACTATTGTCACTACTCTAACCTAATAAATAGTTTCTTTGCCTTAAATTGAAAAGAACCGTATTTTTTGATGTTATGAGTCTATCGCACTTGGAAAAAGTCATATCCTTCCTATTTAAAGCACTAAGTTTTTCCAGGCTAAAATCATTGTTTTATAATGGTTTTCAGGTTTAGTTTTTCCTGATTTTTTCAAAAAAGTTAATACCAACGAACAAATTAGTTGAAACAAGGATGGGTAATCAGATACCTACTAAGAAATTGGATTCAAACACTTTTAAATTAAAAAAAGAAAGCCATAAAATAGTTACTATTGGGCTTATTCAGATGTCTGCTTCAGCGAAAATAGCTGAAAACATTAGAAAAACGGTGGAAAAGATTGAGGAGGCATCAGAAAAAGGCGCGCAAATCGTCTGCCTCGAGGAACTGTATCGAACAGAATATTTCCCACAGAAAAGAAACCAGAATGTTGCAGAATTAGCTGAAACTATCCCTGGAGAATCCACAAAAGTATTTTCTGAACTGGCTAAAAAGCATAAGATAGTTATTATTGCGCCCTTGTTTGAGAAAAACCAGAACGGCAAATTTTACAATTCAGCCGTGATAATCAATTCGGAAGGAAAAATCGTTGGTACTTACCGCAAAGTCCACATACCTCACGACCCGTTTTTTTACGAGAAAGACTATTTTGATGCAGGTGACTCGAACTACGAGGTTTGCAATACTGCTTTCGCACGTATCGGCGTGTTAATCTGTTATGATCAATGGTTCCCTGAACCTGCTAGAATAAACGCGTTGAAAGGGGCAGAAATCATATTCTATCCTACTGCAATAGGCTGGATTAAAGGCTACACTTCAGAAGACGGCGACTGGTATGACGCTTGGAAAACTGTACAGCGTGCCCACGCCATAGCAAACGGAGTTCACGTTGCCGCCGTTAATAGGGTAGGCGAGGAAGGGCAATTGAAGTTTTGGGGAGGCTCATTCGCATGTGACTCCTTTGGAAAAGTGCTCAAAGAGGCAAGCACCGAAAAAGAAGAAGTATTAGTTACCAAAGTTGACTTAAGCAAAAACAAGGAAATCCAAGAAGGATGGGGATTCCTCAAAAATCGACGCCCCGACACATACAATCCGCTTGTTAAAGACAATACAAGAGGCGCCACAAATGGAGATTAAAGTAAGCTCTAGCAAATTAACGCCTCGAGATTTAGGATACAGCATGCCAGCAGAATGGAAGAAACACGAAGCTGTCTGGCTAGCATGGCCATACGATCCTACAACTTTCCCAAACAGGGTCGAAATGGTAGAAGGAACGTACGTACAGATTGTTAAGGAAATTCATGAAAGCGAGCAAGTCAATTTATTCGTTACAGACAAGGGCATGAAAGAAAAAGCGATAAAGCTGTTCAAGAAAGAAAACATTAATCTAAACAAAATCCACTTTTTCATTTTTGATTACGCTGACGTTTGGTTTAGAGATTACGGACCCATATTCGTTAAAAATAAAAATCATGAATTGGCAATGATTCACTGGAACTTTAACTCTTGGGGAGAAAAATACCAAGAACTCCTAAAAGACAAACAAATCCCGGACATCATAAACCAGAAAATGGCGTTGAAATGTTTTAAGCCAGGCATGGTTCTCGAAGGCGGATCAGTAGACGTGAACGGCGAAGGAACCTTACTCACAACAGAACAATGCCTATTGAACAAGAACAGGAATCCACGTCTCGATAAGAAACAAATTGAAACATTCCTAACCGACTATTTGGGAGTAAAGCACTTCATTTGGCTCAAAAAAGGAATCATGGGCGATGATACCGATGGCCACATCGACGACATAGCTCGATTCGTGAATCCAACAACAATAGTTTACGCCTACCAAGAAGACAAAAACGACGAAGAATATAGCATTCTAAAAGAAAACTATGAAATACTCAGCCAGTCAGTTGATCAAAATGGCGAAAAAATGAAAGTTGTTAAATTGCCCATGCCTAGAGTCCTCAGTGATAAAGGAAGTAGGCTACCCGCAAGCTACACAAACTTCTATATAGGCAACGGAAAAGTTCTACTTCCACTCTTTGAACATAAGAACGATGAGACGGCTTTATCTACACTGCAAGAATTATTCCCAAAAAGAAAAGTCGTAGGCATTAAATGCGTTGACCTATTATACGGATTTGGCACGATTCACTGCATAACACAACAACAACCATGCCAACAATAAACCATCAGCATATTTGGCTCCATAACCCGAAATTGCCTCACCTAAAACTCAAATTTACCATGAACCGATTCGGTTTTAAGTTTATTATTTTAATGCAGCCCGCCAACACTATGTTTTTATGTGATGAAACCATAAAATAATGCAGGTTCAAGCGAAAAAGGCTAACCTAGATGCAAACAAAAAATTTCAGGAAGAGAGAGAGTAGAAATAGTTCGCCTGCATCCAAGTTAACCATTTCGCCTCACGCTTTTAGGCCATTCCTTTCCGCGTGGTTATACACATAAGTTATCTTGAATGATAAATAGTGATGTGACTGTATCTTCACAGTAACAAAGTTTAGCTATTGACTCTCTTTTCGCGATTGCCCTATCGTGCCGCGGTGAACTTCTCTATCCTTAAGGCGGATATGACTAATAGGAGTGGTCATTTTTTGGAGAGGAAATTCAATGGTGAATCGGGCCCCTTTTCCAATTTCGCTTTCAACACTTATCTCACCATTTAAGGCTTCAGTTAGCTTTTTGACAACTGCTAAACCGAAACCCTGACCTTTAGCTTTAGTTGTAAATAAGGGCTTGAAAAGTTTCTCTTTAGTCCCCTCGGGTATACCCAAGCCGGTGTCCTGGACATTTATGAGTATCTTGTCGTCTTTATAGGCAGCATCTAAGGTTAGTATTCCACCCTCAGGCATGGCTTGAATCGCGTTTGAGCACAGGTTTGTTAATATCCTCTTCATAGCCGAAGGGTCAGTCATTAGTTTTCTAAAAAGGGGTTCGACAGAATAAACGACTTTTATATTTTCAGGAATCTTTAATGTTGAAAAAACATCTTCAATGATCGTTGTAAAATCGGTTTCTTCGATAGAAGGCATTAAGGGTTTAGCGAAGTCTTGAAGATCAGTAACGATCTTATTAATATAAAATATATTGTCTTCAATAGATTGCATACTATCTTTCAAGTACTTTTTGGCATCACTTTCAGGCAAGTCGTCTATTTCCTTTTTTGATAGGAATAGTTCGCCAATTATCGATTGCAAAGGATTGCGTATATCATGACCAACCATACCGGCGGTAGCGCCAATTGCGGCTAAGCGTTCAGAATCTTGCAGCTGCTGCTCTAAATTCTTACGCCGGGTTATGTCATTGAACAAGATGGCAACTCTTTGGATTTTTCCTTCGCCGACTGGGAAGGCAAAAACATCGTACCAGCGATTCAACGCTTTTGCCTCGTTTACAAACCGCACTGATTGCCCTGTTAAAGCAACTTTTCCGTAAATTTCAAACCAATGCGTCTCATGGTTAGGGGCAAGACTGCGCATTAGTTTTCCCTTCGCATCATGCAGTCCAGTCTGCCGCTCAAATGAAGAATTGATTTCCAAAAAGCGATAATCGGTAGGCTTGTCTTCAGCGTCAAAAATCATTTCGACAATGCAAAAACCCTCGTCAATTGAATCGAACAAGGTTCGATATTTCTCTTCGCTTGCTTTCAGCGAGAGTGTACGTTTTTCGACGGTTTCCCCCAGTTTTTTACGTTCGACAGCATAGGCTATAGCTCGAACTAGTAGAGCGCTGTCAAATTTTCCTTTGATGAGATAATCTTGTGCGCCTTTGCGCACTGCTTCTAAAGCAAATGCATCGTCTGTGTATGCAGTTAATATTAGGATGGGTACTTTCTTAGCCACAGCTTGTATCTTTTCAAAAGTGTTGAGCCCTTGGCTGTCGGGCAATCCAAGGTCTAGCAGAATTGCATCTATGCCTCGTGCCTTCAAACGGTCTATTCCTTTCGAAAGCCTGTCAACGCGCTCTATTTTGCCGATGTCAAGTTTTTCTTCAGTCAACATCTCTTGGATGAGTCTGGCGTCGCCAGGATTGTCTTCAATTAACAGGATTCTAATTTTTTAATTACTCCTTTGGAGGCAGTTTTACTATGGTAAACCAGAATTCTTCCATAACATGCATAATCTCAACGAATCGGTTTAGATCAACTGGTTTGGTAATGTAGGCGTTTGCGTGTAGATCGTATGTTTTAATGATATCTTCGTCAGCCTTTGAAGTTGTCAAGATAACCACAGGAATATGTTTGAGCTTCGAGTCTTTTTTAATTTCAGCTAAGACTTCTCGACCGTCTTTTCTCGGCAGGTTCAAATCTAATAGAATCAAATCTGGGGTAGGGGCTTCTGCAAATGATCCCTGTTTATTTAAGAATTCCATTGCTTCAACACCGTCTTTAGCCACGTGAATTTCGTTTAGCACTTTTGCGTCTTTCAGTGCTTCTTTGGTTAAGCGAACGTCTCCGGGGTTGTCTTCGACTAATAAAATATCCACCGTTATTGCTTCTATTTTTTTCATTTGTTCTTAATCACTCCCTTTTTGTTTGTTTAATGTGAAGTATATAGTTGAACCTTTCCCTACTTGCGATTCAAGCCAGATACGTCCTCCATGTCGTTCCACGATTCTCTTGCAGACAGCAAGGCCAATTCCTGAACCGGGATATTCTTCTCTTGTATGAAGTCGCTGGAAAATCTTGAAAAGGCGGTCAAAATATTCAGGAGCAATACCAATGCCATTATCGCGCACTGAGAACAAGTATTCGGTCTCTTTGACCTGAGCTGATACATGAACATGTGGCGGCTTCTTGCCATGGAATTTTATGGCATTGCTAATTAGATTCTGAAACAGCTGAACAAGTTGCCCTCCATCAGCCATAACCACTGGGAGTTTATTATGTGTCACCACCGCACTGTTTTCAGCAATTGATGCCTGCAGATTCATAAGCACAATGTCAAGTGTCGATTCAAGGTCTGTTGGTTCAAAAGGTTTGCCAAGTCTGCTTACACGCGAGTAAGTTAGGAGGTCATCAATTAAACCTCGCATTCGGTTGGCACCATCCACGGCGTAGGCAATGAACCCATCGGCATCTGCATCCAGTTTTCCTTTGTATCTTCGCTCTAACAGTTGAACATAACTTGCCACCATACGCAAAGGTTCTTGCAGATCATGAGATGCCACGTAGGCAAATTGCTCTAATTCTGAATTAGATTGCTTCAATTTTTCTAGTGTTTGCTTAATTTCATTCTCCATAGCATTTCTTTCGGTAACGTCTCTTGCTGCGGCAAATATTCCTTGAATCTGGCCAGCTTCATTTCTAAAGAGCGTGGCATTATAGAGTACGTCTATGATTTTGCCTGTTTTCTGCCGAATAGCTAGCGGGTAGTCTCTAACAAATCCTTCAGTGAAAACTTCTTGATACCCTTTCCGCGCCTTTTGTGGTTCCGTAAAGTAGTCTGAGAAGTCGCTACCAATCAACTGCTCGCGAGAAAAACCAGTCACTTCTTCAGTAGACTTGTTAACGTCTGTAATTTTGCCCTCAGCACTAATAGTAACCAATGGGTCTAAGCTGGCTTCAATTAGACTACGCGAATACTGCGAAGCCGCACGCAACTTCTCTTCAGCCTGCTTCCTCGAAGTTACGTCTCTTGCTGCGGCGAAAACACCTGAGATCGTGCCATCCACATTTTTGTAGACTGCCGCATTGTACAGTACGTCGGTGATTTTGCCAGATTTATTTCGAATCGCTAGAGGATAATCTCTAACAAAGCCTTCTGTAAAGACCTGCTTGTAGCCCGCTCTAGCTTTTTCGGCCTCAGTAAAATATTCGGAAAAATCGCTGCCAATAAGTTCTTCACGGGAGCAACCAGTAACGTTTTCAGTAGCCTCGTTAACGTCAGTGATTTTCCCTTCTTTGCTGATTGTAACCAACGGGTCCAAACTTGCTTCAAGTAGACTTCTTGAATACAAAGATGCAGCCGATAACTTTTGTTCGGCAAGTTTGCGTTCAGTAACATCACGGGCAGCTGCGAAAACGCCTTGAATCTCGCCAGCCTGATTTCGATAAACTGAAGCGTTATAGAGAACATCTGTTACTTTGCCCGATTTATGCCGGATGGCGAGAGGGTAATCTCTAACATAGCCCTGTGTAAAAACTTTTTTATATCCAACTCTGGCTTTCTCTGGTTCAGTGAAGTAATCTGAAAAATCGCTCCCGATTAGTTCTTCGCGTGTATATCCGGTGACTTCCTCAGTGGATTTGTTCACATCGGTGATTTTACCTTTAGCATTAATCGTTACCAGTGGATCGAGGCTAGCCTCAATCAGGCTACGCGAGTAGGCTGTTACAGTTTTCAGGTTAGCTGTCATCTGGTTGAATGAGAAGGAAAGCTCACTTATCTCGTCATTTCTCTTAGTTTCTGTAACGTATTCAAGGTTCCCTGAGCTTACTGTGTTAATTCCGTCTTGGAGTTTTGCTACTGATTTTAGTGTCCTTCGGAAAAACATAAGGTAAATTGTTGCTACGAAAGCGCCGAATGTGCCCACAAGCGAGATAATGAGCAAAACATTTGTACCGTTTACTTGGCGGGCTTGATCATTTAATGAACTTGATAGGCTGGAGGAATCAGAGGCAAGTGTCTGACTTTGAGCTGTCATGCTGCCCCATTTAGTCTGAAATGCGGGGTCAATTCTGACGCTTACATTTCTAGGAGCGCTTTGCAAGTATGAAACTACGTCATCAAAAAAGGCGTTAAGGCTTTGCAGGTCTACGGTAACGTTTTGTTCAAGCATTTGCTGCTGTGGGGTGTTAGACTTCAGATTTGACAAGTCGCTAGAGATAGAAGAAAGCGTGGAATTCCATTGAGAAAGCTGTTGATCTTCTTGGTAAAGGAAGTAATTTACAGATATGCTGTTTAGGTTGTTTGCTCCTCGTTCGATGTTGCTGGAGATTTGTTCTTGGGCATTAATTTGAGCTATTTGCTGTTCCGTGGTTGCAACTGAGGCAGCGACAACGACCAATATCATAGTGAAAACGACTATGCATACTATAAACTGGATTTTTATTTTCATTTTTCCATTGCCTTCAACGAATTACTTTCACTGAACCAGAAGATGCCCTAATTAACGTAACTATTTTGCAGCGACAAAACCATGGCGTTGCGGCCAAGACGACCTGCGATTGAGGTAGTATAAGGTTAGCGTTGTTGACGTCGGTTATTTTACCTTCTGTGCTAATGGTTACCAGAGGGTCAAGGCTTACTTCGATGGGGATTCGAGAATTCAAGGAGGCGGAACGGGCCTTATCATCCGCTTTTCTGCTTTCTGATATCGTAACAGTTTTTGCCAAATACGAGTTGCCTTCGCAATACCCTTTTTCAAGTTAATTGAAATCATTACAAAATATTTTACAATAAAAGCTTTTTCATCAATCATTCTAAAAAAGGACGTACATTTCAAAAGATTTTTCATAGCCTAATAAAGTATTAAGTACAGAAAATAAAAAATGCAGAATTTATTTGCAAAAATTACAAGTTTTAGCATATCATATTAAATCAAGCTATTTAATAACATTAAGAGAATTTCATGTCAATTATCGAAGGCTTGGGATTTTGGTTTTGTCATAAATAACCTTAGTTAAGTTTAAACTCTGGCTTTGAATAATAGGTAAGACATCAATCTAAGAGCTTAGGGGAGAAGGATTTATGGTTAATCAGCCACCGCATCGCGCACGTGGCGTAAAAGTACTCAAAGCCGTTTCTTCACCCCTCAGGCTGCAAATCTTAAACTTACTTTTTGACAAAAGCGCCCTATCTTACACTGAATTGATGAACCAGTTGAAAATGAATCCAAGCAGAGATGCGGGCAGATTTGCATATCACTTAAAATTCTTGCTTAAAGCGGACTTGGTTGAAGCAGATGTTGAAGCAAAAAAATACTATCTAACTGACCTTGGCAAAATGGTCCTTGACGTAGCTGACCGCGTGGAGAAGAAGGCTTTTAAACCAAGAGGAATGCTTGTTCGCACATCTCATTTGACGGTGGAAGAGTTTGATGCAAACAAGATAGCGAATTCGCTCATAAAAGAAGCAAAAGTCCCTGCTGAATTAGCACAGAAAACAGCCAAAGAAACTGAAAAACGCCTAATCAAATCAAAAACGAAGTACCTCACTGCCTCCTTGATTAGAGAGGTAGTAAATGGCATTCTAATTGAGAAAGGCTATGAAGATTACCGCTATAAACTCACAAGAGTTGGAATGCCCGTACATGAGGTAACTGCTTCATTAGAAGCTAAAGACCTAGCGATAGATTCAGAAGCGTTACTTACAAAAGCAGGTCAAACCGTCTTAGGCGAGTACACTTTGCTCAACATATTTCCAAGAGACATAGCTGACGCTCACCTCTCGGGAGCTATACATGTTGACAGCTTAGGCACATGGATTCTAAAACCGATGGAGATAATTCATGACTTGCGGTTTTTCTTCCAAAACGGACTTAAACTTGACAATCCACTCCAAATTTCAATGGAGCCGCCTAGCAACTTTGAATCAGCATTGTCGATTGCGTTTAACGTTCTCTTGCATGCTAGCAGAGAAACCAGCCGAATGCAAACCTGTAATTACTTCAACGTTTTCCTTGCTCCCTTTGCAAAAGGCGCTGAAACGGCAAGAATAAAAGAAAACTTGCGCTTGTTTATGTTAAACTTGAACCAGAACGCTGAAGCAACATTGGAGGTTGAGCTTTCAATCCCAAAATTAACTGCGGAAAAAGAAGCAATTGGTGC
The DNA here is from genome assembly GCA_050013315.1 of Bathyarchaeia archaeon. Classification (GTDB taxonomy): domain Archaea; phylum Thermoproteota; class Bathyarchaeia; order Bathyarchaeales; family Bathycorpusculaceae; genus Bathycorpusculum. The sequence continues at coordinate 59,797 of JBEKFM010000002.1, forward strand.
TCAGGGAAAAACAAGCGGTAAATATGGTGACTTTGCCCAAGAAAGCCAACTACTCGCATCGCTTATGATTGATGTTTTTGTGGAAGAGAGTCTCCATAAGCCACTACTTAATCCCAAGCTGGTTATAAAAATTAGGAAGAATGCTTTAGCCGATGAAAACGCGAAAGCGGTTCTCCTTAAAGCTCATCGCCTTGCAACGGAATTGGGAACACCCTACTTTGCAAATATGACTATGAAAGACGGTGAACAAGTCGCTTTTTCCACTTCCGGAGTTAAACTTGGGTCGGACTTAACTGGAGACTGGGAAACTGATACTCTGCGAACAGGTTGTCTTGGTTGCGTAACAATTAATTTGCCGAGAATTGTTCAAGAGAGTGAAAAGGACAAAAACAAGTTTTTCGATTTGATGAGAGAACGTTTTGAACTTGCTGCCCGCGCACTAGGAATAAAGAACAATGCCCTCAAGCAATTTGGGAAAAATTCCTTGCCGTTTTTGCTGAAAAGAGCCGGTGGGGACTATTATTTCAGGCTAGAAAACTGCTCGCGGATAGTTAATTTGGCTGGATTTTGGGAGGCAGTGGAAGCTTTCACGGAAAAAAGCATAAACTCGCAAGAGAGTCGCATGTTTGCCGAAGAAATCATTCGGAACATTTTAGCTTTCAAGCAGAAAGTTGGAAGAAAACACGGAAAACGACTTTACCCAGTGATACTTAGTAATTCTGAAGCATCAAAAAGACTTGCTCAATTAGATATTGATAAATACGGTGTAGCTAAAGTGAAGTTTTCTGGAACAAGAGAAAATCCCTATTACTCAACCGCTAAAAGATTCCAAGTTAAAGCCAGCGAAACGCTGAATATAGCACCTGAAATGTTGGAGACGGCACAAAAAATGAAGGGGTTGAGCGCTGGCGGAACCCTAGAAATAGTCGAGTTGGAAAGTGCTGAAGTTAAGCCTGAAGCACTAATGGACTTGACCCTGCGACTAATTGAAAATCAATCCTTGGAGTTCTTTACTTACAATCGGATAATTAGTTTCTGTGACAACTGCAAAAAAAGCTGGTTCGGAACTTTGCATAAATGCCCATCATGTGGCTCCATGAGCACACTGTCAACGTTCGACCGCTTTACTTCTACATGAACGCTTATTTAACGGCGCCAAGAACTAGCGATAGAAGCGCCATACGAACAACAACACCATTCCAAACCTGCTGGAAATAACGCGCCTGCGGAGTGTAGTCAACTTCAACGGCGATTTCATCCAATCTTGGAAGCGGATGCAGAATTATCAAGTCCTTCCTGGCGTTTTTTAGAGTTTTCAAGTCTATTTTGTAAGCCCCTTTAACTTTAGTGTATTCAGCTAAATCAGGAAAACGTTCTTTCTGTATGCGAGTTACATATAAAACATCAATTTGCGGAAGTATGCTTTCCAAGTTCGCGTCTTCGGTAACTGGAATTTTGTTTTTTATTGTTTGAATTACATCTTTACGCATGCGCAGGCTTTCAGGGGACACCAGATATAGTTCTATATTGTAGAGTGCAAGTGCATAAGCAAGTGAGTGAACAGTTCGCCCATAACGTAAATCGCCTATCAAGGCAACCTTTAACCCGTCTATTTTGCCTTTTTCTTTGCGCATAGTGTACAAATCAACTAACGCTTGAGTAGGATGTTCCTCTGCACCAGTGCCACCGTTTATTATTGGAACCTTAGAAAATTCTGCAGCCAATTTGGCAGCACCCTCCAAACCGTGTCTAAGCGCTATTGCATCGGCGTAATTCTCAACAGTGCGCACCGTATCAGCCAGGTTTTCACCTTTCTTGACCGAGGCAATTTCGGCGTCAGCAAAACCGATGTAGGATCCGCCTAGTTTTAGAATTGCAGTTTCAAAGCTTAAGCGCGTACGCGTGCTTGGCTCAAAAAAAAGTGTTGCAAGAATTTTTCCTTTAAGCATATCTGAACCTTTGGAGGCAAGGGACTCCATTGAACGGCTAACATCCAGAATGTAGTCGATCTCTTGGCGAGAAAAGTCTTCGATGGATATAATATCTCTTCCTTGGAACTCCATTTCATAGCACCTAAAAACAAGAAAGCCGTTAACTGCTAAATAACATTTTGTATACCGAAAGCACGCTTTCTTCCCTTACATGTTAGTGCTTATATGCTTTTGTTGTTGCTTAGCGGCTGCAACACATTTTTAATAACCAGACTATGGCAATAATATTTTAATTCAGGTTAAGCAACTTTGAAGGTGTTTTTAATGGAAGCAATCTTGGATAAAATTTCAAAACGAGAAAAATCCCAAGAAAGTTTTAATTCAAAAGGATATATGCCACGAGTATATGAGGTTCAATCACCATGCCAATGGCTAGAACATTGCGATGGCGGAAAATGCCCAGCATTCGTAAGACTTAACGGAAACTTTTACTGTGCACGAACCAAACGAGGCTATTCCTAAACACTTCATTCAAAGCAATTAACGCTAATTTGACCATAACCGCAAAATGAAAACAATTTGAATAGCATCAGCTTTTCAACGCCGCCGTGAACTTCTTTGACTACGTCAATTCACTTTCTGAAACGCGCTTTCGTTTGGTTGGACAATCCAAACGCAATTATTTTTCCTACCCTTTTCTACAAGAACCGTCGGCACGCCAAAAATATGCTTAGAATTATCTAACTATTATATTGAGCAAGGCGCCAAATGAGTAACGTTCTCGCTCATGCTACCCAAGAAAAGCTCTTTCATTTTACTCAGCCCTTTATGACCAAAAAACAATAACGTCAAAACCGTCCTCCTTATCAGCATTAACAATTTCAAGAGCAGGGTCGCCTTCCCTTAAGATTGAGGAGATTGTCAAATTAGGTTTAACTGCTTTTGCACGAGCAACAGCTTTGCTCAATGTTTCCTTATGAAACTTCCGCAATTCTTTAGCAAATGCAGTCATACCGGCGCCTGAATAAGCAGTCGGTTCTTGGGGAACCGCAATCCTTGTCGGCGACTTAGAAACATTCAAAATCAAAATAGCTGCATTGAATTTTTCACTTAAATCCAAAGCGAAGTCTAAAGCTATATGTGAATTTTCTGATCCGTCAACACCCACCAAAATTTTCCTAATCGACATGAACTAAATATCCTTCAAAAAAAATAATTCCTTTAAAAATCGTAAGGTTTTCCTCGAATCTAAGTATTATTGCAGCTGAATGTAACTTACTGATCCTGCTAACGTCAGATTATTTTTTCATCCATTTCTTTTAAACAATATAAAGGTAAAGTGTTATTTTATACCTAAGAGGCGCGCGGGGGTTCACCAATAAATAAGCATATTCAAATGCTAATGGTCACTCTTATTACTGTAATAATAGTTTTGTCAGCATTCAATTTTCCCAGCTCTCAAGCCCAAGCAACCCAAAACGAATCCTCTTGGACAGCTCTGATGGGGATGCCAACCTCGCGAGGTGGACTTGGCGTAGCAGTTGTATACGGAAAAATCTACGCTATCGGGGGCTTAAGCGGTGATTTGCCTGTCAACAACAATGAAATGTATAACCCGCTCACAAACGAGTGGACAATTGAGGCGCCTATGCCAACTGCCAGAAGCGGTTGTGCCATAGCAGTTTATAACAACGAAATATACGTCATAGGTGGAACAGTCGGCAGTGGATATGTTGGAAACAACGAAATGTATGACCCTACCACGAATACTTGGGAAACAAAAGCTTCCATGCCCACTCCTCGATCGGATTTAAGCGCAAATGTAGTTAACAATAAAATCTATTTAATCGGTGGAAAAGAGTATTCAAATACGAGCCCCTATTACGTTCAATCTGACGTTAACGAGGTTTACGATCCAGCTAACAATTCGTGGACACCGGAAGCATCAATTCCAACGGCTGTTTATGGTTATGCTTCAGCAGTGATAGATGGAAAAATTCATATTGTTGGTGGTTCAGAGAGTCCAGGCACCGTTTTTGTGGATTCTAATCAAGTGTATGATCCCCAAACTGGTAAATGGAGTCTGGCTGCAAACTTGCCTTCTGTAGATTCGTATGGGGCTGCTACGGCAACTGAAGGCTTTATGGCTCCTTCTCGGCTATATTTTATAGGTGGATATTTTTTGGATTCTTTTAGCGGTAATGTTCAAGCGTATGATCCAGATAATAACTCGTGGACTACAGGCGCTTCGATGCTTACGCATCGAGCATATTTGGGGGTTGCTAATATAAACGATGTTTTATATGCTATTGGCGGATTTGATGGCACAAATTGGCTAAACACCGTAGAGCAGTACAAGCCTATTGGTTACGGAACAGTTCCACCAGAACTTCAAATTACCTCTCCTGAAAACAAAACTTACTCTAACGTGACCTTAGCTTTTGACGTTAACAGAGGCACAGAATGGACGGGTTATAGTCTAGATAAACGAGCAAATGTAACCATAAACGGAGAAACCAAATTACTCGGTCTATCTCAGGGGTCACATAGCGTAACAATCTATGCTAACGATAGCCTAGGAAACATGGGTAGTTCTGACACAGTTTTCTTTTCTGTAAATACGATTCCTCCAAAAATTGTGATAATTCTTCCCCAAAACCAGTCGTATGGCTCAGTAGATATCCAACTGACTTTTACAGTAAATGAGAACTCCACACTGGCTTACAGTTTAGATGGACAAACAAAAGTAACTATAATTGGAAACGTAACTTTGCCAGCGTTATCTAATGGCGCTCACAGTTTAACCGTTTACGCAACTGACGAAGTCGGGAACTCGGCATCCCAAACAGTTTATTTTAACATAGCGCCTTTTCCAGTGATCACGGTTGTAGCAGTCGTAGCCATAGTAATCATTGCTTTGGCAAGCGGATATCTGCTTATAAATCGCAAAAAATCAGGTAACAACCCACAATAGCTAATCTTTTTTTTGAAGGGAAAATTTAAGTAAATAAAAAAGCAACACTCTCAACGAAGGTCTCAAATAATGGGTCATGAAATTGACTATGATGCTGCTGAACGAGCAGGTTGCTCTTCTAGAATAGTAATCGCAGATCGAATCTTTTACGTAAAACTGTTTTTTTCTGGGCCATCAAGATTTTTCTCTGGGGACCAAAAAGGCGTTATTCAAAAAGAAATCTCAAAGGCTGAGTTTGAATTGTGGCTGAACATCTTGGCTGATAATGAAAACGAGGCCTTAGATATTCAACAGAAGCTTTGTTTAGGAAAAAAATACTATCGCTAAATGTCTTTCCATCTTGTCTTCTTATACGCAACAAACAATATTAAGGCACAAACCACCGAAAGAACTATCCAATCAAAAATTATCAGGCTGACTGGAATGTTGAGGTAGCCTGTGGCTGACTGCATAATTTCTGCTACATATGTTGTCGGCGAAAGGTAAGCGATATATCGGTATAGAGCAGGAACATAAGTGATCGGATAATATACTGGCGGCAAAGTAGTAAACAACAGTGAAAGAAGCCTAGAGAACGCATAGCTCTGAACTACATCATTTGAGAAAGTGGATAGCATGAAACCTAAAGCTACTGAGATAGCGAACATTAGCAGTAGTGCAATGGATAAGATTGCTATTTGAAGAAGTGAAAGGTGTAAATAGATTCCGGAGAGTGCAATAAGAATAACTAAAGAAGGAATTGAGTAAACTATTTCTGCAAGAGTCATTCCTCCCATGTATAGACGTGCACTTGTTGGCGAACTTACAATCATATCTTGAAGCTTGAAGTCATTTTTCAAGTGAGAAAGGTCTGATTGAAGTGCAATTCCGCTTGAAAAGAAAGTCATTATCAATCCACCTTCAATTGCGGTTCCAAAAAGACTGCCGTGGCTTACGAAGGTTATTACAATCAGAATAGAAAAAGGTGAGATAACGGAACTTAGCAAAATAATAGGGTAATTTTTCATCTCATAAACAGAGTTTACGAGCACCCCTGCCAGAATTTGGCTGAACTTACTTCGCTTCAGTTATTCATCCCTCGCTTTTTGTCCAACAAGGTAGAAGAAAATATCATCCAAAGTGACCGGAGTAATAGAGAACTTTACTCCTTGCTCAGCGAGCACTCTGGCTAAATTGAAAGCTTCATCTTCATTGGTCATTATCTGTGTGACTCCACTTTTGTCTGTGGTCACTTCGCCATCTTTCAACTGTGGAATCAGCACTTTGGGAGGCAGTTTGATACTATATTGATATCTTGCGGTTTTTCTCAACTCTGAAAGAGTGCCAATTGAAATCAATTTTCCATCTTTAAGAATTCCGATCTTATCTGCGAGCTGCTCTGCCTCTTCAAGATAATGAGTTGTAAGAAAAATAAATCGTTCTTTACCAAGCGCTCTGAGAATTTCCCATAACTCTCGCCTAGATATTGGGTCCAACCCAGTTGTGGGTTCATCAAGAAAAATAACGTCTGCTTCTGAGGCGGTTACAGTGGCGATGAGAACCTTTCTTTTTGTGCCTCCTGAGAGGCGGCTAGTCAATACATTTGTATATTGTTCTAAACCAAGCTTTGCAAGCGACTCATCGGCAAGTCGCTTTGCTTCATTGTAGCCATAGCCCCGCCAAAGAAGATATGAAAAAACAGTCTGTTTGGATGTCATCCACCTTATTGTTCTGGCTTCCTGCGGGACAATCGCAATTTTCTCTCTCAACTTGTTTTCCTGCGTTAGTATGTTAAAACCGTTAATGCTTGCGGTTCCCGCGGTAGGTTCAAGTTCCGTGGCAAGGATTCGGATAAGAGTTGTTTTTCCAGCTCCGTTTCTGCCGATTAATCCGAATATTCCGTTAGTTTCGACTTTAAAACTTACGTTATCGAGAGCTTTTCTGTGGTCCTCGTAAACCTTCGTCAACCCGTTACATTCAAGGTTACCCATGATCGATGACTACCTGAAAATAATGATATTGCTTAAGTATGTTTTATTGATTGCTAAATGCTGCAGTTGGGTTTCGACAAGAAACTCAATCAATGTGCGAATGTTACATTTATATTAAATACGGCAAAAACGATATAGTGTTTCGAGGAAACAGTCATGACAGTTCATTTAATTCCTTGGGACACTAAAAATAATCTAATGGTGGAGGCAAATCGACTCTACGATGAGGCAGGAACCTTCTATTGCATTCAAAAGGGTGACCTTGTCGCCGTTAAATTGCATGTAGGCGAATTAGGAAATCCGTATTATGTGCAACCATTTTTTGTCCATGAGATTATTCGCAGGGTTGAGGAAGCCGGCGGTAAACCGTTCCTTACAGACTCAAACACGTACTATCACGCGCAACGCAACAATGCATACGACCACATGCGTACGGCGTTGATGAACGGTTTTAACTTGGCGCCGTTTATTGTGGCAGATGGGCTCAAAAGTGAAAACTACCGAACAGTGCCAACCAAGGGCATACTAAAAGAAATTGAAGTTTCAGGCGCTGTCGCTGAAGCTGATGCTATGATAGTTGTCTCTCACGATAAAGGTCATGAACTCAGCGGTTTCGGCGGCGCTATAAAAAATCTCGGCATGGGCTGCACTCCCAGAGCAGGCAAGCTTCGCCAGCACAGAACAGTAGGCATAGAAATAGACACAAACAAATGCATAGGCTGCGGCAAATGCAAGCAAACCTGTGAAATGCACCTGCCTGAAATTATCGAGGGAAAAGCAAGAAACACCTCACATTCATGCATGCGCTGCCCAATGTGCATTCATGGTTGCCCAATGGAAGCCATAAGTTTCACTCACCAGGAAAATATCTGCAAGGCACTCGCGTCAGCTGCTTACGGAGTGCTCTCCACTTTTAAGCCGAATAAAGTGTCATATGTTAGTTTCGCCAAGAACATTACTTCATATTGCGATTGTTTGCCTAATCCAGGCGAAATTGTCATGAAGGACGTGGGCATCTTTGCTTCTAACTCGCCAGTCTCCGTTGACGCCGCATTTCTGGGCATGATTGATTATAAATTATTCAATGAAGCGTCTCATGTAGATTGCATGTTGCAAGTTCAAGAAGCTAAAGACCTCGGCATTAAAGGCGAAGTAAAACCAAGGATAACGAAATTAAGTTAAGAGACCTCTAAATTTCCCTTTTTATCGTTATTTTTGGTGTTTGAACATCCTTCTGTCTTCTTTTAACGAAGTAAACCATAACCACAATTATGATTGCAACTACGGCGGCTATGATTAAGTAGCGTGAGATGCCAGCAACCTCCGCCCAATTCTTTCCCAAGAACCAGCCCGCATAAATCAAAATTACGTTCCATAATAGGCAGCCTGCAGTTGTGTAAGCTATGAACCTAGACAGAGGCATTCGAGCTGCTCCTGCAGGAAACGAAAATGTTGTTCTGAATCCGGGTGTTAGGCGACTTAGAAATATTGTGAGAGCGCCATTTTTCTTAAACCATTTTCCAGCAACTTCAAGCTGGTTTGTTGACAAGAGAACTCTTCCTAAAATTTTGTGTTCAGCAAGGGATTGAACACCTTTTAGGCCAATATAGTAATCAATCAGTGAACCCGTTAAGCCTGCAACTGTTGCAAGTATTACGGTTATCCAAACATTGAGTTGCCCCCTCGAAGCTAAGTAGCCTGCGAATGGAAGAATCACTTCACTTGGGATAGGCAGAGAGCTTGATTCAAGCAGCATCAACACGAAGATGCCAGTGTACCCCCAAGCCTGCACTGTTGAAGTTACACCACGCGTTATAGAAAGGATAACACCGATGATTGGCTCGCCTGTAATTGGACCTCCTTCGATAACGACATCCTCCAAAAAATTAAACACAAAATAAACAACAACTATGATAGCGATGGCTACAACAATCAACTGTGGCGCTTTTCTTCGCAGACGCTCAACACGCAAGTTAGAGACCAAGAGGCAATCACTTTTTAACTTAATCGCATATCTTCAATTTATTTTAAGCTATACCAATATGTAGTTTGCCATAACATAGGTTTGTTTGCTTACTTTTTCAAATTAGAAAAAGATTTAGATAGATTACAGCAACCTTTAATGGAAAAACTTATTTTGCTTAATTGAATTCTTTCCTTTCGAAAAGTATCAAACCCACGATTGCTGTGATGACGAAGTAAATGCCCATAATTGCGAGTCCTTCCGGTACCGAAGCATTGAATGTAGTGGTTGTGAAGATCCTGCCTCTAGGACCGGTGCTTGTGGATGTAACTTGATGCGGTGGATAAGGTGATGACAGAACGTTTGCGATTATTTGTGCTCCGTAGTTGATGAGGAACCATGGTTCGATTTTAACGAGGGTTGCGATTAGTTCGTTGAGAAGTGTAAAGACAAACAAGAAAAGAATAGCGGTTATTAGGATGGACATTGAACTGCTTTTGAACAGTGAGCTGAAGAAGAACGTAAATCCGAGAACTGCAATCAGATAGAACAGTGCGAACAGAAATGACTCACCAAATTGGTAGGGTATACTTGAGAAGTAATACAGACCGTTTCCTAGTGTGACCACTGTGAAAATGCCCAGCATGACAGCAGATGCGACGAAAGCCGCTAACCATTTTCCCACGTATATGGATGAACGCCTGATTGGGTTTGGAACACCGAAATATCCTGTTTTGTTTTGGAATTCGCCTGATATTGCGTCACCGCCGAAGAAAATTGCTGAAAGCACAACCACAAAGGTAACGCTAGTTCCCCACCAGCTATTGTAGAAGGATAGGTTGGACAAAAGAAATGTATCCGGACGATAGTATCCCACAAGGACAGTGAGAAGGACGCTTATCAATGCTGTTATGATCAGCATTATGAAGAACCTGCGGCCCCTCAGGTAGTCAAGAAGTGCGTACTTCATGATTGTGCCCACTTGGGCGATACTAGTTGGTACTTCATTTTTTGATTCTAAGATTGTTTGGGTCATGTTTATCACAAAGTAGCTGTTATGAGTTTGAGGTATGCTTCTTCAAGTTCAGATGATGCAGCTTTGTAGCTGATTACGCCAATATTTAGTTTAACGATGTCGTTGAGCAGGCGTTCTTGCACTTCTAAGCCTCCGTTGAAGCTTATCTTGAGGTTTTTGTCGTCTATTTTTTCTGCGTTAATCACGTCTGGAAAAGCAGCAATAGTTTTGACTACTATTTTGCTGTCGACTGGGCGCAAAAACCCAACTTCTACAACATTGTTTCCGCCTGAAAATTTAGAAGTAACGTTAGCAATGGTGTCGTAAACGATTAGTTTGCCATGGTCTATCATGGCGACTTCATCACAAACATCGGAAACTTCGCTGAGAAGATGCGAGCTCATAAAAATCAATCTATTTTTGCCCTTAAGTGATTTGACGATGTCCCTGACTTCGCTCATTCCTCTAGGGTCAAGTCCGTTGGTGGGCTCGTCTAGAAGAAGGATAGATGGGTCACTGAGAAGTGCGGAGGCAATGCAAATTCTCTGTTTCATTCCTTTGGAGAACCTGCCGACTCTCTTGTCGATCCATTCGTTCATGTGGACTTCGGAGACGGCTTCTTCTATTCTTTTTTTAATCTCTGTAGCTGGCACTCCTCTGACTTCAGCAATCATCGTCAGCGCTTCGCGAGGCGTCAGTGAAGGGTAAATTTCAGGCGTCTCAATAAGCGCAGCGACAGAGGCCAGTGCTGCCTTCTTGTTAGTATGGACGTTTATGCTGTTTATCAGAGCTTCTCCAGAAGAAGGCCGTATCAAGTCTGTGAACATTTTCAGAGTGGTGGTTTTTCCTGCCCCGTTTGGACCTAGGAAACCGACACATTTCGCGCCCTCTATTTTGAGATTCAATTCCGAAACCGCTTCAAAGGAACCGTATCGTTTTGAAAGCTTAACCGCTTCAATCGAGGGAACATCGCTAAGTGGCATATTATTATCTCCCGAGCAAACATGTCTTCCTAGCTTATAAAGCGAACTCATTTTGAGGGAGTAAGGCGAAACAAACATATTCCAGATTAGGTTCGCAGGCGTAATCGTGGGAACTTGAGTTGTCCGACATACTTCATTATCCAGCCTACTAACTCATCATAGGCCTCAGACCCTTCCTCAGTCAATATAACTAAACCGTTTTCATCAACAACGAAGCCTTTCTCGGACATCCAAGTCAAATACTTGACCAGCTTGTCATACGCCAGACCCGTAGACGTGGCAAGCGCGGTCTTGTTCATCCTGTTTTTCTCCTTCAACGCCTTGATTATACGGGCGATGACATAGAGGTCAGGCTTGGAACTCGTCTCTTTGTAATTCAAGGCTAAACCACCGTAGCTCCCAAAGAAGCATATCAAGCGCTCGTACCTCAAGATAGCGTCGAAGAAGGTCTTTTCTCAAGAATAAGAAAACTGTTAGCAAAGATAGTAAGGCGACGAAAAAGCCACCGACGAATGATGATTCAAGTGAAAAGAAGAAAGTAAAGGCAGCTCCAGTAGAACCCAAAGCAAAGAAGGTTACAGCCCAATATGCCACGGTCTTAACAAGCCCGTACAGAAAATAACTGAGTCGCCCCAAAGATATTTCATCAAATGTCTTGTCCCAATCTATGTCCATCAAAATCTTTAAAGCTGATGGAAAACCGTTTGAAAGCTCTTTTTTCCATTCACCAGTCTTAACCGAATTTACCTTCTTTTTCACTGCAAGGATGCCTATCGCTATTCCTGCAATGGGAATAAGAAGCAACAGAAACAAGACTGAAAAATAGACGGGTTTGTCGACTTTGGAGCTTAGATCTAAGAAATCTACTAGACCTCTCAAAACAAAAAACATTACGAAAAAGCCTGCAATAATAATTCCGAAGCTTTTCAAAGATTTGGCGAGAGCATTGTATTTCTTGATGTGATCAAGGGTTTCCATTAGCTCGCCTACTTTGGAGACAACGCTTTCTTCAGGCATCACCGAATTTGCCACATCATTCGCCTTAACCATTTTTTCATCGTTAACATAAATGAGTTTTGTTAACTCTAATAACCTAGGCAAACTGCTTTGCGAACATATTTAAAGTGTACTCCCCCGGAATGAGTCACGTCTTAGGTTGATGATTCTCCGGTGTTCACTTTCGGTTGATTGACCACTGCTAAGTTATTTGACCCAGCAGACTTATAATTTCGTGTGCCGAACAACTTAGGTTAGGTGAACTATTTGTCACAAGAAAAAAAATCAAAAGTCAAATCGTACCAGATTCAAACCACCTCTGAACTAATGGAAGCAATCTACATAACAAAAAACATTGAGATCGTTGGTTCCTTTGTGAAATTTGACCCAGACCAACTTATTTCAAAAAGAATGGGAGAAACCGAGTCTGCTGAAATAGAAGGCACAACTTTGTTTTTGCCTGAACGAGCTATTAAACGTATAATTTACGTCATTTTACCTTAGGCGAGTAGAGTAGGAAACTTCGGCATCAGTAACAACGGGCAATTTTAGCAATTCGCATATTAAAGCTGAGTTATAGGATATAGGTTGTCTAGTTCATTACTTGAAATGTCAAACTTTATGTTTTCCTCACCTAATTTCTTAATAACAACAGAGAACGACGTTAGCTGATTCGTTATAAATTTCATCTTATTCTGGCTCCAGCTCCCTAATTTTGCTTGAAATATTAACTTGTATGGGTACATTGTCTAATCAAAAGATAGTAAGATTTGAGGTTCCATTTTTTCTGAAAATAAGCTTTGGTGGGGCCGGCCGGATTTGAACCGACGACCTTTACCCAAGAACCACTCAAGGTAGTCCTTTACGGGTTTCTCTAGACACGCTCCAGAACTTCGTCATTCCTCTGGGCGAGGTCAGCAAACCCGTTGCTTGCTTCTGGAGCCCGTCGTCATACCTGTCTAGACTACGACCCCACTTAAAGGCTTGAGGCAATTAAGTGAACCTGCCACAATAAAAATTTATTTGTTGCTTAGGAAACACTTGCTGGTCAAGAATTGATTTTCGCTTGATTTTCTTTTAGTATTTTGTATCCAAGCGCAATTATCCAAAGTGATCCTGCAAGTCCAGAAGTAAGTTCTGGGATGGCTACTCCTGGAACGTATCGTATTATAAAATACATGATCCAGGGTGTTGCAGCAGCCAAGGCTACAATTATTGTAAATAAAGCCATTTTTGTCTGATGCCTAAACGCAAATGCTCCGGTGATTATGAACAGAGAGATGGGTAACAATACGAAAAAAGTTATGGAAAACAAATAATGTGTTGGCGTAAAGCTTTCATTGAATATTCCGATGCAAACCAGCGCTAATGCTGCTGCTGCAAAAACTGCTGCTCCAATTTTGCCAACCAAGTTTTTCCCGAAGTAGGCGAACAACCCAAGCAAGGCAAAACTGAAAGCCAAAAGCCCGCAGGCACAGAGCCCAAAATTGAAAAGTGGCCCGGTTATACCTGGTATGATGCCTAAATCGCTTAAGGCATTGTTTGTCCATCTGAACTGTGGATAAGATGCAACGGCGGATAAGATGCAGGTTAACCCAAGTACAGGTGCTAATATTCCGGTTGCAGCCCCGATTCTTTGTTTTTCAATGTTTTTAGATTCAGGCAAACCCCTGATTCCTCAGCAACCATAATAACGGTACCTTACTTTAAGAATTTGCGTTCAAAGGAACAAACCGCCTCAGCCTCTGTAATGAGCCCAGTTTCTCCTTGTCGCCAATTTTTGCTGCCTGCACGGATTTTTTGAGGATTTGGATCGACTCATCCATTGCTTTGCGATCAACGGGAAACGGGACGCCATCTTTGCCCCCATATGAAAAACTGAATTTCACAGGGTCTTCCCAACTTGGTTTCTCGCCATAAATCAACTCAGCTACAAGAGCTAACCCTCGGACTGTGGCTGGTCCAACGCCTTTTAGGCTCAAGAGTTCCTCGTAGTTTTGTGGTTGGAACTCGTAGACCCGGCTCAGCGTATCCCAACTTATATTGCGAGGCATGTTAAGAGTGCTTAGGGTTTGCTGCCATGAGTCATTGGATTTGGGAAGCCAATCTCCGAGCGACTTCTGGCAGAGCGGTTTGGCTGTAGACTGAATGAGGTTCATGAGTTTGCGAGTTGGTTCCTTTGCCAAATCTACAGAAGCTTTTCTGGAGCCTTCACTGTCTTTTGCCACCATATTCAGAGCTCGGTCACGCTTTGCATTTCCGACAATGGCGTTGTGGGGTTCAACAACAAAGCTAGTTACATTATCTGATAGCCAATGGTAACGTCTTGCCGTGCGGTCTTCCGCGCTCATGCCTTGCTGAATTACCGCCCACTTCTCATCTTTAGTTATTAAGAAGGCATGGTGATAGAGTTGGTATCCCGCTTGGACTGCCGTGTTGTCAACTTTCGCTGCAATTTTGCTATTGTAAGTGAGTGTCTTGATTGCTTGTTCTGAAAAACCAAACTTCGCGCCAGCCAAAGCGATGTCACTTGGCGTTTTCTTTGAGGTCCGGCCTTTTCCTCCGCAAACAGCAATGCCGTGCTCTTCAGGCGATAAGGCGCCTTTGAGAATGCCTGTAACCACTGTGGTTACTCCTGAACTGTGCCAGTCGTAAGCCAAGACGCAGCCGAAGGCTTGAAACCAGTACGGGTCAGATAATCGTTGGATAAATGCAGCTGTGCCTTGCTCCTCAATCATGATGTTCGCTATTTCTTTGGCTAATTTACGCATTCTTACGGTAAGCCACGAGGGCGCTTTTCCACCGTGAAGTGGCAGGTTAGCTACGCCAGTCCTGTACATTCGTTCACTCATGTGATGAATTACTATGGGATATATGATTTTTTCTCAGAATCATACGAATATTACTACTGCATTTGCGCAGCCAATTATCTCAATTTGTTTAAGCTTCAAGAATCAGAATTGCACATTAAATGCAAAGAAACGCGAATAAACGCAAACCAACTCAGAAACACGCAGAACCACGCAAACAAACGCGTAGATCCTCAACCTGCAAACACTTCAAGCCCTGAACCAAAAAAGCAGCTGAAAACAGCTTGTTGAGAAATGCCGTGATTAATTTCATGAGCAGACGCTTATACCCGGCAGCTCCAAGGTTCCTGCGACTCGGAGCTTTGCACCTTCCAAATACATTAGCACAGCTTTATCATTTGGACGATAGACAAGCGGTTTATCAAACGTTAAAGTCAAAACAGGCTTTCTCCAATCACCCGCGTCAGCGGCGGCATCCACTTTAGCGGTTACGAATTGTGCCCAGCGACCAACATGCATAACCATTCCCGGCTTTATTGGCGCCTGCCAATACTTAACCAGAGAAGCGTGAATCTTCAGAACGGAAGAAGTCTTAATGGAGGTATCATTTGTCAAAACCGTTCCGCGATCTAAGTCTTCTACTTCAACATTTTTCAACGCAAGCCCCACACGGTCGCCTTCACTCGCAACGTCAAATTCGTCATCGTGCTTTTGGATTGATCGAACTTGCGCTGTTTTTCCTGCAGGAAGAACGTTAAGTGTTGCATGTTTCTGAACGACTCCATTCGCAACTACGCCAAGTATCACGGGACCTACGCCTTTGACGTTAAAGGCATGATCAACGGGTACCGTTCCAATCGCTGGCTGTTCGACAGGAATATTAGCGGGTTTTTGCTTTGCTGCTTCTGCTAAAAGCTGCTCTCTTAAAAAATTAGGATCGTCTTTTAGGAATTCGAATTTTTCGAGGTTTGTTCCTTTTATGAGAGGTTCGATTTTTTCTTTTGGAATATAGTTTCTTAGAATTAAGTAGCCGCTTTTAATGTCTGAGCATTGAAGCATAACTAAACATTCGCCGAAAGCTGCATTTATCTCATCCACAACAACTATTGCCTTTTTCGCCATGGAGATAGCGTAAAATAATGGTGCTAATCTTTCTGGATACCGTGTTGGTTCAACGAAGGTTACTGTGTCTTCCCCCTTTTTCAGGTTGTAGAATGTAATATCGGTAGATGTGCCTTTTTTTCCGAGACTGTTACCGTAATCTAAAGCGCCAAGAACAGCGACTGTAATATTTCCCATCGTATCGTTAACCTTGAGTCACCGCATTGTTCTTCAACTTAAAGATAAGCGTTATGAAGACATTCCAGTTTTTCAGATGGAAACATTGGTGAGAAAACAAAAGATTGCAACTTAACGTAACAATATCGCATGTACGAAAGGTTCTTAAGTAATTGGTTATTCTTCTAAACGGCAAGAAAATGGCAGAACCAACTGCCAATTCAAGGTAACGGCCAGCTTCTGCAAACGAGGCAGGTCTGACCAACTAAAAAGGTTAAAATAGTCCGATGAAGAGGTGAAAAGGTATGGAAAACATTTACGCAGCGATGCTCCTTCACAAGGCAGGAAAAGAAATAAACGAGGAAACAGTAACCAACGTTTTAACAGCAGCAGGAATCACGATTGACCCGATACAAGTTAAAGCATTAGTAGCCTCACTAAGCGAAGTAAACATTGATGAAGCAATAAAAGCCGCACCAACAATGATGGCAGCCGCACCAGTAGCAGCCCCAACAGTCGGCGCACCAGCGGAAACCAAAGCTGCAGCTCCAGAAGACAAGAAGAAGAAAGCTGAAGAAGAAAAAGCCAAAGAAGATGCAGCGCTAGAAGGATTAGGCGCCCTATTCGGGTAAAAAGCCTCACTTTTATTTTTTAACCAATTTTTCCCAAAGAATATTTCTTTATGCACTAAATAATAAAACTTGAAATCGCTTACTGTATAGGCAAAGCTTGTTCTTTGGGTGGTTCGAGGGGTTCCTTAGCAAATGGCGCTTTAGCTACCTTGTTTCTTTCGCTAAGTAATTTCCAGGCAATGATGGGTGCCCACCCGCTGATAATCATCACGGTTCCTGGGAAACCACCGATGTTTCGACCAACGATTGGTTGAAGCCAACTTAAAATGTCTTCTAGAAATGCTTCCCAAATGCCGAAAGCCACAGCCATTGCTACAACCGATACAAAGGCGGTTTTTCTACCGAATTTATTGAACGTTTGAACTGCCAGAACTCCAGCGAAGAAAAAGTCGCCTAAACCAAGGCCTCTAAATAAGATGCCGCCTTGTTGCGAAATAATAGTGGGAATGTTGGGCAAATAAATCAGGACTGGTAGGCCAAGATTTCTGAAGTTGTTTGCTGCACTCACCATTACCGGAGTGCCTATGACCAAAATGATGTCCATGGTGGTTAAGAGCGCTGCAAAGAGACCTACGGTTTTCCAATTAAACAACGAGCTAAGATACAGAATTATCAAGATAGCGAATGTTAGCCCGAAAACATCCATAAGGAAAGGAGTCCATACTGCTGCGGTGCCTGGGTTATTAATGAAATTAAAGAATACGAATAGTAAGACGAATATAGCCGGCGGCTGAACAGCCACATACCAACGCTCTTTGAGGGATATCTTTTTCTGCGCATAAACTGCAACACCGAAACAAAAAATTGCTAAACCAAAAAACGCAGCAACTCTATAAATCGTAAAGCCATCTTGAAGCGGACCTAAAAAGCTGGCAAATCCAGCAACAGCGCTTGCAACACCGAATCCAAAGGAAAGCAACTGTGCCCTCATCTTTGGAACGCTAGAGAAAACGTATGAAAACGTAAAAAGCAACACAGTGTATGATGTGAGAAAGAACAAAAGAAGGATATTTTCGAACACAGCCCCTGGATTAACCATCGAGGTGTAAGCTATGGCAGAAATTATAATTGCCATAAAGACAACAAGAAGTATTACGTCCCTTGTCTGGAACTCTTTTTCTTCGATTGTTGACTGCAGCTTTCCTTCAACACGCTTGTTTAATAGCATAGCGACAGTAACCACGATTAACAATGCAGTCGGCATTGCAACGTCAAGATACAGCATAGAGAGCCAAATAATCAACCATGCATTTATTTCTTTAGCTAAAAAACAAAAAAATCAGGCAGAATATGAAGAAGAATGAACGTTTAGTTATGAAATTGTATGTTCAAAATAGCTAATGAAGCCAAAAGCGCCTCTTCGGTCCGAACAGTTGCCGTTCCCTGTTCAGGAATCATGTTTACAACAAAATCAACAATCGCCTCAAGCTTTGAGCCTTCCTCTTTGACGATTTCATGCAAACCGCGCGATGGAGCACCAAACGCCACCAAAATATGCTGGGAGTGGCCCCATTTTCTCCTTATCTCGCCGGCGACATCCAAGAATTTATCGCCAAGCTTTGCAGTAGCAACAGTCAAATCAAACTCTTCACCCGTAACAAGATGTCTAAAAGACCGATTCTCCACACGCACCCTGAAACCCCAATAAACCGGAACATCATCTCGATTTGCTGTTTGCACCTCAACTTTCTCGCCAGCTTTAACAACTTGCAAAGTTAGGCGGTTGCCCTCAGCGAACTGTTGCTCCCTCAGAAGCGCCGGTTGGTTAACTCCTATGTCTACAAGTAAGCCTTCTTTACATTGAGAAAAAACCACACCTTCACGATACTCACCAACCTTCAAATCTCTAATTTTACCGCTCAAAGGGTGATGAGGTGTTCGCAACGGCGGCAAAATCCCAGCAAACTGCAAGCGAGGCTCAAGTTTAAAGAGCCTTTTGCGGAGGTACTGCGGCGTTTCCAAGTAATTGAGTAAGAGCGCGATAAAATCCATGTCTTCTATTTGATTGTTTTTTGGGTTGTCGGGGTAAATTGTGATTTCGTCGACCCTGAAAATCGCTGCTGCCCTTCCAATCAAGCCGATTTTTGATGTTTTCTCTCGTAAATGCGGTGTATCAGAGATTACGGATGCTGGAATAGCGATTGATAGTTTCTTGTTATCTATTATTGTTTTGTCCCTCAGCGCTTGGTTAACTTTGTCTGCGTTGTGCTTAAAAGTAGGGGATGAGATATAAAACTGCGGGTTAGTTGAGGATTGAGAATTTGGCAGACCTCATTTTAGATGATATTGAAAAAATAAAGACTGCCGATAAGTCGAGCATGATTAGTTTTTGCGTGGATTCCTCTAAGCTTTATGGTGAAGCCTCTAAATTAGCCGGCGAAATTGCGATAAACTATTCTAAACCTGACAACGTTATTGTTGCGGGCATGGGCGGTTCAGGAATCGGCGGGGACTTACTGAAAGACTGGGCGCGAAGCAAAACAACTGTACCAATTGAAGTTAACCGCGAATATCAACTACCGGCGTACGCTGGCAAGAAAAGCCTCGTGTTAATAACAAGCTACTCAGGCGACACTGAAGAATCCCTTAGCGCCTTTCTAGATGCGTTGAAGCGGAAATGCATGATTTACTGCATTAGCCGCGGCGGCGCATTGCTGGAAAGCGCTGAAAAACTTAAAGTACCATACTTGCGTGTTCCTGGAGGTATGCCTCCGCGTGCAGCGCTCCCTTATCTTTTTGTTCCCCTGCTGGTATGCATGGAAAAAACTGGTTTAGTTTCAGGCGTCCATGAGGAACTCTCCGAAGCAGTCAAACTTTTAGAAAAAATTAGCAGGGATAACTCACCCGTGAAACCAGCTAAAGGAAACGTTTCCAAAACTTTAGCTTTAAACATCGATCAAACCGCTCCTGTGATTTACGGTTTTGGTTCTTACCGTAGTGTTGCCCAGCGTTTCAAGCAGCAGTTCAATGAGAATAGTAAGATTCCTGCAAAGTGGGAGGTTTTCTCGGAGCTGAACCATAATGAGATTGTGGGCTGGGAGAGGGCTGGTCGACTTGGCAAATGCTTCTCTGCGATCTTTATCAGAGACAAAGAGGAGCCCACGGAAATCCGGAGCAGAATTGAAATCACAAAAGAACTCGTAAGCAAAGCAGGCTTGGGAACATTTGAAATACAAACTCAAGGCAAAAGCCAATTAGCAAAGATGCTTTCAACCATTTGCATCGGTGACTTCACAAGCGTCTACTTGGCACTCCTGCATGGCGTGGATCCGACGCCGGTCAAAACAATAAATTACCTGAAGGATACGTTAAAACAAAATGGCGTAAAAGAGAACATTATACATGATTTAGCAAAATTGGGCTAATATAGCTTGTTACGCTTTAAGAAAACTCAGCGGCTTTTGATATTTTTTTGACCAAGCTGTATTGGGTTGCTCTTTTGAAACAAAACTTAAATCTTTTGCAGGTTGCGACCCAGAACGTCACTACACGTCACTAAACGTCACTACACGTCAATGAAAGTTCGGAATAATCCAAAAAAAGTTGCTCTTGAAGGTTCTATGATGCCGCTTACTCAGAATATGAGAGGTCAAAGAGAGCCTGAGAGAAGTACCAGTGCGATCTTAGGCTATGAACTTTGCGAATTCTTTTTCTGCGACTTCAAGTGGCACCATTTGGGGAGGACGTTTAAACGCGTAAGCGCAAACTGGTTCCACGGCGCCGCCAAGTTTCTTGTTTAGCGCGAGTTTCATTGTTCTCACTACGTCGAAGAGTACTGAGCCGGCGTTTGGTGCGTCGACAGTTTGGAATTTGAGGTCGATCTTCATGGGTGCATTGCAGAAGTAGACGCCGCTGATCCAGAAGTAGCTGTCACGTTTGTTCCCCAGGAAATCAACGTAATCAGTTGAGCCCGCGACGATTTCAGTTTTGTATGGTAATGATGAGGCTACGGATTCAGTTTTTATGGTGCGTTTTGCATCACGAGTGCGGTCCAAAGTGTCAACGGATTCTGTTCCTCCGCCTACGTCAAGCTGATAGGTTTCATCTATCTTAACACCGTTGTCTGAAAGCAGCTTAAGCAGCGTTTTGTGCAGAGCAGTTGACCCAACCTGATCCACCAGGTCGTCGCCGACTACCGGAAGCTTTGCATCAGCGAACCGTTTAGCCCACTCAGCATCGCTGGCTATGAAGTTTGGTGTAGCATTGACGAAAGCGCATCCTGCTGCCAAGGCTTGTTCAGCATACCATTGGGAGGCTTTTGCAGCTCCGCTTGGAAGCAAATTAACCATTACTTCAGCGCCCGCATCCTTGAGAACCTTAGCAACGTTCGCATCAGGCGCATTGCTTATTTGAATAATATCTTTAGTGGATTTTCCAACTCCGTCCAGCAATGGACCCTTGTTAACCTTAACATTTGTGGATAGAACATCACAAACTTTTGGTGCGTTATTTGGCTTGGCAAAAATGGCTTCGGAAAGTTCTTTTCCAACCTTGCGCTCATCGACATCAAAAGCCGCGACCACCCGGATGTCTTTGGGACTTAACCCTGCCAAAACTGGGTTGCGTAGCCCAATGCAATTCTCAGCTTTCTCAAGTTTCCCATAGTATTGTATGCCTTGGATGAAGGCTGAGGAGCAGTTTCCAACTCCGATTAATGCAACTTTTACGTTGGGCATTCCATTTGCACCTTGCTTGGCTTTTCTATTTGCGTTTGCCTTATAAAAAGCTACGCTGTTTAATGCTTCAACAAAATGCTTGTTGCTAGCCTTTCGGATCTGCTGATCTTTTCGTAGGTTCATAAGAAACGCTTATTAAACGACGCAGATTAAAGTTTCAGAAGCCACGTGATTTGGGCGGGTAGATCAGTCTGGCATGATCGCCACGTTGGCATCGTGGAGGTCCCGGGTTCAAATCCCGGCCCGTCCACCATTTCTAAAGATTAAAATCCAGATACATTTTGCTTCTTTTTTGCATCTTAGTTTGGTAGCCTGCGTAAGTCTTAAGTTGTGCCAAGCAGTTGTGGCTTAGGGAAAAGGGTAAAATGGACGCGGCTAATTTAGCTTTAGATTTCGCTAGCATAATAAATTTTACCGCTTTGATGTTAATGCTAAGAGCGGTTATTAAAAACAGGAAAGGGCTTCGTGGCTATAGCATTATTGGCTCTTTCTTAACGTTTGTATCCATCGTTGGCTTCGAAATTGCCTACTATTTGTTGGGTAACGTGATTGGTTTCACTCTCGGGTGGGCAACCGTTGCGTTCTGGTTCATAGCGTTCATTTACAGCTTAAGGCAAAAATTGAAAGGAACCGAAAAAGAGAAGGAAATGGTTGAGCCTTAACCGGCTGGAAACTGAATTGTGAATTTTGCTCCTTTGCCCTCTTGGCTTTCAAAATTGATGGAGCCCCCATGAGCGTCTATTACTCGTTTGCAGACGGCTAAGCCGAAGCCTTGTCCTCTTGGTTTAGTTGTGAATAATGGCGTAAAAATTTGGGATTTAATTTTTTCAGGTATGCCTACGCCTGTATCTTCCACGGTTATAAGTACTTGGCCTTGGCTGTTAACATGTGATTCTAAGATTAGTTTTCCTCCGTCATGCATGGCTTGAACTGCGTTAGTTACTAAGTTTATTAAAACCCTCTTCAGAAGTTGTTGATCAGCTTTCACTTGTGGAAAATCTGCTTCTATACTCGTTTGCATGCAAATATTTGCTGGAATGACAACAGCCGCCAAGACGGCGGCAACAAGGTCCTTTAGGTTGATTGCTTCTTTATTCATTCTGACGGGTCGTACGAACGCTTGCAAGTCAGAAATAATTTTATCCATGTAGACTGCTTGCTCTTCTATTACCTGTATGCTCTCCTGCAAATTGTTCTTAAGTTCGCTTTCAGGAAGCGATACAACCTCGCCCTTTGCCAAATATAATTCCCCAATTACTGTTTGCAGTGGATTGCGAAGGTCATGCCCAACCATGCCTGCAGTTTGACCAATAGCTGCTAAACGCTCAGAATCTTTAAGCTGCTTTGTTCGCTCCTCAATTATCTTATTCAAAATTCCCGCATGTTGCTCAAGATTCTTTTGGAGCTCTTTCTGATCGGTTATGTCTCGAACGATGGACCAGATACCGATTACTTTTCCCTTTCCATCAGTCAACCGCCAAGTTCGAACAGACGCTGGAAACACCGAGCTATCTCTACGCTTATATTCTCTTTCGAAAACGATTGAGCGCCCTGTAGTTAAAACTTGTTTAACAATTTTTTCTCTTTGTTCATGCCACTTCGCAGGCAGCAATTGCTGGACAGTGAGTTGTCTTAGTTCTTTTTTGGAGTAACCAAGCATTTTCGCGTAAGCTTTGTTACAACCAATCATTTGTCCCTGCAGATCTCGTGCCATAATTCCGTCTTGGGATGTCTCGTACAGTCTTCGGTACCATTTTTCGGAGTTAACAAACCGCTGTTCGACTTTCTTGCGTTCAGATATATCCATAAACACTGAAATTGCATAGTCCTTTTTCGGACAGTAAGTGTAAACTTGATACCATCTATCTTGAGGCTGAAAGTAAACCTCGCATTGTTCGGACGTGCCAGTGTTGGCTACTCTGCCACAGATGCCTAGCCAGTCCGCGGGGAATTTCTTTAATAAAGAATTAAGCTGGGTTGCTTTCTTTAAAATTATTTGCTCTCTTTTAAATCCAAACATCTTCTCATACGACGGGTTTACCCCAAGTAGAATGAAATCAACTGGAACCCCATTTCCATCATAAACCATCTTACACAAAGCAATGCCGGCTTGAGAAAGCTTGGAGAAAATAGTTTGAAATTGTTGGCTGCTTATTCCTAACTCTTCTAGCCAATCCGTCTTATTCCCGCTATAATCTTTATTCAGAGGATTTTTCGAAGAATTCGTTAGCAGGGGGTTCTGCTCATTTGATTCCGACAGGCTAAAATCGATAGACCTTACTATCTTTCAACCCCCCAATTAAATTAACCTTTAGTGAGCATAAAAATTTTTCTAATATCACAAATCAAAATAGAAAAATTGCTATTTTGCCTCAGTTCACCTGTAGTTTGCAGAGTTAAAGCATTGAAGATTAGCCGCTGAAAGACTTACTGGTTTTTCGCGCTTTTTCTTTGGTCCCTTCAACCCATCAATGGAATGATGCATTGCTAAACCTAGATGTACAAGAACCTGCGTGAACTTGAGCATTGCATAACCTTCTTTACTTGCTCGCGCATGTGAGACTGGTAACAGGTATGGGCATTTTCCACAAGTTGTTTTTTTCTTAGAATGGTCATTTTTGCCCAATCGCATCTTTGCATACTCTAAGCGTTGACTGCATTCTTGACAAGCTCTTTGCTTTCTTTTTCAGATGGTTATCTCAGAAAGCGAAAGCTCCCCTAGCTAAGTGATGCGATTTCACTTTTGCCTTTAAAATCCAATTCAATTGCATAATCGAATGTTCCGTGATTCGGACGTAAGGAGTAACTTAATCCTGCCCATGAGAAGCGGTTTCTTGTTTTCTCCCAACCTCTAAACAGCATAGCCCCGCTAGTTTTTCTAAGGCTAAATGCAAGTTGCTCCGCATTGTTTATCATTGATGCTTGGTTTGCTTTTACAGCATCCCATGCTCCAATTTTGCTACCGACAAGTTTTGAGCCGTTTGTATCAGCATATTTTCCAAAAACCGTTGAGCCTTGTTCATTTAAAATCAAAGCTTCTTGACAGCCGTTTAAAGTTAAATCTGAAAAGTCAACGCTGACTTTTATGATTGTTGATTGAATTTCATAATTTACAGTTATAAGGCCTCGAGGTTTTACCTTAATGAATTCGGTTTTTATTCCTGCCATTCCTCGTAGCTCCATAATTTTATTGAAAAGCGGTGAGAACTTTTTGTGGGTTAAATAAGGTTTTTCAAATGTTTTTCTTAAGGAAGAGTAAATTTCGTCATCTATGTAGGAGGCTCGCCAAAGTTTTTTCCGTGAAATTGTGTTTAAGACATACGTTTTCTTTACTTTGTAGGCTGAGTTCATTTTTTCAAATGATGCTTTCGCTGAAATAGAAAAGTAGGTTTTATCTTGATATTTAATTACTGGAACCCCAAAGCCAATTCCTTCTTCTATCAACTCTTGATTATCTAGCATTAAGACAAGGCCTTTTTGAAGGGGGGCTGTTTCCATGCAATGGGGACGGGAGTCTAAGTATAGCCTCACTGATAACCTGTTGGCGAGGTGAATAGTAATAGGCTTTTGAAGATTAATCGAATGCAACTTTGAGCTGATTGAAGTAGAATTCACGTTTGCACCTTTAAGTTAATTTCTTAAGTAAACAAGATTTGGTTCTAAATTGAAGCATTTTTTAGGCGTTCCATTGACAAGCATTTAATGAATATGAAAACTTTAAAGTCTGGTTATTTACATTAAGTTTTATATCAGACTGCCACTAACTTAGCGTTTAAACTATTGCTGGCAGACGGAGTTAAAGCTTGTGTTTTGGGATTACCTTTGGTTAATATGGGTAGCATCATCGCTAATGTTTATTAGATTTTACATTTACCTTTTTGCCCACCACTCCAAACTATTAGCAAGGCCAGTAAAAGAAAAGTTTGGAACACCGAAAATAATTTTTCAAGTAACAACCAAAGGCAATATTGGAATTGTTCAAGATACCATTGACAGAGTAAATGACATTTGCAAAGAAATTAGTTACACAAAATATGAATTATGGGCTGTCACCGATGTTCAGGAAAAGTTTGAAGGATGCAGAACCATTATCGTCCCCACCGATTACTCGTGCAACGCAATCCATAAAGGCAGAGCTCTGCAATATGCTACTGAAATTCGCAGTAAAGAAAAACTAACCAGTAAAGAAATTTATGTTTTTCATCTTGATGATGAAAGCCTAATTACAAAACAGACTTTATGCAGTATACTTTCGTATTTAGAAGGTGATGACCCTAAACCAATAAGCGAAGGGTTAATAATTTATCCAGTTCAAGAAAAAGAAGAAATCAAAATCTCAAATCTTATGGATACTCTTAGACCATTTTGTTGTTTTGAATGCATGGAGTTAATGCAAAAAGGAAACCCCGCGTACATACATGGATCAAACCTTCTGGTTAGAAGCGACGTCGAGGAAGAAGTTGGCTGGGAAAGCGGAAAAACCTTGGCTGAAGATACACTCTTCGCCATTAATGCTAGAATCAAATATGGACCGAACATTTTTGGCTGGCACGGCGGAGTAATTGAGGAAAAAAGTCCATTAAGCCTTAAGGATGTGTTTAAGCAGCGTAGAAGATGGTTTTACGGTTTAATTCAAAATTTAAAATATTTTCATTGGAAAGAGAAAATTAGACAAAGCGTTAGAGCTTTAATTTGGACGTCTGGCTTAATTTCAGGAATCATTTCTATTATTGCATTTTTTATTCCTCAATCAATTCCTCTCAGCTTCCATATGCCTTTGCTCAGAATCTTCTTTGTTATAACAAGCCTTATGTGGTTGTTTGCTTACCAAATTGGTGCTTTTTTAAACGGTAAATATCTTCCTTTGAAAAAAAGGATAAGCTTCCATTTCTTGGCTCTAATATCTTCAATTGTAATAGGCTTACTTGAATGCGTCACGCCGATAATTTCCCTTATTAAAAAACCGAAAACATTTGAGGTAATCAAAAAATAATAACTGATTCTACTGTTTGTTGCCAGAGTTTGAGTTTAGTGAAGTTAACTGCTGGATGAGTAATACTATTAGACTCAGGAAAGTTCCGATGGCGAGTATCAGGCCTGTGAAGCTCAGTTTTAGGGCGGTGCTGAAATTGTTTATCATCATGCATAGGAAAGTGCTTGCAACAAGAACTGAGGCTAATCCGAGAAAAGCAAGAATTAAGTGCGGATAATCTTTCGTTTTTTGAAGCTCCAACAGTCTGTTGGAGCAGCCTATTGTAAAGAATATGCCAGTGAATATTATCGCGGTGGAGGTGGCGATGACTTCGCCGTTGACTATAGTTGGAACCAGCTCAGTTTGGACAGAGACATTGTTGAGCCAGGCAAAAACGAGTGCTACTGCACTAGCGACCACCAGTACTGCGTCGAATTTTCTCAATTTATTGCCTTCTTTTGCTTTTGAATAAACACTGTTCGCTTTAAAAGTATTATCCATTTTGACTTTGTTAGCTCGTTGGGCGTTCCCCTTTTCGACTCTGCATTTCACCTTAGGCGTGACTATTGGACTCCCCCGGTATGAAAGGAAATCTGGAACAAACTTGGCTATTAAAGTCGGAATAATTCTCTTTTTGATTAATTTCGGAACAGCCTTTCGCACTAAGATATTTATAGTAGGTAGCTTCCAAAAGGAACAGCGATCATTCATGTTTAGACCAAGCAAAGCTGAAGGAATTGGCAAATTTTTTGCTTTAGGGCTTTCCGAGAACCAGATTGCCGTTATGTACCTTGGGGCTTCCGGAATCCTCGCCAGAACCTCAAAACAAAGCATTTTGATAGACCCAGCGGGCTTTTTGAAAGACGATGAGGCAGCAGCCCTCAAAGAAGTAAACGTTCTACTCTTTACGCACAGTCATATGGATCATTTCAGTGAGAGCAAAACGTTGAAGCTTGTCAAGACAACGGAAGCGCCTGTACTGGCCGAAGCTAAAGTCGCCAACAAATTGAAAGGAAGAATTCCAGGCGACAAGCTGACAAGCGCAATATCTGGTCAAACGTATGCTTATGGAGACCTCATCGTGAAGGCGGTTCAAGGGGTTCACAAGGGTCCAATAATGCTCTTCCAAATAAAAATGGGAGATCTTCTCGTGTTCCATGCTGGCGACTCAGGATACGTTCCCGTGAAAGATTATCAGTCACAACTGGCTTTTCTGCCCACAGGGCGTTGGTCTCCAACAGCCTCTCCCGAAAACGCATTCAAAATGGCTTCAGAATTAAAACCAAACGTAGTTGTGGTCATGCACGGATCGAAAGGGCAACATAAAGATTTTGAAGGCATGATTAAGGAGAAAATGCCGCAGACAAAAGTGCTCATAATTCCGCCCTATGCGTCACAAATTTTAGAACCTCAAGAAAAAGCAACGGGTCCATGATGGAATGTAAGCGTCTGTCTGGGCTTTGAGAAATACAGATTTCTGAAAGCAAACTTGTGAGGAACTGAATCACGGCAGATGTTTTTATCGAATTTTTGTGCTTACTAAACGCGATCTTTCAAAACTAATCTTTCAATTCTAAAACGCAGGTTTCTTAGCTCTATTTTGTTTTTTATTGCAGAAATAGTCTTAAAGTTGTCTTTGGAATAGTATTTGCGAAGTTTGTATGCCGACGAATTTGCCGCCTGAAGCGATGGATAAGTGGGCTGAGGTTGAAGCTGCTCATACCCCCAAAGAGAAGATGGAAAAGATGCAGGAGTTCCTTAGTTGTGTCCCTCAGCATAAGGGCACTTTGAAGCTACGTGGTCAGATAAAGAAGAAAATTGCTATTATCCGCAAGGATTTGGACGATAAGAAACGGAAGGGCACGGGTAAGGGTGGCGGAGGGCCGAAACTTTTTATTGAAAAGGAAGGTTCAGCGCAGATAGCTTTGATCGGCATGACCAATGTGGGTAAGAGTTGCCTAATGAGTGCTACAACGAATTCAAAGGTTCTTGTTACGCCTACGCCTTACAGTACGCATGAACCAGTGCCGGGTATAATGAGTTTTTTGGATGTACAGTTCCAGATTGTTGAAGCGCCAGCAGTAATGGAAGGCAGTGCAGATGGACGTGCAGGGGGTCATGTTACGCTTGGTTTGGCGCGGAATGCAGATGGTGTGATTTTAATGGTTGATTTGTCTCGTGACCCGGTTGGGCAGTTGAAGGTGGTTTTGGGTGAGTTGGAGAAGAGTCGTGTTTTGGTGAGTAAGCCTAGTGGACGCGTGGATATTGACCGCCGCCATGCTGGTGCTGCGTTGAGGATTATTCTTTTGGGAAGGTTGATTGGCTGCAGTATGCATGAGGTGGAGGATTTGTTGCGTGGCTACAAGATTAGCGATGCCATCGTACGGATTAGCGGCGACGTGTCGTTAGATGAGGTGGAGGACGCGATTTTTGAGAGCACCATTTATAAGCCAGCGGTGATCGTGGCGAATAAGTTGGATTTGAATGGTGCAGCGGCAAATCTGCGGCATCTAAAACAGTACGTGAATGGGAAGTTACCTGTTATCGCTATGTCATGTGAGCGTAAGACCGGTCTTGACGAGTTGGGAAAGGCGCTTTTTGATTCATTAGGGGTTATTCGAATTTATACTAAGGAGCCTGGCATGAAGATCCACAGCGACCATCCGTTCGCGCTCAGGCGGGGAGCCACGATTAATGACCTAGCAAAGAATATTCATAAGGAGCTTGTGCAGAATTTCGTGTTTGCGATGGTGTGGGCTACGCGTTTGCGGTTTAGTCCTAAGAAGGTTGGTTTGACTTTTGTTTTGGAAGATGGCGACGTGGTTGAGATTCACAGTAGAATGTAGACCGCTGACTGAATTTTTGAAGCTAACATAGCTTGAGAAAAGTCTTTTTTTAATTCGGTTTGTCGCTTACCGTTTTGCTACTAAGAGCTATTCTTGAATTGAAATTAAAAAAAGAAAGAGGGGAATGAAGTTTGTGTTTTTGTTTACAGCTTATGGTCGTTTTCTGAGCATTAGAAGTGCTAGCACAATGCCGACTATGATTATTACAATTATTATGGCGATCACGGAGGGAACAAAGTACATGTCAGCGACAGATGTCGGAGTAGCTGTAGGTGCTTGTGTTGGTGAAGCTGAGACTGTGCTTATTGATGTTTCTGCAACTGAGCCGTAATAAGAGTTTGTTCCGTCAAATGTAGCAACGATCGTGTATAGCCCTGCAACTGCAGAAGAAGGCGTCCATTTCAACGCGTAGTGTCCGGTGCTATCGCTTGTTGCGCTGCCGACATTGACAATGTTGCCGTTTGGATCAATAGCGGTAAAGGTAACCTGAACTCCTGCGTTATTGGGGAAATTGCTCGGAAGTGCCTGTTGCTCGTATAGGTAAGCCATCCACTGGCTCATGTATTGATCAGCAATTGCCGCCGTACCGTTAGCTCCAGGACTCTGGTCAGTAACTGTACCCTGAATAGTTACAATGTTTCCGACTCCGGGTGATGCCGTGACTGTGGTTGCGCTTGGACCTTTACCGAAAGCGTAGATTTGGTTGTCGTAATTGTTCTGTGTAACCCAGACGCCATCAGCGAGTGCACCCGCGTTAAACCAGCCTGTCATGTTCCAAAGGCTCTGACCACTAGTTGCGTTTACGACATAAAGTGCCTGCCCTTCATACATAGTAGCGACACCGTTGCCGTGCTGTCCAGTTTGCGCAAAGATTTTGCCATCGGCTGTGACCGTTATGCCGCCGTAGAAAGGATACACACCGTAGGGTGTATTATAGAGAGCGTTAGCTGAGTGGAAGTCAAACTCTTGGCTTCCGCTGGTAACATTGTAGGCGTGTATTTCACCATCCCATCCTGCTGCATAGAAGAGTCCATAAGCGTTTTCTTCACCGCCGCTTTGGGCGTACATGCCCCATGGGTTAGCGTATGGTTGAGAAACCCATATTGGCTGACCGCCCTTCTCGATATCCCAAGCTGCCCACTGCTCAGTTTGCTTTATGAAGTTGTAGAAAATGCCGTTGAACATGAATGTTTGTTCAATAGTGTCTCCGAAGTCATTTGGCAAATTCGATGGAGGGTTCAGTGCTGAGGTGAAGGCTAGATGCCCTGTTGCCATGTCGTAGGCTGCAATGTCTACTGGTTGAGTGCTGCTAATATTCCATGCTGCTCCAAATCCAAATGGCGGGTTTCCAGCAACTATGTACGGTCCATCAGTCCAGGAACCTTGATTGAATTCAGGACTTAGAGTTAGACCTGGTGCTGTGTTTGGTTCTTGTACTGTCCACATTGTTCCGTTTGTATTCTGCTGCCCTTCCACTGTTTGGAAATATTGGTTAAATGTTGGGTACCCCGTTGTTCCTGTAGCATTTACTACGCCGTTGGAAAATGGATCAGTTTGCCAATAGTATGGTCTCCATGTCCAGTAGTCGTTCGATAAGCCTGGATCATGGTTGTTATCTTGTGCTATAGCTTGGCTTGAGTTCCATAGTGATAATGCATAGCCATTAGCGTTTGGAGTCAAACTGTATACGAGAATGCTGCCGTCGGCTGCAGGGATAACAACTCCAGAGGGAACGTCAACGAGTGTTAAGATTTTGCCGCCTTTTGATGCATCGTACATTGTCCATGTGCTTCCTGATACTGACCAGAGGTATCCGAAGGTTCCTGCTTGGTTGGGTGAAACGTAGTTGTAGATTTGTCCGAAGGTTAAGGACGTGTCTTGAACAGTGAAGATGGTTTGTCCAGTTTGCAAGCTTACTGCGGTGATGCTCGGGGTGTTACTTTCAGTGCTAGGTTCTTGTGCCAATATTGTGTTGTAGTAGAGTATGCCGTTCATGATTACTGGTGGTTGGAAGAATTGCTCGTAAGATGCGCCTTGGTAGTATGGTGCACTACCATATTCTCCACCTGCGAGGCCGCCGAAGGTTAGGGGTGAGGTCCATAGTATATGTGCACTGTTTGGCGATGTACCTTCGCCAACGTACGATGAACCGTCGTCAAAGGCTCGGGCACCGAGACCGAACGAGGAACCAGTGTTATTCCAGGCTGCCATTAGCCAGTTGCTGGAGACTGCGCTCCACAGGTAGTTTTGTGCGTTGATTGGGCGTTGCCAGTAGGCGCTTGGCAGCGGAGTCTGTGGCAGTTGAGCTACTTGCGTTTGTTGTACAACAAGGGTAAATGGTTTACTTTGGCTGGATAGGTAGTTAATGTTTATGTCAGTGAAATCGTTGCCTGGATATAACATTTGGAAAGTGTAGTTTCCCACAATTGCTGGAACGTAGTCGAAAAAGCCGTCCGCAAGGGAGTTGAGCGTGAAAGGTCCCTTGGTAGTAACTGCACCATTAGGATCAGTGATTTTAATTGTCACGCCACTGTAAAAGTCACCTGTGGCGCCAACAGAGTTTGGAGTGACGTCGGCCATCCAGAAGTCTACAAGCGCTGTTTGATTGACTCCGAGAGGATTAGGGTTTGCAACGACGAAGGCGTAGGTTGGTGTATTGCTTGAACTTGATGTTTGCGCTTTTGCCATGTTGGATGAAATAACCAATGTTGATGCCATAATGAAAAGCAGAGCCACTGTAGCAATTTTTTGTATTGTTAAGCTTTTGCTGCTCCTATTCTTGAAAATCATTTTTTGCTTCTCCTTTATTCTATATAGAGCATGAAGCTCTATCAGCTATCGGTATAGATTTAAGAATTTAAGTTTTTTGTTTCCACTTCTAATTTGGGTTCGAAACGGGTTCGGTTGTGACTTTTTTGCAGAAATTTGGCTCTGCTTTCACCAACTTTGCCAAATTCAATCGAGAAAATGCCATATTTTTGCACATGCCGTCGTTAACAAAATGATGTCAAAACAACTTTGAGTATTGTTGGAAAATCTAACCAACTTAAAGTTTTGAGCCGAAAGAACTTAGTTTTACAATTTAGAATGCAACAATTGTTGAAAGATAAGGGAACGGTTTGTTTGGCAGTTTATCTGCTTGATTGTGCGACGCGTTCAATTTCGTTGCGTTTTGCAATGCCGGCGCTCTTGATGTCTTTGTTGGCTGCTAGCACGAGCTCATCCGCTAGGGTTTCTTGAATGCTGCGTGGGTTGTTTATGCTTGCGGCTCTTGCGCCTTCACTTATGTGGCGTATGGCAAGGTCGATTCTGCGTTGTGGCGCAACGTCGACGGATAGGTGGTAGACGACTCCTCCGTAGCTGATGCGTGTTGTGTCTTCGCATGGAGAAGCATTCTCTACAGCTTTAACGAGGACTTCTATGGGGTTTTTGCCTGTGCGCGCGTAGATTATTTCGAATGCTTCTTTAACAATGTTAGTCGCTTTGGCTTTTTTGCCGCTGTTCTTGCCTGAGCGCATTAGGCTGTTGATTAAGCGTTCCACTACGTTGACTTTGGCTTTGCGGAAACGTTGGTGTTCATGGCGCCCCATGCTGTGTGGAGCAACCATTGGGGTTAAATTGAGATAACGTTGCAAGCCAATGTCCTGTACTGCGATATCTTTGAACGTCCATTTTTGGAAAAGTTTTATTTCTTGTTGTTGTGCTGGGGTTTGTGACATGGCGGTTTACCTTGCCGGTTTTTGTTTTCGTCCGTAGACGAGTTCGTTTAGGCTTACGCCGTTTATCATGACCACTTTCCAGCGTACTCCAGGAATGTCTCCCATTGCTCCGCCTCTTGTTCCGCCTATGCCTTCAACAACGACTTCGTCGTGTTCGTCAACGACGTTAAGTGCGCCGTCCCCGGGTAAAAACGCGGTAATGACACGCCCATTTTTGATGAGCTGTGTGCGGACGCATTTGCGGATGGCGCTGTTTGGCTGTTTTGATTCAACGCCCACTTTTTCTAGAACGATACCTCTTGATTGGGGTGCACCCTGCATTGGGTCTACTTTTTCGTCTAGCATAAGCATGCGCCTGTTAAAGTAACGATCAGACCAACGGAAATTCTTCCGTTTCTTTTTTAGTTGTCTTGCGGCGAATTCGCCTCTTGGAGACTTGGAACCCATACTAAAGATATTCCTTCTTTTGCACATGCATAGTCATAACACTAATATTTAAACAACACGAACCCACAACAGAAAAATTAAAACCAATTTTGCGATAAAGAGGGACGAGAAAAAGCGCCAATTGACCAAGTAAAAGATGATATTGTTGCTTATCATACGAAATATGCTATTATTGATGCAAAAAGCCGTTTTGTGCTGCCAAGGAGATTGTTGCTGTTGTTTGACAGTCACATATATTTAAAAACTTTTTCAGCATAATTTACTGCAAATTGATTAGCCGAGTCGAAAACCATGTTGAATGAACCGTGTCAACTTAAAAGACAAAAGGAACGCTTGTTTCAATCCTTGTTTCTGAGCAATGACAAAAGCCAAGAAGTCAAGGTTATAGAGGATGAGCAAATCGATTTTGGAAAAGTTCAAAAGCACCTTGACAATGGCGGGTCTGTCTTTATCACAAGCAAGAACAGCCAGAAACTGCAACTTGTAACCTCGGTAAGATCCAAAAGCCGAAAGCTGAAAAGAAAAGAGCGAAACTGAATAAGAATACCCTGCAAGAGTGTTTAATCTCGATCCCAAAGCACATTGGGAAAATAAACGGTTTTTGAAGTTTTTAAACTACATACTGGATTGGAACTACGGCAACCTGCATTGTTTCCGCCCGCGCAATTTGTCCATGGGCTAAAAGCCATTCGGATAACTTTTGGCATTTGTCGGGGTTACAGGAGAAACTTTTTGCCGTTGCATCCCAGTTATGGCAGGCAGAACAGGGAATTTCTGAATTGTTGCTCATATTAACCGTGAATATGTCAGCCTAGAATTAATTTATCCGTTATGAAGCCGCAATTAAGAGCATTTGTTCAGGTTTAAAAAATTAGAAGCCAAATGAACTGAGGTTTTGGTTGGCTGGCTCGCCAGAACTCAGGACAGCACTGTTTCGCATTTTCGGAATGGGGAAAGGTAAAAGCACTACATCTTGCGAAAATGCTGAAAGGATTCCGGAAGCACATGAGTTCCACCAAAATCATCCGCATGCTGATATTTGCAGCTCAAGAACTCTCCATAAAAAAAACGAACTGATGAAAAAAAAAAGGCCTATTTAGGCGTAATTCTCTTGTACATTTCTATTGCATTTCTTTTTATCTTTTTGCAGTTTTTTGCCTAACTTGGTTATGAATAAAAGTGTTTTTTTAAGGAAAAGCTTTAGTCCATGTCTGAAGCATTTAATAGATAACGAGAGGCGATTTGAATGGAAAAGAAGTGTCCGGTTTGCAAGCAGGTTTACACGACGTTTGATAGTAAGAAGAAGTATTGCAGTGATGCTTGCGCTAAAAAGGCTGGTAAAGCAAGGTAAATAGCCCTCTAGCTGAAAAGAAGACAAGCCCCCAGTGTTTTTCTGATAATCTGTATTTGGCAAAATTGTTAATTTTGAATTAGCTGATAGTACTGCAACGTAGATCCAGAAATAATATTCAACATTTCCTTAAGACTAAACACGCAAATTAAAAATAATTGTTGTTTCATATTATACACTTAGGAGATTTAGAATGGAGGAATACGTTAAGGGACCCGAGCCTGACAGATGGCATTGGTACAAAACCTGCAAGCAGTACCCTCGTGTCGTCATTCAAAGACGCTCTAGGAGACCGAGTTCTGATCTCTGCGACGAGTGCGAAGACATAGAAAAAATCGAAATTCACAAATTAGCAGCAACATAACCGAATTAATCCCTAAAATTGAACCTGCGAGTTTACTATGAAGCTTACGCGCTATGCCCTGACCATCAGGTCAAACAAGGGCTGAAAAATAGCACGGAGGAAGAATAGAAGTGCTAGATTTTAGATAAGTTGCAAACAAAAAACGAAGAAGATAGGAGCTTAAGAAGAACAAACTAGACTTCCAAAAATAGAGCGCTGACAATAAAGCGGTGTCATGTTCCACTTCGGGCATAAGAGTCCCAAAGATTATCAGCATACTTTTATTTGTGGCGTTAGAACTAATGCTTAACGTAAAATTAGAATCTCTGTATAGTGAAGGTCGCATGCTGAATGGTTGAGCTGAGAGTACATGAACAAGAAATTCTCTGTGCCTTAGAGAAACTTGGTGGAAAAGCTTCAGTAGAACAATTAATTGATTCAGCCAGTTTTACAGATTCAGCAGTCATGCGAACTGCGTTGACTCTTCAAGAAAAGAACTTCGTCACCATATATGCAGAATACCGAAGCGTCATCAAACTTACCGCTGAAGGAGAACAATACGCTAAGAACGGGTTGCCTGAGCGCAAACTGATTTTAACCGTGGCGCAGCTCGGCGGAGTAGCGGATCTGCAAAAAGCGACAAAACAAGCAGGAATCGAGCCGCAGTTTGTTCAGATTGCGCTTGGCTGGACTATAAAGAAAAAATGGGCATTCTACAACTCAGACAACAATACCGTACACATAAGCGAGCCACTTTTGCATCAAGCCTTCATTGGTGAAGGTTACGACGAAACCCTCCTTAAATACCTAAACGACAAGCACCAAACAACACTACAAGACCTAAACAACGAGCTAAGAGAAGCAGCAGAGCAACTAAAAAAGCGCAAAATATTAACCATCGAACCCAAAACCTCGCGCACACTCCAAATTACCGCCGAAGGCAAAAAAGTAGCCGCGGAAGCCAAAGCAGCCCCCAAAGAAGTCACTCAGCTAACGCCAGAACTTATTATCACAGGCAAATGGCACACCACAAAACTGCAAAGGTACAATATTGAAGCGCCAGTAGCTAAAACTTGGCCAGGAAAAAAACATCCATACCTACAATTTCTTGATGAGGTTCGGGCAAAACTTGTTAACCTCGGCTTTCAGGAAATGACTGGTACCAGTGTTGAAACCAGTTTCTTCAACTTCGACGCCTTATACACTCCCCAAGATCACCCAGCAAGAGAAGCCAGCGACATCTACTACGTTAAAGACCCACAATTTGGCGACATAAGCCAACATGCCGCAACCGTACAACACGTAGCAGAAACACACGAAAACGGCTGGAAAACAGGCTCAACGGGATGGGAATATAAATATTCACTCCTAGCTGCCCAACGCTTGATTCTCCGCGGGCACGGCACATGCCTAAGCGCACGAACACTCGAGAGCAAAAGCCTCGAAATCCCGAGCAAGCACTTCTCAATCGCCCGAGTCTACCGACCAGAAATAACCGACAAAACCCACTTATCAGAATTCAATCAAGTCGAAGGCATCATAGTTGACGAAAACTTAACCCTAAAAGACCTTTTAGGCGTTCTTGGCAAGTTTGCCATCGAAATCGCTGGAGCGGACAAAGTCCGATTCAAACCAGACTATTTCCCATTCACAGAACCAAGCGTTGAACTAACCGCTTACAAAGAAGGCTACGGATGGGTTGAATTCGGAGGCTCAGGGATCTTCCGTCCAGAAGTCACATTACCCTTAGGCGTAAAAGTTCCAGTCATCGCTTGGGGATTAGGCGTTGACCGCTTGTTTATGATGCGTGCGGGAATAGATGATATACGAATGATTTTTAGCCAAGACCTTGATTGGCTTAGGAAAAAACAGGTGACATAGAATGCCGACAATTGATGTTGAATACTCAGAACTTGAACGTTTGCTTGATTTGAAGTTGCTAGGTGACATGGCAAAGCTGGATGAAATTTTGGTGTTCATCAAGGGTGAAGTGAAGTTTTACGATGAACAGGAAGGCATCGTTAGCATCGAGATGAAGGATACTAATCGCCCTGATCTTTGGAGTGTTGAAGGCTTAAGCCGGGCATTGCGCGGTTATCTGGGCCGAGAAAAGGGACTTAAGCAGTATGTCGCGGAAAAATCAGCGGTTGAGGTAAATGTTAATGCTCAACTCTGGAACATTAGACCATTCATCTGCTGCTCAATTATAAAAGACAACCACTTAACTGACGCCGTAATTCGTGGACTCATGCACCTTCAAGACAAACTCGACAAAACTTACGGACGAAGCCGGCAGAAAACATCCATCGGCTTGTACAATTTAGACCTGATAACTCCACCACTAGAATACACTGTTGCTAAACCAGATGAAGTGAGTTTTGTTCCGTTAGGGTTTACGGAGAAAATGACCCTGTCCGAAATCTTGGAGCGCCACCCAAAAGGCATTGAATACGGCGATATAGTAAAGAAGCATGCTGTTTACCCGATACTGTTTGATTCTAAGCGCAATGTGTTGTCTTTTCCGCCAATCATAAACTCGATCGATTTAGGCAAAGTCACGGAAGAAACACGTAATTTGCTTGTGGAAGTTACTGGCACAATGCATAAGACGGTGCTGAACACTCTTAACTTGGTTACTTCGGCATTGATTGATCGTGGCGGAAAGGCTTACTCGGCAACAATAAATTACCCAGAAAATTCAGAGTATCCGAAGAAAAAGGTGGTAACCCCTGATTTTAAAAATAGGCGTGGATCTTTGAATGTTGAGTACACCAATAAGCTTCTTGGATTGACGCTTTCGCCTGAGCGTATTTCTGAGCTTCTGCTGACTGCAGGTTTTGGCGTTGCTAGAACCGGTGCAAGCAGCGTAGATGTGCTTGTTCCATGCTACCGTGTGGATTTTATGCATCAAGTAGATTTGATTGAGGATGTAGCTATCGCTTACGGTTATAACAACATTGAACCGCTTTGGCGTGAACTGCCAACAACCGGGCGTGCAAAGCCCAGTCAGCGTTTGATTGATCTTGCGCGTGAGCTCATGGTTGGTTTAGGCTACCAAGAGACCTTAACTTACACGTTGACTAACCAAGAAAACCTCTTTGACAAAATGAACGTTGAAAAAACCAAGATAGTGGAAATTGCCAATCCCAAAGTCGTTACCATGACGTGCTTGCGTAACTGGCTGCTGCCAAGCCTGATGGAGTTTCTCAGCAATAATCAATCTGTAGAGTTTCCCCAAAAAATATTCGAACTTGGCAAGGTTACCCTGCCAGACGAAGCAAAAGAGACCAGGACACGGGATGAAGAGTGGCTCTCGGCGGCAACCGCACACGCAAACGCTAACTTTAACGAAATCAAATCTGGTCTCGACGCATTTTTTGCTAATTTTGGGATTGACTGGCAAATAAAAGAAACCGCTCATACAAGCTTCATCGAAGGCAGAATTGGCAAAATAATAGTCGACGACGTCGATATTGGATTTATCGGGGAAGTTAATCCTTTAGTGCTTGAGGCGTGGAAGCTTGAGAATCCAGTAGCAGCTTTCGAAATTAACCTGCAGAGAATTCTTTTGAAATAAGTCTGCAACTTCTGGTAAAAGTTTTGTAGTAGTTAGATTGGAAAAAAGGATAAAGGCTAATTCAGCGACATTGCAATAGGCTAATGTAACATGTCTCTTAGAGTCCAAATAAATCCTAAAGTGAAAGTGAAATTCGGGGAAGTAGCCATGAAACGCTTGGCTTCGGAAAAGGAGCTCTAAGCAAAGCCGCCGAGGAGGCTTTTCTTAAATGGCTTTCAACAACCGAAAAAGAAGCAGCCACTTTGAAGGTGACTGCGTAAAACCATAGAAGGTCTACTTAAAGATGTGAACGTAGACTCGGTGACTTTACAGCATGAGACACAGAAGGTTTGGGCGAAAAAGTGCCACTCACCTACCTTGCTGACACTAATATTTTTTTAACCTCTGTGCCCAAGAAAAAAGTGGTAAAAGAAATTTTAGAACCAGGAGAGGGTTCCGTTTTTTCTTGCGGTTTTTAGGCACCAAGCGTAAATAGCGTATCCTGCGGGTACAATGATGGCACACATCAGCGCTAAAATCTCCAAGTTAGGCAAAATCATGGCGATAGTGGAGCCTGTTAGCATTTGCTTGATGCATGTCATGAAGTAGTATGGTGGGGTTATGTAGGCGATTATTCGTAGGGGGGTCGGCAGGACTTGTGGTGGAAAAAGCACGTTCCCAAAGAGGCTTATTGCTACGGTCATTAGTGCTGTCACTGGATCGCCTTGTTTGGTTAGAATCAGTATTCCTGAGCCAATCATACTAATGCCGATGAATGTGCTGATGCCTAAGGCTAGAACAATCAGTGTCCCGGCAATGTTGATGCTAAGGGTTACTCCGAAAAAGTAGACGCCGATAAGAAGGTAAATTGCTACTATACCTGTGCTCCAGACAAAGCCCCAAATTGAACTGCCGATGATGAATGTTGTTAAGCTAGTCGGCGAAACCAAAACTTCTTCAAGCGACCAGGGGTTAATGGTTTTTTGCACAAGTGTCAAGGCTTGTCCAAGGTAAGTATTGAAGGCTAATCCGATAAGTAGGTAAGTTGTGTAGCTCGTATGGTATAATTGAGTTACAGTTTGATTGACTGAACTCTGTCCAAGATAAGCGAAGGATAATGCCCCGAAAACTGCACCAAAAAGAAGAATGAGAATGTTTGTTTTGTAAGTAGAGAAGCTTACCATGTCTCGCTTCATGAAGTACCAGATTTTCTCAAGCTCAGCCCCTACGCCCATGTTCTCATGCCCTTTTAGTCAACTCTATGAACGCATCTTCCAAGCTCGGTTCTTCCCGCTTAAAATTGACAAGCTTAATTTTTTGATCAAAAATAAAATCGAAGACTTGCGGTAGCTGGTCAACGCTTTTCAGCTCAACGCACCACGCTTGCTGGCCTGGCATTAGGTTTGGCTCGGCTTCTTCTGTTATGTCGATAACGCCCTCCAGGGAGCGCATTTCATCAATCTGAGCATGCGTTATTTGTTCAAATGTAAGGTATATTAACTCGTCCTTCTTGATTCTTGCCCGCAAGGCATCAGGGGTGTCAAAGGCAATTATTTTGCCCTGCTTGAGGATGCCGATTTTAGTGCAGATTTGAGCTGCCTCCTCAATATAATGTGTCGTGTAAAAAACTGTTTTGCTTGTTTCCTTAACTGTGCTTTTAACGAAGTCACGAATGTGGCGTGAGGAAATCGCGTCTAAGCCAGTCGTGGGTTCATCAAGCATGATTATGGGCGGGTCTGGAAGCAGCGTTCTTGCCAGAGCGAGTTTTCTTTTCATTCCGCCAGAATATTTCTGGTACAACTGAAAAGTGTTGCTTTCTAAACCGACAAGTTTTAAGACTTCCAAAATTCGCTCATGTCGTTTTTGTCTTGGCACATTGTAGATGGAGGCAAAGAATTCCAAATTTCGGTAACCGCTGAGTCTCCAAAAAAAGCCTCTTTCTCCAACGCTGAAAAGGGTGCCAAGCGACCGCTTTACTTTCATTTGTTCTTTGATTATGTCGTAACCGTTGATTAACGCGGTTCCATGGTCAGGCGGAAGAAGAGTGCAGAGCATTTTGACTAGAGTTGTTTTTCCTGCTCCATTGGGTCCAAGAAGCCCAAAAAGCTCCCCTTTCTTGATTTCAAGGTTGAGATTATCAATGGCGTTTACGGAAACTGTTTTACGCTTGAAAAACCCAGTTTCCGAATCTTGAATTTTTGACGTAAACACTTTTGTCAGATTAATCGTTTCAATGGCATTTTCATTCTGCAACCATTAAACCTCTATGGCTTGTCAATCATAATTGGTTGTTATCTCGATGATGCCCTACAAGCCTATAAATATTACAGCGAGAAGCAAGCAATTATAATTTCAGTTAGCGTTAGCTAAACAATTAAGCGTTTCGACTTGGCATAATAGCTCTGTTTTGTGTAGTAAAATTTAGCAATTGAGAAAGAATTATGGAACCTATTGCGCGAGGAGGTAAAAAAAAAAAGCGCCTCAGCAAATTCCTTCAAACTCTGTTCTTGTTTTCCGTTTTTCCTTGATCACTTTCAGGGAACTTTTGTACTATTGCTGTAATTATGTTTATGTTTCGGGTGGTCGCCTTCAGTTTCAGTTTTGACTCAAGAAAAGGGTTAGGCAGCCCTCCTTCCCCACCACCGTGAGTCACGCTGAAAACCTCGTTACCCTTTACCGATATTATTTGCGCCGTCGATTTTGGAATGATTAGAGGCAACTTGAGGGGAAACTCTGAGGGTGTGTTAGATAGAAATGTTACGAGAAAACTTGTCCCTTCGTTATCATTACCCTTGAAAGGGACAAGTTTGATTATCGCTTTGAGTTGGGGTATTGTGCGCACAAACGCCGCCACGTTGTAACCCAATAGGTCACGAAGTTTGCTTTCTGCTTTTCTCTTGATTTCTTCTGGATTCACTGCGTCGGTTTCGAGGATTACGTTGCCGCTTTGCTTGTAAGTAGAAACGTTTTGGAACCCTAGACCGATGAAGACTTCTCGCAGCTCTATCGTGGTAACAGTGTGACCGCCTACGTTAATTGCACGAAGGAAAACGACAAAACGTGCCATGAAAAAGCAAGAACGTTGACAGCTAATAAGTCTGTTGATCTTTCAAGAGCCAAAAAATAAGCAAACCGCTGAAAAAGGTACATAAAAGGAGCCTAAGAGCCTTCATTAACGATAAGAATTTTACCTATTTTGCTTATTCTGGCTTTCTTAGTGATATTTAGTGTGCCTATGTTTTTGTCTTGTAAGATTGTGCTTGTAGGCTACTAATTAGTCAGTTAGGAGAGTCCAAAAAACCTCTCCTTATCAGAAAGCTCTTTATGCCTGCTTTTGTTACGGAGAACTTTTGCTTACTCGGTAAATAGAGAAGAACATATGCTGCTCCCAGAAGGGCTTTCGTTATAGAGTTAAGCGGGAATGATAGGACGTGGGGGTTGTCGATAAGTATTCTGGGCCAAGCAAAGTTGTAAAGCGTTTGTGGAAATTCATACTGTGGAAACCCGATTGTTATCCAGAAAATCCACAAGACCGTCATGCCTATGAGTACAAGCCAGAACCACTTGCTCGTTTTCATATATTTGTACCCTGACAAGGCGCTTAGCGAGATTAGTCCGTAATTGAGAAAGATAGTGTTCCCTTTCAGAAGTAAAAATGGGGGGTTTCCGTAATTCCAAGAATCCCAGAATGAAAAATGATAAAGAATTTCGTAGAGCCAGATCATCGAGATCGCGCTTGTTAGAGAAATAATAAAGCTCTCAGCGGCAGATACATCGTTTATTCGCAGAAAAACAGCTGTTCCTAAATAAACGAAAGCGAACGTCATCCAAGAACTCCAAAAAATGCCTCCCAAGCCCCAAACACTTGAAGTGTAAAGCCACGATAAAAGAGAATAAGCAAACAAAAGAACCATTAAACCCAGAGTCACATAATGCAGAATTCCAATAACAGCATTCGGGTTTGGTTTTTTTAAAAGTCTCAGCAAACTTCTTCCTGTTTTTATATGTGATCTTGTTGTTCTTAATTTTTTGCTTTGCGTTCGTTATTGCGTGACATACTTTGATAGATTCAAGTTTAAGAGAAAAAGAATAATGAAATGAGATTGTGAAGAATAAAAGTGTAGAAATATTTGGGTTTTAGGTTTATTGATATTTTAGAAGGTTTCAAACGGATGCCTGACAAATGACTGACTGACACAAAGAAAATGACAGACAGAGACTGAGAAACATTATTCACGTGTGGTTTGGGAGTGAGTGCTTAAGTTTCGAGAAGTAAGGAATACGAGAGATATTTGGAGCATAGATCAGACCGAAGGTTTAGGTTGTGCATAAATACATGAGGGAGATAAATCGATGATTTTAGTTAGTTAAAATTTATGAATCCAGGGAATAAGCTGTTGGGCATTTTCGAATTTTTCTGAAAGCGGCAGCTGCAAATACGCACCAAATCGGTTAAAGTATGGTGATCCTTTTCTTGAGAACAAAGTTAAGACTTTGCCGTCGTGGTTAATTTTGAAGCCTAAGTCGTTTGATTCGTGGCCTCTTATCAAAATTTTAGCGTTCAACCTTCCAAGAGCCCCCTCTGTCACTTTTTTGCCAAAAAGCTTTCCTGCACCTCTTGGCGAAAAGGAAACAGTTTGTTCGCTTTCGTCGGGGTCGCTCCAAAGCAAATCTTCAA
This sequence comes from Bathyarchaeia archaeon, assembly GCA_050013315.1. GTDB lineage: Archaea > Thermoproteota > Bathyarchaeia > Bathyarchaeales > Bathycorpusculaceae > Bathycorpusculum. The sequence continues at coordinate 102,937 of JBEKFM010000002.1, forward strand.
GCAAGGCTTCATTGTGGTTTTCTTCCGCTTGAGCGACGTCTTGGAGACTTCTGATTTCTGGAGACACGCCTCCGTGAACTATCAAATATCGATCCTCAACAAATACGGCATTATAGAGATAAGCGAATAAAGCCCGTGTCTTCTGGTAAGCCCCCTGCCAATCTTGTACAAACCTGTTTTGGAATTGGAAGGGCAAATCATGCGGATAACCCATCAAATCTTTTGGCGCTTCATGGTTTCCCCTCAAAAGAACAACTTGCCTTGGAAAAGCAAGCTTGAGCTTTAAAATCATGTAATAGATTTCTGCTGACTTATCTCCTCTGTCACCATAGTCACCTAAAAAAATCAATGACGCGTCGTCAGTTTTCTCCATTTTCTGAACGTATGAGCTAGTTTGCAGGATAACGACGAGGCTTTCTAAGTCTCCATGCAAGTCGCCAATTACCAACGCTTCGCCAAACGGCTCAAGCTTAACCAGACGATTCACTACTGTTAAGTTGCCTACATGCCCATCTTCCTTCTGCAGTAAGGAAATCACTCTGTCTACCGTCTCGATGAAATTGCGGCTTTGAACGCTCAAAGCTTCTTTGACAAGCAAAGACAAATCCAAAAGAAACACGGCAATTAGGGAATTTGAACTTTGATGTCAATTGAGCTGTAAATGTTTTTTTCAATTGACCGCTTAAGATTAATGATTTTCTCCGATGCTTCGTTGTAGGCGTTCTCCTTGACTGTTTCGTGTGTTTCGATGCTTGTTTTTCTAACTTTAAGCTGGTCAACCTGTTCCTGAAATCCGGATAGGTTGCGTTTTATCTCATCCATCTTTGAAGAAGCTAACAGTTGCTCTTTTGTGGTTGCCATTTCTGCGCATCTGATTTGAAGTTTTGCCAGCGAGTCTTTCCTAAGTATCTCATTTATTGATTGCTCGGCTTTCCTTGCTTTATCAGCTTTTAATTTAAGCTTGTCCTCAGCCATTAAACTCTCAAGCTTCTGCAAAATCTCTCTAAGCAGCGGATAACCGTTTGCCTCAGTTGTAAACGCATCTAAAGGCTTCTCCAAATACTGATTCACCTTGCTGAGCTCATCTGGGGTTATTCCCCCTCCGCCACCCGAGGTGGCTAAAGCTTGCATTTTTATGAAAGGCTTTTGCAGATGCCTAAGCGAATGTTTCAATTCAATATTTAACGCGTCTATCTCAGCGTTCACCAAGTTTAGCTTATCAATAGGTCCACTATTTTTCAGCCCACAAATTTTTTGTTCCAGTTCTGCAATTTCTTTTTCGATTGGTACGCGCTCATCTTTTATCTTTTCTTTTTCTTCTACGATTGTCACTAATTGCTTTTGGACGCTCTGGAGTTCATTCAGAAACTGGAAGGCTTCTTCCAAAGTTTTAGTTTTAATATACTCTTTTGTAACAAAATCGTTGAGTACTGCATGTGCTTGCTTAGCTCTTTCATATATGGCTAAAAATTTTCGTCTGTCCATAATAAAGAAGGGCGAAATTCTGGGAAACCAATTCTTGATATCTATATCGGTTACCATAAAGACTTTTTGGATTTCCTGAGCATACCTATTCAAGGTTTCATAAGAGATTTCTTCCGGCGCGTTGATTTTTTTGAGACGGTCAAGAAATAAATGAGCAAGTTTGTTCAAGGCTCTAGCTCGATTGTAGACTCTCATATTTCTTTTTTCGATCTCTCTTGTACTATTATCCAAGAGCATCTTGTTTACATCCCCGATGCTCTGGATTGCCATGTTCATGTCGTCCCTTAATCTTTTAGCTTGAGCATGTACGGGCGAGAGGATTGAGCTTGTTTGATTTTCAAGCCAATGTTTCACTTCGCCAGATGATGAGAACTGGATTGTTTCCGTCAAATGCGCTTCCCTGTATCTTATCCTATGTTGGCTTATTTATCATTATTTCCAAATTTTACGTTTACTACTACCTTTTTTTGAGTAGCTACTCTTAAATAGCTAACGGCGGCATTTGAACAACCAAAAGAGACAAGCAAAAATGAACACGAAAAGACTCACGCTAATCATTATTTTCATTGCGTTAACATCCGCACTAAACATTGCGGGACCAAAAATACCAGCGCCCTACCTTCCATTCCTATACTATCAAGTATGGGAAATACCTATCGTTGTAGCCTTCTTAGCCATGGGGCCAAAAGCAGGCGTAGCAATAACCGTCATAAACACACTCATTCTATTAGCCGTTTTCCCCGGTGCCCTGCCAACAGGACCAATATACAACTTCATAGCCGTACTATCAATGCTGGTTGGAATCTACATACCATACAAAGTTGCAACCCATAACTGCCCAACAGAAAAATTAAGCAGCTTTCTGCAGCAACACTTCAAAGTAATCAGCATATCAGCAACCGCATTAGGAATAGCGCTCCGCATAATCGTCACAACACCTGTAAACTATTTAGCTCTACAATTATCTTACCCATTCGGCTTCGGACTTAACTCAGCTGGAGCCCTGGCTCTGCTACCATTAATCGCATTCTTCAATGCTACAGTAGCGCTCTACACGATTCCCGTTGCGTTCGCAGTAGCAATAGCTATCGTTTCAAGATTCAAACTGCAATAAAAAAATAAGTTTAGAATCCTAAGAATCGACCTATCACCTGAAGGTTAATTTGTTCTGCTTTAAATTTCAGTCTGTTTTAGCGTCATTTATCATGAGCACTGCTGCTGCGAATAAGCTCTGATCAATCTTGTAGAAGTCTTTGTCTGCTTCGGCGAAAATATGCAGAAAAGGTCTTTACCATAATTCTTGGAAGCCAGTTGACGGAGAAACCAAAAAATAACATAGCGTGTGGGCTTTTTGGTTCTATTTTTCTCTGAACAGTGACATGTTTGGGTAGATTTCTATTCCGGTTTTGTCGATGGTGTAGGGCACAAGGTTTGTGTTTACGCTGACGCCCCTCATTTTCTCTACTTGTAGTCCTCTAGTTGTGGTTCCGCTTGAAAACAGAGTTTGCATCATTATAACACCGTGGACCAAGAATTCTTCGTCAGATATCTTTCGTTCAAGTCCAAGTTGACCCAATTCTGTAGTAACGAGAACTGTTGCACCGCAATCGGAAAGCGCCTCAATAAGATCTACGCTAGCGGTTCTTCTCTCTATCGGATCCAAAAACCTGTAAAAAAGCGAAGCAAGCGTATCCAAAACCACACGTTTAGCGTTTACTTTCTTTATAATCAGCTGCAGTTCTTCAACCAACCTGTCAACCTGGAGTTCTTTTCCTCGAAGACTGCTTGATTCCTCTTTCATCATTTTTTCCTTAAGCATGGCAACTCTGGAGAGCCTTGTAGCGTCAAGGAAACCGAACTTCCCTTCTTGCTCAGCTTTTTTGAAATCCCAATCGAATTTCGCCATTTCAGCGAAGAAGTGATTCTTACTCTCGTCTAAGCTGATGAAAACCCCGTTTTCACCATATTCGGCGATGCCCTTGTATAAGAATTGGGAAGCAAATATTGTCTTTCCAGCGCCCGGTCCTCCGATCACTAATATGACTCTATTCTGCGGGAAGCCACCGCTGATCAATTCATCCAAACCCTCAATTCCAGAAGGAACCGTAGTCACAGAGTCTGACACCTTATTCACCCTTGAAGATGCTAAAAGACTCTACTGTCTATTTATAATTTTTGTAGAAGATAGAACAGCGCAAGCTGAACTCCTCAAAAAGCTTTTCATCGACCCAAAAAATTCAAACGAACAAATGCCGAGAACTTCGCTAACCATGAGCGGCTTGACTTGGCGCAATACCGTTCCAAGAACCCGATAAGCAACGAGACATTTTGGAAATATCGGTTAGGATGCTCATGCTTAAATCGACAAGTTTTTTCTTCCACTTTCTCAAAGTTCGAATTAGCGTTTTTTAAGTTTGTTTAGAGTCCCAACGATCCTTTAATCACGTCAACATCTATGTTTCCTGCACTGAAAGTCTTGCCTGTTTTCGTATTGTTTATGGCTACAACTGCTGGGGCGAAGATGTTGGTGTCAATCTTGTAGAAGTCGAAGCCAGCCTCCTTGAAGATATCAAGAAAACGAGGATTTTTCTGAGCGAGCCTTCGGGCTTCCTGTAGCATCTTAGATGATGAAGACGGGGCCTGCTTCACTATGCTTTCGAGCTTAACCTCGTCCTCAAAGCTCACAGTATAGTTCGTTACTCCCGCGTAGAGAATTGCATCGTTTGTTCTTCCCATGGCTTCGCCGGCGTTCGGATGCAGGGGAACAATCGGCGCGTAACCCCAAGCATGTTTTACAATCAGCGGGTCGAGTCCTAACCTCTCTAACTTGTGTAATCCCGTTTCCACAACCCTACCAGAAACTTGCGTAGCCCCCACCAAACTCGTAGTAGAAAACATCACTAAAAACAGGTTCTTGGACGAAACTTTGCACTTCTCAGCAATTAGCTGAATCACAGCTTCTGATGGCTTCTTCTCAGTTTCTAAAACAAGAACAGCCATGTCGGATTCATCTTTGTACTGAAGCTTCTCATAAAGATCCTTCGGCTTTAGAGCCAAAGCCCGAGCGGGACCAGAAGCAATAGCGGAAAAACCTTCACCCTTAACCTGCCAACCTGCAAACTGAGACGCCAGAGTTGACAACGCAGGATGATCCGTAACCACAAAGACGGAAGGCAAAATAACATCGCCATACTGAATTGGCAAAACAGAAGCTTTTCCATAACCAGCCAAACAAATCTCAGTGACTAATTCGCCAGCTAGAAAGCCACCTTCCGCGTTGATACCTGCATCAATTAAAGTCGCTCCACTTTCCGATTTTTCAATCGTAATCGCATACTTATCGGCTTCACCGCACAGTTTATATACTAAATTCAAAGCCGACTTATTCAAGCTGATCTTCGACTGCGACACCTATTATCCTCCTCGATGACTTGAATTGCAGAGTAAATCCGCTAGCAGAGGATAAGTTTTTCGCTTCTCAGTTGCCAAAACTTCATTGATTGCACAGATTCAATTGGAAGGCAGCATGCTTAAACCCAATTATATAAGAGACTCTAAAGTAAAAGGCAAAATAGATTTTAGTTCTTCAACAATTCATGATATTCATTGACTTTGCGAGCATACTCCGCATTGATCAAGTTTCTGAGTTCCACATAAACATCCAGATTTATTTCATGCGCAGACTTTACATTGGAATTTCCAAGCAGAGTCCCGAGTTTGCGGATTTTTTGCTGCCATAAATCGTTGATTTGAGATGAAAACATAAAAGGGTACGTTGCCATTATCTCATCAAGCTTTTTTCTCTCCTCAAATGCCAGCCAAAAACCTTTCTTTTCATCGCTCGAGGAAGTGACTTTGTTTAGCAAGGTATATAATGGGCCATAAGCTTTTTCCAGTTCGTTTCTAGCATCTTCTATTTTATGCCATTTGGCTTCCAGAGAAGTTCTCAGGAATGTTGAATAACCTTCGACTGCGGCGAAGGAAGCAAGCGCGAACGTGAGAAGCACAGTGATCTTATCCGTAAAACCCATTGGAGACAAAACAGGTACATTCCTGGCAAAAATCTCAGGCGAATAGAGAACAAGAACCAAAACAATTAATCCTAAAAGTGGAAGATAAATAGCAACCCGTTGAAACTGCAAACTGTTTCCCCAATGCTATTTGTTTTTCCCCGCTTATAATTCTAGTCAACGATAAAGAAAACCCTAACTAAAACCTAAGGCCTATATCCACTAAGGGCGCAAAGTGCAAGAGCAGAAGCTGTTAAGTCCGCGGTCGTTCCAGGATTGCACGCACTGCCGGAAGCTCGTAACTTTCTGTCAAACTCTCTGAGACTCTTTATTCCTTTATCTGTTTCTAATCCGCCGAGCTCCAAGACACTCTTGGCATCCAAAGATACTTCCTGTGCTTTCTCTCTGCCTAATTTCCTAGCAATGAAGGTGTCTGGTTTTTTGGAGAGGATTTTTAGGAAAGTGTGAACGATAGCCGTGTTCAAAGGTTTACTTTTAAGCTGCTTCATCAAGTAAGGATAAGCTAAATCGAAGGTTATTGGGTAATTACGTACCCATTCCGAACAAACATCGTCATATCCTGAAGCAATCTTGAAAACCTCGTACAAACTAACATTTTCTCTTAGCAAACGCTCTTTAGAGCGTGGGTCGGTGACGTCAAGGTCTGGTGCATCATTGAGACCGCTTGGACGAGCAATATTTACTGCTTCATAGAGGTGCACTGAATCCGACGCAGTGGTCGATTTAACCGCTAGGTCAATATTCTTCCGCAAAAGAGAAAAATCAAAAACATAATTTTCCTTTGACGGTGTCATACCTGCAGCAACAGCAATTGGCATAAACAACATTATAGTTCCGAGAATGGTGTTTCCGCCCTTCTGCCAAGAATTAACATCAGCAGTACAGGTCCTTATGAGTTGACCCAAATTAACCCCGCTAACGCCAAGTTTGTTTTCTGCCACCGAAATGCCGCAGTAAGCAGCCTCTTGGAATGATGGCCTTGCAGCAACGGCTGAAGCCAAGAAATGCTCGCATCTTGTCCCTTCAAAGCTAGAGGCGAAGTTGACGTTGCCCGGCTTTTCCGCGCTGACCTCAAGCAGTATCGCCAACTCTAAACACTTGGAAATATGCTGCACCTTTTCACAATTTCCCATTGGGAATGCACCGACTTTAAGTGGTTCAAAAAAAGGTTTATTAAACTTATGCAAAAAACTACAACCAATCGAAACCATCTTACAAATACTCAAGTTAAAGGTGATTGCATGAAAGCACGAGAAGGCGACTTAATTAAAACAAAAAGCAACGTAGTTTTCGACGTTAAAGGTTTAGTTCATCCTGAAGACAAAATTATCGCGTTTCCCCGTTTTATACCCACTCCAAAGGGCACCAGACAGAGCAAAGGTAGTACATATGGCAAAGTATACAGCCTAAATGAAAGGTTCAAGTATCTGCAAGAAAATCACCCTGACCTAATTGTTTTTGACCCTGTATTTGGTGAAACGCTTTGTGAAGTCCCCATCACAGAAATAGCTGAGCATTACCAGCCTGCAGAAAAACTTGCATTACTACGTACATCAAAGCACCTAAGCCCATTGGAGAGTAAAGCTGTGCGGCTGGCTGAAATCCTAAAAGAAGAAGCGAATATTCTATGGAGCAGCATTGGAATTTCAGGTTCGATAATGGCAGGGTTGACTACTGAAAAATCGGACATTGACCCGCTTGTTTACGGAGTTGAGGACAGCCGAAAAGCATACGTTGCCCTGCAAGAACTACTTAAAGACAAACACTCTGGGTTCAAGCCTTATTCGCGAGCTGAGCTGCAGGAGCTATTCGAGTTTCGTTCGAAAGATACCCAGATGAGCTTCGATGACTTCGAATTGGTCGAAAGACGCAAGGCATTTCAGGGCAAATTCATGGGAACCGACTACTTTATTCGTTTCGTGAAGAATTGGAGCGAAATAAACGAGCAGTATGGCGATATGTGCTTCAAAAACAGCGGGTACGCCAAACTGACAGCCAATATAGTTGACAGCGTCGATTCGCTTTTCACACCCTGCACTTACAAGGTTGACAGCGTTAGAGTTGTTGAAGGCCCCAAGTTGCAGCCAATAAAGGAGATTGTTTCTTTCCGCGGCAGGTTTTGTGAACAAGCAGTAAACGGTGAAGCGGTTGAGGCTCAGGGAAAAGTTGAACTCGTAACCAACAAGAAAACGGGCCGCGAATATTACCGTTTGATTCTTGGCAATAAGCCCTCGGATTACATGGTTCTGTCACACGTTTAATGCAGCACCTTGAGAACTTGCTCGTAGTAGCGTGGGCAATAAGTCAGAGTAACCTGATGGAAGCTTTCCTTTGGAGACACGACTTCTTCGAGGTTGCCTTCAACAATTACAACTTCGTCCTTTTGCGCTTGCAGGCGGAACTCTTCCATAAAAGAGAACACACGTTTAACCTCAAGCGCTTCTGGTTCCCCGCTTAAGACTTCCAGGGGCTCAATGTTGTAGATTGATGGAATGAAGGGGGCTTCATCATCCGCTGTAATACATGCTTTAAGTTTAACCCAACCTTTCTGTTGGATTCTTGTTTTCGGGTCGTATTCTGACTTAATTTCACTCCAAGCCTTCACCGGCTCAAACTCAGCTTTTATGGTTCTACGGCTCGCTTTATCATCATACAAACCGTAGATTTGTTTTCTTCGCTGATGCCAAACGAAATCTTCAACCGCGAAATTTTTGAATCGCCACTCCTTACCCGACATAGCGTGGTCAGATTCAAACTCATTATGCAAACCCGAACCCTTATCAGCATACAAAGCTTCAAGGGTTTTTCTCATTTCCGCATTTTGTTTTTTGCCATAAACTACAAGGTCTATATCAGAAAACTTTGGGTGATGAAAACCATGAAGCATGGAGCCGAAAACGCCCAAGTTTCGCGCTTCTAAGCCTGAGTTTTCAAGTGCTTTGTTAAGCACATGTTCCATTGCCGCTAGCAACTCATCTGTTGGCCCAGCCTCAAGCAAAGCTTTCAGTCGTTCTTCAGGTTTTCTTGCTTCTATGATAGCGTTCTCTTTTATACCGACAATTTCTAGCCCAAGCATCTCATGAAAAACCAAGTACTCAGGATACTTTTCAGCTACTAGTTTCATGCCTTCGTCGTTGTAGAACTTATAGTAAACCTGGTTTTTGCCGGTTCTCGGCGCTCTGGGGTCAGTTGACATAAAAATATTTGCTGAAGCATACTCGGCATCGCATATGTAAGCGCTTGGCGGGTGGGAGTAGCCGAAGACGCGGAAGATTAAGCCTTCACTTGTCTCTATAGCGTCTCGGTCGCGCAGCTTTAACTCATTGGCCAAATGTATTCTTCCTCTGAAGTTGCAGTTCCAACAACCACTTGATAGAATACTTCGCTTGAACTTGTCGATTCGACTCTTTCCAGTTTGCCCGCAACTTTTATGTCGCTTCCTGCTCGCGCGATGTTTCGGTAGCAACCAATATTTGAGATAACTTGGACGGGGATTTTATCTAAGTCAAGTTCTGATTGGTATTCTGTGGGTTTATACCTTGAGATTTTGTAGGTAGCTGGGCGATACATAGTTTCAGTGTCATCGCAAACAGTAGCCTGAAAGCGCACTGGGTCAAGTGGTATGTAGCGGTATGCGCCATATTTCGCTTTGACTTCTTCGGGCTTGTGCGTTGCATTGTACATGAAGATTTTGCGTTGGTATTTTCCTTGGAACTTCCTAGCTGCTTCCAATCGGTTGCCCACGATATAGCTTAGTTTTTCAGTGTTAACGAGCCTTGCGATGGCTTCTTCTACTAGGCGGAAGTTTTCTGTGCCGTAAATAACAAAGTCTATGTCTGATTCTGGCGCATGCATATTCAAAGCGATAGAGCCATGGACTCCAAAATCGCTTGAGCTTACGTTTGATTCTTTGGACATTAAATGGATGAGATCCAAAGCAATTTTTTGCAATTTGTCATGTTTCGGAAGGTTTTCCAGCCAGACTAACCGGTCTTTAGGAACAAAAACGCGCTCGATTAACTCAAATGGTGAAGTGATTAACTCCTTGCTACGAAAGGGGCAGTAGTATAGATAGTCTGGAAAGTTCTTGCGGAAGGCTTCAATGAAAGTCTGGTAGTTTTTCGCCGTGTACAACTTCTCCGCCCTAAAAAGCCGATTCGCCCCAAACTTCCATGTTCTCTCCAGCATTTCAACATTAAAGAGCTCCTTGAACTTGGCAGGAATGTACTTAAGAAATGCAAAAACTCTATCGTCTGGATGCTCATATCCAAAAGTGTTGAGTATGAAGCCATCTTTGGTTACAAAGGTATCTCCATCCATTGGAACCCAAATTTCTTCCGCCGTATTTGTACACCGCGAATAAATTAAAAGTGAACATTAAAAAAGCTATTGCAACGCTCTGCGAATTGATAATCTGAACCTGTGACTTCGCTGAATTAAAGAATTGAAAGATACCAAAAGCAGAATAATTAGCTTTACGCAAAAAGATATATTCAAAAACAAATTCACTCTTGACAATGAATGGTGATAAAGACGGCTTCATCAAACGCTGAAGAAAATAACAACGAAATGGTAGTCACGCCCTGGGAAGTCAAAGGCAAAGTTGACTACGAACGCTTAATACGCGAATTCGGCACCCAACCAATAACTACCCAACTTCTTGAGAAAGTAGAAAAACACACGGGAAAACAGCACCTCCAACTTGAAAGAAAAATATTCTTCAGCCACCGAGACCTAGACACCGTCCTGGACCTATACGACGAAGGCATAAAATTCGTGTTGTACACTGGTAGAGGACCATCGGGACCTGTCCACATCGGACATCTAGTACCTTGGATTTTCACGCTTCACATTCAACAAAAATTCAACACCAGACTCTACTTCCAATTAACCGACGACGAAAAATTCCTCATAGACGACGAGGCGAACCTGCAGGAAACAAGTAAATACGCTTACGAAAACGCTTTAGACCTCATAGCTTTGGGATTCAAACCAGAAAACACCTTTATCATCTACGACACAGAAGATATCGATTTACTCTACGAAATAACATTAGAAGTAGCCAAACGCATCACGTACTCCACCGCACGCAGCACCTTCGGCTTCCAAGACAGCACCAACATCGGTTGGATATTCTGGCCAGCCATACAAGCCGCACCATGCTTCATCCATAAAAAACTCACAGGCGAAAACGTCCCAGCACTCATCCCTGCTGCCATCGACCAAGACCCATACTGGCGAGTAACACGTGACATAGCCCAAAAACTCGGCTACTACAAACCAGCCCAAATCCACTGCCGTTTCCTACCTGGCCTAGGAGCAGGAGGAAAAATGAGCGCCAGCATACCAGAAACCAGCATATTCACCATGGACCCACCAGATCTTGTGAAAAAGAAGATTTGGAACGCTTTCACAGGCGGCAAAGGCACAGCCGCTGAACAACGAAAAGCAGGGGCAGACCCAACAGTCTGCAGCATATTCCAATACTACTTCTACCTTTTCGAAGAGGATTCTGGGAAACTCGCCGAACGCGAACACAAATGCCGCGCAGGCGAAATGCTATGCGGCGAATGCAAAAAAGACATAGCAGACAAACTCAACAAATTCCTCGAACAACACAGAGAACGCAGAGAAAAAGCCAAAGATGTAATCGATCAATACCACATAAAGCGCAAATAAATTTACTGATCGCTCAATTTTTGGCTAACCTGAAGAGGATTCTCAAGAGTTAGCGGCTTGAATTGAAGAGCTCACCCCATGTTGAAGCACTTCAACTCCATAATGGAGTAGACTTTTCACCGCGCTTACCCTGTTTCTGGGCACACAGGCAACACTATGAATTAAACCATACAAAGACAGAAATGTCATGGTTAGAAACCTAGACTTAGAATATACCACGAGCATCAAAACAAAAAGAGACAACTTCGAAACCCCACTACTTGATGCCCGTGAAAAACTCATCATGCCACTTCTTGTAAGGATTATTTCCTCAACGGAAAAAGTTAAGGGTTTTGCTTAATTCTCCTTCAGCAATCAACTTCCACGCATATCCTTCAAGACAGGACTCATCATCATCAAAAAGACAAACGCAAACTTTGAAACAAATATGCATCCACTCTTCAGCACCATATCAAAAAAGCGCCCCCTAACAACCACCAAACAGGTGACACCCACAGTGACTTTCAAGACCCAGAGACCTCCAGCTTATACTGCCACAGCTCAAGCTTAGGAAACTGTAAGCGATTTTAATTCTGCAACAACATTTTCAAACTAAGCCTTCGAGTTAACGTCAGCCTAAGCCGTCCTCCTCGCTAGAAGACAAGGGATGCCAAAATACATTCTTTTAGTCCTTGTACGTCCTTGTACGTGCATGTACGTGCTTGTACGTCCTCTTACCTTCCTTGTACGTGCTTGTACATGCTTGTACTTCTATGTACTTTCTACACGCAATCAGCAAACGATTTAAGCTTTGATTCAAAAAAGCAACCCAAAACAACTTGCTCAAAAAAACGCAAAAATTAACAGACCTGCAATAACTAATGGTTGCCGCTCAATTCGTTAACAACATTCAAACTCTGCAAAGAAAAAAGAAATAAGCATCTTGTCCCACGACTATTTATATCATCACAATAGGTGATTTATATGTCCGCAAAAACCCAAGTAAACATCACCTCAGCCTACAGGCTTCTTCACCCAATGCACACCGTCCTTGTTTCATGCATGGGAAAAGCAGCCAAACCAAACGTCACAACCCTCGCCTGGGCCATGCCAACCTCAATTGACCCGCCGCTTTTAGCTATCAGCCTTTCACCGAAACGCCACTCGCACACGCTTATCGAGGAGTCAGGCGAGTTCGTGGTGAACATACCAACGCTAGAGTTACTGCAAGCCGTCTATGCCTGCGGCTCCTTAACAGGCAGAAGCTTTGACAAATTCAAAAAAACAAACCTAACACCAATGCCCGCCAAAAAAGTCAAGGCACCAGCAATACGCGAGTGCATAGCCAACTTAGAATGCAAAGTAGAAAGCCAATTTACAACAGGAGACCACACAGTTTTCATAGGAAAAATACTTGAAGCCTACGCAGACATGGGAGTCTTCACAGAAAGCTACGACCTAAAGAAGGCAAGGATGCTTTATCACGCCGGAGGAAACAACTTTGCAATCCTTGACCCCAAAATCTACAAACCCTAAACCATAGGGGTTAGAGGTCGATTCTTCAACAGACTACTTAGCAGCGTAGGTTACGCATTTAAGCATCCAGCGCATTAATCCAACCTAACACAGCAAAAGGGAAACAATATGCCATACGACAAAGAAGAACTGGAAAAATTCCGCTTATCAGGACGAATTCTCCGAGAAACAAGAGAAGAAATGAAAGCGAACGTTCATGAAAACATGCTAATCATCGAAGTCTGCGAGAAAGCCGAAGGACTCATCCGAGCCAAAGGCGGCAAACCAGCTTTCCCCTGCAACGTCAGCATCAACGAGGTAGCTGCACATTATACTTCACCACCAAACGATAAACTGCGAATACCAGAAGGTTCCACCGTTAAAGTGGACATAGGTGTCCAAGTGGATGGCTACGTGACCGACACCGCATTTACAGCTTGTTTTAATCCTGAAGGCAGAAGCTTGGCAAACACCGCTGAACAAGCCTTGAAAACAGCAATAGAAAACATTCACGGCGACATGGCACTGGGAAAAATCGGCGGCCTAATAGAAACTACAATAAGAAACCGCGGTTTCAAACCTATCAGCAACCTGACTGGACACTCGGTTGGAAGATACCTAATTCACGCTGGAACATCTATCCCTAACGTTGCTCAAATTTCTCTCACAAAAATAAAAACTGGCGAAATCTATGCTATAGAACCATTCGTTACATTACCTGAAGCAGTTGGTCGCGTCGAAGATAGCCCGCAAACAACCATCTATCGTTTACTTAAAGCAAAATCTGTAAAAAATGAATCCACACAAAAAATACTCAAGCATATTGAGGCTAATTTTAGAACACTGCCTTTTGCTGAACGATGGTTAAACGGCGTGGTTCCCGAGGAACAATACTCTGCCGCATTCAAAGAATTACTTGCATCAAAAGCGATTATGGGTTATCCAGTATTCGTTGAAGTAAGCAGAAAACCCGTTGCCCAAGCTGAGCATACGGTGCTGATAAAAGATGATAGCTGTGAAGTTTTAACTTAGAAATGCTACTTAGTAAGGCTTATAATGAACATTTAGACATAACTCAAAGCGGAGAGGGCGTTAATTGTCAGAGGAAACACGCCGGGTAAGGTTCACCCAGCGGTTTGGCAAACCAATTGAAGAGTTCGTTTCGATCAGAAAAGCCATGGTTGATTTGAGACCGACTACAAAACTAAATTATGTTAATCATCTTCCAAACTACTTTCTATTCTTAGATGAAGACCCAGATAGCGTAATCGTTAACAGACGTTTAGATATGACGCAGAATGTTGACATGGAATTGGCTGAACGCTATGACCGCAAAACCCACAGTTACATCAAGTATCTGCT
>JBEKFM010000003.1:0-113099 GCA_050013315.1 Bathyarchaeia archaeon
TATTTTGATTTAGGGTTTGAAATACAATTGTTGGTGAGAACTAATTGGTTGAAACGGCGTCAAACTTCTCCTATGAGCCTGATTGCGACCTCTATAGCAGCCTAATAGACAAGCAAGCAAGCGTTATGACTGATTAATTTTTTGGCAGCTGGAAAACATTTTTACCCCGCAGACGCAATCGTTGTATGCAAGCCGGGGTGGCGGAGTGGTTAACGCGCCAGCCTCGAGATCTAACAAAAGAGGGCTAAGCCAAAAGGCAAGTTAGCTGGTGGGCTTCGTGCTCGCAGGGGTTCGAATCCCTTCCCCGGCGCCATTTTTTAACGGTATAATTGAGCTTATTTTATCAAAATGGAACTTATTCTGGGCTAATCTGAGGCAGCATCTAAAAGTAACTTCAGTACGCAAGATCTTTACCGGAAATGCGTGTGCTTTAAAATGGATTCAAGTGCTAAATAAATTGTAACTTATACGGGATTAAGCCAGAACTCGAAAAGAGCCATGACGCTCACTTACAAGTGGGTCAGAGCGAATTTGAACAGTGATGGGTCGGCGCGCCGTGCTAAAGGTGACAGGAGCGATTTTCTTTCAGCTTATTCGTATTGGAAAAGGAAACCGGCTCTGATGCTGGAAGTTACAGAGGCGGACTCTTCGAGCGCTTCCTCAAGACTGCCACGGCACCGATAGTGACTCCCGCCACGCCTATTCCGATTCCTGCGTAAGCGTAGTCATATGCTCTGTTCAGGCTAGCCTTGACACTGCTGATTTGGTTTTGCAGAGCAGCTTGGGAAGCGTTTAGGCTTTTCCCGAGACTACTAAGCTGGTTTTGCTGAGATGTCTCAGATGAATTGAGGCTGTTTAGGCTTCCCCCCAAACTGTTGGTCTGGTTTTGCACAGACGCCTGAGATGACTTTAAGCTGTTCAGGCTACTTGTAAGACTATTGGTCTGACTTTGCAGAGACTGAAGGGAGCTCTGGGCGTTTTGTAGGCTGGAAGTTTCTGAGTTTAATTGGTTCTGGAAGTACACCGTCGAGTTGGCGCTGGAGCTGACGCCGTCTGTCTGGGTGGCGACTATCAGTAGCGAGTAGCCGCCGTCGGCATAGTTGGCGCTGTTTATAGTGAAGCTGAGCGTTCCGTTGTTGCTAAACGTTTGGATTGGCTGATAATTGAGGTAAACGACGACGGAACTAATGCTGTTTCCAGAGACGGTTACGCTTCCGGCTACGTTGCCGGTATAGTTGCCTCCGTTGGTGGGTGAAGAAATCTGGATTGTAGGTGGAGACGGGAAGACACTCTGATAGCTTGACGATGTCAACGAAAGGTTCGAGTTGACAAGAGTAATAGAGTTTAGATCAGTTTTGACTAAGTTAATGCTGCTGTTTGAAGCGACAATGTTGCCACCTTGCACACCCTCAAGGGTTAGGTTTGTGCCGTTTGCAAAGATGCTTCCGTTTACAAACGAGTCTGAGATAACGGTTGTGCCTGACATGAACCAGTTTGATCCAATGAAGACATCGTTAGATAGGTTGGCCGATCCTGTCACGTTCACTCCGCTTAACGCTAGCCCCGAACTCTGCTGGAACGTGGTGATTTGCTGGTTTGACAGGTACACGTAGGGCTGTATAAAAAAGGCTTGCTGGGCAGAGAGCGCAGTAGTTGTGGGAAAGCCATCGTAGGAGATGCCTGTAACGTAGACGTCGTAAGGACCAGCGTAGTTGAACGAATTATCATTTATTGGTGATAGAACGCCGGCATTGTAGGGGGAAGGCAGCGTGACGTTGGCGGTCCACATGTTCAGCGTCGGACTGTACAGCAATGGCGTCAACTCAAAATTTTGGTACTCAGCATACATTATGGCTGTGTAGTCGTTTTGCAGTTCCTGCGGGTAAATGACAGCCGTGTATTCACCCTCCGTAACTTCTTGACCGTTCGGATAGTGGACGTCAGCAGTTATCTGCGCTGTTTGTCCCATATACGAAGTTGATGGTGAAAGTGTTATCTCCGGGGTAATTGAGCCGTTAGAAACAAGCACTTGGCCGTAGAAGGCACCATACAGGGTGTATCCAAGAGTCAAGGAGCCGTAGTTGGCCTGTAGCAAAATCGTGTACAGCCCAGGTGCCGCGTTGGACGGAGCCGTGAGCAGGCCGACCATTTCTGAATTTTGGAAGAACAGGCTTGTGCTCGCAACTGTTTCGCCTGACGAGTTTATTAGAAAGGCGTTGACATTGGACCCGTCGGCTACGTCGGAACCGATTGTTGCGCCAGTGTCATACGAGGTCACATTTGCAACGTTCAGCGGGGCAACGGGAGAGACAGAGATAATAAGTGATTGTCCAGGCGCTATCGCGCCTGGTTCCACTGCCACCTCAGGAAGCATAACGGCGGTTTGCAGGTAAATCCCATTGGTAAACGGTAGAAATCCATACGTGCTTCCCTGTAGCATTAAGTCGATGGGACCTGCTGAATAGGGTGATGTTAGCGTCGCTTCAGTCGCGTTTACTCCCGATACGTTGGTGGGTTGTAGCGTCACCGTGTCCTGAGTGCTGTAGAGATTATTGAGAATCGAATAGGAGTTCACTTGCATTGTGAGCGGTTGCAAGGGGGCTGGATTGCCGTAGAGGTCTGTAGAAGTGACAATCACTTGTAAGCCTCCTGCTGTTGTCCATGGGTCCGTTGGAGTTGGACTGGAGAAGGTTGCGAGGTAACCGGCGAAAATCTCTGCGGAGCTCGCCCCAGAAATTCCTGCCGATGTGCCGTTGACGTTGACGTATGCGACGCCGGACTGCTGCCCCATTATGAAGGAAGCATTCCAAACCTCGTTTGTGCTGTTGAAATTCATAGAGGTGACTAGGGAAGTCCCGTTAAGGGTCACGAGGCTGGCTGTAAAGTTTCCACTTATTATGGGCGAGAAGTCAGTTTCGTTATAGATAGATGCGGTTACTTGAACAACCTGTCCTGGAGTGAATTCAAGTTGGGACCCGCCTGTGGAGTTAGTGACTCCAACTGAGACGATGAGGCTAGACTGTGGATTTTTGGCGTTGTAGAGGGAAGCAATTTCGCCGATGTTGGGACTGCCCCATCCTGTTGCAAGATTGTAACCATAAGATGAAGTCCATGGGATGTTGTAGCCAAATGTGATCGGGGTGAAAGCTTTGGTGTAAGTAGCTGCGTTGTTGCCGAGGCTGTAAAGGAACGGGTTGATAAGACCAAGGGGACCTCCTGCAGACTCGGCCATCAGTGTGAGTAGTCCTGAGAGAAGCTGGACGGATTCCGACGTACCGCCTACAGGTATAACTGACCCCGAATCCACGATGTAGGTGCCTGGATCAACACCAGCCTGCAAAGAAAGGTCTGGTTCCATTCTTCCGTTTGGATAAGAGGGGGGCGTCTGCTGACTTTGCTGATACCATGGCTTGGGCTCCACGAAGCTTACCCCGCCTCCGCCTCCGCCAGAATTGACGTAGTTCGGCACGTACCCCTCGTTAGACCATGCTGTTTGAGCGACCGTTTCAGTTCCGTTTGGTTGAGTGTAGAAGTAGGTTTGGGTCCCTCCCACGGCGGTAACGTAAGGTGAATTATCTGGGTTTCCTAAGTTGCCTGCTGGACCTGAACTGTAGCCGCTTCCTCCTCCATCACCTGTGGCACTTAGGAAGGTGATTCCCTCAAGCGAGCCCAACATGAAGTACTGGTCGGGGAGAAACATGTTGAAATAAAACAAGGGTCCGCCAATGACAGAGTCTTCCCATTCGGGGGCAATAGAAAAGCTCATTGAAAGTGTAGTGACACTGTCGTCGCCTACTATTTGGGCAATATCATATGCAAAACTTGGCGCGCCAGTTGTGACGTACATGTCAATGGCGGCTTTAGGAGCCATTGAATGCGATATCTCAACATCAAGAGATACTTCAGTGCTCCAGCCCATGGAAACTCCAAGGTTAGGATTGTAGGGCACAATAGGTATTACAGTGAAGCCCGGATTTGAGAACCCGAATTGTGCATCAAAAAGCTGCAAATCTTGGGTGATGGTTGGGGAGCCAAAGAATTCGAGCAGACCAATCGTCTGGCCTTCGCCTTGATAGCCCTCTGCGTAAAGAGAGGTTGCGTTATAAACGGCCTGCAGCGCCTTCGCAGAGGATGCTCCTTCGGAGAAGGTTACGTTTGCATTCGCTTGCGGTGCTGGAGAACTTACAACCTGCGGTTGGACCATGAGGGCTGTCGCGTTCGATGCAACGAAATAAGCTCCCTCAAACAAAGAATTCCCGCTCGTCACATAATAAGAGTCAGTGCCATTTGAGTAAATGTTCACGCTGGCACCCAGGTACTGATTAACCTGGGCAGCAGTAGCCTGAACAATTATCATGGAATCCATAGATTGCATCACAACCTGCAATCCGACACTCTGGAGATAAGCAAGCATCGAATTATACGCATCCACAGGCAAGAATTCCTGTTGAATCTGAGTACTGGTCAAAAATTGCCTAAACAAAGGCGACGAGGGGTTCGAAACTTGCTCCACCATAGAACTGAGAAGGCCCACATTTCTCAAAGGAATCGCAATGTTAACAAGCACAGGGAGATCACTCGGCGCTTGACCCTGAAGAACATAGCCTAAAAGAGGCTGAGCAACGTTGGAACTGGAATCAGCAACATAGGAACTAGCTACCAAAACGCTGCTGACCGACGAGACGGCCAGCAAAATCAAAACCAAACTAACGATTAAGCCCTTCATGAAAACACTTCCAGAATAAAAAAATCTTAATTTTCATAAACCCACACCATCCACTTACTATCGTCAGAATTTAACTTCACATGGGTCACACACGCTTGCGCATTCCGCACCAAAAAGACTAGCTATTCTTGGTTATCTATTTTGAAAGGCATCTAATATAGGCTTTTGTGACTACAAAGCGAAGTCTCAAACTTTTGCGCGCTTATACACAAATTTCAAAACACATATTCCAACATATTAAACAAAAACTTGCTCTCCAGAGTTACGGCTAAAAGTAGACACCAAAGTATTTATATGCAACTTATCGCGGCGCGCTGCAAAAACAAAAGATACCCTGCACAAAATTGAGAGGCGCCTTCGAAATTAATTGGATTTGACCCTGAAGGAGAGTGTGTGAAAACTCGAATTTAGTTTTAGAAATTGCCTCTTATATGTGAAAACATGTTCGTAAGCCC
Source organism: Bathyarchaeia archaeon (assembly GCA_050013315.1). GTDB lineage: Archaea > Thermoproteota > Bathyarchaeia > Bathyarchaeales > Bathycorpusculaceae > Bathycorpusculum. The sequence continues at coordinate 5,182 of JBEKFM010000003.1, forward strand.
TAAAATATTGGCACAAAATTAGCAATTTCTGAAATTAAAAAATAGTTTTTACACTGGGGTTCGAATCCCTTCCCCGGCGCCAACCGGAAAATGAACATAAACCCCAAACTTTGCACGAACAATAAAAACTCCACTACAAATAATAATCCAGTCAATATTCAATGTAGTCTTTATTGAATCTGTACTTATATCTCGAATACTGAATCTTACCGCCGATTCCAGAAACTGGAAAACCTCCAAGCTCTAAGCCTGAAGGAAGAGATTACAGCGGGTGTCTTAAGTCGCTTATAGGGACCCTTTATATTTCCTAGCTAAGGCATCAGCAATTTTTAGTTCGATTGGAAAGTCAAAGTACCTGCGTTTCCACCTGTACTTCGCAATATGATTCATTACGCCATAAGCTATTTTGTATGCGACATCTCGTTCTCTTATTCTTGATTGTGGATAAAACCCGTAACGTATAACAGCTGAAATGATATGCAACTTTTCTACTTGCGTTTTGCTATGCCAAGGTGGATCGAAATGAAAAACATAGATGTCGCCCCATTCTTCAAGCGATTGTGGTAATTTATACTGCGCTGGCAAAAAATTCATTAATGGACTTGGAAATGGAGTGTAAACAAATATTTCTAAATGCTGCGTCTTAGGATTTACTTCACACATCTTGTCCATTAAATCGAAAGTTTGATTCAAATCGTCTTCAGTTTCGCCTGGGAGACCAATCATCCACGTGACATATGGCTCAATAGAAGTGGCCCAGCGACGTAGATTCGCAACCGATTGCAACATTTGATTGGCTGTAACGTCTTTGCAAATAAACTGTTGTAGACGCTCTGAACCCGACTCGCCCCCAAAATTCAACTCAACACATCCAGCTTTCTCTAAAAGCTCTAGAAAATCCTTATCGTAAGTAGACAAGTAATCGAATCGGCAATTAGCTCGCCATTGAATCCCGAGTTTGCGGCCTAAAATTCCCCGGCATATTTCTTCAACACGTTTTTTGTCAACAAAAAAGTTATCATCAACTGGGTCTATTATTTTAACGTGTGGAAACTTTGTTAATATATACTCGATTTCGTCGAGCACGCGTTTGGCGCTTTTGGCTCTCCATTTGTTCTTATTAAAATAAATGTTGTAGCAGAAACCGCATCTATGAGGGCATCCTCGGCTTGTTTGTATATGAAAACGACCTGATTTTACCGATGGATACCTATCCATTTGGAGCAAGTCATAGGGCAAAGCTATCGGTTGAGCATCCAAATCCATTATGTTTCCGTCTGGGTTATTTTTGATTAAGCCGTTTAAATTATAAGTTATTCCTGCAACAGTATCTAGCGGTTCATTTAACGCGAGTGCGTTTGCTAGGTCTTTGATTATTAATTCTCCTTCCCCTCTGACAACAATATCAACATAATCATTGCTTGCTGTTTGCTCAGGCAACAATGTCGGATGAACGCCTCCCCAAACAATAGGAGACGAGGGGTCGTGCATTCTTACATAACGGGCAAATTCTAAGGCATACTTGATTTGTAAACCACTAATACAGCTTATGCCTACAAAAACGGGATTGCCGATTTCAAAGTGACGGTAATCTTCAACCCTCATATCAAGAATGCGAACCGTAAAACCTTCTTCCTGCAGTGAAGCGGCTAAATACAAAAGCGAAAGAGGAACCAGCGGGTCAGGCGCTTTGAACTTTCCTGGAAAAACGAGCAAAACATATAGTAACTAATTAGGATTAGATTTTAACCTTTCCTAATTTTTGCTGTGTCGAATGACCAAGAGTTCCTTTCAGATCATTGTTTTGCTGCTTTGTGGTTTGGAGTTCAGTTCAGGTTTATTTTCATAAAAAGGTTGTAAATTGAAGCTTTCAGCAACAGCTCTTTAACTATGTTAGGCAACTTGACTGCGCAGATGTACTCTCCGAACACAAGTTTAATGCTTGAGAACGCTGACTCCACCATCCACCGACAACTATAACCCCGCTTCCAGCGCCAATCAGCATTCCCAGCTGCTCCACGACAGCGAACTTGCGAGGCATACAGCCTCCACCCTTTACAAAAGAATTCTTTACGTACCTTATCAACGGATCAATACCTCTGTCAGCAATCATCCGAAAATTACTCTAAGAATCATAAGCGCCATCTTCAACAACACCTTGAAACCTGCTTTACTTGATGAGCCAGCCACTAACCGCCGAAGCATTCATCCGTCTCTAACGTCTTCTTTGATTACTTCAATGGTAAGAATCTGCTTGGTCTTAGTGGTCAACAGCTATGTACACCTTTATGAAACCGTGTTTAACCTTCCATTTTTTATGGGTCCATTCTCCTCGATTAGACACTTTTATTCCGCTTGAGTCCACAGCGATAGTAAGTCTGCCAAGAGCTTCCTTGGTTTCAAGTATTTTGAGCTTTCGCAAACAGGCTAATGGAATGTTTCTTCTCGTTTTCGTTTGTCGAAACCACTATCATATCGATGGGCAGCTCACTTTTGACGTCGACTGCCAAATGAAGTCTGTAACCTAAGTCTTTGGATTAAACTGCTCTTCCAATCCTCGATTCAGGATCACTGTAGCCGGTACGGTTGTCAAGATTTCGCCTGCTTTAAGCTTTGGTGAAGGTTGGATAACGCTAAGGCTTCTTCTTTGGTCGCGGGTAGGGCGAGTTTTTTGAAACAAAATCAAAATCGGAGGAGCACTCATTTTTTATTGCCATTGGACAACTACAAATACTTCTAGAACATGTGTTTTGAAAATAAATGGGCGGAGGAATGGATCCAGAAAAGTTTTGGTTAAGCTTATTAATCTTGGCAAGCAACCTCTTTAGGTTGCAAATGAACATCATATTATTAATAGCGTCGCTTAGCCTCGTCGTACAAATAGTAACGCTGTCAATAGTTATTTCTGGATACATTATGAAGAGAAGAAAGAGGCTTATTGAACATGGAACCGTGATGCTAGTTGCGGTTGCAATGCAGTTCGTCTCATTCATGCTAGTTATGGGACCAGCTTTTTTGATAATAGTTGAAAATGGCTTTGTTCAAAGACCCATATTGCTTTCTACAGTTACAATAGTTCATGCTATTCTTGGTGGGACAGCGTTAGCGACAGGTATTTGGATAGCAGGTTCGTGGCATCTTCAGACTTCAATCGAAAATTGCATAAGAAAAAGAGGCATAATGCGGTACTTAATTATTACCTGGATTCTGGCTTTAATCTTGGGGATCACCCTTTACGTGCTGACTTACGTGATCACCCTTCCCTGACGCCCTTTTTAATTATGATTTGAGCTTATTTTGGCAAAATAAATCAGTTGCGAGGCATTTTTGGAGGGACTTCGGAAACTGGCTGAATTTAGCTGCAACTTTTTGCTAGTAAAAAAAGGTTTGATTCTTTGGAAAAACAAGAAGGTGGAAGGAGACCGTGTGAATTAAACTCAAAGATTCGTAACGGGAGTGAAAGATTGCCTTTCGGGGTATTGTTCTCCAAAAAGGTCAAGCTTCAAGTCCCATACATAAGTTTTTAGGCTAAAACAGTTTCCTGGATTTGACTACAATTTTGGAAACGCTAACACCAATCCCAAAGGCGGATGGCTAATTAGGTTTTAAACCACGTTCTTACCCACTGTTTTAGAAAACTGCCTTCGGCGCGAGAAAAGATAGGTTAAAACCATCTATTGAAACTAGCCACCGAAAGGGACTACTATAGTTCTATGAAGAGATTATTGTCTTCAACCATGCTATGGTAAATGCGTAATTGTTTCTTAGCTGGCCCTCGGACAACTTCACCAGTTTCAATTTTAAATTTTGAACCATGCCAAGGACACTTTAGAACACCATTTTCGAGTTCGCCTTCTGCTAGAGGAGCTCCGGCATGGGTGCACCGCGCGTCCAAGCAGTAAAACTTCATGTTTTGGTTTATGACAAGTATCTCTTTTCCTTTAAGAATGAATTGTTTTAGCTCATTTTCTGGAACCTCTTCTGTTCTGCACAATTGGAAGAGAGTCATTACACTTTCCTCAATTGGGATTTATTTTCTGGAATTAAAGAAAGCTCTTTTTGCTTTTCGATGTATTCACAAACCGCTATAACAAATTCTGCATGGCTCCAGACTAGCGGCGACACAGATATTGGATTACCAGTATGCGGATTAATCTGTTCTGCAAGCATTCCAGATGCTGATGCATGTTTTGCAGTCCAATTTAGAAGGTTTAATCCACTCTTAAGCGTCTCTAATGATAAGGCAGTGGCAATGTACCATCTGGCAAGCCACAGTGTGCAGATGAACCAAGGGTTTCCAGGAATCTCTCTTGTAACTCTGTAATAATCATCGTTCTCATAACGTGCTAATCCACCAGTACTGGTTTTTATCCAGAGTTTGTCAATGACTGAGTTCATACTATTTCTTACTTCCTCTGAAGAAGCTGAGAAAGCTCCGGTGATAAACGTCGATGAAACGCTACTGTCGACAGTTAAGTCGTCAATTCCCGTGGGGTAGATAGCTTTTTTGAACCTTCGTGCTTTTGAGTCATAAAGGTTAGCTAGCATAGCATTCTTCATTTCAGTGCCCGCGTCTGTCAGCTTCTCTTGTCTTTCACTATCGTAAAATACTTTGGCGAATCCTGCCGCAGACTGAATGGCGGATATTACAGCGGATACTGTTGAGGTAAACACGCCAGCTTTTTCTTCCCAAATGTCAAAGGAAGGCTTTGGCAAGCCAGTCTCGGGATCACGGTGATTAAGCAAAAACTCAGAAGTGTTCAAAACCAATTTCGGATAAACTTTGGATATGAACTCCAAATCTCCGTATCTTTGAAAGTGATTGTATAACGCAAGTAATACAAGTGCAGTCTCATCCTCTTGTATTGGCAATTGTATTTTACCACTATTATCAATCAATGCGTGCCAGCTGCTTCCAATAGAACCATCTGGCGAGTATTTATGATTGAAGTAACCGCTTTGGTTAACAGTTTTGTCGCAAAACCTGAAAAACATGCGTGCAACTTCCGGAAAACCAGCCATGTCAAACGCCATTGCAACAATTGCACCATCCCGTGGCCACACATAAGAGTACGTGTCACGATTAAACTGGAGCAGGTCAGAATCACAAGATGAGATAATGCCTCCGCCATTGTCAACGTGAGAGCGCATTATTAGCAACGATTCCTTAAAAAGTCGTGCTATAGCACGCGGTAGTATAGTTAAGTCCAAACTCTTTGTGTTGCTCCAAGCGCTCCAATAGTTCTCAGTTTCAAGCAACAGTTGTTCAACTCCCGTTTTCCTCACGATTGAGTCTATGTTCTTCACTTCTTCAAGGTCTTTGCCACAAGCAATCCAATAGTAAAGAGTGTTTGCTGAATCAGGTTCTATTTCAAGTTTGAACGAAACTGTTGAGTCCACGGAACCCTGGGCAATTGGATTTCCTTGTAGTTCGCCGTCTTCTGCGTCTCTCCATGTGCCCTCTTTTCCAAACGATTCTTTTTGACCAGTTGCATATTGATAAATTCCGCGATCCTGATCGGTGATGCCGTCGACTAGGAAATAGCGTTTCCTTTTGTAATGAACTATAGAATTTAGAGTGGGCTCATACATTGCGGTGTCTCCCGTGTCTTCACCGTAGATGTGGAAGTCATTCGAAAAGAACAGCCTAACTTCGCGCTTTATGCCTCCAATATTATTGATGACAACCTTGCGGAGATACACGTCTAAGAAGCTGTGGACAGCGTCATTAACCTCTAACTGAAGACCGGCAGCCTGATTTCTTGCTGAGCATTGGCTTACCAGAGTTTCTGGTAAATACTTCATTTTTGCCTCCCAGTTCTCGTTAATCCAAGAGAACCTTCGATCTGCCCAGATTCCCAGTTTGGAGTAATGACCCCCTAAGTGGTTTTCTAAGCCAACTTTCGGGTAGAAAAAGTCCCTAATTGTCATTTGACTATCAAGAGCAACTAATACTCGCCCATTACTTACCACGATTTCCCTTGGCAAACTGCCTGCCTCCAACTTGAAATAAACACCAAGACTGCCTCTTATTACTCGGTTTTGGCTTTATAACTACCTTTCTCAACTGAAATTCTGCTGCCGCACTTTGGGAGGATTGCAAATATACAATAATGTTTCTTAGGTTGATTATGCTAAAGCCAGCCAAAAAACACTCGCATGCTCAATCAAGTTTGTTAATGAAAAAGTTCTAAGAAAACTGATAAAAACTGGCTCAGTGTCCAATGTTTAATGCGCTAAGATGGAGTCTACAGTTGTTTAACTTAGTTCATTCTGTTATATATTACGTCCGTTGCAGCTTCAATTGGTCTGCCGATAAATGTGTAGCCTTGTTCACCCATGTATTTTCGCGTGTAAAACTGAATCATCCCCTTAATAACTGCGAACTTCAACTTTAGCTCACTTACTCTTGAATCGAATAGAAGTTTATGCTTTATCATCTGAATATTCTTGGGTTCTTCCCATTCGTCTGAAACCAGTTTTCCGCTCAGTCTTTCAAATAAGGGTGTTCCAGGAATCGGGTAAGGCAGCGTAAAAGAAAGGTAATCCAATGGAAGAGAAGACGCGAACTTTACGGTATTTAAGATGGTTTTGTCGTTTTCTCCAGGGTAACCGAGGATAAAGAATGCGCCCGCTTTGATGCCTTTCTTCTTGCATAATTGAGTAGCAATATATGCTTGCTTTGTTGTTATCTGCTTATTCATGATTTTTAGGATTGAATTGTTTCCGGATTCGATTCCAAAAAACATCCTCACGCATCCGGCTTGTTTCATTTTGTCAGCTGTATCCGAATCCAACGTGTCAACCCTTGACAGGCATTCCCAGCCAATTTTCAATCCGCGTATGATGATCTCGTCGCAAACTTCCATGAGCCGTTTGCGATTCAAAGTAAAACAATCATCAGCAAACCATATTCTATTATAGCCCAAAGAAATTACCTCTTCCATCTCATCAGCTACTTTTGATGCTGATCTTGCTCTGAATTCATTACCAAAGACTGGCCTACTACAGAAATCACAAGCAAAGGGACAACCTCTAGAAGTCATAATCGCCGTAGTTTTGTAGCCAAACCTTCCTGAGTAATACTTCTTGTAGGAATAGTTGTCAAACAAATCTCGCGAAGGGGGCGGCAATCTGTCTAAGTCGTCTACTAAACCCCGCGGAGAGGTCCGCTTGACTTGACCTGTGTCTTTGTCTCTATACGCTATTCCGTTTATCTGAGACAAATCACTTCCATTTTCAAATTGGTTAACGAGCTCGAGCATTGTTTGTTCTCCTTCACCGATAACAGCGACATCGAAATCACTTAGGAAAGCTTCAGGTTGTGTCGTTGGGAGTGCTCCTCCTGCAACAAGTAATTCACAATGGTCTTTGAGTAGGTGGGCTAGTTCGAGTGATTTGTTTCTCATCGAATACATTGACTGGATTCCAATTATCTGTGGCTTTGTGTCGATAATTTTTTTGAGAGCTTGCTTCTGGTTGAGAAAAGTGCAATCTACAATTCCAACAGATTTACCTTGTTGTTTTAAATATGCTGCAATATATCCCAATCCCAATGGCGGAAATCTGAAGATTGATGTGTCAGCGCGAGGATGGAAGTACGGATAAACCAGAGTCACATTTTTCATCTGGCAGTCACCCGAAAATTTCAATTTCATACTCAAACTGGTCTTCTTCGGGGCTAAGCTCGTAATCTAGGCCAATCCAGTCTAGAGAGCCTTTGATCACTTCCCTTCCTCGACGCAAAACGGTTCCTTCTACATTTTTTAGACTGAAGCCAATTCTATCTTGTTTATCCGCTATTTTCGCTGATTGCGCCGTTACACCTTCCCAAGCGCCAATTTCTTGATCATTCAACTTAAGCCCTTCTGAATCTGAATATTTCCTAAAGAAATGTGCTCCTTGCTCGTTTAACACAAAGACCTTCTGCAGATTATTCCGGTCAAGCTGACTAAAGCTCAGTTTCACCAGAATTCGGTTTTGATCAATAGTATAAGTGGCAATCACTTTACCTTTTGGTGATGTTCTAACAAAAGTTGATTCGACTCCAAACTTGAAAAGCAGCCCTTTTGCAAGAAGAATGAATTGAGCGAGACGTTTATGCTTCTGGTAAAGCAAAGAAACAGAGTCTAATATCTTGCGCAAATTCTTGTTTTCAAGTTTGAGATTTCGGAATTTGTCCCGTTCTATTAGATCCATTAAAAACTCTTTGCGAATAATGACAAAATTCTCCTGCTTATGAACTTGGAGAAATGATGATCCTGAGAAAAATGTTTCATTAAAGTATTTTCCAATAGGAACTCCAAATCCTGTTCCTTCACCAACTACCTCTGCTCCATTATATAAAAGAATCATGCCTTTCTGCAAGTTTGCTATTTTCATGTTTTGTGGGTTTGTATCTGAATGAATTCTGAGAGCCACGGAATCTGAAATAGAGTATGTGTGAGGGGTTGATGCAAAGAAAGGAGGATTTTCACTTTTAGCTGAGATTTTTGCCATAAAGAAACTATCTTTTGATGTTTTTAAAAGTTTCAGTATTCCAGTTTATTTAATGCCCTTATTTTTTTGAAATACCCCTGATTCCTGCGGGTTTTGTCAATGGCACTCCAAGGGGTGAATTTGTTGCAACTGTCAAGTTTTTTTAAGAGCGATAATCCTTTGTTTGAAACACTTCTTATGTGAATACATAAAGTAGCGTATAAAGAGTGATTCCTAAGATTAGCGTTAAAATCCAAGTGACAATCAAGTACCGCATTATAGGTTTTCTTTTTATACAATTTTCGATTGAAGTCTGAAGATGCCAGGAAGCTGTTATCCAAATGCCAGTGGCTAATGATATGCCACCTAGACTAGCATGAACTAGTGTAACTGTAGACAGCCAGATGGGTCTTTGAAGAAAGCCATTTTCAACTAAGCTAAAGAAAGAGGGCCCCATAATAAGCAGAAATGAGAAGAATTGTATTACAACCGCAACTAGCATCAGTGTTCCATGTTCAATAAGCCTCTTTCTTCTCTTCAGGATGTATCCAGAAATAACTATTGAAAGAATTATTATCTGTATGACAAGGTTCAGCGATGCTAATAATACAATATTGTTCATTAGTATCTAAAGGAGTCTCCTTGCCAAGATTAATAAGCTTAACCCTAGACGGTTCTGGGCGCTCCATTTTTCATACAAATGTTCCAGAAGTATTCGTAACCCTATAGTTATTATAATGAGGCCTTCTACGATTTTGATTTTGTTTCAAAAAACTCGCCCTAAACCGCAACCAAAGAAGAACCCATCAAAGAAAGTGAAAATGTTACAAGTCCAATTACCAAGATCGGGTTCTAAGACTGATGTTTGAAGAAATACAAAGCTAAAGCCAACAATAAAATTTCATAATACGAGATCACTTGCCCGCTGGTTCTCCGCTAATTACGTCTGCTGTCCTTCCATAAGAGAGATTTTTCAATGAATTTCTGCGTAGTTGCTTGAATACAATATTCCAGGCTAGAATCTGCCAAGGTATAGTGATCAGAAATCGAGACAAGAGCCTCACATTTCGGATCTGCTGGTCTAGTTGAGCCAAGGCTGGGATCACGGATGGATAAACGAGGAAAAAGAGTTGAGGAAACGATGTGTTAAGAAACATAAAAGCAAATGGAATAACCCAGGCAAAGTGAAAATTGCGAAAGTTCAATTTTTCAGCGGAAGTTGTAAGCAACATTAGCGGCAGAATTAAGTTGATATTTGGTTCTGACAGCCATGAGCGTGTAAGGAAAAAAATCAAAGTTAAAGCAACAACCTTCGGGAGCAGTTCATTGAAAGATTTTGGTCGATTGCGATACACAAAGTAATAACCTACTAGAATTGCAGGTATCCAAATGTAGCCTAAGAATTCGAAGGTTGAAGGGATGGAAGGAGAACCTGTAAGGAGTTCAATAATGTTGAAAGGAGTCAGTCCACCCGCCATTTGATTATAACCATTATATTCTTGAAGCCCCCCCGGAAGAGTCCACCTCTCAAGAAAGAAAGGCACAAAATAACAAAAACCGAGAGTGACAGAGAAAACCGCAAGGAAACGAAGGTTTTTTCTCTGCTGATTGTTTCCTGAGGAAAAAAGAAAAGGAAGTCCGACGAGAGGTAACGCCAGTGGCTTAAGAACTACGCCTATGGCAAGCAGAAAAGCAGACTCTTTAATCATGCCTTTGCTCAACAAATAGAAAGAAAAAATGCAGAGCAGCGCAATGATCGTGTCAAATTCGCCCCAAGCAACAGTTGTCAAAAGAACAAAAGGGTTGAAAAGAATGAATAGCCAGGCATATTGAGCCCGATTCTTGTTCGCGCCTAATTTGAGGATTAGACTTCTCAGGGTATAAGCCAACGCTACGTTGCCGACGATTACTGGAACTTTGATGGCAAAATTGTAGAGAAACACGTTCGGAACTATATTGAATGAGATGCGGTAGATTAATCCCAACAAGAGAGGCCACGGCGGCGGATATCCTATGCTAGGGATTGCTCCATTTAGGTAAGGACTACTGAAGACACCCGCGAGAATGTGAGGCTGATAAGGATTCAACCCAGAACTAACCAAGTATCCCGTGGCCATAAAAACTCTCTCATCATAGTAGTGTCCCAGAAGAACAGCCAAAGGCACCTGAAGACCAAGACTTAACAATACAATAAGCGATTCTCGCTGGAGTCTCACCGAAGGCAAATGCATTACTGTAGCCTCTCAACAAAAATCAGAAGCAAAACAGCTTCATCCTGTTGAATAATTCATCAAACTGGGTAATAAAATGAGAGGGTACAAAGGACTTGCGAAATGCCAAAATCGTTCAGGAATGGCCTTATAAGGATACAAAAAATAGGAGAAACTGATCTAAAATCATCAAAAAGTACCATGTTTCTCACGATGAAAACGGCATTCCTCAAATTTGTTCCTACAGATATTCACGTCTTTTTCTCAATGCTGCCGTAGCCAACCTTAACTCGACAGGGTAACGAAAATGCCTGTGTTTCCACCTGTATTTCGCGATTTTGTTTAACAAGCCGTACCCAAGTCTGTAAGAAAGTCGGCGTTCGCTTACCCGTGTGCGAGGGTAAAATGCGTAAATCGAGACGGTTGAAACGTCCTGAAGCTTATCCACATATTGTTTGGAATGCCATGGCGGCTTGAAATGAAAAACCTCGGCTTTTCCCCACTCGCTAAATGATTGAGGAGGTTTGAATTCTGATCCTAACGAATCCAAGATTGGGCTGGGAAAAGGCGTGTACAAGAAGACCCCGTAGTGTTGGGTCTTCGGGTTAACTTCAGACATCCTGTCCATTAAATCACATGTCTTCATGAGATCATCTTCGGTTTCTGTGGGAAGTCCACTCATCCAAGACACAAACGGTTCAATAGAAGGAGCCCACTTCCGCAGGTTTTCCACAGACCTGATCATTTGCTCCGTCGTGATATCTTTGTCTATGAGTGACAGCAGCCGTTTCGATCCAGTTTCCCCACCAAAATCAATCTCGCTACAGCCTGATTTCGCCAGCAGTTCAATGAAATCCTTGCCGTATTCTGACATATAATCAAATCTGCAGTTCGCACGCCAACTGACTTTGATTTTTCGATTTAATATTTCCCGACAAATGTCTGTTACTCTTCTTTGGTCAACGAAGAAGTTGTCGTCAATTGGATCAATAATTCTGATGTGAGGAAATTTCTCAATAACGTATTCTATTTCGTCAACGACGCGGCGGGCACTTTTTCCCCTCCAAGTTCGCCTATTATAAACGGTATTATAACAAAATCCGCATTCATGAGGACAACCCCGGCTCGTCTGAATATGGAACCTGCCCGACTTTAACGTCGGATATTTGTTCAAACGTAGCAAATCAAAAGGAAGTTCAATGGGAATCTCATCCAAGTTCATTTGTTCACGGTCTGGAGTACTTCTGATTGTTCCAGCTGACTTGAAAGTAATCCCTTTGATTCCATCAAGTGGCTCGCCCGCCGAGAATTTGTCTGCCAACTCCCAAAGAGTTTTTTCTCCTTCGCCCCTCACCACAATGTCAACAAACTCGCTTGCCACAGTTTGTTCCGGCAGAAGAGTAGGATGAACCCCACCCCACACAAGAGGAATTGAAGAGTCTAAAGCCCTAACCCTCCTCGCAAACTCAAGTCCGTAACGTATTTGAGACCCGTGAATCGAGCTTATTCCCACGAAAATCGGCTTTCCAATTTCAAAATCACTAAGACTCTCTAATCGCATGTCTAGAATTTTAACTGAATACCCGCCCATAATCAGAAAACTCGCCAGATGCAGCAAAGAAAGTGGAACTTGCGGATTCGGAGAATTGTACTTTCCTGGAAAGACCAACAACACTTCCCGTGCTCTGCCGTTTCTCAACCAACATCTCTCTTCGGTTCAGGGTTTCTAAAAGCAAATTCCAGCTGTGAATTCTTAAGCTTGTGTGATTGTCGCACGACTGCAACAAAAACTAAAGCAGGTTAAGTCCCCACTTGGATCAGAAACGCACTTCAGTATATTACCTTTAGTTTTTGAAGGTATTTGTTGAGCTTATTTTAGCAAAAAGAATTTGCTGGTGGCTTTTCTGTGGTTCCCTCTGAGAAACTTGAAAGGGAGTCAGATTTTTACCAGTAAGACTAGCGTTACTTTTCGAAAACACAAAGTACGAAAGTCTATTCCCACCTCGACTACGCATTTGTGAACAAACGGAGAATGGTCTTAGTCTAAATATATTGACCAGCTCCAAAACACTCGGTCAATTGTGCAAATGGCGGCACTCTGAATTTGTCTAACATCATTTGTTTTCAACTTTCGACGCCAAATTCCAAATCAGCTCAAAATGATTTTGAATTATACCGACGAAATAGGCATTATCTGTCCACAAATAAACGGCTCTTTGAAAATCGATAGCTGTGCCAAAGAATATTTCTTTCTGGTCAATCATAACCGCTGCGGCTGGAATGGGTGGCGTAGCGTAACGCACCTCAAAACATGGGTTCTCAAGAAGAGCCCGAGGGATCTCCAGTCGCAACCCTTTGCCTTTTGTGTTTTCCATAAGAAATCGAAACCTGACGCCTCTTCTTGCTGCTTTCTTTAGAACTTCTTCACTTGAAACAACCACTTGTCTGAAAATCTCGGGCGTTGTGAATGAATCTACAATATTTGCCGCATTATTAACGGCCTCTTCTATTCTAAGAACCCGCGTTTGCCTTTCGGATAACAGAAGGAATTGGGCCTTCTCTTCTCGGTACGTGGTTTCGCTACAGTAAGGCTTAAGATCTTTAAGCAGATTTTTTGTTTTTATCCGTATCTCGTCGTATTCTGTAGTTTTCCGTTGCATCAATATGTCAATGCTTTTTTGTAGAGGGGTAGCTCTGAACATGACTGGCCTAGTTATTGCTTCTTCACATAAACCCATTTTTTCCAAAATGGCCACAACTGTATATACATCTTGGCGCGGAACCTTTGACACTTGCGAGATCGTTTTGGCAGTTGACATCCCGGAAATTAAAAGAGCAAGGTAAACCTTTGCTTGCCTATGCGATAGCCCCAGCTGCGTCAGGGTCTGTATGTGCTCATGCAGAAGCTTTATGTTCTCAAGCTCTTTCAAAGAACTTAATTCTCCTTCTCTTGGTTGAATTTATTGATAAGGACTATTGAATTTGTCTCTCGGATTTCGTGCTACAAATAATTAAAAGTAACGAATTATATTTTTCCCTTGTTAGGCTTTCTGGATAGCTTTTGAAATGACAAAACCTCCCAATCTGAACAAATCGGCTATTACGAAATCATCAGCCGAAAAAATCTTAGCAACGGTGCCATACGTTGATGGCTTTCACTTTTTCAAATCTTTAGGCCAATACACGGGGGAAACCGCTGTTAGTTTGGCAACCTTTGCCAAAGAGGTTGAAGTTGCACCAATTGAGTCAATTGATTTTCATTTTAAAAGGGCTGACTTTCAAAAGTGGATTGCAGACACTATTGGAGACGCTGAATTGGCAACAGCAATCGGGGACATTGAGAAAGAACTTGATGGAGAGCTGCTGAGAAGAAGAATTGCAGCCGTCGTAAATGAACGCGTAAGTGAACTCGAAAGTCAAATCCAACATGTTAACACTCTTGGCAGCAAGGAATAATAATCAAACAGGTGAGAAATTCATATGGTATTGGCTTTTGATTTTCTTGATGTTATGGCGTGGGACGTTTCTATAAGCGCGTTCCTACTGTTCATGGGAGCGATCACGCTTCATTACAAGGCACAATCGGGTTTTGATGACGAAAACACTAAAGATTTGCGAAGAGGATTCGCAATCGCTGCGGGAGCGGCGGGATTTTACCTGTTTCTTTCAGGCATGATTATCAGTTTCAGCTGGCCATTTGCCATCTCGGGCGGGGTGTACAATGTGCTCTTCGGCGGAATTTCGACACTGGGTGGTCTATTGCTTTTAACAGGCGCAATCACCATATTCTTGAACGCTAATCTGAAACCTATTTCTTACTTCGCCGCGGTAGCAGGTTTGTACGCGATTGTAGACGCATATTCAATGGTAAGATATAGCCTAACCTCAGCGCCGTTGCTTTCCGCATTAGGATACCTGTCTTTCGCTGCCCCTGCACTTCTATCTGTTCCTGCAACTCATATGACGAACAAGTGGTGGAGATGGCTCTTCGTGATATTCTCTATCTTATTCGCGGTTGCATGGCTTTATCAAGCGGCCAACTTCACATACGCACATCTAAACCCCTCATAAGAGCGATGGGGAAAACGGGAATAAAGCAAGAAAGAAAACGTAAACGCTAGCAAAACCATCTTTTTGGCCAAAAGGATCCGCTTATGCAAAGATTTATGGATTTTCGGGAATCACAATTTTGACTTCTGAAGGACCGTCTTTACTACTTATGGTTTATGACACTTTCTTTTTTGGGAGGATGGACTGGGATACAAATGCTGGAATCGCGAGAAAATGTTATTTGCGTTTTTTCTCGTACTTGCTTTTTTTCTTGAGGTGGATTGCTGCTGCAAAGGTCGCAACTAAGAGAATTGATAAGCTAACATATGGAAATAACAATCCGAGATAATTAGTTGCTTTTTCATTGCCTTCGGGTGGTTGAGTGGTGTTATTGAGAGCTTTGACTGCCAAGTCTTTGAAAACTACAGCGTTGTCTACGTTATTTGTTATTAACATTACCATTCCATTGCTGTTTGCTGCATTGTATGGACTTACCATACTTCCTATAAGAGTGCCATTTGTATCGTATAAATTAGCAGTTATTCCGTCGTTCGATATAACTGCTGCAACATTGTACCACGTGTTTTCTTTTATGCTTTCAGAAGCGTTCATGAAAGCTGTGTTACTCTCATTACCTTGTATTATGTTAGACATGTCATAGCCACTCAGTGCATTAACATTCAAGCTATAATTTCCGCTGTTACTTTGAAGGACAAAACAAAACTGATTATTTATTGTTTGATTAAAATCGTCTGGCAACATTAGAGGCTCCAAATCTGACGGTACATTTATTGGCGTTGTTATTGTTTCCGCAGGCATCTTTACTGTTATTGGTGTCCTGTTTCTTCCAAGGATCATTGTTTGTTCGCTTCCTGGTATTGTTATTGTTTCTGTTTGAACGTTCGATATTGGATGACCGGCTTGTAATACAGTGAAATCGTAACTGAACGAAACGCCTGTTCCTAATGGGATGCTAAGAAAATCGTTAACACCTTCGATTGGGCGAAGTTCGTAAGATGAAAGGCTTGCTTGTCCAAATACATAGTTATAGTCAGGGGCATTAAACTGAACGAATGATTCAGGACCGACAAAAACTGTAAGTGTTTCGCTGTCTGCACCGGCATAATTTGAAGTACCACTCCAACTTGCACCGATCGAGTATGTTCCTGCGGAAGTGAAGTTCCAAGTGAACAAGTAACTGCCAGTATCATCTGTAACTGTCGTGAAATAATCACAGGAAGACCCGTCACTAACGTATATTGAGACGCTTTTCCCTGAGAGCATTGGTGAAATTGAACCCGAAATCGTAAGAGAACGCATATTCTCTCCAATACTTGATTGTTCTTGAGACAGACTATCGTTTGATTGTTCTTGGGACAGATTAACGGTTATGGAAGAATTAAGTAATGGAGTGTCCAAACTTGATGAGACTTGCGCTGGCGACGATGTCTTAGTGGTCTGAAGTGGAATGATTACAGGTTTTGCGTTGGTTACCGATTCTGCTTGGTCTCCAACTTTCCAGTTTCCTCCAGGAGTGGCCTCAGCTGTCCAAAAAGTTTTATTGTTGTACACAAAATCGGTGGGCGTATACGCAAAGGTATGATAGACGGGTGTGTATGGCAGGTAAACGCCGATATTCATATGACCAGGGGTTATCCCCGTATAGTGAATCAAAACAACATCTAGACCCCCAGCCTCCATGATTGAAGCCGCAAGGAGTGACAAGGAAACGCAATCTCCAGAATTGTCTACAAGAGTTTCAACAGGATATTTCGGATCACTAATAACATATGAGATTTTGTGAACCAGCGTTAATACGGCATCAGCAAACTGTTCGTCGCTGTAAGGCAGATTGTTAGTAATCTTTTGAATGCTTTCCGCGATGGGTTCGACAGCCTGTGGCGTTACAAATTTTGAGTAATCACTGTCGTCATTTACTATATGGCTTGCGTTACCATAATAGTCGTAGAGTGAAGGTTGTATAGAAACATACAACTTTTGGTTAATGAGCCCGTACTGAGCTTGAAAAGTATAGGTTTTTTCGTAGTTGCCGGCTAAAGATGTAGGTATTATGAAAACTAGTAACAAAATGCTAATCAATAGCAGTGTAGCTTTCCGGTACCTAAAACGCATATAAACACGACAAATGCTTTTTTATAACATTCGAGCTAGACTGAAGCACGTTATAAAACGCAGCATTATTTATATTTTTTGCGTTTCATAACTTAGTAGTCTTTTATTCTGTTTGACCAATAATTCATCAGAATTAGACACAGCCTTTGGTGGGAGAACATCCAAGTTTTTCCTACCACCAGACAGCCAGCTCTTCTTTCATTTAAAAGATGCTACAGAAACCATTAATTGAATGCCTCCGTTTGATCAATCAGTACAACATTCGTTCTTTTGCTTATCTCATTTCATGTTTTGGAAGCATTTTCCAGTTGAATTAATTTATATAGCCGAATAAGAGTACTAAGGTCCTCTTAGTAGTTTCCGTAGATAACCTACTTTAAAAAAACCGGTGATGAAATGAAGATAAATACGAAAAAATTGACAGTGATTACTGTTTTTGCATCATTATATGCAGTTGGAGTAATCTTCTTGGCACCAATAAGCTTCGGTGTCTATCAGGTAAGGTTGGCCGATGCAATGTTGCCACTATCGATGATTTTTGGAATCCCAGGCGCATTAGGTTTTAGCTTGGGCTGCATAGTCTCCAACGTTTATGGCGGACTTGGAATAATTGATATCGTTGGCGGTGCGACAGCAAATCTTGTTGCCTGTACTCTGGCTTGGTACATAGGACGCAAGGGACGAGGGATTCAACGATTTCTTGGAAGCATTGCAGAAACAGTGATCGTTGCTTTGATAGTTGGAGGATATCTTTCACTTATACTTCAGCTTCCTTTAGAGATCACTATTCTGGGAGTCCTAGTTGGGTCTACAATAGCAATAAACGTTATAGGTTTTCCAGTAGAAGAAGTAATTCGACGAATATCTGAGGTAACAAGATCTTCGTAATGGTGTATTTTTCCGAATTTAACCACACAAAGACTTCTCGTATTTGACGGATAGAGAGCTTGATGACGTGTAGTAACGCTTAGCGAAGCGAAGAGATAATAGCGAACCTTCAGGGCTTTCAGGACTTTTGGTGGCGCGAAAAGACTCCTAGAGAGAATGGGACTTTTTGATACGCGAGGGTACACGCATGTACGCACTTGTACGCAAGGCAGACGCAGGGGTACTTTCTGACACTTTTAGGTATGCAACCCGCAAACGATTCAAGCTCTGCCTCAAAAAACCAACCCAAAACAACCGCACAAAAAAAAGAGAAAAATAATTTTCTTCTTGAAACTAGATAACTGCTCAATCAAATAAAATTAGAGACAGAGGACTTAATGCAAAACCCATATATGGAGAAACCTTTCAGTTAATATCGCTATTTCGATATCGGTTAGGCGATATCAAATGTGGGAACACGAACACAAACTTAAATGGAAGTTTCTTAGGAAAGGAGGACCTGGAATGTGGGTCCTTTCCATACTGCAACAGTCGCCAAGAAACGGTGCTGAAATAATGGATCAAGTTGAAATAGCCAGCCAAGGTTTGTGGAGACCATCTCCGTGATCTGTTTATCCGTTGCCTGATGAGCTGAAGAAGGAGGGAAACGTGAATAAACGTGAGGATGGCAAATACGAAATTACTGAGAAAGACAAGCAAGAATTTGAGTGCCATGGTACATGCCAAAAAAGCAATCTCGCACAGTAGACGAAGTCGTAGCGGAGATAAATGGTCACGTTTCGTATCTCGAAGACCTGAACATACAGATAAACCCAAAATTGCTCCATGCATGAAGCAACTCAAGAGCGTCAAGATCGTTCGGCAGCCTTCACAAATTCAAGTTAATTGCCCGTCTGTCTTTTCGATGGATGAGCTACAAAGAGTGACATAGTTTGACAAAAAAAAAAGAAACGAACAATAACCCAATATGGGTAGCCCGAGAATTCACGAGATGCAGCGGGTGCCGCAAATGCGAAATCGCTTGTTCTCTGAGTCACGAAAACAAAATCTGGCCTGAAGCATCCAGAATTCGCGTGTTTATGCTGGTTCCGGGTACAGAATTTCCCCACTTATGCACGCAATGTGAGGACTATCCCTGCGTTCAAGCTTGCCCCTTCAAAGCGCTCGCCATAAAAAAGGAAACCAGCGCCGTTATCATTAACTCGGAGAAATGCACAGGCTGCGGCAAATGCATCGATGCCTGCCCTGGAAAAGTACCGCACGTTCACCCACAAACCAAGAAGATTTTGATATGTGACCTGTGCGATGGCAACCCACAGTGCGCCAAAGTCTGCCAAGAAGGCGGCTGGAATTGCTTAAAAGCGGTTGACCGGGAAGACCATAAGTTTAAGCTTTATGCACGTACTCCCGAAGAAACAACGAGAAACCTTGCGATTAAACTGTATGGCGAAAAAGCTGAGGAGTTTCTCTGATGCTCGGTTACAATGGAAAATTCTTGGAAGTTGACCTTTCCAAATCAAGCTTCAAAAACACAACAGTGCCCGACGAGTGGCTAAAAGACTACATCGGAGGCAGGGCTCTCGCAGCAAAAATCCTAAGCGACAGACTTATCTACAAATGGGAAAACGTGAATCCACTCGGGCCTGAAAACATCCTATTTCTTTTCCCAGGACCGTTTACTGGGTATTTTCCAGGCGGAAGAACCTGTGTTTCAGGCAAATCGCCTCAAAGCAACGGTATGGTGGGCTCCACGGTTGGCGGCGAGTTCGGGGTGGAACTTCGATGTGCAGGTTACGACGGTATAATCGTGTCGGGTAAAGCTGAGAAGCCAGTTTACTTATTCATTAAGGATTCTGACGTAGAGCTCAGGGATGCTAGTGGCATTTGGGGCAAAGATGCTAAAGAAACCGATGCTTTGTTGAACCGTGAATGCCGACGGTTGTTGACTGAGCGTTATCCGCATGTGGGTGTTTGGAAGGAACCTGCTAAACTGTACATCGGACCTGCAGGCGAACGAAAGGTTCGGACCTCGGTGGTTGTGGCCAAGTGGACTCATGCCGCAGGATACGGTGGCTACGGTGCGGTTATGGGGTCAAAAAACCTTAAAGCAGTCGCGGTTAAAGGCACTGGACCTTTGCCCGAAGTGGCGGATCTGGAGAAAATCAAGCAGATGATTGAGGAAATCTGCAGAGGCTCCTACAGCAACGTGTTGTGGCGCAGGTGGGGAACTGGCGGCGGCGGTTATAGTTTCGGCGCAGAGACCAGTTCTGAGCCTGTTCGCAATTGGCAGGAAGAATGGCATGACCAGAGAAGCTACAGCGTGGATCAATTTGAGAACAAAGTTTGGGTAAAATCGGCTTGGAGCGATTTCGGTTGCCCCACAAACTGTTTGAAAATCAGCTGCATTCGCGCAGGCAAGTACAAAGGCGCAATAACGGATAATCCTGACTACGAGTTGCAGGCTTTTCTGGGTCCAAATTTAGGTTTGTTTACGCCTGAAGAGAACGTGTACTTGTCCTCGCTTATTGAAGATTTAGGCATGTGCGGTATCCAAGCGGGCAGCGTAATGGGCTTTGCAGCTGAATTGTTCCAACGCGGCATCCTAACAAAGGCTGATCTCGATGGCTTGGAGTTGAAATGGGGCGATGTTGACGCTTTTGCGGTTTTGGCAAAGAAAATCGCATGTAGAGAAGGCTTAGGTGACTTGCTGGCTGAAGGCACATACCGTGCGGCGCTTAAGCTTGGAAAATTGAAGGGCAAAAACCTTCTGCCTTACGCTGTGACTAGCAAAGGCATCAGTATCGGCGCACATGGCATCCGAAGTGGCAGAGACTTCTCACGAGAAATAGGCTACGCTTGCAGCGTACAGGGCGGCGACCACTCATCCATGACTGATTTGCCCATCGACGGCTGGGGCAGCGAAATTTGGCAAATATTCAACGATTCAGCAGTTATTTGCATTTTCACCTCTTTTAGCTTAACTCCAAACTTCAGATACGAATTTCACAATGCAATCACAGGCCAAAGCTTAAGCCGCAAAGGATGGCTGAACGGCGGCGGAATGAAAACCCTGCAAATACAGAGAGCGCTTCTGCTTCTCGGCGGACCAGACTTGATGTGGAATCCTAAAATTGACGACGATAACCCAGAAAGGTTCTATGAGCCGCTGCCAACAGGACCTTGCAAAGGACAAGCCGCTGATAAAGCAAGTGTGAAACAAAAAGTCCTGCAATACTACGAACAAGCAGGCTGGGACCAAAACGGCATCCCCACACCTGAGACGCTCGCTAAGCTGAAGCTAGAACTTGTTGACAAGAGCCTGAGCAAGCTACGGATCTAATCGGCTACTTCCCGAAAAAACAAGCAAACAGGCAGCAAAATAACCCGTCGCTTTTAACCCATAATGGTTGGGTGCACATCTTCTTCATTGATGTGATGCATTACATGAATAGCTAAACCTGTAGCAGCGCCTGCAGAAAGCCCCAAAAGCAAATTGTTAAGAGGCGCATACTGCCCAACCAGCCCTAAAACTACAAGGACATCGAAAACCAATGCAACTGTCAAGTAACCAACGCACCACATTTTAACGCTCATCCCTCTAGGCTTGTTTATGCCAATGCCACCTAACAAGCCAAGCATGACCAGAAAGCCTATCAGAGTATAAATCCAATCGAAACTCAAACCTCTCACCTGTTAGTCTGGCTATGTTCATTTAGAGCTTAATTAGTTTATCGAATACAAGCCACTGTTAAATACGCATAATTGGTTAAACAAGTAAATCAATAAATCGCAAGCCGATTTTGTTTGAAGACTTATAAACAGCTGTGAGGCCGCTCAATAGTTATTGCGCTGACGTAAATAAGGCTCTAATAAATGGAATACTCTCCCTTTTGATTGATGAAAATACAAACCCATAATCAACGACAGACATCAGGAATTTTCCCAAAAAGTACAGCCCTGTCTAACCTTAGACGCTAACTGTCTAAAATCTTCCCATCATTAGAACCCTGAACCTAAAGTGATTTAAATTTTTGGCAAAACTCTCGCTCAAATACAAATGTACGCACAAAACGTAATGTTTTAACCTACAGGCAGGTAGCTGAGAGAGCACACAAAAGCCCTAACACGCACGCACCGGCGAAATCAACTCCATAAACCGTTAACTTTTTTTACCTTAAAACCATGAATCTTAACTCTCCAAGGACGTGGATAGATTAACAAAATTCGATGCTAGACACTGCCATAAATGGGCGCAACTTTTGCTTGCACGACAACAAAAGCTCAATCAAGCCTTAACTGCCATAACCGAAGAAGACTTTAATTTGGCAAAGAGTTTATTTTCTCAAATTTTTACGGGAGTAAACAGCGGCAGACAAGCTGACCCCGGTATGGCTGGTTCACTTTTGTATCACATGGCCATGGTTACAAAAATGGAATCGGAAACACGCATGCTAATTGACGAGTTACACGTAGACTTACCCGACATATCCTTAAAATTAAGCAAAATTTACGATGATTTTGAGTCCGATGCAAAAGAACTAACTAAAGAAATCATACCTTTTACCTCAGATTTTCGGGATTTAGCTACAACCCCACATTTAGGAACAGTTGAGAAAATCAATCTTTTTGCAAATTTAACCAAAGAAAACAAAATAGTCGAAAGCCTGCTGAACAACAAGAACCCTAAATCAGGCGAAGCGTTAGAAAAATTGTTTCGTGCTTGGGCAAAGCAGATTATACTATCGCGCTTAAACCAAGAGTATGAAACAATCAAGGGTTTACTAGTTACAGTTGAACTGGCAAAAAGTATCGGTTTACCAGCACTTGAGAATTCAATAGAGAACATACAGGACAAGTTCGGTCAAGAAACAGTAAGCATCGCTCTTGACGTGACGCTTAAAGTTGGCATGCGGAGAGAAAAACTCCAATCAATCATGTTAAGCGACCACTTTATAAATTACACCATGGATGTAGAGAAACTGGATGGGCATATGGAGTTTTTCAATTGCCCGATTTTTGGAAGCCACAAATATGCCGAAGAAAAATATGGTGTAGACCCTCAAGTGCCTTCTCTTTTTTGCACGCATTTCTGTTTTGCTCATGCCAAAGCAATGCTTGATACAGTTCTTCCTTTCCCATTTACAATGTGGCAGCCTAAACGAATAGCGACACATGGCAACTGCGAGTTTTATCTGAAGCTATCGTACTCACCTTTAGCGAAAATGTCTAAACAATTTATTCCGCTTGTCATGTCTTGGAATATCACGCGCGAATGCAACATGAAATGCTCTCATTGCTACATTAACGCTACAGAGAAAAAACTTGACAACGAATTAACCACTCAAGAAGCAAAAAAACTAATGGATCAAATATTCCAAGTTAGCAGACCTCTGTTAATACTGAGTGGCGGTGAACCTCTGTTGCGCCCAGATATTTTTGAGCTCATCCGCTATGGCTCAAAGAAAGGGTTGAAGATGGGGCTTGGAAGCAACGGAAGCCTCATTGATGAGGCGACTGCTAGAAAACTCAAGGAGGTCGGTATAGCAACTGTTTCAATCAGCTTGGATTCCAATATTCCCGCGCAACATGATGAGTTCAGAGGAGTGGCTGGGGCATGGGAAAAAGCGGTTCAAGCCTGTAAGGCTTTGAGAAAAAACAATGTGCTTGTCCAAGTAAACACAACATTAACTCAGCAAAATTACAACCAAATAGACGACATAATGTCATTGGCGGAGAGCATCGGCGTTGAAAACTTTCACTTGTTTTTCCTTGTTCCAACAGGCCGCGGAACCAAATTGACCGATATTTCCCCAGAAAAGTACGAGGAAATGATCACAAAAACTTTCGCGAAAACCGCTAATCACAAACTAAACGTTAGACCCTCATGCGCACCACAGTTTATGCGAATCGCGAAGGATATGGGCTTAGATATGAGACAGTGGATTCGTGGGTGCATCGCAGGATTATACTATTGCCGCATTTATCCCAACGGAGACATAACTCCCTGCCCCTACTTACCAATTAAACTGGGAAATGTACAGGAAGAAAGCTTCAAAAAAATATGGTTCAACTCAAAAGTCTTCAAAGCTCTAAGGGATACTAACTCGTTGAAGGGCAAATGCGGCATTTGCGAATATCGCTCCTTATGCGGTGGCTGTCGAGCCCGCGCTTATGGTCTCTCGAACGATTTCATAGATTATTGCGGAGACCTCCACGAACCTACAGAGTTAAAAAGTGATTACTTAACCGAAGATCCATGGTGTGTCTATCAACCGAAAACGTCTCCGCAAAAGCGATAAAAATTTCTAAGGAGCATGGTAAACAAAAACACTTACCGAAAATTACCTCCGACAGAAACTATTTAAGACATGGATGTCCTTCAAAAACTTTAAACGGCAGTTAAAACGGCTTTGGCAGCCCGCAAACACAGGCATTGGATAACTGTGGACCGCCAAAAAAATCTTAATGGCGACGAAAACATGATAAGAGTCCACAAATCAACAGATTCAAAAAATACCCATGTGACAGCAGCTTCGTTGGATATAACAAAAAGGTACTTTGATTCCACTAAAGCCATAACAAGGAACATTCTGAGATTAATCAACAGGCACAATTTCCGCTTTTCTGAAAGGTAAGGAGGCAACCAGAATTTCACATGGCGGCCTTTCCAAAAGTTTCTTGGGAATGTTCAAAGAGACAACATTAGCTTACCTGTTTGACATAGCTGGGTTAATTGCCGGTTTTCTGATTGCCTACCAGCTTAATGTTTTCAGGCTCTCGCCCTGGGCACTGGCTCTTTATCCAACACTTGTAAGTACAAGAGTAATTAGCGGTTTACTTAGTGGCCGGTTAAGTACTGCCTTGCATCTTGGCACGATTTATCCTCGATTTTCTAGAAACACAAAAAGCTTCTATAAATTAGTCGATGCTGTAATTGTATTGACTTTAGTAACAAGCCTAACGGTTAGCTTAATTTCTTTATTTTTCGGTTACTTGCTGTGGGGCATACCCATAGCTGATTTCTCAGCAATACTGTTAGTAATGGTTTCAACATTAGCAATAGGTCTGCTTTTTTCATTAGTAACCATTAAAGTTGCTTTCATTTCTTTCAAACAAGGATTAGACCCTGACATTGTAGTTTATCCAATAATATCCACAGCGGCAAGCATTTTTATGACCCTCTGCTATATCGGAGTGTTAAATTTATTTTTCTTTTTGCCCTATTTTGGAAGATTAGCAATTCTTGCTATCGGTCTTACACATGTGTTTATCGTTTTATATTTGATATCACACGACAAGCAGGAACCTGAATTCTTGAAAACTATCAGGGAATCCCTGATTATGCTGATGTTTGTAAGCTTGTTGGTAACCATAACGGGAACCATTTTCAAAGGAATAAGTAACTTCGCAGAAAACCGAAAAGAAATTTACACGATTTATCCCGCCCTAATTAACATGGTGAGCAATGTAGGCTCAGTTGTCGGCTCCACCGCTAACACTAAGCTCGCTTTAGGTTTACTTAAGCCGTCTTTCTCCTCAATAAAAAATCATACCAAAAACATTACAAGCGCATGGACAGCCTCATTTATAATCTTCACCGTTTTAGCCTTCATATCTCTAGCAATAAACCGCGTGTTTCCACTAACGAGCGTATTTAATTTTATAGTAATAATTTGGTTATCTAACATAATAGCGGTCATAGGCATAGTCCTCTTATCCTACGGAATCTCGATACAAACATTCAAAAGAGGCTTGAACCCTGAAAATTTTGTCATCCCAGTTGAAACCTCATTCGCAACCATAATAACTTCAACAGCGTTATTATTTGCGTTATTCCTAATCAGGTAGCTAGAGGAGCATAATTAAAATAATTCCGACCCATATTTCATAATGGAGCGATCTCTAGGATATGCCTAAATTTGAAAAGATAGAATACAAACCTATTCCAGTCAGAGAGCTTTTGCTTGAAATGAAAAATTTATCTGAACTGATGATCGATTTGGCCTATTCTGCGGCTTTGTATAATGACAAAGATCTTGCTGAAGACGTTCTTGCACTCGAAAGCCGAGTAGATACCTTGGCATATCTTTTAGATATGGAGATAATGGTCGCCGCAAGAGATCCAAAAGACGCAGAGGCAATGGTTGGCATTTCTATAGTGGCGTCTGCCACAGACAAAATTTCAGATGCTGCCGCTGACATAGCAGCCATAGTAACCCGCAATATTGGCATTCACCCAATAGTTGGCGAAATCTTTGAAAAAGTAGAAGAACGCATAATGAAAGTGACCGTTAAAGCTAATTCAGCGATTGTCAAGAAAAGGATCGACGAACTTGATTTAGCTGCAAGAATGGGCGTTGATATTATCGCAATCCGCCGAAATAAAGATTGGATCCTCAATCCCAAGAAAACAGAAAGAGTCTTCCAAGGAGACATTCTAATTACTCGTGGAGCGCCATTTGGCATCGAAGAGTTTAAAGATTTAGCTGAGGGTAAACTTGCAAAATTAGACGTCGAAGAACGCGCTAAATTCGAGGAAATTGTTTCAAGATTTGTGGAACTCAAGGACACATCTGAGTTAATGTTGGATTTAGCTTATTCTTCCCTTTTGTTAAACAGTAAGGAACTAGCTGAAGAAGTCGAGCGCCTTGAAGAACGCATGGACCAATTGCACACTGATTTCGAATTGCTTGCTTTAACCAGCGACTTCAAGAAAGAAGAAGCCTCAGGTTTCCTAGGTTTAATTCGACTAGGTGTAGCGACAGAAAAAATCGCTGATGCAGCTGCGGATATGGCTGAGGTTGTTCTAAGGGGTATCGAACCGCACCCAATTTTGAAGCTAACAATTAAAGAAGCAGAGGAAACAGTTGCCCAAGCTTGCGTTACCGCGGATTCTCCGCTTGTAAACAAGACTCTAAAAGAAGCGCGTGTGCATGAGGAAACTGGCATGTGGGTTTTAGTAATTAAAAGAGGAGAGAAATGTTTGCGTCCTCGAGCAGACTCAAAAATCGAGATAGGTGATGTATTGGTTGCTTCAGGATACGCTGAGGGCGCTGATGACTTAAAGAAGCTTGCTTCGCCAATTCAAGCATGCAGCATTGAATAGTAAGCATCTTTATTTCAGATTCATCAATGCTATAAACCACTTATTCCTAAAGAAGAGCAGTGTATCGTTGGTTAAAGAGAAATCGAGGGAAAAAGAACGTTTACGTGCCCGAATCCTTCTTGCAGGAAAGTTTTTACTACCCCACTTAAAACCTTGAATTTACAGCAAGATTCGGCAGAACCATACGCAGCATGCCCCTACTGTCTAACAAAAATAACTGAAGCCCAACTAGAAGCTGAAAATAAACCAGAAAAAGCAACTGAACCCCAACTAGAAGCTGAAAATAAACCAGAAAAAGCACAAATTGAAACAGGTCTTCCCGAAGAAAAGCCAACTAAAAATAGAGAAAAACCACTCACATGCCATCACTACCTTGGCTACTTAAGTGAAAGAGCACAGAAGGAACAAATTCCTGACGAATGCATCGTTTGTAAAGATATTGTAGAATGTATGCTTAGAAAAATGAGAACGTAGCTTTAAAAAAAACTTGGCCTTTATGCGAGATATTTATAAGTAAAAAAATTAAAGAAGCGAAAGATAGGAAAAAACTGAGCAGTCTATTTCTTTTTCTTAGTTGTTGCTTTTTCTTCGGTGGCAGGTGCTTCATCCGGTTTAACTGGGGCTGGTTCTTCTGCTTTTGGTTCTTCTTTTTTCTCTTCTTCCTTTTTCTCTTCGATTTCGGTTGTAATTTCTTCGATTGGTTTTGGAGGCGGGGTCGTTGCCATTGTCCATCCTATCCATGCACCGATCGCTAGAATGGCGATGAATGCTATGGAAACAAGAACCAATACCATATCTAGTCTTATGGTATCACCAGCGGCATTTAAGATGCCAGAAAACCATCCTGGAAAGATTGCTAGTACCGCGTAGACTATAGCCACTATAACGCAGACGATAAGTATTGCTCCACCTATTGCTTGATCTTTGCTAACCATTTAAGTCACCACTTTATAGCCATGTATAATCTCAAGCAATTTAAAGTTTGCCATGCTTTTAAGCTTGCTCTTGTTATGTTGTTCCCATTTCCCAGGTTGACAGGTACTTTTTCTGTTGATCAGTAAGCTCGTCGATTTTTACGCCCATTGTTTTCAGTTTTAGTTCAGCGACTGTTTCATCAATTTCTTTTGGAACTGAGAATACTTTCGGCGTCAACTTTGCTGTTTTAGCAATGTACTCTGAGCACAAAGCTTGATTAGCGAAAGACATATCCATGACTTCGGACGGATGACCTTCCGCCGCAGCCAAGTTCACCAGTCTGCCTTCCGCTAAAAGGAATAGCTTTCTGCCGTCCTTCATTGTGTATTCTTCTAAGTTGGGGCGCATGGTTCTTTTAACGGTCGAAAGCGATTCCAAATCTTTTATGTTTATTTCCACATTGAAGTGCCCACTGTTAGCCATTATAACACCGTCCTTCATTTTTTGCATGTGCTCTTGACGTATTACATTAATGTCTCCGGTGGCCGTTACGAATATGTCACCAATTGCTGAGGCTTCTGCCATCGACATGACACGTAAACCGTTCATTACTGCTTCCAATGCACGAGTAGGTTGGACTTCCGTTACTATGACGTTGGCGCCTAATCCTTGGGCTCGCATGGCTATGCCTCTTGAGCACCAACCGTACCCGCAGACTACGAAGTTTTTGCCTGCCAACAAAATATTTGTGGCTCGCAGGATGCCGTCAATGGTGCTTTGTCCTGTTCCATATCGGTTGTCGAAGAGGTATTTAGTGTAGGCATCGTTTACGGCTACGATGGGGTATTTTAGGCTGCCATCTCTTTCCATTGCTCTTAGCCGAATTACTCCAGTGGTGGTTTCTTCTGTTCCGCCTTTAACATTTTTCAATTCTGCTTGGCGTTTGCTGTGCAAGGTGCCGACTAAATCTGCGCCATCATCAAGAGTTATAGATGGCTTGTAATCTAACACGTTATCAATGCACTTGTAGTACTCTTCGGTATTTTGTCCTCTCCAAGCAAAAACGTGAACGCCGCTGTCTGCTAGGGCAGCAGCAACGTCGTCTTGGGTTGAGAGAGGGTTGGAACCGCACAATGCTATTTTGGCGCCTCCAGCAGTTAATGCTTGCACTAGAACTGCTGTTTCTTTGGTTACGTGGAGACATGCGCCTAAGGTTAAGCCTTTTAATGGTTTTTCTTTTTCGAATCTGGCCTTAATCAGGTTTAGTACGGGCATATGACGTGATGCCCATTCAATTTGTAAATGACCTTGAAACGCTAGACTCTTATCTTTAACTTGGAATTCTTCCATGAATATCCCTTCTTTTTAAAGTAGAATATATCTTCTCCCTATTTAGAATTTGCTTCACGTTAAGAACAGGGATAATCAATGTTATTGGAGGAATGACTGTCTAAGGTTGTTTTCTGCGCTGGAAAAGTTTAATTACAACTCGCACAAAGCTAACAATTAAGAGAGTGTGTGATTGAAAGAACCTTTTGTCAAATTTATTAAAGGCAATCTAGGAGCCAAAACGTTACTGATAACATGCGGTTTGCCTGGAACCTGGAAAACAGAAACTGCAGAGGAAGTCTCAAAAATCAAAGGGTACACCATTCTCCGAAGCGATTTAATCCGTTTAGAAGTGCTCAAGAGCGAAGATGTTTTTGACGCAAAAATTGCTGGAAACATGGGTAAACGCATGTCCGTCTATGATGAAGTCTTTCGCAGAGCAGACGACCTTGCAGACAAAAGTGATACAGGCATTATCTTAGACGCCACGTTTGTTACCCAAGAATTACGCAGACGAGCGGCTGAAATTGCAGCGAAACATAACATGACGTTCGTTATTTTGCAAACAAGCTGTCCTGAAGAAGTGTCGGTCGCAAGGATTCAGAGGCGCACTAAAGAGAAGTACGAGTCAAACGCTTTAACGGTAGAAGCATACCTTGCTAACAAGAACAAGTTTGAACCAGTGGATATCGATGACCTAAAGCAAAGGTATCCGACGCTCAAGATTCTGCATTTAACAGTTGATACTTGCAGTGATAACACTGAGGACTGGTACGTTATAGGAACGGAAAAAAATTAACGGGACACCGTTCGATAATGATAACCGACTTACATATTCACTCCAAAGCTTCAGATGGAAAACTAACAGTTCAGGAAATTTTTGAGGAAGCAAAAAACCGACACATCAGTTTCATGTCGATTACGGATCACGATTCTATTGGCTGCCAAACCCAAGCCATAGCAATAGCAAAAAAAGAGAACATCCGATACATTACCGGAGTTGAGTTAAACGTAACCTTCTCACACCCAAAGCACCACGAAGGCAAAGCAATCTCGCTGGATTTCTTAGGCTACCAATTTGACGCCAATAATGAAGCACTAGAAAGCAAGCTTGAGAAAATAGCAAGATACCGAGAGGACAGAGCTCTAAAAATCCTCGACAACATTAACATGGAATTTAAAGAAGAAGACATTGCACTGTTGACTAAAGATGATTTTAGACAAATCGAAGAGTCAGTTGATGGAGTAATTGGGAGACCTCACATTGCAGATTATTTAATTAAGAAGGGCATCATTAAAACGCGGCAGGAAGCCTTTGATAAATACCTTGTAAGGTGTGACGCCCCCAAGTATCCGCTTTACCTGGAAGAGGCATCGAAATTTGTCAAGGGCGCTGGGGGAAAACTGGTTTTGGCCCATCCTAACGATCCTCATGGAACTTCGCTAGTGGCATTAACCAAATCGTTGCCAGAGCAGACGGAAATTATCCAAGACAAAATGTTACCGTACATTGACGGCGTCGAATGTTGGCACTCAAGAAATACTCAAGAAACAACAAAACACTACGTGACTTTCGCAAAGCAACATGGATTAATGATGACTGGCGGAAGTGATTGCCACCAGAAACCAATCATTATGGGTTCAGTTCAAGTTCCTGATTGGGTAGCTGAACAATTCGCATAATAAGAGTTTGTTAGAGGTCTTTAGCGTAGTCGGCGGATAGTTTGAAGTAGGTTTGTGCCTCTTTTGTTGCGGCTTTCTTTTCCTCGCCGTTCAAGTCGTGGTCGTCGAGTTTGAAGCTGATTACTTTACCACGTACATAAGCTCTATAACACTTGTAGAATGGAAGAAGCCACATTAACTGCGGGTCTTCAGAATACATTACGTATCTTTCTATAAAGTAATTTGATAGATCAGGTCTTTGTTGAAAGTCCAAGTCCATGGCCAAAAAAGCCACATCTGAGGCTACATCAGAATATCTGAAGCGATCATTGAATTCTATGGCGTCAAAAATGTAAATTTTGTCTGTGATAAAGATGTTTCCTGAATGCATATCGCCATGACAGTCTCTAATTTTGGCGTTTTTTATTCTGTTTTCAAAAAGTGGCTTATTCTTCTTCATGAAGTTGGTGACTCTAGTTTGAATAAATTGGAATTCTGCCTGTGATATGGTTTGGTTGATAAATTTTAGGGTTTGTTCAAAATTTTCGTCCCAGTTAATCTTTACGATTTTAAGGGAACCATATTCGTTTATTTCACCGCTTGTTTGTGCTTGGGAATGAAATCGTGAAATGATTTTTGCTATCTCGTCAATCGTTTTATTATTCACTTTGTTTTCTTTAAGGAGCACGGTCATAATTTTTTCTTGAGGCAGACGCTTCATCTTTAAAGCAAATTCAACCGTTTCGCCACTGCCTTTTATTTTGATAATGTCTGATTTGTTGATGGGTGCAACTTCAATGTACATATCTGGGCAAAGTCGCCTATTGAGTTCTAACTCTTTTTCACAGAAAAAGCGTCTCTTTTCAAGCGTGGAAAAGTCTAGGAATCCAAAATTTACCGCTTTCTTTACTTTATAAACAAAACTTTTGGTTAAAAAAACAAATGATATGTGCGTTTGGATTAGCTCAATTTTGCCTGGGTCTTCAGGGTAAGCTTCTGGATTTAGAAGGGCTTCGGTTACTTGTTTTTGATCTTGCATTGTTATTTTCCTTTCTTCGAAGTAGATACAATTGTGAACAAGCATCCCAATAAATATAGGGTATATCTATCTTGGCGGTAACTCGACTGAGATGTTTCGGTGATTTGAATTAAATTTATATTCAGCAGGCTATGAAATAATTTGAGGTTTGAAAGTGATGACTGAAAAACGAAAGGACCTTCAGAAGGCACTCTTAAAAAGTGGTTATTCTGATAATACGGTCAAAGAAATAATCAAGTGGTATTCTTAGTTACGTTGAAATTGTTTTACGTAAGCTAAAACTTCATCGGTCTGCTTTTTCGAAATATGGTTATTCTGATACAGTGAATTAACGATTTCAGAAATCTTAGCTAAAGCATGCACTCTGAAGCCAAGCTTCTCTAAGTTCTCTTTGCCACCTTGTTCCCTGTTGATAACAACCAACAGGTGTTTAACATTACCGCCCAGTTCTTGTAGAGGTTTTATTCCTTCAACTTTGGACAGGCCTTCGCTTATGACATCATCGAAGAAGAGGATGTTATCGCCATTTGCTACATCTGCGCCAGCAATTCTGTCTGTAACACCGTAGGCTTTTTCCTCTTTCCTAACCACTACACAGGGCAAGTTTACTTTGCAAGCGATACTTGGCAATATCAGCGCTCCCTTAAGCTCAATGGAGGCCAATTTGTCTATTCTATCGGCAACCATTATCCGCCTAACCTGTTCAGCAGCAGCTTCGGCTATTGCGCAAAACTGTTTTGGTGAAGAAAGCAAACGGGCAAGGTCAATATAGTATGGACTGATCGCTCCAGACTTAATTTTAAAGCTTCCAAATTTTAAGCATCCAGATAAGTAAAGAGCATTAGCCACAGTGTCGGTAATCCTTGACATGTAAATTATCCCTGATGTGAATACAAACTAGGAAATTTAACCCTTTACCAACCCGTAAAGAGTTCAAGCATAAGTTCAATCTCTCAATTTAGATCCTAAATTAGAAGGGGCGAACTTCCGAGCACTAATATGATTGAAGTTCCTCTTTTCCGCTTTTTATCTTAAAATGCGGAGCCTGTTCGATTTTCGTGAGCACTATGGTTTCAAGATTTTGCGTAAGTTAAACGACCAAGTCTGCCATGTCTACACTGCGCTCATAAATCTGCCTAAGGAAAGACACCGCAGCCAAGAGTTGAGGCATCAAATCCACAGAAGAATCTTTTGCGACCCGTTCAATATTTGAATAGGTAGTTTCTATTTTCCCTCGAAAGTTACGCACATTCTCTGCCAAAGATATGTCTTTAGTTACAAAAGATTTTAGCGCTTGCTCATTAGCCTCGCAACAGATATTCTGCAGTTCAACCAGCAACTTCTGCAGTTCCCCCGATAACTTGACTCCATTAAGCGCTATAGTTTTTGCAGCTACCTGAACACACGCATCACCTATGCCTTCAATTAAACTTGCAGCCAAACGGTAATCTAAACATTCTATCGGAGTAATGCCAAGCTTTTCACTTAAACGTGGATTTTGGATTATCGTTCGCAAAATCCTTACTAACAAAAAATATAACCTGTTACTCTCGTCATCTCTAGCAGTAACACTTTTAGCCAACTGCAAATCGCCGCTAATGAATGAGTTGGCGACATCGTGAGTCATCCCAGCGACTATAGCATAGTTTCGTCGCAAAATTTTTTCAGGCAAAAAGCCAGATGGTTCCAGCAAACATTGCAAAACTATCGCTGAAGATGACTCTTCGACAATCTCTAAACCAATCAGAGAACTAACAGTCGACTTAACAATATTCCTAGTATCATAAGCTATTCTGTCCTTCGCCTCAATACGAATCACGTCAAAACCAAGCAGATAACGCCCAATAATTTCACGACCCAAGTAAGGACCAATGCTTAGAGAAGCAATTCTAGGCTGCTGCTCAACGTTGTATTCAGAATCAACAATAAGCTTGCCATTACTTGTTACATCCAAACTAACCAAAGTGCCTTTCTTTAAACCGTTCTGATTAGCCCAAGCTCTAGGCAAGCAAACAAAAAAAGTGCCAGTTGGAGTTTGTTGAACCTTGCGCAATTCGTTCATAAGGGTACCTCAAGGAGATATAACATATCTAGACTATACCGGGCTAATATAAACTAAATTGATTTTGAATAAGTGGCTGTTAATACTTCACGAAGCAAAAACCAATATTCTTTTAGGATTGGAGAATTTATCCTGCAAACAAAAAACAGTAAATAACTCAAAGACATAAGAACTTTAGCATAAAAGAATCCAACAACTACTGGTTCGCAAGAAAACGATCAATATGAGTAGACAAGAAAAACTACAAAAAGCAATCGAAGCAACAATTGCGGCAGGATATCAACTAAATAGCGAAGCCTTTGAATTCTTAAGCGAAAACTCAGACGCGACCGATCCGGTTGGCGTTATGAACTTAGCACTTCAAAGAATACAGGACTTACAAGAAAAGCCAATCTTTATCGACAAAGTTTTCCTAGAAACCTTACTGCAACAATTAACGGTATCCATCCCAATAACTCAGCCACTGCAACAACAAAATGCCCTCGAGCAACCAACAAAACAGCAAACAAACTCAATTGAAAGCACTTTTTATCCATTCGCCAAGGATATAGAAGCAAATATTAACATTCTAGAAGACGCCACGGGCAAGCTTAGTTCCAACGGTACCCTCGAAGAATATCTCCAATACTTTCAAGACAGGTTTAGACGAATCGAACGCCTGTTAAGACAAAGGATCGACGTTAAAGCTGCAACACCAATACTAGAAGCGCTCAAATCACCTGCTAAAACCAAACTCAAAATAATTTGTATGATAACAGAAAAGAGAGAATCAAAGAACCAAATGATACTATCTGTTGAAGACTTGCAGGGAAGCGCAACTGTTTTAGTGCCCCAAAGAGCACCAGAAGAAGTCCGTAAGAGAGCTCTTCTTCTTTTGCCTGATCAAGTAGTTTGCTTGGCAGTAATAAAAACAAGAAGTAATCTTTTCCTAGCTGAAGACATAATTTTTCCAGAAATAGGAAGGAAAAGCCAGCAAAGAGCCCAAGAACCAGTTTACGCTGTCTTAACGTCAGATCTTCACATTGGTAGCGCCAAATTCCAAAAAGAAGCATTCAGACGATTCATACTCTGGCTAAACGGCAAATACGGAAACCAAGAAATGAAGGAAATAGCGAGCAGAGTAAAATATCTACTAATTGCGGGCGACATCGTCGACGGAGTTGGAATTTACCCTAACCAAGCAAAAGAACTAGTCATACGGGATGTGCACAAACAATACAACTTCGCCGCAAAGTACATGGAAAAAATCCCAGAATACATCGAAATAATAATCTCGCCTGGAAACCATGATGCCTCACGCAAAGCCCTACCCCAACCTGCGATACCAGAAGGCTATTTGACTGGAATCCAAGGAAAAAAGAATATCCACTCGGTCGGAAGCCCTTGTTTATTGAGCCTGCATGGCGTAGAAATTCTCATGTATCACGGTCGAAGCTTAGATGACATAATTTCTGTCATACCTGGAATGGACCATGATCACCCAGAAAAAGCAATGAAACTACTTATGCAAAGCCGCCATTTAGCTCCCGTATATGGCGGAAAAACCATGTTGTCCCCAGAAAACAGAGATTATTTAGTGATAGATAGAATACCGGACATTTTCCATGCTGGGCACATCCATGTGTTAGGATACTGCAACTACCGAGGAGTACTTGTAGTAAATTCAGGTGGTTGGCAAGAACAAACCGACTACATGGAGAAACTAGGGTTAGTACCCACACCAGGAAAAGTTCCAGTAGTAAATCTACAAACACTGGAAACTAAAATTCTCTCATTTAACTAAATTTTCAGCAGTTTCAGCTAGTATCAACTAAGGTCTTATGGGAAACTTGAGGCGAGTAACTAATTAAGCGACCAAACCTGTTGTCACTGCCAAAGACATCCCTTATGAGACTGCGAGATATTTCAAGCCTGATTTTCTTCGTTCTGCCATATCGACCCATGCTTACAACCTTCGCGTTTACAAGACCCATTGAATCAAGCTCATTAACTAAGGTGCCTAGACGGCGTTGAGTGAGAAGACCAGCACCCATTTCGCCACACAAATCGTTGTAAACATCATATATCTCGCCTGTTGTAGCACTTGACTTGTTCAAGTGGTAAACGCTCAATAAAACTAACTTCGAATGCAGCGTTAAATTCGTGAGAGCCTCAATCACTCGGTTATGCTCAATATGCTTCTCGGCTTGGCGCACATGCTCTTCTGTAATCAATGTAGCTCCTTGACGCTCAGCCACCTCTCCGGCAACACGTAATAAATCCAGGGCTCGTCTTGCATCCCCGTGTTCCGCAGCAGCTAAAGCTGAACAAATGCTTAAGGCAGAATCTGATAAAACGCCCTCTCGAAAAGATAACTTTGAACGTTCAAGCAGAATATTGCGAAGTTCGCCTGCATCATAGGGCCTAAAAACTAATTCTTCCTCACTAAGAGAACTAAAAACCCTAGGATCCAAAAATTCCTTCAATCTCAGATCGTTAGATATGCCGATTATTGAAACCTTACTTTTGCTTAACGTTTCATTTATCCTTGTCAACTCATACATGAAAGCGTCTCCACGATCCTTAATTAAGGCATCAACCTCGTCCAAAACAATAATGAAAATTATTCTGGAAGAATCTAAGCCTGCCCGAAACCTGTCAAAAACTTCTCCCACTGACAGACCAGTAAAGGGGATAGTCATACCGACACTTTGACTAAGGCTTGCGAAGACTCTGTATTCAGAACCAGTCATGCGGCAGTTAATATAGCAAAATTTTACCGACGCACCATATTCTTTTGCTTTAGATTCTAAATGGCTCAAAACATACTTTGCTACTGCAGTTTTTCCAGTTCCAGTTTTTCCATAAATGAAGATGTTAGAACACCTGGCATTTTTTAAAACAGGAGCAACAGTTTCACCTAGCAACCGAATCTGGTCTTCTCTGTGAGGCAATTTCTCGGGAAGATAATCGTGCCTTAGAACCTCTCTGTCTTTAAACAATCGAATTCCATTAACGAAATTTTCGAATACATCGTCTAATATGCTCGGACTACCCATTTACCCCATCCCTTGCCTTTCAGAGGCAACACCGTTATTTCGTGTGGAACAGATAAAGCATGCAGTACAAAAAACTGGTCGTGAAACACAATAATCCTAAAGAAAGATGGAAACACTCGATAACAACTAATCAAACCGAGAGCAAGACGCACCCCAACGTTTCTACTGGAAAAAAATTTAGTCAGAGAAAAAAGAGCCTTGGTTGTATTAGTCTATATATACTCTGATAGGTAAGTACCAATTTCCTATATTAACAATTATTGTCCAAGATTTTAGATAAACAACTTGCAAATATTTTTTCCAGCTTTCTCAGCTTCTTTTTTGCTTGCAGACTTCGAGAGGAAACATAGGGGTGTCTCTTCTCTGGTTTTTTCCATAGCAAATAAGCTTAGCGAAAGCAGTGGTCAAATTGCTTTAACTATAATTTAATTCGATTCTAAACAAAACATATTTTCCGATTTTTATTGCCAAGTCCTTCCCCTTTTTAGTTCACAAAATTGTGAATCCATGTGAAATAGCATTAAAATTGTTGCTTTTTCAGATCTCTTTTCATATTAATTCCTCTTTTCCTGTCCTTTACCTGTGAATAAGGCACCCCTTCGCTTCTACTGCAAAAGTCAAACCTAGCCGTAATTGGATTTTTTCGGCTGTTTCACTTTAGCGTGAAGCGTGTTATTGTAAAAAAGCTTTGTTCCTTAACTATTTTTAAATTGTGAGCTTGATATTGCCTTTTTTTATTCCCTTGTTTCACCATAACAGCTATAAGCTGTGAAGTATAAGTTTGTGAACAACCTTTAAGGTGTAACCTAAATGCCAGCTCGTAAAATACGCGTTGAGCTGTTCGATAGCGATGGTAATAAATATACTATTGCTTTCGAGGGTCAAGTAACCCGTGATAAAGCCTTACGCCTTTTAGATCTTGTAGAATTACTAGGTGGAGTACCGGGTGAGGGTCCAACTTTGGGCGCAGGGGCTTCTTTGCCAAATCGCGTGCTTTCACGATTTGAAAAAGTTCAGTTAGTGATTCAGAAAAGTTTTCCGTTGATTTGGTTTTCGTCTAAGGATATTCAGTCGGTTTATGAGCAAGAGCTTAAGGAACCAGTTGGCCTTAGTACAGTTTCAACTTACCTTTCAAGGATGTCAAGCAAAGGCATGCTTTTAAGGACTGGTGGAACAAACAATTTGAAGTATAAAACTGCAAGCATTTCTCAAGCGACTATAAAGCAAAGCATAAAGTGACTTGACCACTAAGTCACGCAAAGCATAAAACTAAATTTAGTATGACTAAGGATTAATTTGCTAACTCCTAGGAGACTACACTTGGAAAAGAGTATTGAAGTTGACTTCGTTGAAATGGAACATAAACTCAAATGCTATATTGATAAAGGCAGAATAGCTATTGGAAGTCAAACAAAAGAAGAACCGTTAATAGCGGTAAAACTAGATTCCTCTCTAATTCGGCCACTAAAAAAAGTTACTACGTACATGGGCAGTTTCATTGCTGTTGACTGCTCCACCCGTACTTTAAAGCGAGCAAACAATTGGGGAGTATATCTAATGCGCGCCTCAAGTGTTTCAGTCAGAGAGCGCGTAGTTGACTGGAGCTATTCAGAGAGAATTTGCACAGTTGTTGGAGACTCTCATGTACGTAGGAATTACTTACAGGATTTTCGAATTGAATTGGAAAGTCAAGTTGCCCTCAGTATGCTTAACGAAGCACTGAGTAAGCCTTACCACGTACATGGGGATGTACGTAGTATGTACCTTCTACTTGATGGCGGTGGCTATTTTGGCGGAGAACGGAAGTTTCGAGTAGCTCTTTATGACGAGTGTAAAAAGAAGGGCG
The DNA here is from genome assembly GCA_050013315.1 of Bathyarchaeia archaeon. Taxonomy (GTDB): domain Archaea; phylum Thermoproteota; class Bathyarchaeia; order Bathyarchaeales; family Bathycorpusculaceae; genus Bathycorpusculum. The sequence continues at coordinate 43,938 of JBEKFM010000003.1, forward strand.
TAAGGCTTTTGGCTATCAGTAAAAATTCTCCTTCAATGCATGATGAGAAAGGAAGAGATTTAGTGGCTGCTACTACGTACATTACATCCTCTTACCCGATTTGGACTTACTATCCAGTACGAAAAGCCGACAAAGATAGAAGTTTGTACGGTGATATTTCGATTGTAAAGTTATGCGCTGAGAGTCCTCATGTTTTTCGCTGTGACATCATGGATTATCTTACTCAGCAAGATATTTGCGAATTGCTTGCGCCTTTAACCAGCGTATCGGAAGATCCGCGTTGTGTTGGTTACCCCATAAGTCTTTATTTGGCACATGAGTTCTCTGCTCCTTCGGATTCCATGCTGCTGTCCTACCACGACCAGATAGAGGGGAAGCTAAATGAAGTAGGTCTGCTTGAAACTCTGCGAAGAGAAGAACGCTCTTGCAGCTTTGCAGATGAGATTCATGGAGTAAAACATGCGTTTGAACGAGAGTGGTGGGATGACCAGTATTGATTCAATAGGCTTTGTTTGTAAAACAAAAGGTGACTCCGTTTCTTTCTTAGTTAACAAAGATGTCGCTTTGTCCTTTGGGCAAATTGTGCGCATCGACTCTGGCGAAAGAGGCTTTTATGCCCGGGTCGTTAATTCTGAAAGCAGTTCAACCCTTGAAACAATAGAACAATTACGTGAAGCAGAGGGTAAAGAGGCGTTTGGGCCGTACACAGCTTACAGAAGCGTGGAAGCGATCCTCTTTTTAGAAAAAAGAGGCAATACCTTGCGTTCGCCAACATTTAACCCAAACTATCGTGACAGAGTTTATGCTGCAACCGACTCAGATTGCTCTATATTGAAGCTTTCCGGAGAACTTGAAATCGGATGCTTGCGATCAGAAGACCAAGTCCTAAGTTCGGTAGGCATAAACATTGAAGCTATACCGCGAATGATGGGGATGTTTGGCATGACTGGCTCTGGAAAAACAAACACCGAATTAATTATAAATGCTCAACTAATCGATAACAGCCCAAGGACTGTTGCTCTCATTTACGACTTTGCGGGCCAACTTTTAGAAGGAAAAGAAATTAAGACCCAAAGAGGTCTAAAAGACCACCCATTATTTCATAGTAAAGTCCAATTTTACTCAGCTCAAGACGGAAAAATGGCAGTAGGCTTAAGTACCATAACTCCTGCCAAACTCGAAACTCTATTCCCTGATATTCAGGCTCCCCAAAAACGGCTTGCATGGACATTGTATAGACATTACGGAGCTGACTGGATCCAAAACGCCCGGGATCTGTATCACAGTGAGGGAAACGTTGGTGTCCGAGCGCAAAAAGTTGTTGTTGAAGCGTTGATGCAAAAGCTCTCGTCCCTATCAAGTGACCTCTTCCCAGCTTCCAATTACAGCTTTGTTGAAAGTCTGCTTCAGAACATATGCAAAGGCATAACCTGCTTGATCGACATTTCCGGGCTTCGTTCGGAAGATCAAAACCGAATAGTTTGTTTATCTGCATCGGCGGTAGCTGAACATTACAAAAGTACGTGGGAAAACGACTTTGAGGGATGGCGGCTACTTCCTACGCTGCTAATAACTCTCGAAGAAGCACATGAGTTTCTTGATCCAAATAAGTCTCGGACAATTTTTTCTGATATTGCTCTAACGTACCGCAAGTATAGGGTTGGGCTTAACGCTGTAACTCCGAGGCCTTCAAGAATTAACTTTGACGTGTTTGCTGAATTGTGGACTAAAGTGATAATGAAAACTGAGCTAAAGAAGGATCGAACTTACTTGACCGAAAATACTCCGTACATGGAGTACAGTGAAACAGAAATAAAAATGCTTGATGTAGGCGAAGCTTTGCTTATCTCGGAACCAAAGATCAAGTTCGCTGTTCCAATCAAGGTAGCTCATTATCCAGAGTATCTTGATAAGCATAGCAGGGTTGATTATGGGCTTCCTGATTCGCCGAAATTAACGCAGATGGATGAGCGACTTAAACGATTGAGTGATCAAGAGAAGTCTTCTTTGTAGTTTATGTTTGTTGAGTGGTTTCCGTTTTTTTCAGTAGTTTTTCCATCTCTTTCTTGATACTGTAACTGAACGGTATTTTTCCTATTTCCCTCTCTAAATAACCTTCTTCATAGAGTTTTTTCATCAGTCTTGCTGTATGTTCTCTACTAAGATGGACTCTGCCTTTTATTTCCGGCGCTGTTTTGGGCCCTTCTGAAGATAACATTTCTAGCACTTTGATTTCTGTATCTGTTAATGCCGCCATTGCTTTATCACGTTTGATTGGAATAACGGGTTCACTTTTAATTTCAGGAACGACAGAAAACTTTTGGAGTTGCTCTTCAAAACCTGCAATTTTTACCTTTAACGTTCCCTGTGACTCTTCAATATCTTTAATTTTCGATTCTAAACCTGTCAATCCCGATAGAATATTTGCGTTGTTGTGTGAAACGGAACTGATTTGATTCTCCATCGGTGCCATCTTCTTTTCCACAACGTCGACCTTCTTAAGGCTTGTATCAGCTTTAGCTGAGCTTCCCTCTACTTTGTATGCGATTAATTCTAATCGGTCGGCTTCACGCTTGAGCTCTCTATTAAAACTAAGAACAATGTCTTCGACAATATCCTTGGCTTTCTCGTATTCTTTTTGTGCCTTCCGTATTTGCCTATAATACTCAACTGACGATGCTACTGTCGCAGCAAGCAAAACGGCTAAGAGTACCGTTACAAAGTCAACCGTGCTTTTTCACTCCTGTGATTTAACCGTGATTTAATCAGTTGCATCACACATCACAGTTTTCCATGGACTTTTTAAGGTTTGCGGTAGTACCTGCACGTGCCATATATGATATCACACATCACACTTACTTTCCAGCTTTGCCCTTCTGAAAGGGTTAAGCAAAAATCCACAAATTGACCTTATTTTAGCATTTGGGACCTGATAATAGCTCTTAATTTTAGGTTATTTTTGCTTGCTAATCTTAAGAGAATTTTTGTATTAAGCTGTGATTTGTGACGTCACAAAAGCTCTCCTGATGGATTAGAAAGCCGTTTTAGGCTTGTTTCAAGCTCTTCACGGATGATTTCTATGACTTTTAAACGATCTTTTAGTTCCTCTTCCTTGACAGGTGTTTCTTGGTGTGCCTCGACATATTCATGTAGTTTATTGGCTATCTCGAGATATGGGTCGAGAGTTGTACTATCAAACACACCTAAATACCCTAAAAGTAGTACTGTATAAATGGATTTTATAACGTTTTCTTTAGACTGTTTTAACGTCCTATTGAAGGATCCACGGCTTATTTTAGCCTTGGTTAGCCGTAAGCTGGCTTTTTCATCGTACTTTAACTGTTTACCCGCAATATTTTCGGCTAAAATGTCAATTAACAACGTTTCAAGCTGTGTTTTAGTTAATTGGCTGTTTTTGGAAAGGATATTTACAATGGGGTCGTGTAACGCTCCGTTTAGCCAGGCTTGAACGCTGTCTTTAAGCTTCAAACTTCTCATTCCCTCGATGATCTGAATGGATACGCTTTTGTATACTCACTTAGCTTTTTAAGTTTTGCCTGAGTAAGAAACGATTTACCTTTGCTAGTAACACTGTCCAAAAAACGGAGTAAATACGAAAAAAAGTAAGCAGAATCGTTTATTTACAATTTAAAGCAATGAGAGAGGTCTAATCAACACATAAACACAAGAATGATGAATATTTTATGTGTTTTTATTCTGAATTTTGTGCGAAAAATGACATTTTAAAGCACTTACTTTCTTCTATCCCTGATTATAGTTGTTAAGTTAACTTTTTGCTATTTGATTTTATGACTTACTTTTGTAGTCTTTTTGTTTCCTGCCTTTTCGGTTTTCGCGTTCAACAGTTGTTTTGGGTTTTGGGTTACGTGGCGTCACCTGTCACGTTCGGATCACTGCTATTTATGCCTAAGATCACTTGATATCACGGGATTGTGATGCGCTTGTGATTTGGAATTTTCTCTATTTTTCAAGTTGTTGCCGCTGCTATATGCCTGTTCAAAGGCGCTCTGAGTATTCTTTTAGTTTATCAAAAAGTTCGGGGCGCAAATCCCTTAAGGTAGGGATAAAAGTCTCCGCAGCCCTTAAGTCGCTGTAATCTACTTCACATATGATAAAGTCCTCTTCGTCGTACTTTGCCTTAGCAAGAACCTCTCCAGTTGGGCTAACCAATCTGCTTCCTCCCCAAAACTGCAAGCCATCCTCGACTCCTGCAAGATTTACGTAAGCAAGAAAAGCCGTGTTTTCTAATGCTCTAGCTGAGGTTAAGATTTCAAAGTAACTCCTACGTAGTGCAGGTGATGCAGATATACAAACGATTAATTGTGCACCTTTCAAGCGTGTGAGCCTAAGCACTTCTGGGAAGAAAACATCATAACAAATGCATAAACCAATGTTTCCCAAATCCGTTTGAAATGCAGCTGTATGATAACCTGGTCGAAAATATCTTTTCTCTTCAAATACGCCGGAGGTTGGCAAATACATTTTGCGGTATTTACCGATTAAACCTTGAGGTCCAACAAAGACAGAACTGTTAAAGACCGTTGCTTGGGTTTTTTCACTTAACTCAGGCATCCCAAAAATAATGTGCATCCCTGTCTTCTTTGCCAATGCCTCTACTTTCTCAACCGTTGGTCCGGGTATTGTTTCAGCCAACTCATAGAATTGATCCCTAACCACGTAACCAGACAACGAAAGTTCAGGAAAAATAATCAGATCAGCCGCTTGCGCCTTGGCTTTGAAGGTTAATTTTTCTATTTTTTGCAGATTCTCCTTTTTGCTTTCTCGTTTGCTGCTTATCTGAGCAAGGGCAAGTCTGATTTTGTCTTTCATGTGATTCCACTTTCAGTAAGTATGTCTTGGAAGCCTAAAATCATTTCCTACGGTTCTGTACCCAATTTTTGGGGCGATAGGCATTCTTCTTTTATGTTCATTGGCGAGCCATCTGCTCTTTACGCTATCAACAATAGACTTTTGAATACTTAGTTGCTGAGCAATCTCTTCAGTAGTCATAAATCGCTCTAATCCGTAAAGAATAAGATCTAAGGTTTCATACTTTATTCCAAGTTCGTTTTCTGCGGTCTGGTTTGGCCAAAGTGCTGGTGTGGATGGTTTTAGTGCCAGCTCTTCTGGGATTCCTAAGTGGATTGCAAGTTTGCGAACTTGCGTTTTGTATAGATCCATAATTGGCGTTATGTCTGCGGCGGCATCTCCCCATTTGGTGAAATAGCCCATCATTGTTTCTGATTTATCAGAGCTTCCACATACTATTCTGTTAAATTTGTTAGCGTAGTAATAAAGATAAATCATCCTAGTCCTTGCTTTTATGTTCCCTTTACAAAGTCTATCTGATTGGTCAAACACAGGAATAGCCCTGTACAAGCCGCCTAAAACAGTTGACATATCGCAGATTTGTGTTTCTAATTTGAATTTTTCTGCGACAGCTTTAGCGTCGTCGATGTCCTTTTGATCAAAGTTTTCTTTTTCGGGAAGCATAAGGCCTAACACGTGATTGCCTCCTATTGCGAGGCTTGACAGTGCTGCTATTGCTCCACTGTCGATTCCTCCAGATAAACCAAGGACTATTCCTTTCGCTCCAGCGTTTTCAACATACTCTTTAACAAAGCGGCAAATTCTTTTTTGAGTCTCAGAAAAATCCAAGTCTAACGCGGAGGAAGTTAACTTCACTTGGCACACACAGCTTCATACTCTTGGTTCCTAGGCAAGTATTTAAGGACAAGCATAAATACTAATTGAACATTATCCATGAATTTAGAAGGCTGTTATATTGGGGAGAAGAAGAAAAAAAGTAGTTCATATTCCTAAAAAGCGTTTGCCTAAATTCTTCTCTTGCCCTAAGTGCGGAAAAGAGACAGTTAGAGTTGAAATATTCAGGGAAGACGGTCACGCTATTGCGCGTTGCAGTAGTTGCGGTTTAAAAGAAGAATTTCCAGTTAAACCTGCCCAAGGCGAAGTCGACGTTTATTGCATGCTGACCGACCGAGTTTATGGTCCCACAAAAAGAGCACCTTTAACAAACGTAAAGAAAGAGTAATTGAAGGATTATTGCTATGCTAGGGCCAGTCGAAAAGTACTTGCTCGAAAAAATAAAAATTGAAGGTTCAATTCACTTAACCCTCATAGACCCAGAAAAAATAACAGCTATGGAGGCTTCGCGAATTGCCGAAAACTCCAAAAACAGCGGAACCGCCGCTGTAATGATCGGAGGCTCAACTTTTGTTTCGCAAACTCACCTCGATGATGTTGTGGAAGCCATTAAGTCTAACGTAAATATTCCCACTATACTTTTCCCAAACAACATAACTGGAATAAGCAGCTATGCAGACGCCATATGGTTTATGTCTCTTTTGAATTCAGTGGATCCTTACTTTCTTATCGGCGCCCAGATTCTTGGAGCTCCACTAGTTAAGAAGTTTGGTTTAGAGCCTATTTCTATGGGCTACATAATTGTAGGCGAAGGCGGTACTGCTGGGATAGTGGGAAAAGCCATTTCGGTACCGTACAACAAACCTGAACTTGCTGCGGCTCACGCTCTCGCTGGCCAATATCTTGGGATGCGCTTTATTTATCTGGAAGGAGGTTCTGGAGCGGCAAATCCTGTGCCCCCTGAAATGATCCGTACAGTCAAACATCTACTTGATGTTCCCCTCATAGTAGGTGGGGGAATAAGAACTAAAGAGCAAGCGTTGGCTGCTGCGTCTGCGGGAGCAGACATAATTGTCACTGGAAACGTCACTGAGACGAGTGATGCTAAGCAAAGAGTTTCTGAAATCATTAGAGCAATCAAGAGCATTAAGGCTTAATGTTTCGTTGGTTAATGGCTCTTCTTAACTTTTCTAATTTAGTTTTCAGAAAACCAAAATAACCTATTACTCTATATCTTTCGGGGGAAGTTGCGCTTTGAATATCAGTAAGGGCTATCAGAACTACGTTGAAGAGATGGAAAATGAGCTAAAGCGATTGTATGCCATAAGCGACCTTGCCAGATCGGAAGGCTTTGATCCCTCATTGAAAACAGAGTGCATTATTGCAAAAGACATTGCTGACTTAGTAGAAGGGCTGGTAGGGCCCAAAGATGTCGCTTTTAGTATCAGGGAATTAAGCGCTAAAATGCAAAGAGAAGAAATAGCATTTAAAGTCGCTGAAGAAGTCGTTTACGGCAAATTCGGTCACATGGAACCTGAAAAAGCAGCTGAGCAGGCAATTCGAACTGCCCTTGCAATTTTCACTGAAGGCTTAACCGCAGCGCCAATTCAAGGCATAGCTCAAGTTAAAATAAAAACTAACGCTGACAGGACACGCTATCTAGCGATATACTTTGCAGGACCAATCCGGTCAGCAGGTGGAACTGACCAGGCGTTGACTCTTGTTGTAGGCGATTTTGTTCGTCGCCAGTTAGGTTTGGATAGATATAAGCCAACGGATGAAGAAATTTCCCGCTTTATAGAAGAGTTAAGACTGTATGAACGGTCTGTAGGCCGTTTTCAATATCACATTCCTGACGATGAACTAAGAAAAGCGCTTAGTTTGCTTCCTGTTGAAGTCACGGGTACTGAATCAGACCCCGTGGAAGTTTCCTCATACAGAAATCTGCCGCGAATAGAAACCAACCGCGTAAGAGGCGGTGCCCTCAGAGTTGTTAACGATGGCATCGTTGGTCGTGCTCAAAAAGTTTTGGTTATTATTGAAAAACTTGGTTTTCAAGGTTGGGATTGGCTGAGAGAATTCCGAAAGAAATCTGAGAAGAAGTCAGGCGGCTTTATGGATGACGTGATTGCGGGGCGTCCAATTTTTTCTTTTCCTTCACGGCGTGGGGGCTTCAGGTTAAGGTATGGCAGATCAAGAAACACTGGTCTCTCAGCTGTAGGCATTCATCCAGCCACAATGCTTGTACTAGAGAGTTTTCTTGCTGCAGGCACTCAAATGCGTTTAGAACTTCCGGGAAAGGGGTGCGTTACGGTTCCTGTGGATACTATTGAACCTCCAGTTGTTTTGTTAAATGATAATTCGGTAGTCCGAGCGACGATGGAGAATTTTGCCGAAATTAAGGGCAAAATCCAAAAAATCTTGTTTTTAGGTGATATCCTGATTAGTTTTGGAGATTTTCTTTACACGAGCAAGGGGCTTTCTCCTTCAGGATATGTTGAGGAATGGTGGGTCAAAGACCTACAGAGGGCTGTTACGGAAAAATTCGGCTCAGATATCAAGAAAGCAGCAGAAGCTACTGCGATTTCTTTAGGAAGACTGAATAGTTTTCTGGACGACCCATTTAGCAACAAACCATCGGCTAAAGAGGCAATAATTCTTAGCTTGAATTTGAGCTTGCCTTTACACCCGAGTTATACGTTTTTTTGGTCAAGCTTATCTTCTATCCAAGAGGTTGAGTTGCTGAAAAAATGGTTGACTTCTTCTGAAGTTGCCATGGAAGACGGCGTTGTCTGCAGAATCTTGGGAGAAATAAGCGAAGGTGTAGTAAATTTATTGAGGAAAATCCTTGCCCCCCATAAACTAGCGGATGATAGAATTCTGCTAGAAAGTGAAAATGCAACCGCTTTTGCCTTCTGCCTTGGATACGGTACAACAAAAAAGGTTGGGAGCACAACGACTGCAACCGTGCTTGAAGAAGTTAGCTTGCTTTCTGGAGTGCAGATCAAAGATAAAGCGCCTACTTTTGTGGGTGCACGCATGGGTCGACCTGAGAAGGCCAAAAGGCGGGAGATGAAGCCTCTTGTTCATGTTCTTTTTCCAGTAAGCTTAGCCGGGGGCTCTCATAGGGACCTTTTGGAAGCGGCAAAGCATGGTCCTGTGTTTGTTGAGATAACTAAGAGGAAATGTCCCAACTGTAAAACTTACACCTTAAGGGTAAAATGCCCTAGTTGTGGCTGTGACACTATGGCAGAGAATAGTTGTCCTCGTTGTGGTAGAGCTTTAAAGGATAATAGTTGCCCCGCCTGTAGAACTGATGCTGTTCAGTATCAGCGGCAGCCGATTAATTTTAAAGAATTGATGGATAATGCGTGCAGGTCTCTTGGTTATCCAGTTCCAAAAATCTTGAGAGGCGTTAAAGGATTAATTAATCAGGATAAGACTCCTGAAATTATTGAAAAGGGTGTTCTTCGGGCAAGGTACGATTTGTCAGTTTACAAGGATGGAACAATCCGTTTTGATGCGACAAATGCTCCCTTAACACATTTTACGCCTGCCGAAGTTGGAGTGCCCGTTGAAAAGATAAGGCAGTTAGGATACTGCTATGATACGCACGGCGCATGTTTGACTAATCCTAATCAGGTTTGTGAGCTTAAGATTCAGGATGTTGTAATTCCATGGCGCGCAGGGGAATACTTTATTCAGATTGCTGATTTTATTGATGACCTGCTGACAAGGGTCTACAAGCTTCCAGCTTACTATAACGTCAAGAAGCCTGAGGACCTTGTTGGGCATTTGATTTTTGGATTAGCTCCCCATACATGCGCATGCATTTTAGCACGCATAATCGGTTTTACGGATCGAAATGTAATTTATGCTCATCCTATTTGGCACTCAGCCAAACGCCGAGACTGTGACGGTGATGAAGATACTATTATGCTGGCGTTGGATACGCTTCTCAATTTTTCTCGCGTATACCTGCCTGCTCAGATAGGCGGAATAATGGATGCTCCTATACTCTTAATTCCGTTTGTTAACACAAAGGAGGTGCAAAGGCAAGCCCATGATTTTGACGTTGATGCAACTTATCCGCTTGAATTCTACCAAAAGACTCTAGAGAAAGCCGAAGCGCGGCCGGTGAGCTCGATTATGGATGTTATCAGTCATAGACTAGGAACTGAAGCGCAGTTTGAGGGATTCAACTACACAACTCCCGTGTCAAACATAAACCTTGGTAACGCAAATAGCTCCTATAAAGAATTCAAATCCATGATTGAAAAACTGAATATGCAACTAGCGTTAGGCGAAAAAATCGACGCTGTAGATGTCAAACGCGTCGCCTTAAAAGTTTTAACAACACATTTCATCAGAGATATAGCAGGCAATTTACGTGCTTTCTCAACTCAAGGATTCAGATGTAAATCATGCAACAAAAAGTTTCGTCGACTACCTCTCAAAGGGAAATGCCCTTTTTGTGGTGGTAAGTTAACTCTTACTGTTTACCGTGGCGGTATAGAGAAGTATTTGGTGGCAGCACAGCAACTTGTTGATAAGTACGGTTTACCAAATTATTATACTCAACGCATGGACCTCATAAAAGAAGAGATAGCTTCCATGTTCGATAATAAAAAGCCAAAGCAGGCTAGCCTTTCTGATTTCAATTAAAGCTAAAGCTTTTCAATATAAAACGATTGTTTATTTATTGGTGACATTGTATAAAGGAATATTTGCATCCGAACGCTTACTTAACACATGTAAGGAACGTACGTAGCGGTGTTAAAGCCAGAACCAAAATACTAGAAACTCTTGAGAGAGAACCACTTGATGCAGTAAAGACAGCTAAGGATACATCGTTATCTTATAGTGTTGTAATGCATCATTTGCGACTTCTTGAAAATGAAGGCATAGTTCAGCGTAAAGGACGCAGGCCCTATTATTGGGTGTCTACGGGTTTAGGGCAGAAAAGTCTTTAGAATGTGCATTGGCATGGTGACTGTTGGCATTTTGGGCATTTGTTATAATATTTGTTGATGGCTGCTTTTTCAAGGTCGATTCCCATTATGTTTGCAAGAGATGCAAGCCATGCAATTACATCTGCAAATTCTTTCTCAGTAGCCTCTTTGTCTCTTCCTTTTTTCAATTCTTCTCCTAATTCTGCAACTTCATCAACAAGCCAATTGTATGTTCCATTTACTCCGCGTTCAGAATCTCTTTTGAAATATAACCTACGCATCATTTCTTGGAATTCATATATGTGCACAGACTTCACCAAGCTTTTGTAGCTTAATTGTTAAGATTGTGCAGTTTAAACGTTGTCAAAAACCGAAAAAACTTCAGGTTTTGAAATTTTGGAAACTGCGGGTTCTGTCAAGTTGTCGTCTGCTAGGGGGTTCATGTCAAAATTCGTCTGTTTGAATGTTAATGTGGTTTTATAACGACTAATTCTTTATTGTAAAAGTTGATTACAAGTTATAGGTTTTAAATTTGAGTAAAAAGGGCTGCGAATATCTTGCAAATGCTTTGGGTTATAAAGGTGGTTTACTAACGAAATATTTGACCGAAGAGCAGAATTTTCTTGACTTAATTAGACGCGGAGGAACACTTCTATACGGCCAAGTTGACCATTTTGATCCTATGCGGTTACGTTCATAAGCAAGCGAAATGAACGCAAATATTGCGATTCCGAGTAGTGCCAGAGCCACGATTAGTATTGCCCAAGCCGCAGGAGTTTTGGGAGATACATAGCCGTCTACCGGGTTTGCCTTGGGAATGTAATCTTGGGGGAAAAGGATGTACGGAACCACCAGAAGTAACAATGACGTGATTAAACTTGCAGCCGTAACAACGTCCTTTAGCTTCATGAGTTGTTCATGCTTTATGAGTTGTTCAACTCCGGAAAAAGAAGATACTCCAGTTTAACATGGTCAAATTCCTTTTCATAGCAATCAAGAGAATATTTACAAAGTTTTATCTGAATCTTTCGGTAGGTACAATAAAAACGCTAAGACGAGAAGTTAACAGAACCGATTATCTCTTTAAGCTTTACTCAACAGACGATTATTTACATGAATACCTAAACAGACGAAGACTTGACAGAACCGACGAAAATAGCAGCAGACGATTTTTGACAGATAACTTCAAAAGAAATACCTAAACAGACGAAGACTTGACAGAACCAAACTGCGTAACATTAATTAAATGCATGCAATACATTGAAAAGAACAGGGATATTTGGTGAGTGGAAGACGGAAAAAGAAAGAGACAGGTCCAATGCCTGCAGCGAGTGCAGGTTTGCTGAGGTTCTTTGAAGAAGAGACTGAAGGAGTAAAAATTAGACCTGAACTGCTTGTCGTCTTTGCGGTTTCATTGATAGTTATTTCTGTTTTAGCAAAAGTGTTCTTTGCTGGTTAAACGCTACTTTAACGCCTGGGTTGAGTAGCGTGCAAAACTTCTATTCTTTGAACTGAATTGAGATGGAGAAATAACTCACTTCTTTCTTCTCGACTTGCAACTTGCGGGATAGGCTGAGCAATAGTTGATCTTAAGACTATAGCTTCTGCATCTGAAAGCCAGATTCCTGATGGGTCATGCGTTATAGCGGCTAAGGTGCCCTCAAAACCGTAAGCTGGATCTATAATGACTCTGATTTTCTTGCCCACATTTCTCTCCAGCATATGAAATATTGAGAGGGGCAAATCTTGATCTGCCATAGACTTCGCAAACTAATATAATTGTTATTCTAAAGATAAAACAGTTCCCTTCCAAAAGGCACGTTAACTTCCCTCTAAAAACCTGAAAGCGGCGTTTTGTCCCATAGAGCTTTAACTTGTTTATGCTAAATTGCTGGCCGCTACTTTTTGGGTTGCAAAAAAATTTGTATTTTCTGCAATAAAACCGAGACATGCAGCTTTCGTGTAGGCTAAATTTTAATAAGCCTCTCTAATCCCATAAGAGAGCCTAACTGAGTTGGAAACATGGAGAGCCAGAGTCAACTTAACCGCTCAATAGATAGCGCATCAAAACACTACTCCTCCATGTTTTCCCTTCCATCATTCAAAAAAGCCATTTTAGCTCTTGCCGCATTGTGCATCATCGCTGGCCTCTCCGCCTTTTTTGTTTCCTCAACGTACGGATTAATTGGCACCTTATCCTTCGGCATTTCACTTTTTGCGTTAACGCTAGCAGCCGACTTTATTATAACTCAGTTGCTTCTCGGACGGGACCTGATTTATTCACTGCGCCGCACTTTGGCGCTCTCCGTTGTAGGCTGGCTCTTGTGGCTAATTTTCGTGCTCATTGGAGTCGCGTTAAGCTTCCCTTTTGGCGCTTTAACTTGGGTTAAACTATGCCTCGTGGGCTACGCAGCTGTTATAACCCTCAGAGGTGTAGTGTTTATTGCAACCTCGTCAGCCGCGACCTGGAGGAAACTGGCGTCGGTTTTGCTTAACCCAATCTTTTGCATAGTGGCTTTTGTTATTTTTTGGGCTGGTATTCCAGCAGTCAACCTGATTCAGATTTCGCCTCTCTTAGTCCTCTTTCCAGTAGTCGCCTGCGCGGCAGTTTTCGTCTTTTTGTCGTCTCTGGAGCGTTTAGGTCGGAAGGTCTCGATAAATTCTTTGCCGCTGTTTAGAGCCTTCATGCTTAACTGGGTAGGTGGACTTGACGCGCCTCTTGAAGATTTATTTGAAAAAACAGGCGAAAACGTTGACATCGAAGTTAACTTTCTGAAATTCGACGCATCGAAGCCTAAAGCAGCAATAATAGTTCCCCTCGTACATCCTGGACCATTCAAAAACATCGGCAGTAGTCTTTTGCCTTCCCTCCTTAAACGGGACTTCGAGAAAGAATTCGACTGCCAAGCCTGCGTTCCATTAGGCATCCTTGGGCACGAGCTTGACTTAGCCTCCCAAGTGCAGAACCAAAAAGTAATCTCGCAGGTTATCGCTTCTGCGAAGTTCACGGCATCAGCAGACTTAGCTTCGCCCTGCGTTAAGGCGGCTGAGGATGTTGCTACAGCCTCTTGCCAAATTTTCGGCGGCACTGCCTTTGTTTCTTTTTCGCTTGCCCCCAAAACCACTGAGGATTTGCCGCAAGAGTTGGGTCGCATGGTTAGTGAGGAAGCAGCAAAGTATGGGCTAAGATCGGCGATAGTGACTAACACCCATAACAGCATCACCGATGTGGTTGAGGTTGAGAAGTACGTTGGTGCCCTGCAAACCGCGGCTTCCAGATGCCTTCAGAAAGCAGTTGCGTTGCCGACTGAACGGTTCATGGTGGGAGCAGCTACTGTTTACCCTAAAGAGTTCACCATAAAAGAGGGCATGGGCGAAGGGGGCATCACAGCGACAGTTGTTCAAGTGGGTAAACAGAAAACAGCCTACGTAGTGATCGATGGCAACAACATGATTTCTGGATTGAGAGAGAAGATCCTTGCCGCCTTAACCTCCGCTGGGTTTGATGAGAGCGAGTTGTTTACCACGGACACTCACGCAGTAAGCGCAATATCTTCTGGACGAAGTGTGCGTCGTGGTTATCACCCCATTGGCGAAATAATGAACTATGAGGTCCTGATACGTTACATTTGTGATGTCGCTAAAAAGGCAGATTCGAACTTGGAGCTGTCCAAAGCGGGAGCGGTTCACCTTGTTGTTCCACAGGTCAGAGTTATCGGAGAAGCCCATCTGCAGGCGATGTCTACGCTGGTTGACAGGTCAATTAAAAAAGCTAAACAAATGCTGCTTCCAGTCTTCGGGTTGGAAGGGTTGATTTTAATTTTACTCTTAGTGCTCCTATAAGTTAAACCGCTTTATTGTGCCAACGTAAAGGTTAATACGCCCTTTTGCTAGTCGCTTTTGTTGGAGTTATTCGGAATGGTTGTTTATCCAAAAATTGTTGTTTCCCCGCCTGGTCCTAGAGCTAGGGAGCTTGTGCAGAAGGATGAACAGTTTGTTTCCCCCTCATATACACGGTATTACCCGTTTGTCGTTGAGTCAGCAATCGATTGCACTGTTAAGGACGTGGATGGAAACGAGTACATTGATCTTAACTCTGGCATATGCTGCATGAACGTTGGCCATTGTCACCCGCGCGTGGTGGAGGCCATTAAAAGTCAATGTGACCGTTTTCTACATTATTCTAATACTGACTTCTACTACAAAGAAGCAATTAACTTAGCAGAAAAGTTGGTAAAAATTGCTCCTGGCGAATTTGAGAAAAAAGTTTATTTTGGTAATAGCGGCACTGAAGCGGTTGAGGCTGGGGTGAAGCTTGCTAGATGGCATACGCGTAAACCATTATTTATTGGCTTCATCAACGCTTTTCACGGTCGCACGATGGGTTCATTAGCTTTTACCTCCAGCAAACCAGCGCAAAGGCGACATTTTTCTCCCTTCATGCCTGGTGTATCTCATGTTCCTTATCCCTATTGTTACCGGTGCCCCTTCAAATTGGAAAAGCCGAATTGTAACTATTGGTGCGCCGACTTTATCGAAGAGCAAGTACTGCAAAAATACATGCCCCCCGAAGACGTGGCAGCAATTCTTTTTGAACCAATCCAAGGAGAAGGCGGCTACGTGGTTCCTCCGCCAGAGTTTTTCCAAAAGCTAAAAAAAGTCGCTGACAAGAATGGTTTACTGCTTATCGACGATGAAGTGCAATCTGGCATGGGCAGAACAGGAAAATGGTTCGCAATTGAACACTGGGGGCTTGAACCCGACATAATCTGCACTTCAAAGGCTTTAGCTTCGGGCTTACCCATAGGCGCGACAATTGCTAAAGCGAAAATTATGGATTGGACTAGCGGTTCGCACGCGAGCACTTTCGGCGGAAATCCACTATCATGCGCGGCGGCAAACGCGGTTATAGACATCATTAAGGAGCAACATTTACTTGATAACGCCAACAAGCAAGGAGCTTACGCAATGAAAAGATTGGAAGAATTGAAGGAGACTAGCAGTATAGTTGGAGATGTACGTGGTAAGGGTCTAATGATTGGCATTGAACTTGTTGAGGACAAGGAAACAAGAAAGCATGCACCGCAGAAGGCTTATCAGGTTATTTTGCGCTCCTGGAAGCGCGGAGTAGCAGTTGTGACTTGTGGTTCTTCAACACTTAGGATAGCTCCCCCGCTTACGATACAAAGTGACATGCTTGACTCAGCGCTAGACATTGTTGCAGATACCATTAACGAGGTCGCAAAAGAAACATAGGCTATCTTGCCTTCACGCTTTTCACTGTTCTACGCGGCTTTCTTTTTAGTGGTGTACCACAAACTAAACATTCCTTGAATGAGCAGTTTGCAGGGTATTCTCGGTAACACGCTGGACAATACCTTATCCACTCTAAAAGCCGTTTGATACCAAAAGTTGCGAGCGCTGAAAACTCTATTCCTAACTGGGTGGCAACGTTTTGAATTGAGTAGTCGTCAGTTACAATTTGGGGTGTGCGACCTTCTGCTTTCAATTCTAAAGCTAAAGACAAAAGATGAATATCAGTTTCCGATAATTTGAAAGAGTCACCGACTTTACTTGCGGAAGTTTTAACTTTATTCATAAATTCTTCCGAAGGAGCTTTAACCTTCAACTTTCCGTTTTCCAATGCTGCCCTAAACCTTACCGAAATTATTGAATTTCTCTTTATTTCTTCCTCAACTTTGGGAACGGTCAATTGTTCCTCGCTTAAAGAGAAAGGATCAAAGCCTGCCAAAAAAGCGGAAGTGTCTAGAACGATGACTCGTTTGAAGGGCGTGTTTGTTTGAGTTTTCATTCTGTTCCCTTAAAAAGTAGCCGGCTTTTGAGTCGGTCGTAAAAGTCGGTTTCAAACCTTATGAAAGGAGTTACGTTTTTGGATACTTTGACTTCTAAGGTTGGCTCTTTGCAGTTTATCTGTTTATGGTATTTTCCATCAATGAGGACAAGGATTTTCTCCGCCTTGATCACGTTGAAAATGATGGTGGAGTTTGCGGGGAAAACAAGGGGATGGAACACGGTTAACGAGCAGATAGGAGTTATAACGAAAGCACCTAGCGCGGGGTCTAAAACTGGCCCGCCAGCTGAAAAAGAGTAACCGGTTGAACCGGTTTCGGTGGCTACAATCAAGCCGTCTGATTGGCAATTTAGAATCGGTTTGCCGTCCTTACATATCCGAGTAAAAAGTATTTTTGAAGGTTCACCTGCAGAAATAACCACATCATTTAAGGCATCAGGCAATCTATCTTTGCCCGCAACTACAGACAGTTTTGCACATTTTTCTATTTTATAGTCACCTTTGAGGATTTTATTTACTGCTTCAAAAGCGTTTTTCGGTTCCGCTTCAGTCAAGAATCCCCGAAGTCCCATATTTATTGCTAAAATTGGCGGTTCAGGCTTAGCTATGCCTATGCATGTTCGCAGTATTGTTCCGTCGCCACCGATTGTTATTATGAAGTCAGTTTTCATTTTTGATAGGGGAACCATCTCTTCCTTGGTTACGATTTTTCCAGCCAGTGTATCTTCCACATAAACTTTCAATCCTTTCTTTGAAAGATACTCAGCTAGCTCTTCTGCAAGTTTTAAAGCTGGTTTTTTATCGTAGCGAGCGATTAATCCCACACTTTTGAACACTAATTTCACTGCTCAGTAAAATAGCGTCAACTTACTCTATATTAACCCTTTTAGTGGCGATGTCTCCATTTTCCACACAACTCCTCTTTTTTCTTTAAGCGACATACTTGGCTGAAAAAAACAATGAGGAGACAAAAACATTGGAGCACAAAGTCGTTAATTGCCCGCATTGCGGCAAAATCATCCCTGATCATGTTCTCAAGGGGGAATCTGCGCGAAAAGCGCGCGCAAATAGCGGACCGCCAATGAACGATTATGCTCTTCCAACCACGATGTCTCACTAAGCTAACTTTTGCTAAGGGAGCTCAAGCTTCATAATGCCGTTTCGTGCCGCTACGGCTTCCTCCTCTAAGCTTCGTCCAAGGTTGCTTTATCGGGTTCTGTCATCACGTCCCACAATTATGACTACATTTCCTGTTTTTTGCCCTGTCTCCACATACCTGTAGGCTTCGGCAATTTGTTCCAACGGATAGCGTCTATCTATTACCGGTCTAAACTTTCCCGCCTCAATAAGCTCTTTGAAAAAAAGAATGTCTTCTTTTCTGTCTTTTGGAATTGGAAATATAACTTTTTTGCCGTCAAATATTGAAGTCCACAGTGTCAAAAATAGGTTCTGCGATAAGAAACCAAGGTCGGTTGAACAATAAATCCCGCCTGGTTTTAGCAGTTTTTTACAAGCGCCAAATGAACTTTTGCCAACTGCATCAAAAACAAAATCATACTCCTGACCACTCTTTGTGAAATCTTCTTCTGTGAAATCAATTACCTCATCGGCTCCAAGAGATTTTACTAGTTTTGCATTCCGGGTATTGCACACCGCTGTAACCTCCGCACCATAATATTTCGCAAGCTGGACTGCTGCTGAACCGATAGCGCCCGTGGCGCCGTTGATCAAGACTTTTTGCCCGCTTCGAACGTTTGCTTTTCTAATATCGTTAAGTGCATAGTGCGGACCTTCAGTATTAGGGGCGGCTTCTTCATATGTCATATTCGCTGGCATAGGTGCAAGCATCCCTTGTTCGGGCATAGTCATATACTCGGCATGAGCACCAAAACTGATACCGCTAAATCCAAAAACATGGTCATCATTCTTAAATGATTTGACGTCTTTGCCTACTGCTTCAATTTCTCCAGCGAACTCATTCCCTAATATCGTTCTTTTTGGTCTGAAGAGGCCACTAACAAGTCTATTAATAAATGGCTTACCTCTTAGAAAGGCGGAGTCTGTTCGGTTTACTGTTGTCGCATATATTTTTACAAGTACCTCATTGTTCTCGGGAATTGGTTTCGGTACCTCTTTGAGTTGAAGGATGTCTGGTGGACCGTATTTTGTGCGTACAATCGCTTTCATTTTCATGCATGCCAATAACTCTTAAGGTATATAAAAATCCAGTTTGGGTTTGGGAATTGAAGCTGTTTATAGTAATGACCATAACGGCATACGAACGGACCGAGGCCTTTCAAAAATTTACCCCCATAGAGGAAGGCTTGCCAGATTTTACCTTACCATCAGAACATGTAAAATACAATAAATAATTTCTGGGTTGACTTATAATACGCCCTCCAACTGGCGACAGACCTTCGCCCAAACAAATGTACGCTGTTTGAAGAAGGATCAAAGTTTTAGCGCCGCTTTTAACGAAGCCCAGTCTTCAGGAGTGAGGACGCGTTCTGCGAGTTTGAGGACCGCTTGGAATGCTTCAGGGGGCATGGTCGCCCGACCCTGATTGAGGAGCATGGCCCTTTCCGTGTGGCTCATCGCCGGTAGCATCATCCCGAGGTTCTCCATGAGCTCCTTGGGCGTTTGGCCTGCCATAGCTTTCTTGAACACATCGCCCAGTTCGTCGGGAGTGCAGAGTTTCCAGAGCGCAGGCATCACGTGCTCTTCTTCGTAGTCTATGTGGTTGATGTAGAACGACATGAACCTGTTCCACGCGAGGTAAAACTCCAGAGAAAGCTCTTCGCGCGGCTTCTTCTTTATTTCTCCAAAGCATGCCACGAGCTCGTCGAATTGCCTGTGCATCATGCGGTGGTCCTCCTTCAGCCTGTCGGCTCCGCCGGGAACTCTCTCCGAGAGCAGGGGATGGATGAACCTCTCTTCAATGTCTGCGTGGAGATACATGTTGTCTCGGAATGAGGCGAGCTCGCCCTCGAGCGCGGCCAGGGCATTTTGGTCGCTTACGTTCAGGGTTCCGCATGATTTGCTTATCGTGAAAAACCTCAGGCGCTGGCCCTTGTGGGGACCGGTGTACAAATCAACTTGACTTTGCATTTGGCCTTTCTCCGTTTTCCAATCAACCGTTTAAGCTTAATATGCCAATGTTGGTGTCGCGTTGCAGTCACAAGAAACGTGACATGGACCATACAGAGTGCGTAAGGCCTTCCAAAAATTTACCCCCATAGAGGAAAAGGTCTTTCGAGTTTTATCTTATCATCAGAACATATAAAATACAATAAACAACTTCTGAGTTGACTTATCCTATGGCGTCCAATTTGCGACAGACCTTTACTTTAAGCTGAACTTCTGAAGTTGGTTCCAGATGAAGTGACGGCGTTTGGCGCTTTTGATTCACCAGCTTCCACCAGAATTCCGGTCGGCTTGCTCCTGCCTGCTCCGCTCCTTAGATCCCTCAATCCACGCGCTTTGCCATCTCGCAAGCGTTTCTGTGCTGTTCCCTTCTGCTTCTCGTTTTTTGTCCATCCACAATGCACTACTGATCGGATTGTTGCAGCAACAGGTCCATGCGTTTTGCCCTATCTCGTCCACACGGACATTTGGCGAATGGCATTCTTGGTGAAATCCCATTCTACATGCATTGCACATTCGTTTGTTAATTGTGTAATGCGACGGAAAAGGCGGCGTGAAAAATAATTTATCAGGGGGGTGTGTTTCCCGAAGAGGTGTCCCGCCTTGAATAACCGTCGTACTATCTCGCACTTTCATGATTTGGTCGTATGTGCTTTGTCCCGAAGCTAAGCGTTGAAGCGCGGTGCCCATTAAAGATGTTTTGACCTTAATAATTTCATCCTCTACACAGCAACAGTGCCAAACGCCATCGTCATATGGAATCGGCTCATATGGCTTTGTGCAACTTTCATGGTTTCCATTTTTGCAGTTTTGGCATTGCATGAAATCTTTGAAGCCCCATTTCCAACTGACTATCATTGAAGCGGGTACCATGCAAAAAAGGGAAGCGAGTCCGAAACCAACAATTAGTATTGACGCACTGGCGTTGCCAGTTGCAGTGGGATTAAAACCATCAGTAACCACGATTGCTATCACGAAAATAATTATGAAAAATGCCAGCCACAAAATAAGAAATTTCTTTATGCCTTCCTTTCGTCCCATGTTCAAAGCCCCTCCTTCCGGAGTTTTTTAACTGCGGATTTAGTATTTAAAAACTTGTCTTCCAAGATCTTCCAAAAATTTACCGCTGGGTAGGAAGAAGGTTTTTTTACATTGACCCTTTTAGTGGCGATTTCTCGATTTTCCCGCACCTTCCTTGTTTTTATTGCTAAACCCAAAATATTTTAAGAAATCAAAAGAGCTATTGATTGTTGATCTTTTCGCGTCTTTGGCTGTATAGTTTTTGAGCAAATTCTTGGAATGTCTGAAAATATAGCGGGTTACTGGTTAAGTATGCTATTGTTTCGTAATATTTGTTGAGTTTGCATAGTTTTTCTAGTGTTGTGTTGGGAACTGCTAGGAAGATGCCTAAGCTGTCAATGTCATATAAAGGGTAGTTTTTCATTTCGCTTATTCGTTTCTTTGTTTCGCTTAGTTGCTTGGGATCCTTTATTGCTTTAAGTAAGTCTACTTCCTGTAACTCCTTTTGAACTTCTGGGTCATGAATCAAAGTTACAGCCGTATCAAAGAATTTATCAAATTCTTTTTGATTCTTAGCCTCATGTTTATAGACTCCTGATGAAATGATGCGCATAGCTTGAAAGCTTAGAAATTCCATTATTGCCGATGCAGAATCAAAATCTTGATTTTGTTGGAAACTTTTTTCAAGATTAAATTTGCCTATAGACGCCCTAAACTCCCTGCAGTCTAGAATCCTTCGTGTGATATGTTTTTCGAAGGTTGAAAAATCAGAGTTGTGTTTCTTTTTAAGAGTTAATTCGATTTCATTTAGCAATGGCTCGACATTGGAAACACATCCGTGTTCAGTTTCTGAAAGTATTCTTTGATCTTTTAGCTTTTTGATCCATTCGTAAGTTTTGGCCGTTGGAGGAATAGCTGGGGGTTTTATTCCGTAAATCTTTTTTGCTATTTCATAACCAGTTATTGGACCATTGTACGCTAAGTAGTAGATTTTTGCAGGCAATCCTGCTCTGAGTGGATTTGTTATTCTTTTTGGCATTTAGCAGCCCTTCTCGTTTTTTTGGATATATAGCTATTGGGCGCTTTTAGTTGTATAACGCCATCATTTAGGTATGTATCTTAAGGGTATATATCAGCAAGGCGTTAATATGGTTTATGATGATATACGATGATACATTATGTATATAAAAAAACAATCGGGGTTCTCAGAGTGACACAAAAGGACAAAGCCCATCTTGAAAAGTTCATAGGGCAACAAAGAAGATAACGGACGGCGTCATTTTGGCTGAAAAGAAAACGATAATTAAGGTTCCCGATGCTTATTTGTCTCTGATTGAAGATCTTCATCTGTTAAAAAGTGACGAAAATAACCCTAATAAAATGACGGGGACCCAAAAGAACCAAGTTTGGCAAAGCCTTCAAAAATACGGATGGACCTATCCAATCATAACTAACAAGGACGGCGTTTTTGCTGATGGTGAGCAACGGGCTGAAGTCTGCAAGGACCATGGCGAGTTTTTTGCTCCAGTATTGAGATTGCCGGTTTCTGATGTCGATAGGAGAATGCTTCGTCAGATTTTGAACAAGCTCAAGGGCAAGCACAGCAAGGAGCTTGACGGTGCTGAGTACATGCGCATTATAGAGGCTGGGGAGAAAGATTGCCTGAAAGTATTGTTGGAGTCTGTTGGCGAAAAGCTTCCCAAGGACCTCGATGGAGAACGTGAAGGCTCAAATATCATACCTGGCAGCTGGGAGCTTATTGTCGAATGCAAAGATGAGGCGGAACAGCAATGTTTCTATGACAAGCTCAAGTCTGAAGGCTACAAGGTTAGGGTTTTGAATCTTTAGAGGAATTGACTATTGGATTTTGATTTTGTCAATAACTGGCGAGAAACAGACAGCTTTCGAGCACAAAGTGTCGTTGGCAGCTTCACTCTAAATGATGTAAAGTTGCAGAAGCATTTCAAAGGCTCGTTGCCAATAGAAGAAGACGACTGGCAGATAGGAATTATTGTTGGGCGCAGCGGCTCAGGCAAATCAAGCATAGTAAAACGGCTCTTTCCAGACTCTTATATTAGTGGCTTTGAGTACCTGCATGAATGTCTCTTGGATGATTTTCCTGAAAACTTAGAGACAAGCGAGATAACACATCTACTCTGCAATGTTGGGTTTGCTAGCCCTCCCGACTGGCTCAAAGCTTACAGCTGTCTCAGCCAAGGGGAAAAAATGAGAGTTGACATAGCACGAGCACTCTGCTTAACTCAAAAGCTGATTGTTTTCGACGAATTCACCAGCGTAGTTGATCGTGAAATAGCTAAAGTGAGCTCTTTTGCAATCAGTAAGGCGGTTAGACGCCAGAAAGACAAGAAATTCATTGCCGTAACCTGCCACTACGACGTGGTTGATTGGCTAGAGCCTGATTGGGTTTTCTGCACTGACACGATGGAGTTTGACCGAAAAAAAGAACCCGGCCGCCCGTTGAACTCAAGGTTTATCGGTGCGGCGCTTCCTTGTGGCAAATGTTTCGGCCGTATCACTATCTGAATGGTTCTCTTCCTTCAACAGCCCGATGCTACGTGGCAACCTATCAGGATAAGCCCATAGCATTCATAGCTGTTGTACACATTCATATGAGGGCGAATTATTATCGTGTTAGCCGCTTAGTTGTCTTGCCTGATTACCAGGGCATAGGCGTTGGAAAACGTTTACTCAACTTTATTGCTGAGCTCTATACTTCTCAGATGAATTTGCCTTTCTATTTGATCACGAGTAATCCTCAGCTTGTTCACGGAAATCTTGGCAACTGGAAAATTAAACGAGTTGGCCATAGCGCCCACGGGAGAGAAGACACTCGGATAAATCGTGAACTGCTAAAATCCAACAGTAAACGGCGTCTCACTGTTTCCCTTGAATATTCTTCTTGGAATAGACTTAATGGAGGGTTTGCTTGATTTTTGTCCCACAAATAATTAAAAAGTATTCTGAAATTGAAGCAAAGGTTCTGATTTATGGATAGACAGACGTTTGAAAGACGTTTAGAACTGCTCAGGCTTGAAGGAAACGGCTTGCAGCCTTCCGAAATTGTAAAGGAATTAAGCGTGAAATACGGAGTATCTTCACGTGCAGTTTACGCAGATTTTGAGACACGAAGCCGCTGGCAACCTTTAATGGATGAGACCAAGGAGGCTCTCTTAAAAGTTAGAAATAGGCATGAGCAGCTTTACCGTAAAGCAGTAGTTGCTTATATGCAGGCTAAGTCTGATCGAGCTCGGATAGCTGCTTTGAATCTTATGCGGCAGATAAACTTTGATGTAGCTGAGTTAACAGGTGCCAAATCTCAAAACCCAGATCTTGAAGAGACTTGTATTAAATGGGCGGATCCCAAGGAATGCAAAAAACAATACTGATCAGGTACAAGCCTCACCCGGGGCAAGTAGAATTTCACTATCACCCGGCAAGATTTCGAGTGCTTAACTGTGGAAGGCGCTGGGGCAAAACCATCGCGGGCGCCAATGAATTCATAAAACAGATGTGGCAGCAAGGCGAAGGACGCGAAAAAGAGGGTATTGTGGGCTTTGCTGTAGCGCCTACGTATTGGCATACGCAGCGGCAATGGAGTGAATTCTTAAATTTTTGTCCACCCGAACTTATTGAAGAAATTCACCGTGCTGATCGACATGTTATTCTTAAGGGAAAACGCCATGTCTGGTTTAAGAGTGCAGATAATCCTGATTCGCTTCGTAGTCAAGGGGTAAAGGTTCTTTGGGTTGATGAGGGTGCTCAGATTGCTGAGGAAGCTTGGACTCTTGCCTTACGGCCTTCGTTGATGGATGAGAAAGGTATAGCCTTCTTTACTGGTACGCCACGTGGGCATAACTGGTATTTTCGGCTATGGACACGTGGGCAGGACCCCTCGCAGACGGATTATAAAAGCTGGAGCTTTCCAAGCGGCACTAACCCATATTTGGATCCAGCCGAGATTGCCTCTTTCGCGCGTGATATGCCTGAGCTGGCTTATCGGCAGGAAGTTTTAGCGCAGTTTCTTGAGGATGTTGGTTCTGTTTTCCGAGGTGTAGACTTCATAGTCCGGGGCTGCTTTCAACCGTTTGAGCGAGAAAAGCAGTACGTCATGGGCGTCGACCTTGCGAAGCTTGAAGATTTTACGGTGCTTTGCGTTTTGGATAGGGATGGACACCTGTGCTCTTTTGATCGCTTCAGCGAGTTAGACTGGGTTTTTCAGCGTAAACGCATAGTTCAACTTGCCCAGCAATATGATGCACGCTTGCTCATTGACAGCACAGGTATTGGCGACCCAGTTTGTGATGAACTCTACCGCCAAAACGTGCGCATCGACCGCTACAAATTCACGAACGCAACGAAAAAAGACCTTATCGAGAACTTGAGCATAATGATTGAAAATGGGCAGCTCACGATACCGCAGGTTTCCGAGTTGATTAATGAGCTTAAGCTGTATGGTTACAAGACTACGTCAAGTGGAAATGTGCAGTATGGGGCACCCGAAGGCTACCACGATGACTGCGTTGTCGCTTTGGCATTGGCTGCTTGGCAACTAAAGCACACGCCCCCTCCGTTCGAGGGCGTCGGTTGCGCAGTGATAAAGAAAAAAATAATTAATCGTGATGACGATGATGATTAGCCTAAAGAAACAGGGTTTGACAATTTGCCAGAGGATGGAAGTTCAACCCATATTTCAAGATACTTTGGAAAGAAAAAGAAGGGAAGAAACAATAGCGAGACGGTTGTTTATTGCTTTTTGTGTTCTTTGAGAACGGTCATCGGTGACGTGCTAGTATCGGCGATGCCCGGCATGGCTCGTAAGACCTCGCCGATGAAGTGAAGGCTATTTTCATTGCTGTCGGCTTTGAAGAAAATAACGAAATCCCAGTATCCGTACAAGCTCCATGAAGACTCGACCATTACTCCTCTCATTGGCTCGGTAGGCATCTTTTTGAACGCTTCCAAGAACTCACCGCCCTTTCCTGAAATCGTTTTGACTAAAACTTGATATTTCATTATGCTTTTTTCCAATTAAAACACCATTCTTATTTTTGTAAAGACATGCCTTTAAGACTCTGTGACTGCATAACCGCAACTACAACCGTTCCAACGCTAACTTCAACTTCCACGCCAAGGAACTTTTGCAAAACATGGCCCGAAGGCTACCACGATGATTGCGTTGTCGCTTTTGCATTGGCTGCTTGGCAACTAAAGCACACGCCTCCAATTACAGGCGTCGGCGTCGCAGTGATCAAGAAAAAAACCATTAATCGAGTTGATGATTAGCCTGAAGAAACAGGGTTGACCAAGCATATTTTTTCTTTAGGTAATTTCTGAAAGAGCCCAGATTTTCAGCTGTAGGAGGAGCTCAGAAAAAGAGAAGAAATTTGATTAAGAAGCTTAGACTACTCAGTCCGGTTCCGTTGCTTAAGACCTCTTACTTAAGCCTAGTCTGAGAAAGTCACGTTGTCTAGTCAAAAGAGCTTGTAGTCTAGTACGGAGCAACAAATGCTTGACGACATACCAAAAGGTAAATTGGCGATATGTTGGATCCAGTTTTCTACGCAGCTACTTTCCCTTTTTTATCAAGAAATATATTGTCTGAGTAATTAGTGCTAAATTTGTTAGACTGAAAGACACCGCAATTTATGAGTTTCTTTATTAAATCCTTAATATAAAGCCCGTGGAGACATCTCTTGCTTTTCCCTTTTTTTCTTATTTTAAAGATTTAGGAGTGCTTATTCCTTTTTGCATTTTGTAATGGCCTTGATATGGTAAGTCTGCTTCGGTTTTTAGTTGACCAAAAACTACGTGGAGAAACCGGCAACCAACTGGAACTTTAATTGAAACATTTCCACCATAAAAAACTCCGATAGTTAACGTTCCTTCAAAGCCTGCATCGATGACAGTCAAAGGACTGACAAAACCCAAACGAGCAAAGGTAGAACGCAAAGCGCAAAATCCCATAATGTCTGAAGGCATTTTCACTTTTTCTTTTGTAAGAAGAAGATAATGATGAAGGGGGGAAAAAACAAAGAAACCTTTTTCGGCCGCAATAATATGATAAAATTTCCTTATCTCTTCATTTGATGTGCTGTCCATCACTTCGTTGGTATTAGATTGTCGACATTCAGCAATTTCATCGCTTATTCTGAAGTCAATACCATTTTGTTGAATACTGTCATCATGTAATGGTTCTACCCTTAATTTGCCTGAGTTGAAAAGGTCTTTTAGGTCACGATCGCTCATAATCATTTAATCGCCACCTTCAAAACTCAACAAGCTGCTTAAAATCTTTCACGGATAACCTGAATGCTAAAAGAGTGGATTTTGCTCACAATTTATGTTCAAAACACAAACTTAAGCTTAAGCATAAGCGTAAGTTTACGCTTAGTCTTAATACTAAGCTTTATATTATGATTAAGCTTAAGCATATGTTTGACCTGCGAAAATGAAGACTAAAAGCCGGAAAATTAGCCCTTCTGATCAAGAGTTGGCAGATGAGATTTTAGTTTTGATAGAATCTGAAGAAGTAAATTCATCCGCTTCACCCATTGGTGTATATGCAATATATAATCGACTTAAAGCAAATAAGAAAGATTGGATGTTGTCCCCAATGCGCATCAGTGCTGCCGCTGATGGCATGATTAAGAAGGGCATCTTATGCAGGGTATCAGATGATGATCGCAGGTATTTTAAAAAGCCAAAGGGAGAAAATGAGTGAGGTTTATGAACACACCTTCGGGTGAGTCTGTAAAAAAAGCCTTTGCTCCCATAGACCTTACAATAGAAGTAACTAAGAAATGCCCCTTAGACTGTCTTATCTGTTCTTCTGAAGCAGGATTACCCTATAAAAAAGAATTGTCAACAAGCCAAATTAAAAAAGTAATAAAAGAAGCTAAAGAACTTGGCACCAAAAATGTTTGCTTTTCAGGTGGAGAGCCCTTTGAACAACCAGACATTGTCGAATTATGCCAGTATGCAAAGTCTTTGGCTTTAGAAGTCCATGTTTATACTTCCGGAAATACTCGAAATAAATGCAATTTACTTTGTCCAATAAGCGAAGACCTTTTGATTCAAGTAAAAGATTCTATCGACAAAATAATTGTTGGGTTACAAGGTCCTAATGCTGAATCTCATGAATCAATTACCCGAGTCCGTGGAAGTTTTGAAAACGCAATTTCATCTATCGAAAAAGCGGCCAAAAATTGTATCCCTGTAGAAATACACTTCGTTCCAGTAAGATTAAATTACAAGCTGCTTCCCGAAATGGTTAATTTTTCAAAAAAAACAGGAATAGTCAGGGTCAGTGTCTTACGTTTTGTCCCTCAGGGAAGAGGAAAAATATACAGCAATCTATTGAGCTTAAACAAGGATGAATTATTATCACTCAAAAACATTCTAGCAAGCATAGCAAAATCATCATCTCCTCGGGTTAGAATTGGCGCTCCTTTCGCAGTTTTAGGGGTTTCACAATCTGCTTGCACTGCGGGAGAAAACAGAGCAACAATCAGAGCCGATGGGCTCGTTTTCCCATGTGAGGCTTTAAAACAAATGTCATTCACTTCCAATAACCTTAACTTACAAAATCTAAAAGAAATATGGGAAAACTCACAAGTGTTTAGAGACGCTAGAAATTTCAATTCCACTGCCAGAAATGGCGCATGCTCAAAATGCAATAAGTTTGAACGATGTCGCGGAGGTTGCCCCGCACAATCTCTCAATCAAAGATATGCCTTATCAAACTTTTCAGATCCATATTGTTTTGAAAAAGAGGTCGCTTTGATTGATGTCAAACTATAAACCCATAACAAACGTAGAAATTGATGACGACGCATATCTTTTAAAATATATAAAAACTCAATGCACAGAAAAGAAAATTCAATTCATTAGTGACCCTACAATTAAAAGCATCTCTGAATTTAGAATCGAAGCAGACCTTCACTATCAAGCCGAGTTGCTAAATAATCTTTGGGAAGAGCTTATCACTGATGCAATTGTCTTCCTAAAAGGTAAAGACACTCGGGAAATGTATCATGATAAAATGACTCTTGGAACTGAAAAGCTTTGCAATTTTCTTAAGGAATTTCAAAATTTTGAGCCAATTCTTTATGGATCTGTGCCCAATTATCGAGATCATATTGCGCATGTGTTCAGAGTTTACTTTCTGGGGCAGCACTTAATAAAAAAAGCAATTGGGTTCCAAAACATCAATTTTCCAATGTCCGAATTTGTATCTCCCTCTGAAAAAGAGGCAATGTGGTGTATTATTGCATTAACACATGATTTGGGCACTTCACTAGAAAAAGTGCAAGACATAAACAAAAGTGTTAGAAGCATGCTTCAGCAATTTGGAAATATTCCAGTCCAAGAACTTGGATATAGTTATTTCACCCAATTCGGTTCATTTAGCGAATTTGTTGTTAAATTTATAAGCTCAGATTTGGCTAAGCTTGATAACAAAGTCAAGAAAACGGAAGTTAAACAAGAAAACGAAGAATTTACTACTCATATTCAGTCCAAGTATTACCAAAAATTCCTGGCCGCCTTAGGTAACTTTAATCATGGCGTTATGAGCAGCATCATCCTGATGAAAGACCTGGTGTACTTTAAGGAATCTGATTACAAACTAGATCAAACTAAATCTTTAGAAAAAGAAGATGCAAGACAGTTCATAATAAGAAGAGAGATTTTACGTGCAATAGCTGCTCACAGTTGCGACGATATTTACCATCTTGGAATAAAGAATTTCCCTTTTTTGTTAACTGTGTGTGACGAAATGCAGGAATGGGGACGCCCTAGATTGGTTGATGTCTTTAAAAGAGGCGAGAGTAGCACAAAATTAGCGATAAATTCGTTTGACGATAAAGTTGTCGATTACAGGGTCACGTTCTTTTTTAGGCAGGATTCAAAAGCTTCAGATGAAGAAAGAAAGAACGCCAAACAAGAAATAATGCAGTATTGCCTCTCTAAAAGAAATAAATGGCAAAATGTTTTAAGAAGTGCGGTCCTCGGAATAAAGAGGGAGCTAACACTTAACTTTGAAGTAGAAGATAGCACGACTGCTGAAAAAGAGGTTTACTCAATGAAGCATGAAAATCCAAGCGTTGTTAAATTTAACCCTGAAAATGACGTGCTAAGAGAGCGACTAGGATCTAATAAATTGCCGTAGGCACTCAAAATCTTGCCTGTATCTCAAAACCGAGTAATTACCCCTAATAATGTAACCTGGGTGAAAAAGTGGAAATACAGCACCAAATTCAACGTGACTAAACATTTTACCGTTAATTTTACTCATGCAGACCTTTTCCCCCAAAAACTCTCTGGCCGCAAGCTCCCCTAATGGAACGGTTACCTTTGGTCGGATGATGCGTAACTCGGCTAATAGATATTCGCGGCAGTTGGTCAGTTCCTTAATTGATGGTCTTCGATTTCTTCCTTGTTCATTTCGAGGGTTACATTTGAGGACGTTAGAAATGTAGACTTCTTCGTCGCGGAGTCCAATTTCTTCAATCATTTTTCTTAGAAGTTTGCCGGAACGATCTTTGGTAAACGGGATTCCAGTTTGATCGGCTCCGAGTCGACCTGGGGATTCACCCAAAAAGAATACAATAGGATCGGGAGAACCTGTTCCTATAACCCTCTTCTGACCTTTGTTCATAGTTTTACATTTAGTGCAACAAAAGAGCTTTAAATTGAGCTTTTTTAAAGTATCAGACAAATCTTCTCACGGCAATTTGGAAGTCTTCCAAACTTCTTCCAAGTCTTTGAAAGATTCACTGCTATTTTTCGGGTTTATTGGCAAGTTTGTCTATGCTCAAGAAACTATCGATAGTTGATATTATTTTCTTGTCGTTTCCATTGTAAGCAATCCGTGCTTCACCTTTTTTAGCGCTTACAGATTTGATAAATTCATTAATGCTTTTCTTGATTTCACTGTCGTCTTTTTCATTAGATTGGATAACAATAACGGTGAATTTATCAGCCATTTTAATGCCTCATTATGTAATTAGGTATTCTTGCTTTCATATTTATCCTATTTGACTCTTCCACAATTAAAAATACACTAATCAGTCCAACCAAAAATCTTAAAACGCAAGCACAAGTACCGTGTACATAACCAACGTTTGGGTATTT
This sequence comes from Bathyarchaeia archaeon, assembly GCA_050013315.1. GTDB lineage: Archaea > Thermoproteota > Bathyarchaeia > Bathyarchaeales > Bathycorpusculaceae > Bathycorpusculum. The sequence continues at coordinate 74,706 of JBEKFM010000003.1, forward strand.
GATATGTCAAGTCTTCAAAAAATGACGATAGGAGAAGTTACGCCTCAATTGGAAAGGTTGTTTGAATCTTTTGGTGTCAAATCAATTATTATTCAAAAAGACAATGAGTGGACTAATGTTGCTACTGTTATTCAACTTACTCGCCGAACGGTTGATGATCTGAGCAAAGAATACCGCTTTCTTGAAGAAAAACTAGGTAAGATTGATGAGGACAATTTTAAGATAGTACTTCAGGCCCGACCTATTCAAGAGTTCAAAGAAGTAGTAAAAGAATTAGAAAAAGGATACCTGAAGATTGGTGAAATTTCAACAAAGATGTCGGTGAGTAACATTCAGTCTATTGCCAATCAAAGGATTACTCATAATTGGGGAGCTGTATCACGAATAGCTGAATACGCTGAGTATGACTTCTATTGTGTAACAATGGGCATGAATAATGATCCATTCTACGCTGCCCTTGCAGACCTGGATTCTTTTGCGACGTCAATGGGCTTCAGGGATAGAGATGAGTTGCTATGCTCATGGTTAGGAGTGGGTGCCTTTTACCAGCAGAATACCTTTTTTGTGATAATTCCAATTTATGCGACAATTGGAGAGATACAGTATCAAGGAGGTAGCGAAATCAAGTTTTCTTTTAAAATAGATCAGCGTTTATCTGATAATTCTTGGGTATGGCTAACAAGGTCTCCTCAAGGTGACCGAGTGCCAATAATTGAAAGGAAGAAGTATGACATTTCATCCTATGGCAATTTACTTCAGGATGGCTTCTTGTATGCTACAATTAGACATCGATTCTTGTCTATAAGTGCAAATGACAAAATATCAGTAAGTTTGTCTAATCGAAACCTTGATTTGTTGAGTAGGAAAGAAGGGATTACTTTTCCATTTCCTTCTGAGTCGATAGATTTATTTCTAAAAGTATTTTTCCTCTTTGACGCTGGGAAGAAAATGGAAGAACACATTTTGAATCCTAAAGAACCGGAGGATCTTGAAGCTGGCTTTACATGGTTACTTGAAATGTTAGATATTACTTCTTTGCAGTTAGGACATCGTAATGAACAAGTTAGAGAAGAAAAAACAGAAAAAGGATCAGCTGATATTATTTCTTGTTACCATGAATCAACCTCAAACATTATATTAGCAATTGATTGCACCATGGCAGTACCTGACGGACACAAAATTGATAAGATCAAGAATACGGCAGAGTTCATTTCTCGCAAAATTGGTTTTCCAGTAAGACCTATTATTGTTACGTCCGAAAAATCAAGCATAACAAAAGAACTTGGCAAGAAGCATTCTGTCAAAATATTGGACAGTACTGATCTTGATCAAATAATAGCTTACTACAAAAAGAGCCAAGCAGTGTCTGCGCGTGAGGTAATTCTCAACTAAAATTGAGCTAAGTTCAATGTTTATAGGGTGATAAAACTGGAAACGGATGCAAGGATGGGGAGCCTCAATTAGTTTTCTCACTGATTTAGCAATTTAACAGAGAGTAATGCGCAAGAGCAAAAAGAGTCGAGGGACGGGACCTTTTGATTTATCTTAATTTAGGTAAAAAGTTTCAGGAGCAAGACCGCCACCCAAACCGCACTGACGAAAATTGATAGGAAGCCCACGAGATGCTTTCTATATTCGACATCTTTCTTGATAAACCAAAGGTAATTTACTTTCCAATTCATTTTAAGGAAGCTTATCATTTCGGCCGATTCGTATTCGTTAATCATTTTATCTATGAGGTAAGTGGTATGGCAGATTGAACTAAAGCTCCAAGAAAGCCCTGCTGAGAAAAACACAAATACACTAAACAGTATTCCCGAATATAGGCTATTAACCAGCGAGTTTATTTCGTTTATTGGATTGATGAACTGCAACAAGCCAATTAGCCCAGCAATGAAAGCGAAGAAAAGAACTGTTGAATTGAATCTAACATCTGTAGCTGATTTTGCAACTTGTTTTGCCTCACTATAGGTTAACCCATCTTCTCCCCCGTCAAGAGGAATAAAATTTGCTTTAGTGTTTTTACTGTAGTCTATGGGGACTAACGTAAAGTCGTTATCCATTAGCTTTGGCGGCTGTGTTTTCTGCTTGTTGTAAAAAAATAAGAGTACATTTTTGATGTTTTTTTCAGATGCAACTTTAGATTTTTCTTTTAGACTGAATAATACATATTCGAGGTTGGTTTCAAGAATACTTGTTCCACTCTGAGAAACCAAGTTCTTGTCTTGAAAAGGGAAGCTCAATTTGTTTTCTTCTAAGAAAAGTTCCCAATTTCCAAAGTACTTACTCTTCCAATAAGTTAGGAACCATGCGAAAATTTTATGCCTAAGAAGTTGTTCTTCTCTTAACTTCAACTCGGTTTTCCCATGTTCAGAAAGGTTGTCCCACTTACTTTCGATAAGGAAAATGTTGGTTTCAGAGGCAATTATAGCATCAAATTCTCCAAATTGTGTGCTGTCTTCTCCACCTCGCCTTCCAAAACTTGGGCGATAGAACACAAGACAGTTCGAAGGGTCAGTTTTGTCCCTAAACGTATCCAGAATAAGAGCTAACTTCTTTCTCATAGCCCAAAATGTTAAGGCATCTTCACCGTAGCCAAGTATTCCTTTCATTTCTATCACCAGCTTATTGGTTTCAAGTGAATATACGCTTTTTTGGACAGTTTTTTTCTAACCTTGTAATAAAACAGTTAACTTTATAATTCTGAATCCGTTTTCTTACAAAACAACATTACTTGTTTACCATATTTTTATCTATGACTTGCAGTTGTCTGATATTTTCTTTTCCTGTAAGGTTTACTTTTTTTGTTCCGTATATTCTCCAAGGGTTACTGTCAATCTTAAAACCCCTAAGCTCTAGATCTTTAGTCAATTCATTCCTTTGTGACTCTATTTTTTGATAGTGTGATCAGTAAATTGTAATCTATTCGTTGTTGAATTTTTCTGAATCCTGAACCAGTAAGTTAAGAGGTCTTTTTCCATAGTCGAATGATCAGGATGTTTTTGGTTAATCAGGTTCCAGAAGTTTTCGTTGTGTTTTCTTTCTATGTTGTGGGCTGTTTCGTGGTAGATGATGTAGTTGATTAGGTTTTCTGGGAGGTATTTGAGGAGAGTGTTTATGGTTAGGTTGTTGTTTTGGCTGTGGCTTGCCCATTTAGTTTTCATTTGTCGGAAGTAGATTTTGTTGATTTTTGTGTTGAGTTCTTTTTGGGCTATTTCCGCGTATTGGCGGACCAGCGTTTTTAACTGATTGTCAGTGCAGTTGTGGATAACGGCTGTTTCGTTTGTTTGCTGTATGGCTGTGTTGATGGTTGCTTGTTTTCGCTTTATCCACTCGCTGTACTTTTCGAGGACCTGCTCGGGAGTCCAGCCTTTTTTTGGTAGAATAATAAGTAGTTTGCCTGTTTTGAATTCTAGGCGTGGGTGCTTTACAGTGCGGTATTCCACGTTGTATTCTTGGGTTTTAGGCATAGGTTTTCACGCTATCAATTATTTTCTGGTAGAGCATATCCATCTCTGGGAGTGTGAGGAGGTTTTGGCTCACGTATTTTCTTCTCAGGTATCGACGAGTTTCTTGTTCCACTGTCTTTTTGGCTGTTTGTTGGAATTGCCAGCCCTTGAAAAGGGACGGCTGCAGCAGAACCGAAAGTTCTTGGGCGTCTTTCGTTAGGTCGGCGTTGTTTGGGATTGTTTTTTCCATGTTCAGCAGGATAGCGTATTGCATGTCTGTGAAGAGGAGTTGTTGTTGGCGGGCTTTGAGTGCTTGGATTTCTTGGAAGATTTGGGCGCTTTCGTTGTAGATTTTTTCGAAGTCTTTGGTTTTTTCTTTCCACAGTTTGAGAATACGCTCAACCTTTGCGGCTAGGCTCTCATACACTGGGTTGCGCTGTTTATCAATGATAACGAAGCGGTTAAGCGTGAAGAGAATGTTTGCTGCCTTTTCTTCTTTGGTCTTAAGTTTTTCCTGCAGGTTTTTGAGGTAGTCTGCGTCGAATTGGATGGTCGGATACTGCTGGTCTATGTCGGTGACTTCGGTTGATTTGTATACGTATTTGAGGGTTTTTTGGAAGTATTTGTAGGCGAGGGCGTTTTCTTTGGCAAAGTCTTGTCTGGTCTCATGTAGGTAGAAGTTGTAGACTTGGGTAAGCCAAGTGTAGTTTTTGAGTTTGTCGAGTTTGATTGGGTGTGGTCCTAGGAGTTCAAAGAGTTTTCTTAGGCGGCGGTAATTGGCTTGGAACTTCTTTGTGTTCTGTTCCTCGCTTGTTATGATTTGGAAGGCTTTGTTCATGGTTTGGCGGTCGAATTGGTCTTTGGCTACATCGGCGAAGAGCGTGATGGTTTCTTCAAGTTTTTGGGTGAATTCTTTGACAAGGTCATTAGTGTTGATGAGTATGCCTGTTATGTCTTCTTTGGTGTAGTTTTCGAATGCTCGGGTGAATTCTTTGAGGATGCCGACGTAGTCGATTATTAGACCTGCTTCTTTGAGGTCTTTGAATGGGCGGTTTGTTCGGGCTATGGCCTGCAGCAACCGGTGCTCTTTAAGTGGCTTATCCAGGTACATGGTCTGCAGGATCGGGGCATCGAAACCCGTGAGGAGCATGTCTGTTACGATGAGGATTCTTGGGTTTTGTTCCTCTTTGAATTTGGTTATGTTTTCTTTGCGGATATCTTCGATTTCTTTGCCGTGGTTGCGTTGGATCTCTTCTTGATGGTAGTCTTGGATTTCTTTGTGTTTTTGGTCTTTAATCGGGTCGTAGGTCATTATGACTTCGCTGTATTCTTTGGGCAAAAGTTTGTCGAGTTCGCGTTTGTAACGTACGCATGAGAGGCGGTTTACTGCAACAACTATGGCTTTGAATTTTCCGTTGAGGTTTTCTTTGAAGTGTCCTGCAATGTCTTTGGCGACTATTTTGATTCGTTCGGGGTTTTCTAGGTATACTTTGGCGATGTTTAGTTTTTGCTTTGTTTTTTCTTCGACGCCTTCTTTGAATTCTTCAGGTATTTCGTCGATGCTTACTTCAAGGAAAGTCTCCAGCATGTCTTTCTTAAGGTGGATACCTTCTTGGTCTTCGAGATGTGGTTGATATGCAATTTTTAGTGTAAAGCCGTCCTCTATACTGTCGGTCATAAAGTATTTATCAAGATACTTCTCTGCTGGTGGATAGCTGAATTCTCCGTAGGTGTCGTGTCCAGGCTTAGCGACGGGTGTGCCTGTGAAAGCATAGGCTTCTGCGTTTTTGAAGATCTGGTTCATTTGGGCTGCGAGTGTGCCGTATTGTGTTCTGTGCGCTTCATCTATGAAGAGAAGTACGTTTTTGCGTGTTTGGATGGTTTCTCTGGTTTGGCTTAGGGTGTCGAGTTCTTTTTGTAGCTCAGACAGTTCTTCTGGGCGGAATTTGTGGATGAGGGTGATGAATATGCCTCGTTTGCCCCTATTTTCGTCATGCTGAATAATTTTTCTTAGGGCATGTATGGAGTCCACGACTTCGGGTTTTGTTATGTCGAGGGCGTTGAATTCGTCGCTGAGTTGGGTTTCGAGTTCTTCGCGGTCAACAACGAAGAGAATGGTTGGGTTTTGAAGTTCCGGATGTCTGTAGAGTTTGTTGGCGGCAAAAATCATGGTTAAGGTTTTTCCGCTGCCTTGCCAATGCCAGATTAAGCCTTTGTTTTTTGCGTCTTTGCCTTCGATGTTGTTTAGGACTCGATTGCTGATTTGTTCGGCTGCCCGGTACTGCATGTATCGGGTGATGACTTTGGTTGTGGCGCCTCGTTCAATGCGTATGAAAAGGTAATTTCGAATTATGTTGAGCAACGTTTCTGGCATCAACATTTCGATGGTTGAGTTTATCGAGTCTTTGTTGGTTTCGCGCCATTCATAGTATTTTGGTTCCCCGTCTTGCTGCCAGGGCGTGGTTGGGAAGTATTTGGCTTTGTTATCAGATGCTACGCCAATCTGAATATACTTGTAGAGTTCAGGAACATCTTTCTCGTAACCGAGGATTTGGGCGAAAGCGTTGTACCATGTTTCTGTTAGGCTTGCAGGGTTCTTGCATTCGATGTTAACTAAGGGTATGCCGTTGACGTAGAGGACGATATCATTTCGGATTTGTTTGTCTCCGGCTTGATGAGTAATTTGGCGGCTAACTACAAAATCGTTGTTTGCAATGTTTTCGTAGTCGAAGAGCTTGACGAATTTGACTAATCGTTCCTTCTCAAACTTAATTGGCACGCCATCTTTGAAGTAGTTGAGGATTTTCTTTGAGTCCTCGCTGCCACTGGTCCTTAACTTCAGTTCGTTTAGAACCTGCTTTATCTCATTGTCTCCAATGGCGATTTCTATATTCAAGCGTTTGAGGGCACGAATAAACGCGGCAGTCAGCAACGGCTCCTCGACAGCTTCTCGTTCAAGCTCATCGGGAGAAACAAACGTCCAACCCTTCTTTCTTAGCTCTTCAACAAAATAGTCTTCTATAAGTGACTTTTCAGAAAATTTAGGCATTCTCAGAAAACCCCCTATATATCGGTGACCGCATAGCCTTCTTTCTCCCAGTCTTCTTTTTTCTTTGACAAGTTGTACTTGAAAGCATCTACTATCAGTGCGCCAAAATTACTTGAAAAACGTACTGCGCTTTCATGAGGTTTTATTCCAGCATCATCAATTGAGGGACCTAAATGCCAAACTTCTTCGTTATCTATTATTAAGTATCGATCATGCCAAGGTTTTTCGGACGTCTTCTTGCTCACTATCTTGGTTTGTATTTTGTACCCTTTTTCGATTAGTGTTTCAATTCCTTCTTTTGCTTTTTCAATCGATGTTAGAATTTCTATGGTTACTTTACCTGGTTGTACTGCCTTTTCTAATACGGCGAGTGTTCGATTTTTTACGTAGGGATCCCAGATTTTGATGTCAGAGATGGCTTTACTTATTGTTTCTTCCAGAAAGGCTTGAGCGTCCAGCACTCCTTCAAAGAATTTTATTTCTGTTGCTTTTCCTTTAATTTCATCAGTGAGGGCTTCCCAGACTGAGTGCGGAATTATGCTGTCTCCCGTAAGTGTCTCGAAAACCAGACTGCTTGATTTTAGATAAGAAAGATAGTTGTTGAATGTCTCGGTATCGGCCATTGTTTCTAAAAGCTTTTTCATCGCCTGTGAGTCCACTTTTCGATAGTTTTTCTCTTCACGAGCGACTGCAAATAATGTTCCAAGAACTGCAACGATTGTGGGGTCACGATTAATTAGACTTCTCAAGTCTTTAGCTTGCGTTTCTTTCTGTTCAGTTAATATAAGATCGCTATTTTTATCAAATTTGGCAAGGTCGATTGAGGGCAGTTTAGGGAAAGCTTGCTTTATCTGAAGCGGTAATCTTTGGGCAGTCGCGTTTTTCAAGAGGAGCTTTTCATCCGCTTGAGGATACACATGCATAACATAAAGACACCATTTCTCGGTTGTGGAGAGAGAAGCAAGTGCTTTCTTTATTTCTTCTTCGACTGCACTTAAGAAAATTTCCCTTACGTCAGTTGGTTGTTTTCTAAAGATTATTTCTTTATAGAAAGAGGACCATGATGAAGAATGATATCCAATAACATAACTCAAGCCTTCTGCAGCCAAACGCTCCGCAAGTAACTCGACCTCTTTGATATAGGCTGGCGGTCCAGTGAGAGAATATTCGGTAATTTTAAACTCACTTACAGTAGACCACATTTTTGTCAAGGCTGAGGGCGGCGTGTTTTTTACAATTGCTTGGATTTTCTGTGTTACTTTGTTGATTTCTAATAATGGATAGTATTTTTCATGGAGTAAATTCTCGATTGAATCCACAATCTCTTGTTTCAGGAAAAGGCGTTCATACGAGTAACCCCTCCAATTGTTACCAGTGGTGAGTATAGCCCCAATATCTTTCAGTTCTTGCAATTCTTTTGAAAAACCCTGCGAAGATAACGTAGGTTCTCTACGTTCTCCAACAAAATAGTTATTCACATAATCTAACGTATAGAAAATCCTTTTTTGTTTTTCATTCGATGAACTTTCAAGCAGTCGCTGTAGCTCAATCATGACTTGATTTTCCATTAGCTTGCCTCCTTAATCCTAACTTTACCCGTAAGAAGTAAATCCATGATCCCCTGCTTGATTCTCGCTAACCTTTCTTTTTCAGCCGTCTCAACCTCAAGCTTTTTGTCTACTTCGAAAAAGATTTCAGCGATTCTTTGCTGTTCGCCAGAAGATGGCAATGGGATTTCAAGCTTTTCAACGCTTTCCTTAGAGGCCCTTTGTCTACCCGTTGTTCCAATCATCGAAGAAATTATCTGATTTCTAAACTTTGAATGCTTTAAAACATAGAATAAGAAAAATTTGTTAATTCCTGTGCACTTTAAGGGAAAAACCTCTGTTGTAGCCAAAGCAATTCCGTTAGGTACATCCAAAGGCACTATGCCCTGTTTTCCATTTTCTAATGACGGGGTTATTTTTGCCAACAATAGGTCGCCAGCCTCGCAATAGGTGAAGCTTTTAACATCTTCTCTCGCTCTCAACTGATATTTGGCGAAGAGTTGCTGGTCTGGCACCAATTCCATTGGGATGAATGCGATTTTTTCCCTATTGTTTACGCTTTTGTTGCTTCTTATTTCGACCAATCGTCCAAGCTTTTCCATGCCCCATTCTTTGGGCATTTTTCCTATCGACGTCTCTTTGTATTCTGAGTGTCCTATTCCATATGTTAGGAGTTGCTGCATCAAACCCTTCTTGAGACGCTCAGTCTTCGCAATAACCCGGTCAGCAAACTCGATTGCAGAATCAACAACACCCAAAACCTCAGCGACCCGTTGCTGTTCCGCCAAAGAAGGAAGAGGAACAATAAGATTATTCACAAGTTCTCTTTTCAATCCTGGAACAACATCCGCAGAGCTCAGTTTAGGAAGATTCAAGTGTACCAGTTCATAAAACAGCCAGTTCCAATCAATTTCGTCCGCTTTCATCCGAACATAGAATGTCGTGTCAATTGGCCAGAAATCTTTTGTTGATAATGTAACCGCTCCAATTGTTCCTTTTCTTCCAACTACTATTCCTGGACCTTTGACTAATTTTTCGTCATGATAGCCTACTACTCCGTTTGACCCGAAAACAGGGTATTGTCCCTCTCTTCGCGTGGACTCAGGTAATCCTTTTCCATATTCCAAGGTTATAAAAGAATCAAATCTGTCGCATTTCCAGGATTTAGGATATTTGCATTTTAGGGTACTCACAAATTCTTTTTCTTTATAGAAAACGTAGCTCATTCAAACTGCCTCCAAAACGTTTTCCAACACGTTGTCTCTGAAAGCTTCCCTGAGTTTCAGTTCATGAAGCTTGTAAACATCAAATAGGTCGCCTACTTTTTCAGCAAGATTTGAGTCATTAGTTAAGAAATATATAACTTTACAACTCAAAGCGGTGGCAACATTAATCGCATCTTGTGATTTGAGTTGACGCTTGTAAATCAGGTCATAGAGTTCTTGATATTGGTAATCCTGAGGAAGCGTTAAAACATCAATTCTATTTTTGAAGATAAACTCCTGAATGCCTTTTTCTATGACACCTCTGCTACTTTCCGAAACGGTCCTCACGTATTGTTCATCCCTCTTAAGTTTGCTGACTGTCTCGTCGTAAGACATTTTTTCTCTAAAACACCAACCTATAAAATGAATTTCAAACTCTTTGTCAATAAGCTCGGCAATATTGAACGCTGATGTTACTAGGGCAATCTTTTCTTTTCGACGTAGAAGTAGTAGTTGAGCAACTATGTCCCTCACTTCTTTGTTTCTGTTCTCGAGGTAATCGAGCATAACATCTGTGTCTAAAAAAACTAGTTGGCTCATTAAACAACCTCAACTATTCGACGTATTATTTCACTCAATTTGTTGCTTACACTTTTTCGTTCTTCTTCCAGTTGTCTAAGTTCCGCATACTCCTGGGCTATGTTGATTCCTTCGCTTTCTTCATCTTGCATAACGTAGAGTGTCACGTTGAGGTTATTGTCGTTCTGTTCTATCTCTTTCAGGGAGACAATGCTTGAGAAGGCTTTTTCTTCGCTGAAGTTCCTGTATGCATCTACGACTTTCTTAATATTGCCTTCTCCAAGCCTGTTTAGCTTGCGCACTTCGGGATGCTGCTCTGCTTCTTTTGAAGCATTTATGAAGAGAACCTTGCCTTTGCGTTCTGCGGGTTTGCACAGGTTGAAGATTATGATGGCTCCGGGTGCACCTGTGTTGTAGAATAGTTTTTCTGGTAGGAGTATAACGGCTTCGATGAGGTCATTTTTTTCGCTTAGCACTGCGCTTCGTATGGCTTTTTCTTTGCCGCCTCGGAATAGGCATCCGTTGTCTATGACTATACCGACTCTGCTGCCGTTGTCTCTGGCTGATGCAAGCATGTGTTCTATCCAAGCCCAATCTGCGCTTTGGCGGGGGACAAAACCGAGCTCGAAACGCTTTTTATAGAACTCAGCCTTCTTAAGGACCTCCTCGTCGTAACCGTCCTGGTTCCATGGAGGATTAGCTAAAACGACATCAAACTGCTTTATCCCATCGCCTTCTTTGAACTTAGGATACAGGAACGTGTCGCCGAATTCAAGGTGGGCATCTCGGATGTCGTGGATGTACATGTTCATCTTGGCTAAGGCTATGGTTCGCTGATTAACTTCCTGCCCAAACAAGAACAGCTTCTGAGCTTCTTCAAACCCGCACTTTCCTTCCACATGTTTGAATGCTTCGATGAGCATGCCGCCAGAGCCGCAGGCAGGGTCATATACGCTCTCCATGGGCTTGGGGTCCAGAATCTCAATGAGCAGTTTGATGACTTCTCGGGGGGTGTATATCTCGCCTTCCTTAGCTTTGCTTGGTGCAAAATAACGCAGAATCCATTCGTAAGCATCACCGAGGACGTCGGCGGAGACGTGGTTGAGTTTTTTCTCGCTGAAGAGCTCTACAAGTTGTCGTAGGGTTTCGGCGTTTTCTCTGCTGCTTGTAAACTGGACAAAATCGACGCTGTCCACGACGTCTTTTAGCTCGGGGTTCCGCTCAGCTATGACTTTGAGCGCTTTGGAGAATTGCTCGGTTAGTCCGCTGACGTTTTTGCGTAGGTTTTCCCAGAGGTATTCTTCGGGTAAGTTGAAGAGGTGGTATTCGTCTCGTTTGGCCTCGGATTTTGCGTCTTGTTCGCTTAGGCCGTCGGCTTTGGCTTCTTTGTAGGCTTCCTCAAACTCCATCTCCCACTTGTCGCTGATACGTTTCATGAAGAGCAGTATGAGGATAAACTTGTAATCTACACGGGTCCGAATCAAATCCGCAGCTCGTTTGAGCAGGGCGTCAATATCACCGCGCCCAAGTTTTTCGGCGATCTTGGCTTCCCGGCTATGCAAGCGGTAAAGTTTTTGCCGAGCATCTCTTGCGTCAGACTTCGCCGACAGGAAACCTGCTTTTCGTAGCTGCGAGAGAAAAACTGGTACCTGTTCCCAAGCGTCCTTGTTTTTCTCCATTAGAAGTTTGGCTGCGTCTTCGAACCTGAAGGTTTTGTCGCCGAACTCTTCCCAGAGTATGTCGTAGCGGCGGTCTATCCATTCTGCCATTTCACTTTTCATATGAATTTCAACCAAGCAATTTACTACCTCCAAACTTATAAAATTTGCGCTTATTAGATAAGCAAAAATAATTAAACTTATGCAGTTTCCTGGAAGGCGGTTTCCAACTCGTTTGCGACTGTGACAGAGAAAATCTTCAGAAAATCCAAAAAACCGACCACGTCTGGGATTTACCCAAAAGAATGTCGATGGCGCCTGGGAAGGGATTTAACTCCCTGTTAGCTCGAGATCCACGGTTTTTATGTGAGGCAGCTCGGTTGTCAATAAATTTATTATATTTAGCGATAATTACTTGTAATGAGCCATTATGGCAGACGAAGATGTTACGACTATACGACTTAGGAAATCGGTAGTTAAGGAACTAAAAAATATCAGGAAATATCCTAGAGAAACATACGACGAAACTATTTTGAATTTAATAAAAGCTGCAAAGGAATCTGGCAAGAGAAGGCAAAACGATGAGTTTCTCCACAGAATTCAGCAGGCGAAAATGAAGGAATTATGGGACAACGAGGAAGATGAGGCTTGGGATTTTGTTTATGCCCGGGTGCGTTATCCTTGCTAGCGTGCAGTTCACAGACCCTGATGAAGTCAAAGTCAGGCCAGCAGTGGTTCTCTTTGAAGAACGTCATAAAACTAAACTACATTTTCACAATTTCAAACGAATGGCTAACAAGGTTATCTTCAACTTAAGCAAAGATAAAAAGCAACTGATCTTTGATGAACTCATCAAGAAACTTAGCGGACTCAAAACACAATAGCGCACTCTCTTTCCTTTAAGCGACCCAAGTAAATTTGAAGCGACGCCGGGAAGAGATTCAAACTCCAATTACTCGCAAACCTTGGATTACATGCACTTGCCTTTGAAGTCATCGATTTCTCTTATTATTCTGGCCAACAACTTAGGTTCTATCCTAAACCCTTTGCCAACCAAAGTTAGAATTATTTCCTTTGCCTCTTTGTTATCCAATAACCCGCGTCGGAGAGACGTCATAATCATGTAAACCACCCCTTTGACTTTTAGCCCCCAAGCTTCAGCAAACGCTCGAGCGCTAGATTCATCAATTAAAAGTAGCGTCTCCTTGCCCAATCCTCGAGCCGATACTATGGCTTGTGCCTCACCCATGTGAAGCTCAAAAGCATGATTCACCATCTTTTGGCAGAGTTCGACTTCTTTTTCATCGAGCATGGTTATCTTTATCCAGCCTTGGTCAACCGCCTCTTTGATTATCAAAGCATCGCTGAACCCTTCTTTTAGCCCTGTTTCAACGGCTTCTCGGTAAACTTCTTTAGGGATTAAAATCTCATCAAAAAGGTCTCTAAGCAGGTGAAGTTTGCCCATTTTTGAGAGCCATATTAGCGGGCTAGTGTTGGAGACAGTGCGCAAATGTTTCTATGCTCCACATTAAGATTTGAGGTCTTCCTCCAAGTCATGCTCAGAATACTGGAGTAGAACTCCTCTTTCTGCCAATATTCTATAGAAAGCCCAAAGAGAGATTCCTGCTAGTTGAGCTGCCTTCCAACCAGTAACTTGAGCTGTACGATAGAGTTCAATTGCATGATCTAGATCTTTCTCTTTAACTCCATGCTCCAGCAGCTCGCGTATGAGCGTTGACCTGTCTTTTCCTTCTTTCTTTGCTATTTCACGGAGTTTCTTTGCTGTTGCAGGCGGTAATCTCAGGGTGATTGTTTCTGACATGAAATCCCCATAACACAATAGATATCAATCGTATCCTATAAAGCTCACTAAAACATAGTGCCCCAAAAATTAGTGAACGTTGGCGCTGGGGAAGGGATTCTAGCACCAATTTACCATGAAAATCGTTGGGTTAACCCGAGAAATTTTCATGCCACTTCTATTGAAGCCTGCTTCATGAGCTTTACCAGTAAAAATAATTCTCAAGCTATTCCTAACCTGTACCCGCCAAGCAGTCTGGGTTCAAATACCCCCCTTCACTAAAAAATTCAAGTTTTGACGAAAACCACGTTTTCCAAGTGGCGGAAATGTTCGTCTCCAGTGACAACTTTCCCATTCAAACTTCTTGCGGTGCACAAAACTATTGAATCCGCCAAACCCCAGCCCTTCGCTTCAACCTTCAAATCTTCACTGCCTCCACCCGCCTCAATGGCGATTTCAAAATCCAAATCTACTATCCTGCTTGTCGCCCTTATAAACTCCAAACGCCGTAATCGTCCTTCCCGAGTTTCATTTCCAAGCTCAATATCTTTTCTTAATTTTCGACTGATTTCCGAAACTACAATTGTCGGAGTAACCGAATTCTCACTTTCTATGAATTCCTTGGCGGCCTCACCCATTTTGGAGGCTTTAAAATATTCGATCCAAGCATACGTGTCTATGATGTAATTACAACTCATGAAACTCGACTCGGTCCTCTTCAGTGAACGAAGTAAGCTTAGGGTTTGAACCGAACATTGAGCAGGGAATCTTTTTCCGTTCGACAAGTAACTTCTTTATTACTTCGTCGTGGCTTTTCGCTTTCATTTCCTTTTTTGCTTTGTTGAGCATTTGAAGAGTTTTTTCGTTTACCTGAACTGTTGTTGGCATAGTAGCTACCCTTAGTCTATAATTATAGTTATAGATTTAAGAGTTTCGAATGATTGATTACATCTCCACTTCCTCGACCGAATGCAAGGGCATTTCAGGGTCTTTGGTCGCAAACTGTTACCGCTTTCTGTTTTTATCGCGTTAGGCATTTGGCTATCTGCGACGTAAGGCAGAACTTGGAGGTAAATTTATCGTTAGGTATGCATATATGATGTATTGATGATAGATGGCAAGACAAATTTCCGTTTCAAAAGAAGTCTACGAACTTCTTTTAAAACGAAAAAGTAAAAAAAGTTTTTCAGAGGTAATCAAGGAAAACCTCTGCCCCAAGGAAGAGCGAGTAGACATCATGAGCTTGGCTGGTATCTTAAACGATGATAAGCCGGCGCTTGAGCGATTAAAGCAGCAAATAACTGCCGAGAGAGAAGCAAATTACACAAAGGCCATTTGAGTGACATTTCTGGACACGAGTGTCATAATAGATTTTTTAGCTGGCGATCAAAGAATTATTGCTGTAGCGAAAGAAATCCTGAACAAAGAAGATGTCAAAACCACAACTATAACCGAATATGAGCTGCTAAGACACAAAACTAAAATAAAGAAACAAGCTGCTGAAAGATTTCTTTCTGGCGCCATCGTATGCTCTTTCGAGAGAGAAGCCGCCAAAAAAGCCGCCACACTTTTTGAAGAGTTACAAGATTCTGGAAGAATGATAAATGAAAACGATCTACTTATTGCAGGCATTGCATTGGCCCATGATGAGGTTTTACTGACAAGAGATCAAAAGCTCGCCAGCATTGGCAAGTACAAAATCAGAACCGTTTAACGCCCAATTATTCTATATTTGGCAGAAGAAGTGTTGATTGAATGCAATCGCCGCAGGGCCAAGTATTTTTGAGAGCATGAGTAGCAAACAGAAACTAACCCGCATAGGCTTGAAGCTCAAATTATTTGCTAAACCACTCGGGATTTTTATGGAAGCATTTTTTCTCTTCTAATAAGCCTGCTTGACAGAAGCAGCAACGCAACTGACAGGGCAGCGGCTAAAGTGCAAAGCAATAGGTAGATTATCAGTTCTGGGCTGAATCCGAGGAAAGAAAGGTAAAAGGTGGGAAATATGAACGGGACGCCAATCGCCATGCCTAGAGGAGTGTTAGCGCCCACTCGTTGCTTCTGTAACGAGCTAAAAGCTATCATTGCTACAGTAACCAACGAAACCACGGAAAAACCCATAAATGCCGTTAGAACCAGCATCAACAAATCCAAAGCAAAGACCGCCATTAACCCCGCAATAGCACCGGCAATCAGAATCGCGGCGCCTTCGCCTATGAAGAGGATTAGTGCAAGGAAGAGAGCGGCTTTCAGGTATTGCTTGAAGATATCGCTTTGATTCCAACCAAGAGAAAGCAAATACTCCAACACACCGTTGTTCTTATCATAAACGTAAAGAAGTGTAACCGGTGTTGCAAAAATTAGAAGCCCAAGAGACATAAACGAGACAGGAAGGACAAAGACCGCCGCACTTGAACTTCCCACAAGAAGAGATAGGGCAAATATCACAAAGATCCCAAGACCTGCAAGACCCACCCCCAGTCCTATCAATATTTTACTTAGGTTGAGGCTACGCTTTACAAAAACCAACGTATTGTTCATTTCTCATGCCCTCCCTGCGTTTTGAGTGCTGGGTGATTCAAATAGTTCCTGCAATGGATTATCTAATTGCCGCATTTCAGTGACTAAGACGCCTTTTTCAACGAGTTTTTTGAGGGTAAGTCCTGCTTCTTCAGGGCTGGATACGCTAAAGACGTAGTAGTCGCCCTCGCGTTTGGCATCGACAATTTTTGTTATGTCCGTTTGGGTTTTGATGCCTACACGGTAATTCTTGGGCTTGATGTTTGAGATTCTTTCAAACGTTGAAACTGAGCCATTCTTGATTAGGATCAGGTAAGTGCCGATGTCGGTTGCTTCATAAAGATTATGGGAAGAGTACAGAATCATTTTGTCCTTGCTTAATCTTAGGATAATGTCTCGGATTTCCTTTGAAACTGCTGGATCTAAATTCGCGGTGGGTTCATCCAGCAAGTACAAATCGCTTTCGTGAAGAAACACCTTTGCGATGGCCGCTCTCTTCTTTTGTCCTTGCGAAAGGTCAGAAAACCTCTTGTTTTTCAGTTGGCCAAGGTCCAGCAGGTCAATCACCTTGTCGGGGTCTCCGCCCTCAATAGCCGAGTAAAACTTTAGTGCGTTATACACGGTCATCTCTTCAGGCATCGCGTTATACTGCGAGAGATAACTTATTTTTGAGCGTGTCTTACCGATTGTGGTCGCGTTTTGGTCGTCGAGAAGAATCTTTCCGCTGAATGGCTCTAGTATGCCAGCGATTGTTCTAAACAGAGTTGTCTTGCCGGCGCCGTTTGGCCCTAAAACAACGTATATCGAGGGCTCTTGCAGTTTAAAGCTGATATCGTGCAAAACGACTTGCCTATTGTAACCGGAAGACACATTATTCAATTCTAAAGTGTGCACTTCTTATTCACCCTGTGTTGTCTTCGGTTGCGTGCTATCAATTTTGTTGCCCTTTGACTGACGCAAAGACCAAAATCTCCCTTTGTTCCCCGCATCATGGTTTGATAACTAAATGTCAACGAGGTTAAAAACCATTTAATAATTTAATGTGAATAGCATGAAAAAATAGGTTTTGCGGCGACATCTCCAGTGCCTCGGGGTTCAAGTCCCTGCCTCGGCACCGCTAAAATTTTAGGACCTACAAACCGCTGTTCCGATTTGGTGGAAGGGACAAAGCAAAAAGCGGTCTTGTTATTGGCAAAACTCTTTGGGAGTCATTACTTTGCCTTTCAGGTTAGGGAGTCTCTCAAAATGGTCTTTGTTTTCCGTGAGGAGCACATCGCAACACTCGAATAGAAAGGAAGCAGCGATTGCTACATCTTGGTATTCTATCGGTTGCCCTTTTGAGATCAAATAAGCGTTTAGTTCAGCAACAAGCTTGGCCACCTCACCGTTCAATGTGACCCAGCGGAATTGGTTTAGCACTTTTTCTGCCTTCTTTACGGCGGCTTTGTAGTCCTTCCTTAGGTATGCTCCCGTCAAAATTTCGGAGACGCTTACGGTGCTAATGAGAGCGCTATCGGTGCTGCATAATCTTTTACATAACTCTATTACTTCTTCTTTTCCTCTATCCACATCCACAATTATCGAGGTGTCAACGAATACAGTTTGCACCTCTGTTGCAGCGGTTTTCTTTTTTTGGGGCAATTCAGGGAACCAGCCCGAGGCGCTTGAATCTGCTTGTTGAGTCGACGCGCATGGATGCTAGCACCTTTTCGAAGTCCTCAGGTAAAAAGTCAGTGCAATCTTTCCACGCTTCTTCGCTTGCTTTTTCAATCATTATCTTGTTGCCTTCCACTACTCTCATCTTCAGCTTATCTCCTTCCGTTATACCCACTTCTTCACGTATTTCTTTGGGTATTGTAACTTGCGAATGCCTCGTAACGGTAACTGACCTCATATCTTTTCTCCTTACCACCTGGATACATGATATTTATTAACAATTCTTACTAATAAGCAATTACTACAATTTAATAGGAAATCGTCTGGCACAGGTCTACCTGGGTTCAAACCCCACCCCCATAAAAATGCGATTTACTCATAACCAAAATAGAGAATGGTGTTTGCAAAAAATTGGGTTAGTTATGTTAAGGTAATCCCATACATCGACCGTATCCGTAGTACCCTTGATAGGTTGTTGTGGTGTAAGTGTTTGAGTTAGTTACGGATATGTTCTCTGTTTGATTTGGGTAATCTGGTAATTGGGATCCTGAGTACTGTGTGCCTATTAGTCCAAGACATCTTCCAAAAATCCACCCAAAGAAACCGTTGTTTGTTGAACCATTTGTTGTTCCGTTTGGATTTGACGTGGCTATCTATGCTGCAGCCAATCCAACTACGGTTACGGCTAACACTCCGACTATGACCAATGCAGCTATTAGTTTGGTGTTCATGTTATTTTTCACCTCAACCCATACTATAGGCTTCGAGTGGTAAGATAGTTCGCTGAAACAGATGTTAAACAGTTTTTGAAACATTTTTAAACAGGAAAAAAAGTGACTTTGATTTTAGCCAAAAACTTTCTGACGCATGTACGTTCCCATCCATGTGTAGTACATGACTTGTCCAGTGGTTCCGTAAACGCCCATCATTCCGACTGGATTGCCATCCTTTAGGACTTGCATTGTTCATTCAAAGTCAAAATCACTCTGGCTTGCAAACTGCAAAGACACGTCAAATAAGCGCAAAATCACGTACAAATAGCGCAAAAAAGCGTATAAATCACGTCAGATTTCTTCACAACTTCAAAGAGCTCTAAGCATTATTCATGGAGCTTAAACGTTTCTAACCTCAATTCGAGTTTATTTTAGTTGGCGTTTCAGCGTTTTTTGAAGAATTAGCTTCAATTCAAAATCTAAATGCTCGCTTCCTATATTCTGCTCTTAGCTTTGCCGACGCCTCAAAAATCCTGCGAACTTAACCCTTCTTTTCGCCCCAAAATAACTATTGAAACACAAAGTTGGCTTAATGTTAAAAACCAAATAAATATCTATATATGGCTGTTATTCAGAATGCTTTGAATAGAACTAGTACTGTTGGTGAGTGTATGAGCAGACCAGTTGATGTCGGAGAACTACGCGTTGGCGGCTACATGATGATTGAAGGCGAACCCTGCAAAATAGTGGACATCGCAAAGTCGAAGCCGGGAAAACACGGCTCAGCCAAAGCAAGAATAGTTGCCATCGGCGTATTTGATGGTCAAAAAAGACAGTTCGTCAAACCAGTTGATTTAGGCGCTGAAATTCCGCTAATTGATAAGAGACCGGGACAAGTTTTCGCCATTAACCCCACAGGAGTTCAAATAATGGATTTGGAAACCTACGAGTACTTAGATGCTCCATTTCCCGATGAACCAGAACTCAAAGCTAAGCTTACTTC
The DNA here is from genome assembly GCA_050013315.1 of Bathyarchaeia archaeon. Classification (GTDB taxonomy): domain Archaea; phylum Thermoproteota; class Bathyarchaeia; order Bathyarchaeales; family Bathycorpusculaceae; genus Bathycorpusculum. The sequence continues at coordinate 93,886 of JBEKFM010000003.1, forward strand.
TGGCGCAGAAATTGAATACTGGAAAATACTTGGAAGAGTAAAAATCGTCAGAGTAAAATAACTAGTTAGCAGTTGCTACTTTTTCTCTTTTTGTTACCTGAGAGTTTGCCCTTTTTTTAGCTCCACCATTTCCAACCGAGCTTTTTGAAGCTAACGTACATTGCTAACAGAATTATACCCCAGCTTAACATGATACCTGCGAATACAAGTATGAAATTGTGCTGCAGGTAAACGTAGCTTATCCATGCGCTTAGAACTGCTAAGCCTACCAGCAACAGAATGAATATGGATGCATGAATTACGCGTTCAGTATTCAACTTATATCTACCATTTTGTAATGTTGATTGTTCCTGTGTCGTTAAAAGATTTTCCATCAAAGTTTATGTTCTAGCTTGAACCATTTTTGGTTATGAAGCCAATGATGCATGAAGAGCCGTCTGAATTGTGAAGAATGCTTAATGGGGAACTGAGGCTTCATAGACTTAACGCACTTTTCTCAAAACAAAAAATGGCTAGCCTAGGATAATTGAAAAAATTAGGCTCATTATTTTGCTTTTTAGCTGTAATCTTTATCTAAAAGAATTATAGAATGTTAAGGCTGGAGACTCTGATGGCGCTAGACAAGTTAGGTTCTTCTCTGACCGACGCTATAAAGAAACTGTTTAAGGCAGGCGTAGTGGACGAAGCCGCAGTGAAGGAACTTGTCCGGGATATTCAAAGGGCGTTACTCCAAGCCGACGTTAACGTCCAACTCGTTCTTGAAATATCCAAACGTATAGAGGAGCGTGCGCTGAAAGAGAAAGTTCCTCCAGGCATTTCAAGACGCGAACACGTAATCAAAGTCGTTTATGAGGAATTAACTCGCTTCGTCGGCGATAAGCCTGTTCCAATTAAGATGGAGCCTGGAAAAAGGAAAATAATAATGCTTGTTGGAATTCAGGGCTCAGGAAAAACCACTCAGGCAGCAAAATTGGCGCGTTATTTCCAGAAAAGAGGTTTAAAGCCCGCGTTGATTTGCGCTGATACTTTCCGTCCAGGAGCGTTTGCTCAGCTTCAGCAATTGGCCGCTCGAATAAATATTCCAATTTACGGCGACTTGAAAGCTAAAGACCCAATTAAAGTCGTTAAAGAAGGGTTGAAACAGTTCAGCGATAAGGACCTGATAATCGTTGACACATCAGGTAGGCACAAAGAAGAGAAAGACTTAATTAAAGAAATGAAAGACCTTGAAAAACACCTCAAACCCGACGAAGTCATAATGGTTATCGACGGTACCATCGGTCAGCAAGCCCTTATTCAAGCCAAAACGTTCCATGAAGCAACACCCATAGGCGCAATTATAGTAACAAAACTTGACGGTTCCTCGCGTGGAGGCGGCGCACTCTCCGCAGTTGCAGCAACAGGCGCTCCCATAAAGTTCATTGGCACAGGCGAAAAAATCGAAGATATCGAAGCTTTTATTCCCTCGCGTTTTGTCGGCAGACTCCTTGGCATGGGCGATTTAGAAACGCTCTTGGAAAAGGTGCATGATGCCGAAATTAAGGTTCCGCCAAAGAAAGCCAAAGAAATACTCAGCGGAAACTTCACCCTAACAGACATGTACGAGCAGTTCCAAGCCGTCAAAAAAATAGGTCCCTTCAGTAAAGTACTAAAGATGTTACCTGGAATGTCTGGTTCTAATATTCCACAAGACATGCTCAATACAGCTGAAGGACGATTGGACAAATGGGGAGTAATAATTCAATCCATGACACCTAAAGAAAGAGACAACCCCAAAGTACTCAACTCTTCTCGGGCAAGACGAATAGCAAGAGGGTCAGGAACAACCGAAAAAGACGTCAAAGAACTACTAAAACAGTACATTATGATGCGCAAAATGCTAAAGACGTTTAAGCGTAAAAAGAAACTGCCCTTCGGACTCGGCGGACAAGGAATGCCACCCAACTTTCCAGTAGGCTAAGCAAACATGGATGTACTCGAAAAAGCATATGAACTCCTCAGCAAATACCCCCTCTGCGATCATTGCCTTGGCAGACAATTTGCTTCGCTTGGTTACAGCATGGAAAATAACGTACGAGGCTCAGCATTAAAAATAAACTTAACATTGCAAGCCAACGACCTTGCCAAAGAAAAAAACCTTAATGGCGTGAAGCAGCTTAAAATATTGGCGACTAACGGTTTTTCAAGAGAAGCACAAGAAACCATAAAACACCTAAAGAAACGTGTTCCTAAGCAAGCCTTGGACGCCAAGTGTTTTCTTTGTGAAGGCAAGTTTGAGCTTCTTAGCAACTTAACCGAGAAGTCCTTGAGCGCTATTGAGGGTTATGAGTTTACAACGTTCCTGGTAGGAATTGAATTGCCCGTTCTGGTTGAGGAACGAGAGGACGAGTTTAAGGCTGCCTTCAACCTTAGCTATAGCGAAAGCATTAAGCATGAATTCGGACGATTGTTTGGCAAAGCGCTTGCCGAACGAACTGGAAAAGAGGTGGATTATTTAGTTCCTGATTTGGTTGTAGTAATCAACCCTTTCCAACAGAAAGTGCGCCTTCAAGTCAACCCGCTTTTCGTGGGCGGGAGGTATCGCAAGCTTGTGCGAGATATTCCGCAGTCGAAATGGTTCTGTTCAAGCTGCCGTGGAAGAGGCTGTGAAAAATGCGGCGGAACCGGCAAAATGTATCCAGAATCAGTCGAGGAGCTATCCTCAAAGCCTCTGTTGGAAGCAACTGAAGGCGAAAAAACAGCTTTTCACGCTTCTGGACGCGAAGATATCGATGCTCGAATGCTGGGGACAGGTCGCCCTTTTGTGATTGAGGTTTCTAAGCCTAAGAAGCGGTTTGTTGATTTGAAGCAAATTGAAGCCAAAATCAACGCTGAAGCTGTGGGTAAGGTTGAGGTTTCGCGGTTGCGTTTTGCCACTAAGGATGTAGTGAGGCGGCTTAAGAAGGGTGAAGGCTCACAGAAAGAGTATCGGTTACTGGCTGAATTTGAGAACGAGGTTTCCGACGAATGTTTGCGCATGTTGGAAGAGACGCTGACTGGAGCCACAATAAAGCAGCAGACGCCACTTCGTGTTGTGCATAGGCGGGCGGATTTAATCCGAGAAAGGTACATATATAAGGTTAAAGTTAAGAAGGTGTCGCTTAAGAGGGCTCTTATGGAAATTCGTTGTCAAGGCGGCCTCTATGTTAAAGAATTGGTGTCTGGAGATGAAGGAAGAACAATTCCAAATGTTTCGGATTTGCTTGGAAACAGAGCGAAGACGCTTAAGCTTGATGTTCTGAAAGTTATAATGGATGATTAAGGAAAAGGTGAAAATTGGATGAAAGGTTCAAAAGGATATTACACTGGGACTCGCAGTCTTCTAAAAAAGGCAACCAGAGATAAAGGCAAGCCAAAAATTAGCAAAATACTTCAAGAGTATACGCCTGGGTCTCAAGTGATAATAAAGATGGATTCTAGTGTGCAGAAGAGTATGCCTCACAAACGGTTCCACGGTAAGATAGGCATAATATTGGAAAAGCGGGGTCGCGGGTATGTAGTCAGCGTGCCTCAAGGTAATTCTATTAAAGAAATCATTACTCGCTCTGAACATTTAGAACCATACACTGGCACAGGCAGTGGAAAAAAATGAGCAAGAAAGAAGTAAGTGCGACTCGCTTGACACTACCGCAGGTTAAGAAGGTATTAGAGGCTATTGGCGAAGAAAATCTAGATCAGTTCCAACGCCGAACTTTGGATTATGTAAATAAATTCTCCAAAGTTGACCCTGAGAAGGCTGAAGAACTCTTGCGAACGCTTATTAAAGAATACGAAATCGACGAGGCTGAAGCTGTTCAAATTATAAATTGTATGCCTGAAACTGTTGACGAGTTGAGAGTTTTCTTAGCTGGCGGTCGTAAAATTATAGAAACTGCAAAATTAAAGGCCATTGTTGCGCTTCTGAATGAGAATAGAACTTTGAAGTAGCGTAAAACGGCTAAGTATTTTTAAGTAGTAAGCACAATAAGCTAGAGGACTCAGTGACTGTAATGGAAAAGCGTTATGAAGAGTACGCTCACGTGTTAGATTTCTTGGCACACGGCAAGCCGGGATTCCGGCCGACTGGTCGGGCAGGTTACCGAGCGGGAGCTTTAATTCAGTGCATAGGTGAAGAATTTTTTACGCTTTTGGAAGCTTTGGTAAAAGAGGGTTTAATGCTTAAGCCAGGTGACCGCGTATATGTGGGAAAGGATTCCCGTGAAGAAGTGACGTATATCATAGGGCGCATTGGTTACGATGAATTAACTGCATCAGCTAAGGCAGAGCTTCCAAGTGTGATAAGTCGTATAGTTTTGAATCGTGAAAAGTGGTTTGTAAACTTTTTCAACACAGCGCGTGCAATTACTCCTCGAATGCATGCTTTAGAACTTGTTCCAGGTATTGGAAAAAAATATATGTGGCAAGCTATTAACGAGCGGGGTCGGAAGCCCTTTGAGAGTTTTGATGATTTACAGAAACGGACCGAGTTGCCTAATCCTGTAAAGTTGATTACTAAGCGGGTTATGGAAGAGCTTGAGGGTGACAGCAAGTATCGATTGTTCACTCGAGCGCAATAAGGCATAAATCGATGGGCATTGAGGACACGAAGCAGCTACTTCGAACTTATCGAATTACCCCGAATAGGCTTTTGGGGCAGAATTTTATGGTCGAGCCCTCACTCTACACTAAACTATGCGTCTATGCTTCGATCGGCCCTTCAGACGTGGTGTTGGATGTTGGCGCAGGCTTCGGTTTCCTAAGCAGTTTCTTAGCTGATAAGTGCAAGGCTGTAATTGCGGTAGAGAAAGATCCGCAGGTTGCAAAAGTGCTTCGTGAACAAGTCAAAAGTATTGATAATGTGACTGTAATAGAAGGCGATGTGTTGAAGGAAAAGTTGCCTGAGTTTAACAAGATCATAGCTATCCCTCCTTACTATTTATCTTCCCATCTTATAACGTGGCTTTTTGAACGCAAAATTGAGTGTGCAGTGATGATATTGCAGAAAGAATTTGCTGGTCGGCTTGTAGCGTCTGTAGGCAGTGAGGATTATGGTTGGTTAACGGTTATGACCTATCAGCATGCAGAAGTTGAAATTTTGGATGAGGTTCCCAAAGCATTTTTTTTCCCTCAACCAGAAGTAAATTCAGTAATCGTTCGGCTAAAACCTTGGAGCAAAATTCCGTTCGAAGTCAAGGATGAAATGTTTTTCAAGCAAATGGTGAAATGGCTCTTTACTCAGCGCAACAAGAAGTCCGGAAAAGCCCTTATGCCATTCATTAAGAGTACTTTGAAGTTAACTAAAGACGAAGCTGAAAAGATAGCTTTTGCCTTGCCATTTCATGATAGGCGCGCAAGAGAGTTGCTGCCGAAAGATTTTGGAGCACTAGCAAATGCCATTTCCAGCTAAGAGAGCACACTTTGGCAATTACTTTTTTAATGTTTGGGATAATGTTTACGAACCTGCTGAGGACTCCTTTCTTTTCGCTGAAAACCTTGATGTAGAGAAAGGCGCACAGGTATTGGATATGGGTACCGGTTGCGGTATACTTGGCATATTGGCAGCGGAAAAAGCAGGCATCGTGGTTGCCGTTGATTTGAATCCCTACGCAGTTCGTTGCACTAAGGAAAACTCCTCGCTTAACAATGTACGTAGTAAAATGGTTTTCGTGCAGTCTTTCCTATTAAACGCTTTAAACGAAAACGCAAGATTTGATTTAATTCTCTTCAATGCGCCATACCTGCCTGCTGCTGAGCATGAAGCGGAATCTTGGATTGGGCGTTCATGGGCAGGAGGCACTAATGGACGGCAAATTATCGACCGCTTTATCACCGAAGCTCCAGTGCACTTGAAACCCAACGCCCGGATTCTCTTAATGCAGTCTACGCTTACAAATGTTGAAGAAACGATTAGCAAATTTAGGGAGCATAATCTTAAAGCAAGGATTAAGGCTGTACGTAAATTGCCTTTCTTTGAAACTTTGATACTTTTAGAAGCTAATACTTAATCTGCATAGCAAGCGCCGGTTGGTTGTGCTGGGTTCTGTGAAGTCTTCAGTTGAAATAGGGTTCATGTGAAATTTCGGTTGATTATTTGTAGAATACATGCTAATGGTCTTTTATTGTAAGAAAATGGGTGTTTCTAAATAAGTCAAGAAATATTGTGCCAATAAATCTTTACAAGAACTCTTTTATCGGGAACCGTCTCTGAGACTAATTATGGGTAGTGTGAATAAGAGTTTCTCATTGCTTCTTATTGTTCTCTTAGCCTCCTCAAGTCTATCAATTATTATTAAACCTGCGTTTGCTCAATCAATACCTACTCCGTCTCTACCAACGTTTACTTTGAAGTTTGTTGCAGAACCATATTATGTAGCTCCGACTACTACCATCGACCCCTTCACAGGTCAGAATGTGACTACCCAAGCTGGTTACTATGTAGAAAATCAATCAATATACCTAACGATAACGAATTATCCACCCTTTACATCCTTTTCTATTAATGGCTCAGAGGTTAATCTATACTATTAAGTTCAGTTTAAAGGACATTATGCCAATGCTAACTCTTGGCAATTTTACTCTCCAGACGATTCTTTAAAGCCCTTCTACATTAATCTGGGAACATCTAATTACCCTGTTATTTACATACCATCTAATTATCCAGAAGGGGGACAAGTTTTTCCAAATGCTGGACAAATAGACTTTCGTGTAAGCGCACTTATAGGGTACTTAACCTTAGTCGTTCCATATACTGGATACAATAATGCATATTCAGAGTTTCACGGTAACACTGGTGACTGGAGCAACACACAAACAGTAACCATACCTGAGACAGTATCCAATTCACCTAATCCAATACAACCATCCAGTCCAACCTCAACACCTACCGTTCCAGAGTTTCCAACTTGGATAATTCTGCCACTTTTTGCAGTAATAATACTGCTATCAACTGTATTTATCAGAAAAAGGATAACAAAAAATAGCTTCTTAGCTTCTAATTAGTCATCAACCGATTTTTCACAGAGAAAACCATCAACCGATAACTTCACAGAACCTTGTGCTGAAAAGCAAATAAAGGTATAGTGCGTAGCTTATTGTAGTGACTTCGAGATGACCATTTGGTTTTACGTTAAAACAGAAGATGATCCAAAGGTTGTTGGAGATATTGTTTGTAGCTTCAACTTTACACAGGGCAAGCATCCTGAGGATAAGTATTCTTGGATTATGGAAGTTGGTAGAGATGAGCCTGGCTATTGGGAAATCAAAGGCAAATACGCTGCCCTGAAAGACCTCACAGAAATAGGCATCGTTTACAGAATAGGTGACACCGTGGTTATGTCCGAAATAGATGATGACTTAGCCCCAGACTTCCTCGATCCATTACTAACAAAGTATGGATTTGATAACGTTAAGTGGATAGTTGTTCCAAAAGCAAGATAAAAAACACATTTGATTAAGCCAGTCAGATTAACATTGGACTTGGGCATCTTATTCACCTAGTTGAATAAAAATTTGAAAGTGAATTATGCCTAAGGTAACAATCGACGAATAGTTCACTTTAGCTATGATTGCTTTAAATAGGTGGGCTATAATTTCCCAAGCGCTATGATACTTAGCGTCCATTATTTTCCTTAGTTATTGCTTGTCGTATTTTTCAACTTCATCCTTCATTATGGCTAATTCAATACAGGCTTGCATGAACATCTCTCTAGTGTCAGCATCAGCATGGTAGCGTTTTTCGCAAACTACTCTTTTTATGCCTGCATTAATTATCATCATGGCGCAAGTTCGGCATGGAGTCATTTTACAGAAAAGTGTTGTTCCTTCAAGTGGTATACCGAACCTAGCTGCTTGAATGATGGCGTTTTGTTCCGCATGAAGGGTACGTACGCAATGTTGGGTTACATTGCCGTTGCTGTCGAATACTTTGCGCATGTCATGTCCAACTTCGTCGCAGTGTGGCAAACCAGCAGGTGCACCAACATAGCCAGTAGTCATAATTCTTTTATCTTTAACAATTACGCAACCGCTTCTTCCTCGGCCACAAGTAGCTCGCTTTGCAACAGCTTCGCAAAGGTCTAAGAAGTACCTATCCCAATTAGGTCTTGAATTATTATCCATTAGTTACTGCCTCAAACCGTTTAGAACATAGTTCATCAAAAACAAATTAATAAATTATATCTGAGAATAAAGCGATTATTTTTCATAGATGTGAATTTCTCTACCAACTTTATGCCGTTCATCAACCTCAATCAATGAAGAAACACCAATCAGCTCTTCCAATCCCACCACCCTCTCAGAAAACATCTCTTTAGAGAAGGGTTGCACACTCTTAAAGCCACAGTTCTGAAGTTTCTCATCAATAGGCATAATCACCGATTGCCCAGAACGAGTTATGATATAAGGCGTTACAAACACCAATCGCCCCTTCTTTTTCAGCACTTTATGTGCTTCTTCGACAAAACCAAAATACAGTGGCTCGAGCTTCTGGACAATTTTTAGTGCGTATGGTCCAGTCGGTACTTGCCGCAAAGCTGGTCCTAAATCGGGTTCTGTTACAATGCAATCAACCGTTTCTTGCCCAATTTTTTCCGCTAACCTGCTAATGTCTCCTTGCAGAACCCTATATTCTGCATCTTCAAGACTATATTCTCTTTTCAGCCATTCAAGATTTTCATTTGCCGCTTTAACACACCATGGATTAACATCTACACCGACAACATTTGCCCTCGCCAGTAATGCTTCCTGAAGGATTGTGCCAACACCACAAAATGGGTCAAGCAAAACCTTTCTGGGCGTACAAGAAGATAAATTAACCATTATCTTAGCTAACCTTGGAGGCATGGCAAAAATTTTTCGTTGATTCGGCTTGTAAATATCTCTTTTTTGAAATTCAAAAGGATTATGGACAGCTATAGTGGTTGCAGCCCATGTTTCTTCCTTGCCAATGCATATTAATATCTCTGCTTTGTTTTCAACTAAATTCTTCTTTAAGACTTCCACATGGCTTAGCTGAGCGAACCTTCTATCTTTAGAAAAGCCCATAAACTTCGATTTCTTGCCATAACTTGCCAACTCGTCTTTTACAGTACTTCCGACAAACCGCTGAATAACCCCTGATAACGGCCGCAATGCTTTTTCAGGGCAATACACGCTCACTCCAAAAAATAATTTCTCAGCCGACTTATCTATATCATCAACCAAACAGCTTGATATTATAGATTCGGCTATTTGTGATTGGGCTTGCTTGTTTTTATCAAGAAAAGCTTCCTTAGCGATTTGGGTTGAAAATTTTGCTTTCTCCTCGCCAATTTTTATCGTTCCGCCTAAATCATCAATGGCAGAAGGATCAAATCCATCTTCGAAGCTAAATGTAAAAAACTCTTTAGAAAAAAATTGCGCCTTAAATTTGATTTCTCTCGCTTTTAAGTAAGAAGCAAGCTCTGCTAAGGAAAGTTTCCAGTTTTTCCCTGAAATAAATAACTCTATTAACATCTGGAAAAAGAGGAGCTAACTAAGTATATAAGAAATAACGCGCCAACTCACTTAATGAATGTTGTAAAAAGGGAATAATTCGGGTTAAAAAGTCATGCGAAGCTCAAGCGTGACTTTACAAATCGTTTAAATACCGCTGAATGGGTATTCTACAAAAGGGATTTGCATGCATGCACGAAATTACCGGCACGTGAAAAATCGAGCCTACACACGAAAAGAATACGTTAGAGGTTTTCCACCACCAAAAATAGTAAAATTCACTATGGGTGATACGAAGGGTACCTTTGATTACGAAGCTAAATTAATCGCTTTAGAAAGAGCTCAAATACGCCATAGTGCCTTAGAAGCAGCACGTGTAGCTACAAACCGTATCTTAATTGATAAACTCGTAAATGATTATCTTATGGTTGTTCATCCATACCCTCATATTATTTTAAGAGAAAACAAAATGATCTTCGGTGCTCACGCTGACCGGCTTCAACAGGGAATGAGACGTTCCTTCGGAACGCCGATCGGCACTGCAGCAAAAGTAGAGGTTGGACAAACCATCATAACCGTTAAAGTAAAAGCGTCAGCTGTTGAAACAGCTAGAGAATCTCTCAAAAGAGGGAGCGCAAAACTTCCAATACCCTGTAGAATAGTTATCTCTAAAATTGAAGCTTCTCCCAACATGACCGAAAAGGTCGAACCGGAGACGGAGACAACTTGAGCGTAAAAGAAAAAGAACTGGTTTTATGGTTTGATGATTTAAGAAAAGATGATATTCCTATTGTTGGTGGCAAAAATGCCAGCCTCGGGGAAATGATAAACGCGGGATTACCTGTTCCACCGGGTTTTGCAGTAACAGCTTATTGTTATGAAAAATATATTCAAGAAAAACGAATAGCTGAGCAGATTTATAAAATAATAAAGGAAACAGTTACAAACCCAAATGACCCACAGCAATATGATGTTGCATCAAAGAAAATACGTGCGCTTATCGAAAAAACTCTAATGTCCAAAGAAATGGAAAACGCCATTAGAAAAGCATACAAAGAACTAAACCGGCGGCTCGAGTTAAAAGATGTTTTTGTTGCCGTAAGATCAAGCGCTACAGCCGAAGATTTACCTGATGCATCGTTTGCAGGTCAACAAGAAACTTTCCTTAACGTTAAGGGTCCTGATGACCTCATCGAAAAAGTGGTGAAATGCTGGTCAAGCCTCTTTACGCCCCGTGCAATCTTTTACCGAAATGAAAAAGGCTTTGCGCATGAAAAAGTCTTCATAAGCGTCGGGGTCCAAAAAATGGTGAACTCTAGAGCTGCTGGTGTAATGTTTACCATAAACCCTGTAACTGGAAATCAGGATGAAATTGTAATCGAAGGCAACTATGGCTTAGGAGAAACTGTCGTATCAGGCGCTGTTAGCCCTGACGATTTTGTTGTCGATAAGAACACAATGAAAATCACAAACAGAAGAATTTCACGTAAAACGATAATGTTTCTTCGTGACCTCAAAACAGGCAAAACAGTACACTTGGATGTACCGGAGGATAAGCAGAAAGTAACCTGCATAAGCGATCAGGAAATCATGACGCTTGCAGAACTTGCAAACCGAATTGAAAAGCATTATGGCAAACCCATGGATATTGAATGGGCAATTGACCAAGACCTATCTTACCCAGAAAATATGTTCATAGTTCAAGCTCGCCCAGAAACAGTTTGGAGCTCAAAAACAATGGAAACACCCATAAAAACTGAAGAAAATAAAGCTGAGGAAACATTAAAAGTAGTAGTGAGAGGCATTTCAGCTGGAAGAAAAGGTTACGGCGCAGGCATAGCAAAAGTTGTCCTAAATCCTGATGACGCAGGCAGAGAAATGCGCAAAGGAGATATTCTCGTAACAAGCATGACTGACCCTGACTTTGTACCATTCATGAAAATGGCAAGTGCCATAGTCACTGACAAAGGCGGCGTCACATCCCACGCAGCAATTGTAAGCCGCGAACTTAGCATCCCCTGTGTAGTAGGCACAGAAACAGCTACACAACTAATGAAAACAGGCCAAGAATACACTGTGGATTCAAGAAACGGCATAATTTACGAAGGCATAATGGCCCAAGCCGTTCAACCGCCAGCAACATCAAACGGACCGGCTATGGTTATGCAAGCAGCAGAGGCAACTCCAGTAACTGGCACAAGAATCTACATGAACTTAGGGGTTCCAGAAAAAATTGAAGACTACAAAAACTTGCCCTTCGAAGGCATCGGATTAATGCGCATCGAATTCATACTTGCAAGTGCGATTGGTCAGCACCCAATGATGTTTGTCGACACTGGTGAAAGCCAAAAATTCGTAGACAAACTTGCCGAAGGCATTACAACTGTTGCTCGAGCAATCCAGCCTCGACAAGTTGTAGTACGCTTTAGCGACTTCAAAACCAACGAATACCGAGGTTTGAAAGGCGGAGAAAAATACGAAATAGTTGAAGAAAACCCAATGCTCGGTTGGAGAGGCTGCAGCCGCTACATAAGCAAATGGTATATCCAAGCCTTCCGACTTGAATGCCAAGCCATTAAAAAATGCCGCACAGAATGGGGTCTAAAAAACGTGTATGTCATGCTTCCCATGGTTCGCAATCTTTGGGAAGCCAGAAGAGCTCTTGAAATTATGAAAGAAGAAGGTCTTGAGCGTTCTCGCGACTTTAAAGTTTGGTTTATGGCTGAAACGCCTTCAATAGCAATAATGGCTGACGAATTCTCCAAGCTCGTTGACGGCTTTTCCATCGGCTCAAACGACATGACTCAAGGCGTACTAATGATTGATCGCGACTCTGAGCGTTTAGGCCAAATGGGCTACTTTGACGAAAGAGACCCAGCTGTAAAAAGAATAATTGCTCACCTCATCAAAGTGGCTCATGAAAACGGATGCACAGTCTCAATCTGCGGTGAAGGACCATCAAATCTTCCAGACTTCGCAGAATTCCTAGTACGAGTTGGAATTGACAGCATATCCGTTAATAATGATGCCGTAGTAGCTACAAGAAAGAATGTTGCCAGCATAGAACACAAGATAATTCTTGAACGGCTTGCCGAGCAAGCCGCTTTGGCTCGTGGGCAACCTCTTAAAAAGCCGACTCAAGACTGGGAATGGCTACACTAGCAAAAGAGCCTTATACAAAAACCGTACAGTTCCGCTACTTTTTCTTCGATTTAATTTCGCTGTTGCTCGTAAAGTGTGGGAATACAACATGAAAGGATTTGATTTTGAAGAAGAAAGAATAAAGCAAGAGATAACCAAACTTGGTGCTAAGCGCGTTCTATTGCAACTACCAGAAGGATTAAAACCTGAAGGTCCACGTTTAGCCAAAATTGTGGAGAAAAACGGTGCGCTTGCAATAATTTCCGCTGACCCTTGCTACGGTGCTTGTGATATAGCGGTTAGTGAAGGCGAAAGTTTAGGCGTGGATTTGATATTGCATTTTGGGCACTCAAAACTCTTAAAGCATGAGCAGATCCCAACAGTTTACATTGAAGCAAGAGCAACAGTAAAAGTCGATGAGGCTGTCGAGCAATCTTTACAGCTCTTAGGCAAGTATTATAGAATTGGTTTAGCAACTTCAGTGCAGCATTTACAGACGCTAAACCAAGCAAGAGACATTTTAATCAGATCTGGAAAAACTGTAATCATTGGTGACAGTGGACAAATGAGCTATCCTGGGCAAGTCACCGGCTGCAATTACAGCAACGTAAAATCAATTGCTGATAAGGTAGAAGCTTTCCTTTTTATTGGGGGAGGAATGTTTCATGCTTTAGGCATAGCTTTAAGCACTTCTAAACCAACTTTCATAGCAGATCCATATGATAATAGGGCTTTCTCAATTAACGCTGAAGCCCAAAAAATCCTCAAGAAACGTTGGGCCTGCATTGAAGAAGCGCAACGTGCCAAAACCTTCGGGGTTTTTGTTGGCTTGAAACCGGGGCAAAAACGGTTTGACGAAGCATTAAGGATTAAGAAATTAGCTGAGCAACACGGGAAAGTAGCTTATCTGCTTGCTGTCAGGGAAATTATTCCTGAAACACTTCTTGAATTTCCATCCATTGATGCATATGTCAATGTAGCATGTCCTCGGATTTCTCTTGATGCTCCAGCAAAGTTTTCAAAGCCTGTGTTAACAGTCAATGAGTTTATGGTGGTTTCTGGCGAATTTTCATGGGAGAATATGCTCAAAAAAGGATTATTCGAAAATTAGATTTAGAGCTGTTCTTCTCGAAAATTGCTCCTCAGCCTACTCCTCAGGTGCGTCTCGAACAGTACACTGTTTCCGAATCTATTGCATCAACCTTGCTGTACATTGCAGCTTATGCAAATAATGATATTATTGACCGAACTGTGCTGGATCTAGGTTGCGGAACAGGCAGGCTTGCTTTGGGGGCCTCTTATATTGGCGCTAAGAACGTTGTAGGAGTTGACGTTGATGAGTTAGCCATTAAAACTGCTGTCAAAAACTCATTGAAAGCTGGTTTGACTGGTAACGTTCAATGGATTATTGGTGACATCAATGCTATCGTGGGTAGATTTGATACTGTTTTGCAGAATCCTCCTTTTGGGGTGCAAATACGTGAGGCTGACAGAGCATTTTTAGGAAAGGCTTTGGAAGTGGGCACTTCTGTATATTCTCTTCATAATCATCCGCAAACCGATCAGAAATTAATAAAGCAGCTTAAAGCAAACGGTGGGTTTTTGCAGGTTTCTCCTTCTCCGTTTTTAGAACGGTTTGTTGCAAAACATAATGGCGTTGTTAAGGCAGTTTATGCTATGCTTATGACCATTCCGCGAATGTTTGATTTTCACACAAAATTTAAGCATGATTTTGTTGTTGATTTATATATCATCGAAAGGGCAAGCATTAAATAAAAATTTTTTCTTTTGCGACTAAGAATTAATTTTTTGTTAATCAAAAGGTTTATTGATAAGAATGGAAACTTAGCATATGCATTTATCAAATGCGACTAGTTAGCTTATTTAAAGATAAGGGAAATTATATGAGTCTAAAACCACCTGAACAAAAAAGCGGTCATTTAGTGTTGCCTGGAGAACGCTTAGGTGTTATTGAAGAGTTTATTCCAGATTCTGGAACGTACGTTAAAGATGGCGTTATCTACTCCAAGATTGTTGGTCGTGCATTACTGGATTTGCTTAACAAGCGTGTTTCCGTTTATCCACTAACCAATGGTGCTGTTGTTCCGAAAGTTGCAACGACGATTGTGGGTCAAATCGGAAATGCCCAGTCTGATAATGTTCTAGTGAGAATCTTTAAAATTGGGCAAAAGAAGATCTCAGGCAATTTCGGCGGCATTCTGCATATTTCTGATGTGTCTGATAGATACGTTAACTCTATGAATGATGTATGCAAGCCCGGCGATATAGTCAGGGCCAAAGTTATTAGTGAAAAAAACCGCATTTATCATTTATCAACTAACGATAAGGGTTTAGGTATTTTGTATGCTTTCTGCTCTCGATGTGGCAGTTTGCTGGAGCCTCAACGGTATGATTTGCAATGCCCAAAATGCGGTAATATTGAAAAACGTAAAATGTCTTCCGATTATGGAAAAGAAGAGATATAACAAAGCAGAGGAGAATAATATGAAGGTTAAAGTGTTAAAAAAGTCGGGGAATGAGCTTAAAATAGAAATTGAAGGCTCCAGTCATGGTCTTTGTAACCTGTTGCAAAAGAGACTTTTAGAAGATAAGAAAGTGGATTTTGCTGGCTACGATTTGCCGCATCCTTTGGCCTCAAGCCCCATTATATACGTAAGGATGAAAGTGGGCGATAAGCCTGAAGATGCGTTGATTAAAGCTGTTGAGAAAGTTCGAGAAGCAAATGACGCTTTCAGTAAAGAGTTAGAACGTGTTCTAAAAGCTTGATTGCCCTTTCTATTAATAATTTTAGATTTCTTCAGTTTTAATAGTTCAAAAAATAAGTTAACAAAGATTTAATTTAAAAGCTGAAATACGCTCCTATATCTTTTCAGGGAAAGATTTTGGAAGTTAAAGACTTTCGTGCGATAAAATCTGAAATCCGCGTTCTCGGAGTTGATGACGGAAAATTTATTCCGCATACTGAAGGTTTTGCGATAGCTGTTGGCGTTGTTTTCCGAGGCGGCTGCTGGCTTGACGGGGTAATAAATACTATCATTGAAATCGATGGCTTTGATGCAACTGAAAAGATAGCTTCAATGATCAACCGTTCACCTCACTGCAAACAGCTGCGTTTAGTAATGTTAAACGGAATAACGTTTGCTGGTTTTAACGTCGTAGACATCAAAAGGCTCAATTTAACAACTAAACTTCCAGTTATCGCGTTAACGCCCAAAAAGCCTGATTTAGAAGCGATTCGCAATGCACTTAATAATTTGCCCAAAAGTGAGGAGCGTTGGAAAATGATTCTTGCGGCTGGGACAATCCATGAAGTCTGTCGTGGCGGAAAGAAGATTTACATGGAGTTAGCTGGAATTTCTGAGGTTGATGCCCTAGAAGTTGTTAAATTGACTTCGACAAGAAGCAGTTTTCCTGAGCCCTTGCGGGTTGCTCATCTCATTGCTTCTGGAATTAGTCCTTGACTAGCCCGAGTTGGAAAAGGTTTAAAAGGTACAATGCTAAGGGAATCAAAAACGGATAACGGAGTAACGGAATATGGAATTCTGCCCTAAATGTGGTTCTCGTCTAGAGCCAAAGAAATCAAAGAGTGGTAAAGAAGCCTCTTTGGTTCTTGTTTGTCCCAAGTGTGGGTTTAAGAAGCCAGAAACTGGTGAAAAAGTTGAGCCGAAGGTTGCGCCGAAAGTTATACAGCATAATCCTCAGCAGTTTGTTGCTGTTATCGGCAAAGAGGAGCAGAAATTGAATACGTTGCCAACAGTGCGTATTGAATGCCCCAAATGCGGAAACAACACGGCTTATGTTTGGCAGGTACAAACACGCGGAGCCGATGAGTCTTCAACTCAGTTTCTGCGTTGCACTAAGTGTAATTACACGTTTAGAGAATACAGCTAAGGTGCTGGTTCCTATTCTAATTCTTCGGTTGAGCAACATATTCAATTTGGCAATAGCTCATCCGTTTTATTTCGTGAAATTTCCCCAATCGTAGCACTTACCGATCTCATATAATCTATCTCACTAAATGCTTGTTTTTCGGTTTGGCGAGAACAATTTATTTATTAGCTCAAAGCATAATCATAAGCTATATAACTTTACAGTAATATGCATTAGCGAGGAAAAGAATAACATGTTTAAGCTTAAAGTATCTGACGCCAAACTTTTAAGAGATATGGCTACGGCCATCTCGATTCTGGTAGACGAGGCAACATTCAAAATTGATCCTGAAGGGCTAAAACTGCGCGCCATGGACCCGTCACGGGTTGCAATGATTGATTTTGAATGGCCAAAAACTATTTTCCAAGAATACTTGTCCACAGAGCCAACAAAAATGTGCATTAACATAAGCGAGCTGCTAAAACTCCTCAAGCGTGCTGGAAGAGACGAGGCAGTCGAGTTATCTCTCGATGACAAAACTGGACGATTACAAGTAATAATAACTGGAAAGTACGGCAGAGACTTTACCATGCCAACTCTTGAAGCTTCAGAAGAAGAAGTGCCAACACCTAAGATAACCTTCAACGTGAAGGCTAAGACCACGACTCAAGGCTTAAGCCAGGCAATTGAAGACGCCCAACTCGTGAGCGATCACGTGCGAATAGAGGCTGATCCAGAAAAACTAACCCTGAGCGCTTCAGGAGATTTGATGGGTGCAACAATTACTCTTCAGAAAGGTAGCGATGCGTTGCTTGATTTGGAAGTTAAAGAGAATGCTAAAGCAACGTTTAGCCTAAGTTACCTGTCTGAAATTATAAAAGCCGCGTCAGCAACGTCTGATATTGCCACGCTTGAATTCTCAAGCGATATGCCTGTGAAAATAGACTTCCAACAAGCAAAAGAGGGAAAGCTAACCTTCTTCTTGGCACCAAGAATCGAAACAGAATAAGCTGGCATTTGCCAAATGGCGCCAGTAACATTCATACAACTAGATTTTGCAAAGTACCCTTTTTTAAAACAAACTTCAAAACGTATAGAAGAGCTAGGATTAACAATTGAGAACTTGGTGGCTCCTGAAAATAAACCAATTCTTGAACGCGCCCAAAAAAGGTTGGAAAATGCAGTTATGCAAGTTAATGCTGGCGACATGGCGAAAGATAGTAGAACAGAAATTTCTTCATTTGCCGCAGCGATTATTTTGGCAATAGCCACAAAGAATTCTCTTATTAAGAAACGTTATGCACTTGCTGAGGCAAAAACTGCTTATTCATTCATGCTTAAAGAATCCAAAGAAAATATTTTAATCATAGCCAATGATTTTAACTGGGACCTCAATTTAGCAAAAGGGCTTCCTTACGATTTTTGTTTGGGGTTTACTTTTTACTTACAGAACGCTTCTCATTTTCACGGTAATACATGGAAGCTTATTAACCAAGTTCTAATCAGCGGCAAGGTGTACTTAAATAAAGATAAGATAGCCCGTCTTCTTCAAGAAGAGATTAAAAAACGCATTGAAGCAAGGCTTGATATCTTAGAGCTCAAGACCCTGCCGGAAAACATAACCTCTATCGCTAATAACTTAACAAAATTAGCCCAAGAAGTGCTAGGTCAAGAAATGGAGGATCTTCCAAAGGTTGTTGTTCAAGCAGCTTTTCCACCATGTATTAACGCTTTATATGAGGATGCATCAAAAAGTCATCATCTCTCACACATTGGACGATTTACGCTAACTTCTTTTCTTGTTAACATTGGAATGTCGCCAGAGGTTGTTAATGAATTATTCAAAACTTTTTCTGACTATAATGAACGGTTGACTCGCTATCAAATCGAGCATATTGCAGGCGAAAGAGGCTCGGGAACACACTATATTCCTCCTCAATGTTCCGTCTTGCAAACACATGGAGTATGCAAAAACAAAGATGATTTGTGCAGCAGAATTTATCATCCGCTTGCCTATTATAGGCGGAAACAAAAAACTGCTTAAAATGTTTTATTAGTGTCAAGTCAAGTTTCTAACGTTACACTCGTAGAGCATTGATGGGAACGCTTTTACGCCTCGATGAAAGCGCGAATGATTAAACCAATCCTTGTAGTCGTCTAGTTTGTCTTTGAGCCATTCAGGAAACTTTCGCAGATGATTGACAAACTCTCGGTTGAGGTTTTGAATGCAACACTCAACCTTGCGCTTCAACCCCATGTTCACTGCACCAGCTCTTCCATTAGTCTCTAAACTGTGGTCCATGATCAGACAAAATAGCCTTCGGAAGCCGCTTCTGTCTCTCTAACGCAGCTACAGTTTCAGCCGTTGTCAACTGGTGGTCAAACTGCTCAGCGCAAACAATGAACCTGCTGTAGTCGTCGATGCAGACTAAAAACCAGTAACTCCTGCCGCCAACAGTAAATGATCCCTTGAAATCTATCTGCCAAAGCTCATCAGGCGCCTTAGCTCGAAAGAATTTCCAGCGCTTAAACTCGCTTTGGTATCCATTTTGGCAGTTCCTTGTGAGAACATTGTTTATTGTTTCCCTAGAAAGCCTAACTCCTTGAACGCACCGAACAGAATCCAAAATGAAGTCTGGCAGATTATAGAGTCCTTGCTGTATGCGTGCGGTTCCCCATTTGAAAGTGGTTCT
>JBEKFM010000004.1:0-102562 GCA_050013315.1 Bathyarchaeia archaeon
TTTGGAGAGTAACCGCTAAAAAGCGCACTCTCCAGTTGCAGCTATTTACGCTTAAGGAACTATATAAGAATAAATGGAGCATTGTTCTATAAGTTCTACAACCAAACAAAATGCTCAGTCAAAATCTGATGAAAAAACATCAACCAAACTCCTTACAACTACTTCAACTCAGTCTAAGGAGTCTTGCTCTTTTTCGATAAATGTTATCGAACGAAGATATTAAGTAAGTCAACTTGGACGCCTCCGCTGACTTCTTTGGTTACGCCACCTAAGCAACCTAAGACTCAGACGTAAGCGCCAAACAAAACAAAACGACCATCGTAATCATGAGTAACACTGAAATGACTGGTGAAATTGCACGAATTGAACGTTTAACTCTCGATATTCTCCTCATTTTTGTTCTAACTTAATGAAATATGCTTCTTGTTGAAAACAGCATTACCAAAAAAGAGTAAGTAGCCAACTTGATGTGTCAAAATTTCGTATACAAGCTTGCCAATTATTATATGATTATCACTATCAAAAAATGGTTCTTATATTAAATTACTAAAAAAAAGAAAATTAAGGTATTGAATAGGTGCAGTAGATACTGTATTCGTTTGTGTCAGAGGTGAAAGATGCAGGATTTGGCCACGTTCCATAATTTCGGTTTTGGTACTCTACAGTTACAGAAGAAGTTACCAATCTGTAGAATCGTACGTCATTATTCGACCATAGAACCAGAACGTATTTAGTGCCGGCAGTCAACGAGGGTTGAGTTCCGCTAAAGCTAAAAGTAACCCAACTTGGATTTGAAGAGGAAGATACAGTTATTTCATTAGTCGAACCAACTAGAGTTCCACCTGTTGTATAAATTGCAGCCTTGACATTAGATGAGCCACTTGATACTCTGATATACGCGGTTACACTCTGGGCTGTTCCACTTGTAGGGCATGTGTATACTGAACCCAAGATCATGCCGTTTATCGTATAATAGGATGTACCTGCCACATTGTAACCAAATGTCCCAGAGCTTGGCGCTGGTGTTGGAGTCGGAGTAGGCGTTGGAGTCGGAGTAGGCGTTGGAGTCGGAGTAGGCGTTGGAGTCGGAGTAGGCGTTGGAGTCGGAGTAGGCGTTGGAGTCGGAGTCGGAGTAGGCGTCGAGGTCGGAGTGACCGTCAATGCTTGACCACTGCTGCTTGATATTGCGTATGTTGAGTCGCCCGCAAAACTTGCCGTGACAGTCCAACTGCCAGCAGCATTAGGCGTGTATGGATCCGTGTAAGCACCAGAAGAATCAGTTGTCGCAGAATCAGTTTGAATAGTTGTTCCACTCAAGGCGTAAGTGACAGTCACTGTTTTTCCTGAAACACCTGTAGAACCAGCCGTCAAAGCACCTGAAGCAGTAACACTTGCACCCTGCGTAATTGAATTTGAACTGAGCACCAAGGTTAACGCTGTCGAGGTCAAAGTTCCGCCGCCCCCACCGCCGCTTGAACTGCCTGTCCCCGTGATCTGCATATATGTTCCGCTAGTTGTAGCTACTTTGATCGAAACTTGCCCGCCACTATATGGGTAGCTAACAACCAGAGCTACAGTTTGACCTAGAGGAATAGGTATAAGTCCACTTGCTGTGATTCCATTCCATGAATTGATTTTTACCAAAGCATTATTTACGTAGACAGCGCCAGCAGGATCAAGTTGCACAGCTCCCTGACCAACGTTCTGTACATAAACCATCAAATTACCAGAAGCCGAATCTGTCGCAAAGCTCGGAATATCTATAGCCATTCCAGCTTTATTGGTGGCGCCGCCTATGTAACCCATTACCCAAGCATAGACAACCAGCGCAGCCACTACAGCTATCGCTATCATAAGCAAAACTGAAATTATTGGTGATATAGCTTTAATAGATCGCCGAAGTTTAGTAATTTTTCGCACGTTTTTCATTTTCTCCTTTCCCTTTTGGAGAGTAACCGCTAAAAAGCGCACTCTCCAGTTGCAGCTATTTACGCTTAAGGAACTATATAAGAATAAATGGAGCATTGTTCTATAAGTTCTACAACCAAACAAAATGCTCAGTCAAATAATTCTCGAGGCTAAGGCTCATGGATCTTTCAAACATACGCATAAAAGAACACTTTGGAATTGTAACGAATGACACAAACACTACTCAATTCAATTTTCTAATTAGTCCCCCAAAAAACCGCGAAAGCGTCGAAAAACAGGATATAGTCTGCCTTGACCACCCAACATACGGCGACGCGTGCCAAATACTCGCCGAAGTTACGGAAGTTAGCAGTTATGAAGAAGTCGCGGGCTCAACCGTTGGCAACCGTATAGGCAAAATGTTAGCCAAAGCCCAAATAATCGGCTACATCGACCTAAGAAACGAAGACCGGCCGTTGAGCAAGCTTCTTGTGCCGCCAAATCCTGGCAGCCGCATTTATATGCCGTACACATCATTTCTGGAAGATGCTTTCAACCGAGGAAACGATGGAAAACCCTATGCGCACCCACTTTATCTGGGCAAAGCAGAAATCATCGCCTTCTCCGAAGAGGCTAATGATGAACAAATTAACTATTACCTAAATTCAGCTGATCTAATGAGCAAGCACACACTTATTTCCGCAGTAGACGGGGCAGGAAAAACCCATGTAGCCACTGTCATCATCGAAGAACTTGCAAACAAAACCGGTCATCCAATAGTAATCTTCGACCCAAACAGCGAATACACCACAATAGGTATATGTGCAAACCCAAACCAAAACTATCCATTTAACTTCCAAACCGCCCTAATCAACGCCAACACCGCAAAAAACAATCCAGACGCAATAACGCAAAAAATCAAACCAAGCCAAGTTATCTTTGTAACAGCCGAAAACTTGGCTCTCGCCGAAAAAACTGACTGCTACGCCAGCATCTTAAACGCATTAGCTAAAAGCAGACGAGAAAAAACCACACAGCCATTCCTTCTTGTAGTTGAAGACGCGGAAAACCTCCCATCTCAAGCAATCCAAGAAATTCTCACTACAAAAAACGAAATAGCAACAATCCTAATTACATCCCATCCAACCATATTAGGCGAGAAAGCCTTATCTCAAATCCAAAACTACATCATCGGAAAAACCTATGACCCACAAGATTTAGCCTACCTAAAAAACATAATCTTAGGATGCGACGAGCAGTTATCCTGCCTAGGCGTTGGCGAATGGGAAGTCAACGGATTAAACATTATTCGCCCAACAAAAATTCACGTTAGAGAACGCTACTCTAGGGCAAATTAGACTTTTTTAACTCTTGCAAATTGATTTCAACTCCACAAATGTTTTATGTCAAATGCCTCCAAATACATCTTTAAAAGGGGAAATTCAGTCGTGAATGAAAAGAAAGAACCATCAAACACTGATCCTGAAGACATGAAGGTAGTTGTGAGTAACAAGAAAAAAGCATCAAACCTGGTCACCGTCCTCGCCGCCCTCATCATAGTCGCATTAATTGTCTTAAGCGGCATATTATACGTTTACGTGCAACAAAATAGCACCTTACAAGACAAAAACAACCAAATAGCCAGTCTCCAAAAACAATTAGCCACGCCAAACCTCGTA
Source organism: Bathyarchaeia archaeon (assembly GCA_050013315.1). Classification (GTDB taxonomy): domain Archaea; phylum Thermoproteota; class Bathyarchaeia; order Bathyarchaeales; family Bathycorpusculaceae; genus Bathycorpusculum. The sequence continues at coordinate 3,588 of JBEKFM010000004.1, forward strand.
AGCTTTGGCTCACCAGGCTTACAATACACAGACAACCGCTCAGATACAAATGCGCCTTTCCTCCAGATTACAGGCTACGTAATTAATGTTGGAAGCGCTAAAGCAAACAACTGCACACTCCATGTAAACGCTGTACAGAACGGAAACGTGACAGCTTTGGATACTTCAGCATCCATTAATTCACTTGAAGCAGGAGCAAACGAGCTTGTAGACCTTCAGTTCCCTTACACAGGACAAGCGTTGACAGCGTACACCAGTTACCTAACATGGACAAACTAGGCAAATCCAACTTTTTCTATATTTTTCGATTTAAAAGAAAGAATTTCAGAGATTAATCCAGACTTTTATAGGTTAGAGTTTGTTTTGACGAGTGATCTCACGGGTAACTGCAAGCAGCCGGGTTTCCCAAAGTGGTAACAACTTTGAAGGTTACACTTCCATAACTATTATCGTAATGGGATGGTATCATTATAGATGAACCTGCAGGTACGTTATAGTTGAAAGAGATGAGATTAAAGTTAAGGTGTACTACGTCTGGACCGCTTCCACTTGGTGATTTGATGTCTATCCATAACATTGTAAGTTGACTATCCGTTCCACCTTTATTAGTCACGTTTAAGGTTGAAGGGTCAGAGGTTAGACTCACTGTAATGGGTGTGTTAATTTTTTCAACATACATGTTATTCATCTCTTTGGTGGCAGCATCATGCCACAGGTAGACATTCGTGAAAAAGAACATTAGTATAACGATAAACATTATTGTACCAATTACTTCGGCTGTTCCCTTGCGATTTTTAATTATTCTTTTCCACATTTTTTCTTCACATCAATTTCATGGTGCAACGATTGATTCCTCGAAATTCGAGCCTCTCACCGTATTTACTCTAAACTCATAAGTGTCGCCACTTATCCAACTTGATGATGCTTGAACGGTGATCGGTACGTGGGTGCCAACTGGTACAGGAATATTAAAATCGATAGTGGATGTTCCATTAGTGGCTGCTATTCCATTGATGTAAATCACGTTGATTTTGGCATCTATTTGTCCTGAGTTGTAGACCCAAAGCATTACTGGATAATAATTACTTCCTTGAATGTACCCTGTAGAATTTAGACAAATATCCTCGATTGTTAAGGATTCCATTACTGAACTGCCTATTCCCGCCTTGTAATTGTCAGCGTAAAAAGCAACGTATCCAAACAGTATGCTCATGCCAACCATAACTACCAGTATCATTAAGATTGTTGAAATGACCGTTGAAAGACCCTTTCTATTTCTGTAAAGTTTTATCATTTTTTCACACCCAGTTCGGCGGAATTGCCAAGAAGAAAATCATATACCCCACGACACTTAGAATTATCGCGTGTTTTAAGCCACCTGTTATTCTGCGCTCCCCAAGTTTTCCAGCCATCAATCCGCCGGTAACCGCGGAAACCAGCATGTCCTTGTAGAAGAAGTCTTTCAATCCGCTTATGCTGCTCACTGAAGCTGAGCTCATGATTTGTGGTGCTCCTTGCATTGGAGCAAAGAAAGACCGCACAAGAAGGATTGCTACAACTGCAAAGACAGCAAAAGCCGCGTAAATTATAATTATGTAGGGTTGCATCTGGGCAGTTGTTTCCTTATCCATGTCATTCATTTCCTCCATGAAACCCGAAGTAGCAGCGAAAACCTTCTTTATCGTGCCACCTGAACGACTTGCCTCAAGCACCAAAGCGCAGAACCTGTTTACTATTGGCGAATTGACGCGCTCTTTGAAGTTGGTCAGAGCCTGTTCGAAGGATGTTCCCCAGGACATTTGGACGGTCAACTTCTTGATTTCGTCGGAAAGCGGATGACCTATCATTTTGTCGTCAACGACTTTTTCCAATGCTTTAACTAAAGTTAATCCGGTTTCCTGGGATTCCGAAACTCCGCGCACTAGAAGGGGCATTTGATTCTCTATTGCTGAAATCCATCTTTGGTTTTCGTAGTCGAGTATGGCGGAAGGAACTATGATTGCAAGGACTGCCACTAGGAATATTTCGTTAGCATAAACCGTTATGGCACTGGGATCAGTTATGGCCAGTACGATAACGTCTATGAGAATAACCATCAAGGAAACAGCAACGGTAACCTGCCTTGTTTTCTTTGATATCTGGCGCATTTTCTTTACCTCGGCGGAGTCATCGAATCAATCATCAACAGGAGTACAGCACAACCTGCAGGCGTTATCACAAATGCTAAGAGCAAAAGTATCACTTCTGGGTTAATATTTCCTAACATTGATGCACCACCGCCCAAAAAGGACATTATTGAGAGCATAACGACAAGCGCCAAGGGAAGAGCAATCATAAAGCTAACGTAGACTTCAGCCATGCCTCCTAAGCTCTCTAAGTAGCTCTTCATTGACGCAACTCTCACTTTTTTGTACTTCTCAGACTCTTCCCGCAAGAAGGAAGCCAAGTCTCCACCCATGTGTGAAGTAGTCACAATACCGTCAAGCAATGAGCCAAACTTTCTTGAAGCTGACCTTAAGGCTCCACTTCTTAGAGCAGCGTTAAGGTCTAAACCTAATAGTTCGATATCAGCAATTATTCTGCGCACTTCTTCACCTACACTAAATTCATCTCCAACATTAGCTAGTGAACGAAAAATGCGCTCTGGTGGCAAACCAGCACTGGCAAGAACAGCCATGAAGTTTGCAGTAAGCGGAAGGTTAGCTTCTATTTTTCTTGCTTTTGAAGAGATATCTAGTAAAGGGTAAACGTAGCATATGCCAAGCGAAGAAAAAAAGCCGACCAAACCAATTAAGACAGAAAACAAAATTGAGGAAAATAAGAACATTGAGAACAATAAAGAGGTTAAGAGTATTGAGAACAAGAAGGCGACAATTCCCGAGACGATCGAAGCGAACAGCATTAATCCCATGTAGGCTTGGAAGGTAATTCTTAAGCTCGTTTTTGCTAAGTTATTTTGTAAACTGTCAAACTTGGAAGAGATGCTCTTTGGTATTAGGTTGGATATTCGCAGGAACAAGGTTAGCAGTTTTTTATTCGTTTTTCTGGGCCTCCGCGAGAATAGGCTCAGGGTTTTCAAGGTAACTTCTGACTATGTTTGACACGTCCTTGTAGTTTCGCACATTGGTTTTAACCATCCACTGTATAACTTTGGCCCTACGATGAATTTCTTCGCTTGCCTGTTCGGGGGTAATGCCTGTTTTCTCAGCAATCTTCTCTAGGATGTAACTTCTACCGGTAAAATCAAAAGTGTCTTCAGCAGGGTTCCATCTATAAACTTCGTTTGTAAGTATTTCTCCTGAACGGGGATCCAAACCTACTATTTCGGAGGTTGAAACGGTTTTTCTCACAGGTTTGCCGCCTAATTCGACTCTCTTTTGAACAAGAATTATGTCTATTCCAGCGATAAGCGTTCTCGGTATATTCATCGGCGCTGACTCCAACCGATATACACATGATTCTACTGATTCCGCATGAACCGTTGACATTCCAAGGTGACCAGTGCTTACAGCTTGGAAAAGAGTGTAAGCTTCTGCTCCTCTAATTTCGCCCACAATGATGTAGTCTGGCCTCTGTCGAAGTGAGGCTTTGAGCAGGTCGAAAAGAGTGACATCTGCGTTTTCTGTGGAAAGCCCAAAGTGTGTTCTTGTAGCAGCGGGAATCCAATTTTCGTGCGGAAGATTCAATTCAGGAGTATCTTCGATTGATACAACTTTCAAGTCTGGCTTAATGAACATGCTTAAGCAGTTGAGCAAGGTGGTTTTGCCTGCTGCAATTCCTCCTGCAACCAGAATTGAAACCCTGTTTTCAACCGCATACCAGAAGAAAGCAGCCATCTCAGGCGAGAGAGAATTATAGCCTACAAGATCTGTAACTGTGAAGGGATCCAGCTTGAATTTTCTGATAGTGAAAGTGGATCCTTTGCGTGTGACTTCACTTCCGTAGGTTAAGTTGATCCGGCTGCCGTCGGGCAAGCTAGCATCTAGTAGTGGCTGCGCTATTGACACATGGCTTCCACAAAGGTAAGCAAGTCTGAGGGCATTTGTGTCAAGTTCATGGGCGGTTTCGAAGCGGATGTTGGTCGGGATGGATTCAAATTTTCTGTGCCAAATGTAAAGCGGCACGTTGATTCCATTGCATGACACGTCTTCGATTAATGGATCACGCATGAGTGGATCTATTTTTCCATACCCAAGATTATCCCTAACCACATAATAGAGCAGTTTGCTGCGGGTTTCTTGGTCCAAGTTAAAACGGTAATTATCTAATACTTCATCGCATTTTTTCACTAGATATTCTCCAGCTGCCTGTTTTGACTGGAGTTCCATTGGCTTAATCATTAACACTTCGTTTAGAATTCCCTTCAAGCGATGGAGACTTGCAATATCAACTTTGTTAAGCAGTGGCTCTTCAACGGCATAAGTAATATTACCTCTAACCACATCCCTAGTTACCTTGACATAAGCATAAGGGGCGTTAAGCGGATAGCTTTCTAAGATTGCGAGATCGTTAATCGGAACCTCAACTACAGCCCCAGAAACTCCAAGTTCCACGCTTGGATTACCCAAGCTAGATGAAAGCGGATTCTCTGCAACGCTGCTTTCGGCGCCTAGGTTTTTCGGAGCGTCCTCGGCTTTCTTTCGATTAAACAGCTTTCCTAATTGCTTTTCGAATACCATCGCTGCACCATCCATGGTTATATTTATTATTATAAGTTAAAAAAGGAAAAAAAGGTTTTGGGCGATCCGCGATTAAGGAGCCTGTTCAGTTATTTGGCTGTATGTTCCGCCTTGCGTAGTTACTTTAATTGTCACAGTGGCTCCAGGATTGAATGTCGGAGTATTTGCTACGGCATTAATTGTTGCAGTGCTTCCTGAAGTTAACGAAGTTGGCGTGGTAGCACTGGTATCAAGTATACCATTTATGTACAGACATTGGGCAGGGATCAGTGTGACCGAAGTACTACCAACATTTTGCAGATATACAGTCGTGACGTATTCACCATTGACTCCAGGAGTATTGTAAGTAACGCTTTGAATTTGTACTGCATCGCCTGTTTTACCAGTTTGGTAGCCTATGTAGCCCATGACCCATGCATAGACTACTAGTGCGGCTACGACTGCAATTGCAATCATCAATAGCACTGAAATTATTGGCGAGATCGCTTTAATAGATCGCTTAAATTTAGTAATTTTTCGCACGTTTTTCATTCTCCTTTATTTTTTCTCCTTCTTAAGGAAACTTGATACTTACTGTAAGAACGGTTCCTTAAAAAGCAATATGCAACAATCCTCTACCGAAATTTGATATATGCCAACCGACGAAGTGATCATCATTTGCCGTGAAAGTCGTTTTTAATACAAAATTTTTCATGAATTAGCTGAGAGGTGCTAAGCGCTATGATTCTTTAAGAACTTAAAAGACCGAAAAATTCCAAATACATTTCATAGAAAAACATAATTATCTAGCATAATTAAGAACAGTTATAACAAAGCAGTTCGCAACTACTAGAAGGAAGGCAAATATGAAACTTGTAAAAACAGGAATCGCAGGACTCGACGAATTCCTAACCGGAGGCATACCACCTAAAATACTCCTTCTAATCGGTTTGCCAGGTTCAGGAAACGAAGTCTTCGCCAGACAAATCGCGTACAATAGGGCAAAACAAATCGGAATAACCTACTTCACAGTAAACGCAACAGCCGACAGCGTGACCGAAGACATGTCTTCATATAACTGGTACATCGCACCACTGGAAACCAATGAAAACTGGAAATTCAAAAGTTTAACAAAAACCGACAACCTCGTAGAAACCGTAATCGAAGAAATGAAACAACACCGAACAATCATTATAGATTCACTTTCCGAATTGCTCCTCACACACAAAATCGAAGAAATCATAACCCTCTTAACATCAATGTCCCGCCAAAACAAAAACTGCGAAGAATACCACCTACTCCTCCTGACCGAAGGAATGCAAGATCAAAAAGCCGAAACCGCAATGCAACACTTCGCCGAAGGCATAATAATATTCAACACCACATGGACAGCAGACACCACACACAGAGACATCCTGATCAAGAAGATGAAAGGCACCTTCGTCCCTGAACGAAGACTACCATACACAATCAGCAAAAGAGGATTCCTCATAGAAACAGCCACCAGAATAACATAACACTCCCAACCTCAACCCGCAAAAACCAAAACAATAATACAAATCAAGAGTACAGATTCATAATTTACTTATTACGAAAAAAGACATAGATCCAGCGACAACAAATGAAGGCAATTCATACAAACTTGAAAGAACCCATCCACAATTGCAAGCCAATAATTTTTGTATACAGAACAATCGCTATAGCATTAAAATTCATAACCATCTACAACCAGCGGAATATTTCGAGCTCAACACCCCAAAATCGCACCTAAGATACCCTGTCCGATGAGTCACATATCACAAGCTTATGGAACACAGAAACAGGAAGAAAAAAAGGTATGAAGAAAATTCTCTTAAAGAATTTTGAACCCGTTGCATTAGACAAACAAACATGCAACGAACTTGAACGCGCCAAATTGGCTCCCGATAATGCATCACTAAAAGTTATCCCCAACATAACAAAACGCCCTCGACGCAGCACTCCTCAGCTACGCTTTTACGTACCTGGTCCGGAAGTCATAGAAACACAAATGATTTATGATCATCCAACCAATCATAAAAAATAGTTCTCACCAATAGCCAAACATCTTTTTTTGACCTTAAAAAACTAACAACTCAAAAAACAGATCCAATGCCAAAATTGATGGGCAGTGCGCTACCTTTAGAGACTTTTAGTTGTCAATTTACCTACAAGCAATCTTATCTCTTAGAATAGCGACAACAAGGCACTTCACCAGGTACTCTCCTGAGTCGTACGCCATCTTTCAGAGAGTTCACTGAAAATAGTTCTTTCTTCCTTATCCGTCATTTTCCAGGCGCCGTAGCAATCCGCTAGCTTACCCGAATCTTTTGCAATACGCAAGATTATCTCTGTAAAGCTTTCTTTGTTCTTCTTTTCGCGCAACAGAGCGTCGTATGCTTCTTCTTTGATGGAGATAGTTTTATTTACCATACGATATGTATGTGTACATGTGTACCGATAAATTTTTCTGAATTTTAAACTCAATTATAATTTTAAACTCAATTATAAATAAAAATGCAAATAACCCAAAGTGTTCTGCCCAGAAGCACTAAGCGGCCCATTGGCTTATTTAGATATGGAAACATAAATTTCTCCGATCATCTGTCTCCTATAAATGCATTTTTCAATTTTTCAAACGTTAGAATCAACCATAAAGCATTCGAGCCCATGAAAATAGGATTTGCTTTCAATAGGAAAGGTTTTTAGTGTAGTTATTATATGAGACTGTGAAAAAGTGTATAGTGTAAAGTGAGGTTAACATTATGTCAGTATTTGCAGCACCAGGAGCATATGACCGTGCAATAACAGTTTTCTCACCTGATGGACGACTCTTCCAAGTTGAATACGCAATGGAGTTGGTAAATCGTGGAGCCACCATCATAGGCATCCAATGTCCAGAAGGACTTGTTCTTGGTTCAGAAGAAAACATCGAAGTCCTTGAAGAAGCAGGATACTCATGGAAAATCTTCAGGGTCGACGACCACATTGGCGCAGCAATAGTAGGTTTAAGCTCAGACGCCAGAATACTCATAGATCAAGCAAGAATCTACGCTCAAAGTAACAAATTAACATACGATGAACCCATCGACGTAGAAGTCGTAACCAAACGCATATGCGACATACAACAAATGTACACGCAACACGCCGGCGTAAGACCCTTCGGAGTTTCAATAATCTTCGGAGGAGTCGACAAAACAGGAACCCGCGTTTTCGGAACACACCCAAGCGGAACCTACAGAGGATACAAAGCCACAGCCCTAGGCGCAGGAAGAGACACCGTCATACCAATCCTTAAAGAAGAATACCGAGAAGACATGAGCTTAGAAAACAACATTAAACTCATAGTAAAATGCTTAATAAAAGCTCTAGAAGCAAGACAGCTACCGCCAAGAATAAAAATCGCGATCATACCAACAACTACAAAGAAAATGGAAATGCTAAACGACGACACTGTAGAAGGCTACATCAAAGAGCTGGGTTCAAGCAAGTGAAAACTCGATGAGTGAAAAATTCACTGTTGCACGATTAACAAAAGAAAACGAGCATTTTGAAATTCTAGTCAAACCCCAAAAAGCACTAGATTACCATAACGGCAAAATTCCGGAAATAACCGACGTTTTAGCCGCTGAAATAATTTTTTCTGACGCAAACAAAGGCACAAAAGTTTCCGAGGAAGCAATGCGCAAAGCCTTCGGAACCATAGACCCACTAAAAATCGCCGACGTCATCCTCAAGAAAGGAACACTTCAACTCACAACGGAACAAAGACGCAAAATGGTCGAAGACAAAAGAAGACAAATAATCGATTTCATTTCAAGGCAAGCAGTTGACCCCAAAACAAATCTGCCACATCCTCCAATGCGCATAGAGAACGCTATGGAGCAAATCCGCTACCCAATTGACCCATACAAACCAGTGGAAGAACAAGCCAGAGACATAGTAAAACTGTTGCGACCAATCTTGCCCTTAAAAATAGAGCAAATAACAGTCGCCGTGAAAATTCCCGCCCAATACTCAGCAAGAGGTTACGGGTCGGTCAAAACTCTAGGCACAATAAAACGGGAAGAATGGCGTGGAGATGGTTCATGGTACGGCGAGATAGAATTGCCTGCAGGAACCTACGCCTCGTTGCTAAACAAACTTGGCGACGTAACTAAAGGAAGTGGAGAAGCAAAAATAATCTCTTAATAAAACAAAAAAAATGGATAGGTGAAAATTATGCCAATATTCTTTGAAAAAAAACAGCTTGTAACGCCAGGAGAATTGCTTGCTGAAGGCGATTACTTAGCTGGAGAAAACACGTATTTGGAAGCCAACAAAATTTACTCCGCAAGAATCGGACTTGTGGATACAGACAACAAAAAAGTAAACGTCGTCGCACTTCGGGCCTTTTATGTGCCCAAAGCAGGCGATCTAATAATAGGAACAGTCATAGAAGTTGGATTTAACGGCTGGACAGTTGATATCAAATCACCCTACACAGCACTCCTACGTGCATCAGACGTTTTAAGCAGGCCTTTCAAGCCTCAAAACGACGAGTTATCCCAAGTTCTCAACGCGGGCGATCTAATTGTTGCAAAAGTCGCATCTTACGACAGAGCCCACGACCCCCAGCTCACCGTTGGAGAACCAGGACTGGGAAAAATAACCCGAGGACAAATTCTCAGGGTTACGCCAACCAAAATTCCTCGAGTAATCGGCAGAAAAGGCTCAATGATTTCTATGATAAAACAGGAAACTGGTTGCCAAATTATTTTAGGGCTAAACGGCGTCATTTTGGTCACTGGGAAAAATCTTGAAGACGAGGAACTTGCTATTACAGCAATAAAAAAGATTGAAGACGAATCCCACACAAGTGGCCTGACAGACCGCATAACACAGTTACTTAAAGAAAGTAAAGTTAAAGTGGAGGAAAACAAGAATGAATGAGAAACCTGAAAAATTAATTGATAAAAAAGGCATTAGATTAGATGGAAGAAAAGCAGATGAACTTCGACCTGTAAAACTTCAAGTAGGCGTCCTATCAAACGCTGATGGATCAGCCTACATTGAGCACGGAAAAAACAAAATTTTAGCCGCAGCGTTCGGTCCAAGAGAAATGCATCCAAAGCACCTATCTCAACAAGATCGCATGGTCCTACGGTGCCGTTATCACATGGCTCCATTCTCTGTGCAAGAACGCAAATCACCTGCACCTTCAAGAAGAGAAGTTGAACTTTCTAAAGTGATAAAAGAATGTCTAGAGCCAGCCTTGTTCTTGGAACTTTATCCACGGACAGGCGTCGACGTTTTCGTTGAAGTACTACAGGCTGACGGTGGAACACGCTGTGCAAGCATCACTGCAGCTGCCCTAGCCATCGCTGATGCCGGAGTTCCAATGCGCGATTTAGTCGTTGCCTGCGCGGCAGGAAAAATTGACGACACAGTCGTAGTTGATTTATATGATGCAGAGGACAAACTTGGCGCTGCAGATGTTCCAGTAGCATATATGCCCAGTTTAAACGCAATCACGCTTCTTCAAATGGATGGCATACTAACGCCCGAAGAATTCGAAAAAGCAGTAAATATGGCAATGGATGGATGCAAAAAAATCTATGAAATGCAGAAAGAAGCATTAAAAACTAAATACATGGTTGTTAAGGAGGTAGAAGAATAATGTCATCACCAGTAACTCGCGTTAGACTAAAACAGATTGAACAACTTATCGAAAAAGGAAAACGCCTAGACGAACGAGGTCTACGCGACACCAGAGAAATCAAGATTGAACAAGGTTTAATTGAACGAGCAGAAGGCTCAGCTAGAGTTTTACTCGGCAAAACAGAGGTTCTTGTAGGAGTAAAAGTTGAAACCGGCGAACCATTCTCCGACACACCAAACGAAGGAGTCCTAACCGTTAACGCCGAGCTCGTACCATTAGCTTCACCAAATTTCGAGCCAGGACCACCAGACGAAAACTCCATCGAGCTAGCAAGAGTAGTTGACAGAGGTATTCGAGAATCAAAAGCCATTGACACTGAAAAGCTATGCATCGAGCCCGGAAAAAAAGTGTTCGTCGTCTTCGTAGACGTATATGTACTAAATCATGACGGAAACCTAATTGACGCCTCCGCACTGGCTGCCATGGCTGCGCTACTAAACACCAAAATGCCCAACTACGAAATCAAGGATGGCGAGCTAAAAATTAAACAAGGATACACCCCGTTACCATTGAAAAGTCATCCGATAACAGTCACCATCGGAAAGATCAACAATTACCTGATTGTTGACCCATGGCTAGAAGAAGAGCAGGTTATGGATTCACGAATTTCATTTGCCATCAAGGAAGACGGAAACATTTGTGCCATTCAGAAAGGCGGCTCAGGCTACTTCACACCACAACAGATTTTAGAGGCATTAAAGATTGCTCAAGAGAAATCAGCTGAACTACGAAAAAAGCTTAATTGGTGAAAAAGTTGCCGAAGACAAAAAAAGTTGGTCCAACACGAGGTTTAGGTCCACGCTACGGTTCAACAGTTAGAAAACGCTACATCAAAGTAATTACTGAACTCAAAAGACCCCACAAATGCCCAAACTGCGGCTTCGCAAGAGTAAAACGGGAAAGCGTCGGCATATGGAAATGCACCAAATGCAGCTACACATACGCAGGCGGAGCATACACCCCAATGACTAAACTAGGCGTCATAGCTAAACGAGCGGCAAAAGGCTTCCCAATAGAAGAAACAACAAAAGAAGCAACAAAAGCAACCGCAACCGAACCGGCAACCGAAGAAGAAACCCAATAACCTCTTCCTTCATTTCAGTAAGTATTTAGCCCCAACCCAGTTTCCCGCTTTGAGATTTAATTTTTGAAATCGGCAGCATCAATAGTTAACTGCCTTTTTTCGACTTCTTTTCGACGCATTTTTGACGCAAGCTAAAGCGCCGACTAAACGCACAGTCCCAAAAGCATCCAAAAACCCTTCATTAAAAACCAACAAAAACATAACTAAAAGTTTTTCTTTATCGCTTACTTTTATCGCCCAAAAAATTCTTTGATCGCAAAGACCTTCAGAAATTGTGCACAGGTGATATCAAACGCTTTTGATTTTCTCGACTTTTAGTGACGTTTAGTGACGTGTACTGACGTGTACTGACGTGTACTGACGTGTAGTGACGTTCTGGGTCGTAGCCTGCAAAAGATTCAAGCTTAGACTCAAAAAAACAACCTAAGACGACTTGATCAAAAAATAGCAAAAAAAAACTGCTCAATAACCCAAAACAACAAAACGCCGAACCTGCGTTTGTCGAACCCTGCCAAAAGCAACTCAACTCAGACCCAACTCATTCACGCAGCTAAGTTAACTAAGACTATTCTATCGAACACGACGCCTAAACAGCAACCTAATCACAATTCAAGCCCAAAGCCAAAAAAACAACCTAAAAGCTTCTAAGCGCAAAAAACCGGCTTCTTATAGCACAATATAAAATGTTGGAGTTTTAAAAATTTGCACCTAGATCTGAAAGCTCCATCGCCAATGGATGCTGAATTAAGCGACTATTTGTGACCAGTAGTTCGCATCAGTATTTTGAATTCATAATTTCTATTAATAGTAAGAGACAATTAGCCCTTTAAGGTGAATTTATTGGCAGAACCCAACAACAAGAAAACTGAGGTAGCATCACACAGCTTAGAATTAGAGGATATTGATGAAAGACAAATTGTAGCCATTGAAACTACACAGGTCAACGATGTTCACGGTGATTTCGACCAAGAAAAAAAATCGAAAAGGAAACTTCAACACAAAGATTTTGATAGTGCACTCGAAGCGCTTACAATATCTGAAAGAGCCTGCAGAATTAACGTTTCAATCTATGCCGCTATGATGGTATTTGCAGTAGCTCTTGCCACATACTCTTTGAGCTACAGCGCATTTTTCGGCATTGGCTTATACCCAACAATTTTTGGTGTCCTAAGCATTGCAAGTTTTGTTTCAATTCTTCTTATAGCGCCTCAATCAAAAATTTCAAAAAACGCAGCCAAAATAGTTCAGATGAATACACTATACAGCGCCTACGTAAACCAACTCGCAGTGCTCGGACATCGTGACGTCTACAAGCGTGGTGAAAAATCTATTGATGAAGTAGAACGAACTAGCAAGCTTCTTGAGCAAGTTACTTTTAACACTGTGGACAAACTTGAAAACTTGATTGAAAACAAACCAAACCAGATAGTCAACAAAAAGGCCTCTGTTTAGCTAAAAAACCGCCAGCTAAACACGCACAATTTTTATGTTTATTAGATTTTATTTATTACTTCGACTTCCCTGTTTTAGAACAGGGAACCGTAATGGCAATTAAAGCAAAGGCTAAAGTACGCTTAAAATTCGCTTCAGACAAACAACTCACAACACTTCTTAATGCATTAATGCCTGAAACGAAGGCTGCAGTAACGAGACGAGCTAAAGTAGAATTTGAGAAAGACGGCTTATTTCTCATCCTAATAGTTGAAGCAGAAGACACAGTTTCTTTGCGCTCAACGTTGAATGCTTATTTGAGATGGATAAACTCAACAATCAACGTAATAGACGTAATTGAACACACTTGATTCTGTAGGCGAACTATGCTCAGAGCTGTTGATAACCTCATTATTTAAAGGCACCAACACTCAAGCTTACCTATATTAGCAAACTTAACCGTTAAAGGAAGAAAGCCAAAACAAACACCTGGAAGCAAACAAATTGAAGAGCTTTTAGATTTTGTCGTTATTTCTGAAGCGGTTGGGCACAAAAAACCCAACAAAGAGATTTTTGAGGTGGCACTTAAGTAAGCTAACGTTAAGCCTTCTGAAGCTGTTTATGTTGGCGACTCATGGAGCTCAGATGTTTTGCCATCAGTCGGCGCGGGCATGAGGGCCATTTGGCTTAATCGTTATGGCTTAAAATGCCCAAATCCCAGTATTGCAAGAGAAATAAACTCGTTTATAGGCGTCAATACCGAGATCTTCCTTAAGTGGTGAATTCACTTGTATTTTGCTTTGAACGAAAGTATCAGTAGTGCTTGGACGAAAGCTAAAGAATTCGCAATAATAATAGGCAAATCATTCAAGTAGACTCCATAAATAAACCATAAAAACACCCCACTACAATACAGCGAGAACATTCCAGTTGAGATATCTTTAGTAGATTTAGTTTTCCAAACCTTAATCAACTGCGGAAAAAGCGCGATCGTAGTAAATACAGCAGCAACTAAACCAATTATAGTTATAGTATCCATCATGCTCTCCCTTATGCTCGCATACACATAGTATTTAGCTTTCGCTTACAAAAGCAAAAACGCTCAACAAAACGCAATAATTCGAGTTATTGATTTCACGCTTAGCTCAAAAGTTAAGTCTTCCTTATCTTCTTTTGGTAAAAAGGTTTAAATAAATACTGACTCATTTCGTATATGCTTCAAATTAAAAAACGGATGAAAATTTAGCATGTCACAGGAATATCGCTATATACTTCGAATTATGGGTACAGATGTTCCAGGTACCCTTAAGGTTTTTTATGCGTTAGCCGAAATAAAAGGAGTAAGCACAAGCCTCTCAAATGCAATCCTGAAAAAAGCAGGAGTAAACCCAGACCTTCGAGTAGGCTTCTTAACAGAATCAGACATATCAAAAATAGAAGATGTTATTCGAGAACCAGCAAAATATAGTCTGCCAACTTGGCTTTTTAACAGGCGAAAAGACTCAGACACAGGGAAAGATAAGCACCTTTTAAGCGCTGACCTGGTCTTAAGAACAAAAATGGATATTGACGAAGCCAAAGAAATCAGATCCTGGCGTGGATACCGCCATGCTTACGGTCTGAAAGTTCGTGGGCAAAGAACAAAAACCACTGGAAGAGCAGGCAAAGCCTTAGGCGTCAAAAAGAAGACCCTTCTGCAAAAGCCTGGTGGAGCACCCGCCGCTGAAGGAGGCAAATAAACACGGGAGACCCAAAGAAACAGCGCAAAAAATTTGATACGCCAAGATTTCGCTGGCGAAAAGACATCCTTCAAGAAGAGCTTAAACTTTTGGGTCAATATGGCTTAAGAAACAAACATGAACTCTGGCGACATAAAACCATTCTATCAAAAACCAGAGGCATCGCTCGTTCACTTATCAGCAAAACTCCTGAAGAACGAGCAAAAATGGAAAACGAACTACTCACAAAACTCAAAAAACTCGGCATCCTCCAAGAAACCGCCGTGCTAGACAACGTCTTAGACTTAACAATCGAAGATATCTTAGAACGCAGACTTCAAACAATCATATTCCGCAAAGGCCTTGCAAGAACAATCTTTCAATCACGCCAACTAATCAGCCACGGACACGTAACCATAGACAACCGCAGAGTAACAATTCCAGGGTTCATAGTGCCGAAAGAGGAAGAAACAAAAATCATCTATTCACCAGAAAGTGCAGTTGCAAACCAAGCCCACCCATTGCGCGTCGGATTAACAGTCGTAGCTAAACAACCACAAATCAGACAACCCAGCAGAGGCAGAAGAGGCGGAAGAGGAGGCGGACGATTCTGAGCGCCAACAGCAAACGAAACGAGAAATGGGCAATCGTCCACATCTTCAGCTCCTACAACAACACTCTAATCCACATAACTGATCTCTCAGGCGCAGAAACAATCGCCCGCACAAGCGGCGGCATGTTCGTAAAAGCAGACCGCATGGAATCCTCACCGTACGCTGCTATGCGTGCAGCAACTGGCGCAGCAGAAGTTGCCCGAGATAAAGGAATAACAGCCATCCACATAAAAGTCCGAGCACCAGGCGGTTCAGGACCCCGAACTCCAGGACCAGGCGCACAAGCAGCCATCCGTGCTCTTGCAAGGTTTGGTTTCCGTATCGAACGCATTGAAGAAGTTACGCCAATTCCCCATGACGGCACAAGAAGGCCTGGCGGTAGAAGAGGAAGAAGAGTCTAATCCGAACTTTCCCTTCTTTATTAACAGAAAAATTGAAATAATCCACCTATATCTCTATTGACCGCACAGCCATTATAGTAAACTTATTGGAGTGTCTCAGACAAGTGAAAATAGAAATACTTGAAAAAACCGATACTAACCTCCGTATAATCGTCAGAGAAGCGGATGTTCCGTTAATGAACGCTCTGCGCAGAATAACACTTGCTGAGGTTCCCTGCATGGCAATCGAAGAAGTAGTCATGATAGAAAACTCATCAATTTTGCAGGATGAAATAATCGCCCACCGATTAGGGCTAACACCATTAAAGACCGACTTAGATAGTTATAATCTTCCTGAAGAATGCGAATGCCAAAGCGAATTCGGCTGCGCTCAATGTCGAGTTACGCTCACGCTGGACGCTGAAGCCAAGGAAGGAACAAGAACAGTTTATTCAGGAGAAATAATATCTGAAAACCCTGAAATAATCCCTGTTTCGGACAAAATCCCAATAATAAAACTAGCAAAAAACCAAAAACTAAAACTTGAGGCATACGCGCGGCTGGGAAGAGGCAAAAAACATGCAAAATGGCAACCAGTTTCAATGTGCGCCTACAAATATTTCCCAAAGATAACCGTTCCAACAGAGAAATGTAAAGAATGCGAAAAATGCGTAGACATCTGCCCCAAGAAAGTACTATCCTTTAAAGAAGAAAAAGTTGATGTCAGAGACCTCCTAGCATGCAACCTTTGCATGGACTGCGTTGAAGCCTGCCCACAAAAACCATCACCGCTGAAAATAGACTGGGAAAAGAACGCCTTCATAATGAACATAGAGTCAACAGGTGCGCTTCCACCAGAAAGAATACTCAAAGAAGCCACCAAAACCTTAGGCAAACAACTAAACGAACTTGAACAACAACTAAACGAACTTGAACAACAACCAAAGGCTGAACAACAATGAAAGAAACAAAAACAACAAACCCAGAATTAATCCACCTTATCCGTCTTCTAAAGAAAGAAAGCAGAGAAAAACAAGCAGGCATCTGGCTAGATGTAGCTGAACACTTGACAAAGTCACGCAGTCAACGCATCTCCGTTAACCTGAGCAGAATAAACAGGAACACCAAAAGAAGCGATGTTGTAGTTATTCCAGGCAAAATCTTAGGATCAGGCAGCATAAACCATGCGATAACAGTAGCATCATTTGGCGCTTCAGAGAAAGCAAAGACAAAACTTCTTGCTGCCAAAGCAAAATACCTTTCAATCCCTGAGCTCTTAGAGAAAAATCCAACTGGTGCAAAAATAAAGATTATTCGGTGAAAAAATGCAAACAACAAAAAAGGCTCCTGTCACATTGGTAAACGCTGAAGGATTAATAGTTGGCAGAATGTGCAGCAAAGTTGCCAAACGCTTACTAAACGGAGAAGAAGTTATCATCCTTAACGCTGAAAAAGCCGTGTTCTCAGGCAAAAAGAAAAGCAAAGTGGCAGAAGCCCACGTCTTCCTTGAAGTTGGCGCTCCAATGCGCGGCCCATTCCATTACCGAAGACCAGACCGTTTCCTGCGAAAAGCAGTGAGAGGAATGGTTCCGTATAAGCAGCCGAAAGGCAAAAACGCCTACAAACGGCTCAAAGTATTTATGGGCATACCCCTAGAGCTTAAAGACCAAGAAATGATCACTTTCACAGAAGCTTCATCTGCCAATCTTAAAGGACCACATTTCACCCTTGGAGAACTGGCAAAAGAAATTGGATGGAACGATAGGATGAAATAATTATGCCAGCAAAAAAAGTTTTAGTTGTAAGTGGAAAAAGAAAAACCGCAGTTGCGCGCGCCATAGTTAAACCAGGCGTAGGCAAAGTACGAATAAACATGACCCCAGTTGAAATCTTCGAACCAGACATCGCTCGAGCAAAAATAATGGAGCCCCTACTCCAAGCAGGCGCAGACATCTGGCAGCAACTAGATATGGACATCAGAACATCAGGCGGAGGCTACATGGGACAAGCAGAAGCCGCCCGCATGGCAGTCGCAAACGCATTACTAAAATGGACAAAAAGCACTCACCTACGTACAGTATTCAGCGAATATGACCGAACAATGATTGCAGGAGATTCCCGAACTAAAGAAACCAAAAAGTTCGGCGGAGCCGGCGCACGAGCAAAAGAACAAAAAAGCTACAGGTAAGGTGAAAAAACAAATGATCATCCCCGTAAGATGCTTCACCTGCGGCAAACTCGTCGGAGATCAATGGGACGAATTCACCCGCCGCATAAAAACAGGCGAAAACGCAAGCGACATCCTAGACAGCTTAGGCTTAAAACGGTACTGCTGCAGACGAATGCTACTCTCAAACGTCGAAATAATAGATGAAGTTCTACGCTTCTACGAAGAAGCAGAAAAAAGAAAAGAAGCACGAAACTACTACTAACCACCCATTCTAATTTCTTTAAAGGGCACTATTTAACTCCAATTCAAGCTCCCCTTCATAATTCAACATCAAACCCCGCACTCTCAATAGTTAATTTACCGCTCTTGGACTTCCTAGGACTTCCTAGGACATTCTAGGACAGTATAGGACATTCTAGGACATTCTAGGACATTTTAATACTCAACCTGCAAACGATTCAAACCCTGAAACAAAAAAGCAACCCAAAACAACTTGAACAAAAAAACAACAAAAAATTCATTTTCGTTCGCACAGCTTGATAAAACATCAATCATCGTCTTAACAAAAATGAAGAATTAATGAGAGTAAAGTTTCTCATACGGTCTTTTTGAGATTGGCAGTATTTTCTTGAATTTACCCGCCAAGATTTCCTCAGAATTAGCGCCGAAGTAGTTGCAGTATTCCTTGACTAAGCCTTCAATCGTCTGCATATCACGTTTACTCACGTCCCTGGTTTTGGTTCCATTGACTGGTTCAAGGATTTCTTCTCTCTCGTAGATTACTCCGCCATGCATTCCGGTGCCCACGAATCTGGCTTCACATTTTTCGCCTTCTTTCAGATTTAAGCCTAAGATGACCATTACTCCACCCGCCATATACTCAGCCAAGAAGTCACCAGCGGTGTGCCCAATGACTATTACTGGGACTTTGCGCTGGAATTGTTTCATATGTATACCCACTCGGTAGCCAACATAGTCTCGCACAAAAATTCTGCCACCTCGCATCGAGTTCCCCGTTACGTCACCAGCATGACCATGAATGATAATCTGTCCCTCATTCATCGTGTTACCACAACCGTCCTGCGCATTGCCATGCACCACCACTTTGGGTCCATTCATGAAAGCACCAAGATCGTTTCCAGGCGTTCCGAAAACATCGATTTGAATATTTGTATCTAAATCAGTACCGATGTATCGTTGCCCACACACATTATGTATTTCTATTCTTTCAACAGCAGTACAAATTGCCTGTCTTAGGAGGCAGTTTAAATCTCTGTAATACAGGTCTTCTGCATCGATTTTCAGCACATTGGCTTCTTTTGTTACCCGTGTAAGATACTTTGAGTCGATTTCTATGGCATTATTTTGTTGTTCAAGCATGCTTTTACTCTCCCGCCAATTTTATACCCAAAATTTTTGACTCAGCTCTTGATAAACTAACACCTCTTAACGCCAGTCGGTTGCCTCGCAAACTTTCGATTGCGTTTATACCCATGCCACCCATCATGTCTTTAATCTCTAAGCTCCAGCTTTGAAGCAAGTTGACTAGTCGCTGCGTTGCAATGTCTGGGTTGATGCGCTTGCTAATCCATGGATCACTCGTCGCAATACCCCAAGGACATTTGCCAGTGTAGCATCGTTGGCAAACAGTGCAGCCCATAGCTATCAAAGCTGCAGTTGCAATGTACACAGCGTCAGCGCCTAATGCTACAGCCTTAAACACGTCAGCGCTACTTCTTATGCCGCCAGCTATAACGACGGAAGCATTATTGCGTATGCCTTCTTCGCGGAGTCGCTGGTCTACTTGTGCAAGTGCCAACTCAATGGGGATGCCCACATTGTCTCGGATAATCTTGGGTGCTGCGCCAGTTGCACCTCTCACACCATCCAGAGCAATTATGTCAGCTCCAGCCCTTACCATTCCACTGGCTATCGCCGCCGCGTTATGCACCGCAGCAATCTTAACTGAAATAGGCTTAGTGTAGTTTGTAGCTTCTTTTAACGCATAAATTAACTGTCGCAAGTCTTCAATCGAGTAAATATCATGCTGAGGATAAGGTGAAAGAGCATCGGTACCGGTCGGTATCATACGTGTTTTTGCGACGTCTCCAGTCACTTTTTCACCCGGCAAATGTCCACCTATGCCTGGTTTCGCACCTTGCCCGATTTTTATTTCTATAGCTGCACCAACGTCCAAGTATTTTGGATGTACACCGAACCGTCCAGATGCAACTTGGACAATAGCATGATCACCGTACTTGTATAGACTTTGGTCCAAGCCGCCTTCGCCAGTGTTAAAGTATGTACCGCATTCAGTAGCTGCTCGAGCTAAGGATTCATGCACGTTTAAGCTTACAGCGCCATAGGACATAGCTGAGAACATAATGGGAATATCAAGGCAAAGCTGCGGAGTAAGCTGAGTCTTTAATACTGTTTCGCCGTTTTCGATCGCCAGTTCTAGTTTGTCTGGTTTCGCACCAAGATAGGTCCTTATCTCCATAGGTTCTCGCAACGGATCAATTGAAGGGTTGGTCACTTGGCTAGCGTTCAGAAGTAGCCGGTCCCAGTAAGTGTAATAGGGTTTATCACAGCCCATCCCCGTTAAGATTACAGCACCGTTTTCAGCTTGCTTTTTCACGTCTCGAATCGCTTCAACCGTCCAGTTAGCGTTATCTCGGTTAGCGTTAGGGTTCTTTCTTACAGTAATGGCATGGGTCGGGCAGAAGGTTACACAGCGTTGACAGTCCACACAGTTCTCATCTTTACTGCAGACAGTATCAGTTTCTTCGTCATAGTAATGTGTATCATAAGTGCATTGGTTAACGCATACTTTACAGCGAATGCAACGCTTTTCATCGCGTTCAACTAAATACTCAGGAATCAAGTAAGTTTTCATTGACTCTCTCCTCCCGCTAAAACCCCAAGGGTCTTAGGACTGGTTTTTAGTCTGCCCACAACCGGTTCTCCTCCTCTTGGGCACCAGAACTTATCTAGGTTCGGTGAGACTAGGCGCATGGCAGATTCTTCTGATGACAGATAAAGGAAGTCACCGTTTGAGCCAGCAACTAATGGTCGCAGTTTGATTCTATCAGTCAACCCAATCATTTCACCATGGTGAGCAATGACTATACTGAATGGCCCATTCATCAGCAAGCTACCGTAAGTTTGGCGCAGCGATCTTAGTAACTGCGCTTTTTTGGGCTCCATCTTGTCTATCTCGCTCCATAAAGGCGCAGCAAGGATTTGCGCTACAAGTTCGATCGTTAAGTGTTGTCTTCGCATAAGCAGGTCAACCGCGTATGCCAAAACTTCCGTGTCTGTTTGCATAGTGCATTTGTAACCATACATTTCCAAATAGCGGCGGTTAATCCCGTAGGATGAGAGTTCACCGTTGTGCACTACGGTCCAGTCTAGAATATTGAATGGATGAGCTCCACCCCACCAGCCAGGAGTATTTGTGGGGAACCTGCTATGGCACGACCAAAGGTATCCCTGGTAGTCTTCTAGGCAGAAAAAGTCAGCGACATCTTCTGGGTAGCCAACGCCTTTGAATACGCCCATGTTTTTGCCGCTTGAAAAGACAAATGCCTTCCCAGTTTCCGAGTTAATGTGCATGATGGTTTCTATCACGTAATCTTCTACGGTTTGGCCCTCAGTTCGATGTTTTTTTGGTTGAACAAAGTACCGCCAAACTAACGGTGGGTCTCGGACGTTGGCTGGTCTCGTTTGCATTTCTTCGTCGTATATTATGTCGAATCTTGAAGCTAGAATATGGTCGGTTTTTTCTTTAGCATCTTTGCTTAGGTACATCACATGAAAGGCATAGTAGTCTTTGAAGTCTGGATATATCCCATAAACAGCGAAGCCGCCTCCTAAGCCGTTGCCGCGGTCATGCATGTTCATTACTGCACGAACCGGATCTTTTGAACCAAAACGATTGCCTTCTCTGTTCATCATCCCGAAAATGGCGCAACCTGAGAAATCCTTGTCATCTCCGAAGGGGCTAATTGCGTTTCTATCTTGCTGGTTCATTTTATTGCACCACACACATTTTTCTCTGCAGACTCACAGGCAGCGTTGCCAAACCAAAGTCGTCCGAAAGAAGTTTTTGCTTAAACTTTTTCACATTCAGCATATTCTTCATAAGATAGAACAAAACGCCTGCTCGTTCAATTGAGTTTACAAGAGTCATGCCTACGATAACGTTGTTTTTAAGGACAATTTTCTTGTACACATTACGCTCAGCATCATGCTTAACGAGCACTTCCAACGCTGGGTCTTCTTTAGGATTAGCTAAACCTATGGAAACTATGGGAATGCCAAAATAGTTTAAACTGCTCATGTTAGTGCCGCCCATGTAAGTGGTTTTCTTACCCGCCATGTTATAGCCTGCAACTTGACCTTCCAACACTGCGAGAGGCCACAGAGGCAAGAGGCGATTCTGGTTCATGATAAAGTCGTACGCTTCAGCTACATCGCCGCTGGCGTAAACGTCGGATACATTGGTCTGCATCATGTTATCCACAACTATTCCCCTGTTAGTTTTCACAACGGTTCCTGTCACGAGTTCAGTGCGCGGAACAACACCGATGGCTACGATGACAAGGTCGCAAGGTACTTGTTCACCCTGGGTTAAGATTACTCCGCCAACTGCGCCATCGTTACCTGGCTTACCCAATATTTTTTGGACAGACTGACCAGTGACAATATTGACGCCTACCTTCCTAAGGACTTCTTCCACAAGGTCTGATGCTTTAGCATCCAAGAGGAGGCTGAGAATCTTCTCTTGCAATTCAACCATTGTGACTTTTAAGCCACGTTTTATGAGAGCTTCAGTTATGCTTATGCCGATGAGTCCTGCACCTATGACTACTGCCGACTTTGCGTTTATGCTATCAATTTTAGCTGCAATCCGTTCCGCGTCCCTAATGGTGGTAAAGGTGAATACGCCCTCCTTGTCTGAGCCTTCCATCTTTGGAACGAAGGGTTTGCCGCCTGTCGCAAGCAGCAACTTTTCATAAGCCACTTTTTCGCCGCTTTCGAGCTGGACGGTTTTCTCATTAAGGTTTAGAATAGTTGCTTTTTTGGCGGTGAGTGCTTCCACGTTGTTTTCTTTCCAGAACTCGTCGGTTCGGCATTTCATTTTATGAAAATCTGCTTTGCCACTGACAAAGTCGCTAATCATTGGACGACTGTATTGGGGGCAAGGTTCTTCAGAAATTATAGCTATGCTTCCATCTGGGTCTACTTCTCGGATGGCTTCAACAGCACTTATGCCTGCTGCTGAAGCACCAACAATCACGTACTTTGGCGTTAGGGTTTCACCTCTTTGAATATCAACGCTTGGTTGGGGCAGTTAGCAACGCATGCTGGCTCTTCGAACCCTTGGCATAAATCGCATTTTGCTACTACTTTGCCTTGTTGATCCATTTTTATGGCGCCGTATGGGCAAACCATTATGCAGGTCCAACAGCCCATGCATTTCTCTGAGTTATGAGTTATTAATCCTGTTTTTTCATCTTTTTGCATTGCTCCTGACAAGCAAGCGGTCACGCATGGTGCATCTTCACAATGTCGGCATTGAATGGCGAATGAGACAGGCTTGTTTACTTCTAGTCTTATTCTGCTAATTGGTTTGGGGCGTTCGCTGTTGTAGGCTTTGATTATGTCTTTTGACTTTGAGTGTTGGACTGTACAGTAGACTTCACATAATCCGCACCCAATACAGGCTTCTTGCTTCGCGATTATTCTTTTCATTCATTAAACCTCTTCATTATTTTTCGTTTAGCGCGGACGGGTGAGCATAAATATATGCAGTTCAACGTCGCTTGTGCATGAAACGCCCTGACTTGTGGTTGACTGATTATCATTTCTAATTATTACCTTACAGGTGTTTAACGGCATTTTACCCACTTCTTCCATAGGAGCTAGCCCACATAAATAGCATGTATTCTATATAACTTTGTTGAAAATCATTTATATGCAAGGTAACGAACTATGTTATCTAAATGAAACATTTACCAGGTGAAAACTTTGGCAGAAAAAGACCTAGGCTATAGAAGAGTTCAATGCACAGGAAGAGGCTCATACATCATATCCCTACCCAAAGAATGGGTACAAGACATAGGCTTAAAACGGGGAAGCGAAATCGCCTTCAACATTCAACCCGACTCCACACTTACGCTAGTTCCAAGAAAAATCAAAGAAAAAGAAGGCAGAGACGACGCATCCAAACCTAAAGAATACTGCATTAATGTTGACCCCAAAGATCCTCCACAATCTGCCCTGCGCATGATCCGCGCGTTATACGCTATAGGCGCCGACATAATAAGAGTCCACTTCAAAAACACTCAAGACGCCATCAAATATAAGAACGAAATAAAAAGCTTGGCTAGAGACAACTTTCTCGGTTCAGAAATAATCGACGAAACATCAGACGAAATTACCCTACAAATCCTAATAAAACACTCAGAATTCCCAATAGAAAAAGCAGTTAGAAGAATGGCTATCGTTGCAATCTCCGCAAACAGAGACGCCATCACCGCCCTAAAAGACAGAAACACAACTCTATTTGACAGCGTAATCAACGCTCACAATGATATTAACCGCTTAGGACTATACATCGTTCGCCAACTAAAATACGGCATAGAACGAAACCTATACCGAGAACTCGGTTTTAGAACACCCAAAGAGTTTCTCTTATACCGCATAGCAGTAAATGACATTGAAAACATCGGCGAAAACGCCATGAACATCATAAACAATCTGGGTTCACTGCAAAAATTAATTGACGACGAAACACTTTTCATAAAAGACCCCATAGACGAGGAAATATACAACCAACTAGTCAATTTCAGCTCACAAGCACACCAGCTATATGAAGACTCAATAAAAGCACTCTTTAAAAGAGAATACAAAGATGCAGAAAAATTAATCTCAAAACGCGAGTCCATCTACCCACTAGAAAACGAGCTAATCATGCTAATTTCAAGCAAAAAACTAGACCCAAACATAGCCTCGGTACTACGCCTAATTTTTGACAGTTCAAGACGCATAATGGACTACAGCCAAAACATGGCCGAACTTACCCTAAACCGAACAGTAGAAGAATTATGCTCAACGCTCACGTACAAATGATCTTTAGCCAAAATCTACTGCGCCTTTTCAAAAATGTAATTTAGTGCTCCGGCCGGGATTTGGACCCGGGTCCGCGACTCGAGAGGCCGCTATACTTAGTCCCTTAGTAAGAAGTCTTAGTAAGGTTTGACCGGACTATACTACCGGAGCATCGGAAGATGGTTCTCTCTTAGAGATAAATATCTTTTTATGATTAGATTAGATTGTGTAAGCAACAAAAGTTTTTAGAAGCTTTATGTTTCATCGTCTACGTTTAGGAAATGCTTTATGACTTCTATAATTTCCTGCAATCCCTTCTCTGTTAACGGTGGCTCGTATGGAATTCTTAGCACTTCCCAGCCTTGAGCTGTCAAAATGTCAAAGATTTCCTTATCACGCTGTTGCTGTTTATCGCTAGAATGTACTTGCACACCGTCTAAGTAAACGATTTTCCGCTTGCTTAGCCAGCAAAAGTCTGGAATGGTTGATTTTAAAACAATGGTTTTTTGGGTCACCATGCCGCTGGTTAACCCAGCAGTGCTTAGTGCTTTGAATATTTCGATTTCCGCTTTGCTGACTTTAGGGTGCATGCGTCCTTTATAACTCAATTTGGCTCACGAGAATTAGCATTACATCTAACCCTTAATAAATTCTGTACAAGAAAAGCGCACAGACTGCATACAATTGCAACTAAAAGTAGGCTTAGCGGATCGCCTTTGTTAACCCAAGGCGCGAATCAAAATTTGCCTGGATTTTCAGGGTGGCAATCCGCGTCTCGCTTAACCGCTGACCCGCCAAGCTTGGGTGTACCTCTTGGATGGCTATTTTCTCGCAAAATAACAACTATTTTTCAAGTATAAATAAAATTGTGATTGTATGGCATCAACAACAAGCATGCAAGCGTCGTTAGCATAGTTTAGCCTAAAATGTTGCAAATTATTGAAAACAAGCTATTACTTGTTGAATCATTCATTCATTATTTCTTGTTCTTCTTCAAGAACAATAGGCAAAAAGCTCACGTTGTCTTTCTTTGGTGTTTTACGTTGTGTCGTGTCAGTTCTCTTTTGGTCACCAATCCAGCACAAACACCAGCCCATAATGAATATGAACATGAGTGCTGGAAGAAGCAAAATTATCATCGCTTTACTGCGTTTGCGTTTGCCTTTTGAAGTCACCTAACGTTGCACCTGATTACTAATTTATTGCTGGCAAAATAAGCTTTGATTATTCAGAATAAAGATTCAAACTCAGTAACTAATAGCAACATTGATTCAACTAAAAAAGGAGAGGTAAAACTCCTTTTCGGTTAATCTTATTCAACTTTCAACTTTTTTTTCTTGTACCTGAAAAGGTGGATATTCTTTAAGTTTATTTGCCATGTCACGAAGTTGCTTGTCTACCAAGTAATTTACTGTTCCTTCCTCAAAAGTTCCATCCGATCGTCGTTGGCCAGCTTTTGTTCCCGTAAGAACCTCTATACCTTCGTCGATTGTTTTAACCGAGTAAATGCTAAAATTGCCGGCTTTAGCTGCTTCAACAACTTCTTCTTTTAGCATCAGGTTTTGCACGTTGCTTTCCGGTATCATTACTCCTTGCTGTCCAGTAAATCCCTTCAGCTTGCAGACTTCAAAGAATCCTTCGATTTTCTCGTTTACTCCACCTATGGCTTGAACTTCACCTTTCTGGTTAACTGAACCGGTTACTGCTATGTTCTGTTTTATTGGAAGCCCAGAAAGCGCTGATAAAATCGAGTATAATTCAGTGCTTGAAGCGCTGTCTCCTTCGACTCCTTCGTAATTCTGTTCAAAGACAAGTCTTGCGGAAAGGCTTAACAGTTTATCTCTAGCGTATTTGTCATTTATGTAGCCACTAAGTATTAAGACGCCTTTTGTGTGAATGGGTCCTCCCATCTTAGCTTCTCTTTCAATATCGATTACTCCTTCTCTGCCTAAGCCTATGCTTGCTGTAACGCGTGATGGATTACCGAAAGCAAAGTCGCCTAGTCCCATAACCGATAAGCCATTTACTTGCCCAACCCTTTCTTCGACAGTATCGATTAGGAAGAACCCTCTTTTTATCATCTCTTGAATTTTTTCTTGTATAAGTTTTGAGCGGTAAATTCTTTCTTCTATGGCTTTCTTTACATAATTACCCGTTACAAACTCCGAGTTGTCTTGTGCAGCGTAAAAGCTTGATTCACGAACGATATCGGCGACTAATGAAAACTGGGTTGACAGTTTATACTGGTCTTCGGCAAGCCTTGAACTGTACTCAACTAGTTTAGCTAACCCTGTGCCATCAAGGTTTTTTAAGTTTTCTTTTTCACATAACTTGCAAACGAAAGCTGCATACTGCCTAACGTTCTGGTCAGTTCTATCCATCGTCGTGTCAAATTCAGCTTTAACTTTGAAAAGTTCCTGGAAATCCGGGTCCATTGTAAACAGCAATTGGTAAACGTATGGGGTTCCAATGAGGATTACTTTGGCTGCCAAAGGTATAGGTTGCGGTTTAAGAGTTTTAACGCTGATAAAACCATAACGCTCTTCAGGCTCTTCTACGGCAATGTTTTTAGCTCTTAAATCTCGTTTGAGCCCATCATAAGAGAAAGGATTTCTTAGCAAGTCTTCAACCGGAAGAATCAGGTATCCACCGTTTGCTTTATGCAGCGCTCCCGCGCGGATCATGGTGAAATCAGTTGTTAGAGCACCAAACTGCGCTTCTTTTTCTGTTCTCCCAAATAAGTTAGGGTATGTGGGGTTGGACTCAATTATTACAGGTGCGCCTTTACTGCTGGAGTTGTCAACGATGGCGTTTACCGCATATTTCTTAAATGGTTCCTCCTTCATCCAAGGCATTGGAAACGGAAGTTGCTCTTGTGGTTCACCCCTCCTAATGAATTGCTCCAAGTTATCCAAAATGTCATTTTCCACTTCTTTCAAATAGGCCGTGACTTCCAGCGTGTCCTTGTACTTTTCCATAAGATTTTCTATTTGGTTGCCGAGCGCATAAAGAGCGACTTCCCTGCTAAGCTTCTTGAGTGCTTCATGGATTTTCCGTTCCATATCTATTAATTGCCTCATCGTGTTTCGCAATTCTGCCTCCAGTCGGTCATGTTTTTCTTGAAGCTTTTCCTTCAGTTTCTGCGGCAACGCCAAAAGTTCTTCTTCGCTGAGGGGTTTGCCGTTGAGAACTGGAATAAGCAGCAAACCTATTGGTGTAGTTTGAATGACGAAGCCTTCTTGTTGAGCCTTGGCGCTTAATTGATCGATTAATTCTTTTCTTTGGTTTTCTAGTCCTCGAATTGTTGCCTCTCTTCTTGCAGCGTAATCTTCACTTTCGAAAGCCTTAGGAAGAGCCGAACGAATGCTTTCAATAAAGTTCTTCATATCTTGGTTGAATTCTTTCCCTTTTCCAGCTGGCAATTTTATTGCCTTTGGCTCATATTGATTATTGAAATTGTTTACGTAGCACCAATCAGGTGGAACTGGCTGAACTTTGGCTTGCGCTTCTACGAAGCTTTTAACCGTGGTGGTTCTGCCTGTTCCAGGGTAACCTGCAACATACATATTAAAACCATAGTCTTTAATGCCTAAACCAAACTTTAACGCTCTAACGGCTCTTTCTTGACCGATAATTTCGTTTAGAGGTACGAGATCCTTGGTTGATTCGCAATGCATTAAATTGGCATCACATTCTTTTCGAAGCTTTTCTGCCGGCAACTTATTTATCATGTTTAAAATTCCTTCGTTTAATGTGCAAAACTAATATAATTTTTAGTTTGCTAAGTAATTAAGTTTCTGTTTGTTAATTTCGAAGTGTTGTCCAATTAGGGGCTAAATTTGTTATTGAATTGGATAAAGCGTTTGATTAATTCAGGGTTTCTTACTTCAGGATGAAAAAGCACTCCATAAATTGGCTTGATTTTATGCTTAATAATTTGAGCGCACTCTGCTGATCTTGCCCAAACCTCAAAATCCATGGAAGGCTTGACGCAAAAACTGTGCAGCGAGTAAGCCTTGAACGCCTCTGAGAAAAACAGGTTTTCTTTCAACGGAGTCATATGTGTCATACCTATCTCCAAACATTGCGTTAGATTCATTCCAAAAACTATGCCTATCGTTTCCATCCCTGCACAGATTCCTAAAACTGGCTTTTGTGTTTCTTTGAGCCACATGAACTTTTCTGTTTGACTTAAAGTTGCTGTATCCTTGAGCGCCGTTCCCGAAAGAATAATCTTATCACATAGACTTGTGTCTTCATACTTAACTTCAAGATAATGTGTTACCCTGCATTCTTCCAGTGTTTCGGCGATTGTAACTATAGGTAATACGAACTCGTAAAAGCCCAGCGAATCCTTTTTCCAATTCATGTCGATAATTAAAATCATTTTGAAACCAGCCGAGCCTGCTTGATAGTGAAAACTCCAGCGTTCCCTTTCGCTTCAGTGCTATAATCTAGGATGTCGATTTTCTTTTTGAACAAGGGCGCATCTAAAACCGTGGTTTCAATTTCACCTCCCTCCCCCGAGGGACTCAAACCATACTGACGCTGAAGTTCAACTAGCCTTTCTATTAGCTTGTTATCGATTTGTTTTCCAAGCCATTTTTCATCAAGAGGGTAAGCGAAAACTCCTGAAATTATCACTTTGAATTGTTTCTCTAATAGTTCTTCTAGAAGGGCTTTCTGATCGTGCTTCCACAGCGGGTTAAAACACCAAAGTCCAAGCCGGTTACATATACGCTGAATCCGTTCAGCTTGGTAAACTGATTCAATTGCGCCCGTTACCACTCCTTCTATCTGGAACCTCTCTGCTGCCTCATCAATTGCATCTTCTAGGTCTCTTAGTTCTCTTTCCTTTTCTCCCTGGGTTGTCTTTGTTATTTGAGGCAAGCCTAAAGCTTCTGCTTGGAGCGCCGTAATGTCAATATTGGGAGTATGGAACATGAAGCTCTCCTTGTTTTTTGAAAGCACCGTGATGAGGCAAGTGACTTCTTCGTTCTCAGCTGCTACGTGAAGGGCAAGGGTCGAGTCTTTGCCACCTGAAAACAAAATTCCTAACCGCATGGTTAGTTAAAAAAAGAAAACGGGTTTATATGCCTGCTTGAAAGGGTTTTTTCTGCTTAAACTTTCACGTCGCAAACATTTGCCATTGCTTTGAGCTTTTTTATTATTTCTGGGCTCACTTTTTTGTGGAGCACGTAGACTGATATGGCGCAGCCGCTGTTTTCAATTTGTCTTGAATAATTTGCTCTTATGTTTATGTCGTTGTCAGCTAGGACTTTGTCGATGTTGGCGAAGACTCCTGGCACATCGCGATGGTGAATAAATAAGGTGTAAACTGGTTTTTCTTCTAGTTCTATGCTTTCGCCTGCGTTTACTGCGTTGGAAAAGTCTCCGCCTAAAAGATAAGCTGAGACTGCACGTGCTATTTCAATTGAAGTTTCCGTTTGTGCTTCAATTGTTGATGCGCCGAGGTGACTGCTGAAAACCACGTTATCTAACTCTTTGAGTTGGCCTTTGAATTGTGCGCCTTCCGCTTTAGGTTCATCCATATAAACATCTAGTGCAGCACCAGCGATTTTACTTTCTTTTAATGCTTTGTACAGAGCTTGCTCGTCAACGTTGCTGCCTCTGGAAGTGTTAATTAGGTAAGCGGTTGTCATCATTAGCCCGAGTTCTTTTTCGCCCACAACCACTTCTTTTCCGCCTGTATGGATGCTTACATAATCGGCCTTTGAGAGAACTTCCTCTTTTGACACGAACTTTAAGCCCGATTCCAGACAAGGCTTTATGTCATAACCGATTACTTCCATGTCAAAGCCGCGGCGTGCGATTTCTGCCAGCCTTAGCCCGATTCTTCCGCAGCCCAAAATACCCAACGTTTTGTAGGTTAACTCAGTTCCTTTGAACTTCCCTTTTTTCCAAACGCCATTTTTGAGAGAATGATGAGCTTGAGGAGTGTTTCTTGATATGCTAAGCATTAAACCGATGGTTAACTCGGCCACTGCATTTGTGCTACCATACGGGGCAGATTTTACAACTACGCCACTGTCTGAGGCAGCTTCAACATCTATGTTATCATAGCCTACTCCTGCCCTTCCTATGATTTTGAGTTTTCCTTTGGCGCCGGCTTCGATAACTTCCCTGGTGACTTTTGTGGCACTTCGTACAATTAACGCATCAAACTGTCCTACATCGGCAATTAGCTTGTTTAAGTCTCTTTTCTGGGTGTCTGTCTCTATGCCAGCATGTTGGAAGAGTTCTAACCCTTCTTTTTCCAAACCATCGTTTAATAATGCTTTCATTTTAGCCAACTCCTTTAGTGGTTATCAAAGGGGAGATTAAAGTTGATTGGCAACCAAGAATATTAAATGTTCTGAAAACTGATGATTTTAGCGTCACTTTTGGCAGGCTTACGCTTTGTTTTTCACAGCGGTTGTTTGCTTGCGGATTCTGGTGGATGCTATATCGAATGTTGATACTTGACGGCAGTAAGGGCAATGCAGTCGCCGGTTGTTTCCACGGTAAAGGGAAATGAAGCTGGCTCCTGGAACCCAGTGGTAGTTGAATTTTTTCTTGCATTTTGGGCATGTTAGCCTTGATATGCTGTGCGGTCCGTATCTTGGAAGCAATATGAAAATTGCTGTAAAGCTTACTGCTGTTATGACAATGTAGATTAAGAGGAAGTCTACCATGTAATTTTCAGTTCAAGAGGAGGATGTTTGACTTATTAACATTTAGGCTTGGTCTTTGCTTTTAGAAGATTCTTGTCTAAGTGCTTGTTTTAAAATTAGTGGGGCTCAGTCTAAGCTTTTTTGATGTAACTTAAGGCTTCTTCTATGTTTTGGAAGCCGTATTTTATTTGGTTAAACTCTTTCTTCAATGACAGCACGTCTTCTTTAACCTGAGTTGGTTTTCGGTTGTTTTTTATTACGTCGAGCATGAGGTCGCATAAGTGTTTGATGTCGCCTTCCGTGAAGCCTCGTCTGGTCACGTCTTGGAAGCCGATTCTTAGTCCTGAAGGATCATCTTTGCTGCTTTGGTCATCATAAGGCAAGAGGTTTTTGTTTAGGATTATGTTTGCATCTTCGAGGTCTTGAGCTATCTTTTTGCCGCCGCCAAAACTGCGAATATCCAAGGCGATTTGGTGAGATTGGGTGAAGCCTTTTTTCTCTGCAAGAACTTTAACTCCGTTTTCATACAAGCATTGTCCAGCTGTCTGGGCATTCTTTATTATTTGCTTGGATAGTTTAGCGCCGAAGAGCTTCATCTCTAATGCGGCTATGCTAAGTGCTGGTAACCTGCCCAGATGTGTGCTTGAAGCGCTGAGTGGAAAAATGGCGAATTGAATTTTTTTCGCTGCTTTTTCTAATGCTGGGTTGGTTGGGCTTCCCATGATGACTCCGCCTTGTGGTCCTGGGAAAGTTTTGTGGGTTGAAGAGGTGATGAAGTCTGCGCCTTCTCGTAAGGGGTCTTGGAATTCTCCGCCTGCGATTAAGCCTAGAACGTGTGAGGCGTCGTAGGCTACGTATGCGCCTACTTCTTCGCAGACAGCTCTTAGCTCTTTAACTGGGTGTGGGAATAGGAAGAGACTGCCGCCGAATGTGACTATACCGGGTTTGGCTGCGCGTATGACGTAGGCTGATTTGTCGGGGTCGATGTTGAATTCGTCTACGTCGTAAACGTGATTTATGTTTTCTAAACCTAGTACGTTGCCTGCTAAGCCGGTGTAATCGTGTGAGATGTGAGCGCCGCAGCTTAGTGGGGTGACGACCATTTTGTTGTTTTTTGAGGCTAATGATAAGCCTTTGAATGTGGCTAAGTTTGCGTGGGTGCCAGAAACTAGACGGACGTCTGCCCATTCGGTTTTGAAGAGGCTTTTTATTATGTCTGTGGTGTAGTCTTCGATTTGGGACATGTATTTTTGGCCTTGATAGTAACGTTTTTTGACGTGCCCTTCTAGGTCATTTTCGCCTTCGGCGTATCTGCTGTCGAGGTCGTGTGAGAGGTTGAGCATTTGGTTTACTGCTGGCGATTTGAGTCCCTCGCTTGCAATCATGTTTATGCATTCTTTGTCTCTGTATTGTTCATGTTTACGGCTTGCTTCGACAAGGTCTAGGAATAAGTCCGAGAAGTTTTCCATTTTTTCTTTTTCCCCAGCTTAAATCATCAACGGAATTAGGCTTTGCAGTATTTAGCCGTTACTGGAAGCAAGTTTGAGTTTACGTTGAAATTGGTTTAGTTATGTGTTGGATAAGTTGAGAACGTGTAAAGTGCTGCCCAACGCCAATTTCTTTATTACAGTTGTTTTGGGTTGCTTTTTTTGAATCTAATCTTAAATCGTTTGCAAGTAATCTCTAGAATTCTCTAGAATTCTCGGGAAAAGTCGGTAAAATGTAGTGTGGTTTAGGTTGCTGTAAAAGTGCAGAAAAACGTAAAGTATCAAAACCGATTAGTGAAAGGTTGAACCTGAATTGTTTTTGAAGTTATATTTGTGGTGTCGCATTTTTTGTTGTTTTTTGTTCAAGTTGGTTTGGGTTGCTTTTTTGGTTTAGGGCTTGAATCGTTTGCAGGTTGCGACCCAGAACGTCACTACACGTCACTACACGTCACTACACGTCACTAAACGTCACTAAACGTCAATAGAAGTCGACAAAATCAAAAGCGTCTGCTATCGCCTGTGCACCATTTCTGAAGGTCTCTGCAACCAAAGAATCTTTTAGGCGATAAAGAGCAAGCGATAAAGAAAAAATGTTTAGTTATGTCTGTTGTTTTTTGATAAAAGGTTTTTAGATGCTTTTGGGACTGTGAGTTAATCGGCGACTATTGTGCTTGACAGTGGAACTGTGGACTGTGTTAATTGTCAGTTTTGGAAGTTATATCTTGCTTTTGCCAATTATGATTGCGCCATTTTTCCTTCCGATTGGTTTGATGCTTGGGTTATTTTTGCAATGGGCACAGCGCCCGATAGGACACTATTGTTAAGGAAGGTTATTTCTTTTCCAGAATCCAAATGTATAACCGTGCGTAATGGCGTTAATTCTTTGATTATGCCTTGCTCACTCATATACGACGTGATTACTCGATCACCTAAAGTATAGGGTAATCTGCCTTCCTTTAGTGGCTCTCCATATTTGCGAACGGCGGTTATGATTACTCCGCCCGAAGCGATTGCACTGTTTGGAATGGTAACTTGACCTACATCAGTTTGTATCCTCATGACGAGTGCGGTCATTTCTGTGACTTTTCCAGGAATATTGTTGAATACGACGTCGTCTCCTACTTTAAACTGGTAAGTTGCGAAAACTAATGCGCCTGATAAGAGGCTGCCGACAAATGTAGATATTACAAGTCCAGCGGTTATTGAGATTATTCCTGCTCCAGTCAAAAGTTCTGTTGGAGAGACGCCTAAAGTGTTAAGAATTCCGAAGGTCATGACTAAGACGGCTATTGCAAGTAGTGCATACTGCAGTGTTGTGGCGGCTTGTGTTCCTATTCTCGGCGTCATGAGCGGTTTAACACGTCGCAAAAGCAGTATTGCCGTTAGCCAAAAAACCAAGATAATGATTATTCTGAAAGCTTGTATTGTGAACATGGGCAAAATTATGGGTGCAGCAATAAAAAGGTCAAAAATGTAGAGGGTGCCTATGCTCAAGATAACTATGAATATTAAGTAAAAGACAAGTCGTTTTAATGAGTAAATGACTTTGGCCAATTTTGATCCTTCCTATCTTTATCTTGCGAGCGCATTTCTATAGTTTTCTCAAACTAAAATGTGCTAATGTTGCAAGAGGGGTTGCTTAATAAAGCTCTCATGAAGATACAGTTCCATTATGTTCTTGACCATGTTTATTTCTGATACAACGCCTATTAGCTTCTTCTTGGTTAAATGTCGTTTGTTTCAAGCTTCAGTAATCAACTTATTTTCAAAAATGTTAGCAACAATTATATGGAATGTTTGAGGTTTTCTATATGATGTCAGCTTCTAATTGTCCTTGCCCCAAAAAAGATTGCCCGCATCATAGCAATTGTGAAGAGTGCGTAAAATATCACAAAACGAAGAATGAATGGCCATTTTGCGCAAGGTAATGTACAATGACTAAATCGTCTAACAAGGAAGCCCAAAAGAAAAGGGAAAAAATTCAAAACCATTTTTGGAACCAAGTTGGCTCTGTTGAACATATCTCGTTACCGATGCTGGAAGATGCAATAAAGAAAGAATTCAACTGCGAAGATGACAGATATATTCAATCACAAATCAAACTAATGCAAACAGAGGCAAAAATAAGAGTTCAAAGCAGAGTCAAAGTGTGGATTAGACAGCCAAAGGCCAACCTCTAAAACTTTATTGGAAAATGGCCTAAGAAATTATCGAATTTGATTTAGACTCAGAAAGGAAATTTCCCTCTTTGCGTTTTAGGAGAAAATTTTATTAGCATGTGCTTATGGGTAAAAAAGAGTCCTGACATCCTGCTGAATCGAGGAAAACAGCAATTTTCTGAAGTTGAAACTGTTTTTATTTAGTTTGAAATGAAGATGCTTCGTCTTGGTTCATCTTTTTGCGTTATGACCATCTTTGAGTTATGGATGACATTTCATCAGTGGCCCAAAGTTGTCCGCACAGAGAGAGGACTAAGCGTTCAGGGATGCGAAGTATCGTTGCTCTTTCTCAAGTTATTGACGACAGCAGAGTTCGTACCATCATTTTTCCTAAGTGCCTCGCAGTGTCTATACCTTCTTGGTCTTTAGCAACTTCCCCTTTCTCTCTCCCGATTGCGAATACTCTTCCGCCGCTGGGAATAATCATTCCAACAGCAGTCATGAACGTGATCATCTGATTACAAGTACTCGAAACTCCCGACCGGCGAGCAACAGCTATAACCCCGCCAACTTTCTCCGCGAAATCTTTTCTTCCCCTAGCTAACGCCAGAAAGCCTATCCTGTCAATAAAAATCTTCATTTGAGCTGTGACCCCTTGAAAATAAGAAGGGCTGCCCATAATTACCCCATCAGCCTTCGTCAGCTCCTGGTAAAGGTTTTCGCCGTCATCTTCATTAACGCATTTCTTAGTACTGAAGCAGGTCATACAACCGTTGCACGGCAAAAGACGATAATCAGAAACTCGGATCAAATTCACGTCTGCACCTTCCGCTTTTGCAGCCGCCAACGCTTCCTTGAGAACCAAGTCCGTGTTGCCGTCAACCCTAGGACTTCCACTTAGCCCAACAATACGCACGTTTCCAGCCTCAAAACCCATTCTCCAAAAGCAATTAATTAACTATATGGTCTAAGTACTCAACAAGTCTTTGGAAAACTCGAATCGATTTCAAAAGACTGCCCTATATGTTTAGAGAAGCATCTTGAAATAAAGGCTTTTCACGCAAAACAATCACTTTTTCTAAAATGGATTCGAGTTTTTGCACTGGCTATTTCGAGTTCAAACCTATAGTAAGCGTCTAATCAATCGATGTTTAATAGTATATGGGAATGGAATAAGTTTTTTTATTCCCTGCTTGAAAGCACCAGAATATAGTCAGCGGTATCGGCGCACATGTCCGATGCTTGTTCTATGAACTCGACTAAGTCATCTAGTATGACCATAGCTCCACAGTTGATTTGTTTCCCGTATTTTACAAAAAGACTCTTAGCCTTAAGATACTCAAAGTCAAGTTCATGTTCAAATTCTCCGACTTTTTTGGCTTCCACGATAGCTTCGGTTGGATTAGATGAAATCTTTTCAATGCTACTTCGCAATGTCTGAGCAGAATCCATCAATTTGGAAGTCATAAAAACTGTTTTTTCGCTGAGTTCTGCTGGGATTTTCGTCTCTCCAAGCATTTCAAGGCATCTGGCGGCGTCTTTAGTATTGTCAGCTAACGTATCTAACCTCTTTACGAGGTGAAGCAAGTCTTCACGGTAATCTGCCATTAGAGCAGCACCTTTGGATAGTTCCGTGAAAACATCTGTTCGAAGTTTATCAACTTCTTCTTCAGCCTTGTAGAGTTTTTCAACATAATTTTTAGTTTCTTCAAGATTGTTTTCTGAAAAACTTTGCGTCGCTTTATGTAGCCACGTTACAGTGTCAAAGGCTTTGATTATCTGCTCAAACGCTAAGTCCAATCCTTTTGTTCTATGGCGCTTTTCAAACCATTCATAACTTCTTTTTTCCACATAAATCACCTTAAACTTATTTTTTCACCAGTCACCATATAAATCACTGATTCACAAACGTAGGTTGCGTGATCAGCTATTCTTTCCAGAAAACGTGATATCAAAAGATTGCACATTGCAAATTTTTTGTCTATAGGCACCTCAGAAATTTGACTTAAGAATTTAAAGTATAAGTCATCAACTTCGTTTTCGGTGCTTGCTAGCGTTTTAGCTAGTTCAGCATCGTGACGCTTCAAAGCCAATATGCTTTTAGTGACCATGCTTGAAACTTTTTCAGTAAGCTCGTTCATGGTCCCCAAGTAATCATGGCACGGTTCTGATTGTGCGATTTTTTTGTGTGTAAATGAAATGTCCCAGGCGTATCTGCCGTATCTTTCAAAATCATATGCTATTTTTATGTAAGAATTAATTATTCTCAGGTCGGAAGCGACTGGTTGGTATTTAACGATTAGTTCAAAGGCTTTGTCTTCAACCTCTACGGTCATGGTGTTTAGCATATCTGAGAGGTCGTGTACTGGTCCTGTTACATCTTGGCCTTTCATGAAACCTCTGATAGAGACACCTATGGCTCTTTCTGCGACCTCGCCCATCTTAAAAACGATGACAGTTAATTGCTCTAAACCAACATCCAAAAGTCGATTCAAAAAATCCACCTAACCAAATATATCAGTAATATATCTCTCAGTTAATATATTTTGAGGATTCGCAAACAAACTTTCGTCTTACCATACTCCAGAAGTTGACCCATATACGTGAAAGCGCTAAAATCCGGGACCCGTGCAGCCTGCTGCAAACTATGCTTCACAATTATGACAGTGTACTTTTCTTTAAGGTTTACGGCAGGGGAGTCTATACGGACTGTTCCGCCGGGTTTAAGGCACTACAGAAATCATCCAAGTAAGCAGAATTTCGAACAAGTCAAGAGAATCCATGCAAACAAAAATAAGCTAAAAATCTTTTCGTCACCTTCTGGGCTGCTAGCTTTAGGTTGAGATTAGTCCTCGCAATCAAATGAATTCAGTCGCCTACATCTGTTCTGATAGCACTGATGTCAAGTTTGATAACACGTTTTTGTGAATCGTTTTGCTGTGAAGATTTAAGTTCAACTGAGTCAAAGTCGATAGCTAACATCCAGTCAAATAAATCCAAACGATGATCATACTTTTTGTTTATTGCGTTTTCATTCATTCATAT
Organism: Bathyarchaeia archaeon; assembly: GCA_050013315.1. Classification (GTDB taxonomy): domain Archaea; phylum Thermoproteota; class Bathyarchaeia; order Bathyarchaeales; family Bathycorpusculaceae; genus Bathycorpusculum. The sequence continues at coordinate 41,843 of JBEKFM010000004.1, forward strand.
CACTTGTTATACCTGAACAATTTACGATCTAGATGTGGACAAAGAACCATGGTTGTTCAATTTTAGTTCCCACTTTTATTTTTGATCGGTTTTTCTTTCGTTCCACTAGTATCGCCAGAATAAGAAAAGAAAGAACTTGTTTATCTACGATTTCCAAATAAACTATAGACCACAGAATATTCTATATACACAATATATTTGCTAAAACAGTATTAAACGTAATAAGTCCGACCTACAAGTTGGATCCAACCCAGCCCAATTTGGGTTCAATTCAGGTTCAGAACTCTTAATGGGGCTGCCCGTCCCCATACCCCGAAAGGGTTTAGAACATGCTTGAAACCAGAAGTTGTGATCTCTCATTTTCCAAACAGTTGGTGTCCACAAGTAACATTTTTCGAAACCATTTAAGTAAAAATACTTAAATATGCATTTTTACTTAAATATTAGTTATGACAAACATGACTATCTCAATCCCTTCCGAACTCTGCGAGAAGATGAAGAGACATGCAGAAGTAAAATGGAGCGAAGTAGTTAGAAAGTCAATTGCAGATTACATCAACAAAATGGAAATAGTCGAGGGAGGAGTTGTGCCGTCAAGTAAACTAGCGATCATGCTCAAAGACTCCAACCTAGATGTCGCAGACATAACTCTCGATAAGGCAACTGAACAATACGAAAAAGGCAGGAAACTGGAATGGAAGAGATTGTCTACGACACAAACCAGCTCATAAATCACCTCAAAACTGACAAAACAAGCTTCAAAGGCTTAACAACAATATTCAACATAATCGAGTTCCCAAAAGCTCTAGAGCTCAAAGAACTAGACGTGATATACCCAACAATCGATGATTACAACGAAAGCTTAAAAATTTCTGCTTCTTTGCTCAAAACGGGCAAACCCCTTCCAGCAATTGACATACTAATCGCCGCAATATGTATCAGGCGAAACCTAACACTATCCACACTAGACCAACACTTCGCAAACATAAAATCGGTGAGAAACGATTTCAGGCTGAAATTGGTCTGACTATGAATTGAATTTCGATATATATACATAGAGTTTAAAGTCAGCTGACTATAAGCAACGGAGTTTTAGGCACGTTATGTTCCGACTGCAGATTCGTTCACAGCTGGCACCTTTTTTTGTAAACTCAATTATAACCATCGAAGATGAGATTTCAAAAGAATATCAAATCAAAACTTTTAACTGAATAAGAATTCTTCTCATGCCATAATCTCTAAGCAGTATCGGAGACAACCTGAAAAAAATTGGCTTTACGTTCTTCGGCGAAGGTCACGATGATTTGAACCAGCTAGACTGTGAAAAGGTTGTTTGTGATTCTACTCTGTATCTATCTCTGTTGTCCTATTTTTTATGTTGTGAGACTCCTATAATGGGCTGCCCGTCCACAATACCTAAACTGGGGTTCAAAGGCTTTCTGAACAAGTAACTTCGCCTCTTTCTAAACCAGCCAGCCCCGACTCGATCATTTGCGCCTCTTACGACGCCGATAAATCGCTTCTAAACCTTGCCTGTTCTCACATTCATTCTCAACATCACGTCTAAGAAGCTTAAGCTGCTGTTTTAGAGTTAACCCTATATACCTATCCTCGAACTCTCGCCTTTGCTTGTAGGCATCATCTCTTATTTCTTGGAATACTTGCCCTTTTAGGAACGGCTGCACCTTGCTCCAGTCGCGCTTAACAGTGCGAACCGAAATACCAAGCTTATCAGCAATTTGCCGCTGCGCAAATCCCTTCTCAACTAGTAGGCGCAACTGTCGCCTGCGCGCCCTCTCCAGTTTGTAGCGCTCCACACTCTTAGTGTAGACGCAAATCTTGCGGTAAGCCGCATCTTTCACAACAGATCGCCTATTCCTCATGCAAGAATTCCTCTTTCTTGAATAGCCGAATCAGGGCACTCTGCGCCTAAATTTGCAAATCCTTCATGATCTGAGCTCCTCAGCAACTGCTCATCCCCCTCTTTCTCCGGTTATTCCCATGCTTATTATTCAAACGTGACAAAATTCACGTTCACATTCAAATATTGCCTTCAGACATTAAATAAACTCCCTGAAAATGAAGGATTATTCCCTCAGCAATACGCTAATCTGCCAACAAACAAACCAAACAATAACAAGCTCGGAGATTTGAATGGGGCTGCCCGGATTTGAACCGGAGTCTATAGAGCCCAAGTCTACAAGCCTAGACCAAGCTAGCCGACAGCCCCGAACGATGCAGAGAACATAATTTCTGTTGCATCATAAAAACCTTAGCCAAACCCAAATCTTGTCGAGGCACTGAACAGGTTATTTTTTTGGGTTTGATTGTTTTTTAATGCAGTTTTAAATCTGTGTAGTCTAACCTTTTTTCATGTTTGTGAACCTTCTGCCTTCCCATTTGAATGTACAATAGAACTATTGAAAAGTATCATTTGATGAATTAAAAATTCAGGCAATTATCAGGTAACTCACAAATTAAAGCTTAAAACGTAGAAACTTTTTGCAACTATCCCTTGATTTTTTTTCTAACATGCGCTGAAGCTCGCATTGCAGCCATGGATCCTTCTCCAGCCGCCGTGACTACTTGCATTCCGCCACAAGTGCAATCCCCAGCTGCAAAAACGCCTTCAATATTTGTTTTTTGCTGGCGATCGACAATTAAGCAGCCATTCCTATCGGTGATTACTCCAGCGTTTTTTACTATAGCAGTCATAGGAACGCCTCCCAAAGAAACGAAGACGCCGTTAACATCTTTATCCACTTCACCTTGGGCACCATATTCAATTATTCTTATTGCTTTAACAATTTGTGCCCCAAGAATTTGTTTGACCTCACCTTTGATAATTTCTATGTTAGGTTTATTTCGAAGCCTATCCATCAAGGTGCCTTGAATATTCAATTCTTGTCTATGAGTAACTAACAAAATCTTGCTTGCTATTTCGGATAAAAACAAAGCGTCAACTGCAGCTTCTTCTCCGTTACCGACAACTGCCACCGTTGCACTTCTGAAAAAAGGGCCATCACAAGTGACACAATAGCTGACCCCTCGCCCTATAAAATCGGTTTCTCCAGGCACCAGCAGTTTTCTTCTTTGTGTTCCAGTCGCGATAATCAAAGCTGATGCTTCATAGGTTTGATTTCGCGAAACCACTTGTTTAGTCTCGCTTTTTAGGTCTAAGCCGATAACCTCTTCATTGTCTTTAATTTCTGCATGAAAGCGTAAGGCTTGTAAACGCATCTTTTCAGCTAGTTCGCTTCCTTTAATGCCACTTTCGAATCCTGGAAAATTTTCTATTCTTGGAGCTAACCCTGCTCTTCCACCTGCAATGCCTGATTCTAAAACCACGGTTTTTAATCCCAGCCATGAAGAGTATATAGCTGCGGCTAAGCCAGCTGGTCCAGCGCCAATAATTAAAACATCAATTTTTTGGTTTTCTTTGCTCATTTTCTGCCACCAAAAGATTTGAAAAATATTAGTAATACAATTCCGTGGGCTGAACTAATATCTTTTGGATTTCATAAGAAAGAAAATTGACTGCTCGTTTTTAAAAGCCTCTGTTCTTTGTTGTTAAACCAAAAAACCAAGCTTTAATCTCAAACTTAAAACAACAGCTAAGCATGGAAACGGCAACAATTAAAAACAAAATCAAAAGAAAAAATTAAGGAAAATTAGGTTTATTCTTCGCCTTCAGGACCACCAGGGGGTCCACCCGGGCCACCTGGACCGCCTTTTGGTGCTTTAGCTGTAATGACGTCGTCTATACGCAGTATCATAGCTGCTGATTCAGCTGCAGATTTAATGGCTTGTTCTTTGACTACGAGTGGTTCTATGACTCCGTTGTCGATGCTGTTTTGTAGTTTGCCTGTGAAAACGTTGATGCCTATATTTTTGCCCTCTTGCGTATCGTGTCGTGAGCGTAGTTCGACGAGGATGTCTATTGGTTCGAGACCTGCATTTTCCGCGAGTGTACGGGGTATTACTTCAACTGCGTCTGCGAATGCTTCAACCGCTAATTGTTCTCTTCCACCGACTTTTGTTGCGTACTTGCGCAGTTCCTTAGCAACTTCGATTTCTACTGCTCCTCCGCCTGGAACGATTTTGTTGTTTTCTATCACATCTGAAACCACTGATAGCGAGTCGATCATGGCTCTTTCTGCTTCATCAACCATCCGCTCAAGCCCTGCACGAATGAGAATAGCCACGCTGTGCGGGTCTTTGCATTTTTCGACAAATATCATTTTGTCGTCACCGATTTTGCGTTCTTCCACCAAGCCTGCCAATCCTAAGTCTGCGGGTTTAAGATCGTCTAGACCGCTGACTATTCTTCCGCCTGTTGCTCTTGCGAGTTTTTCCATGTCTGACTCTTTTACTCGTCTTGCCGCCATTATGCCTTCTTTGGATAGGAAGTGCTGAACCAGGTCATCTATGCCTTTTTGGCAGAAAACTATGTCTGCTCCTGAAGCTTTGATTTTTGTAACCATTTCTTTCATCATGTCGGTTTCTTGGTCTAAGAATGCTTTCATTTGGGTTGGGTCTTTGATGCGGATTTCAGCGCTGATTTCTGTTTTTTCTATTTCTAATGCTGAATCTAAGAGGGCGATTTTTGCGTTTTCTTTTATCTTTGGCATTCCTGGATTAACGACTTCCTTATCGATGATTATTCCTTGGATCAACTGAGTTTCAAGGAGACTTTTGCCTGTTTTTTTGATGAGTTGAATGTTATCTATGTCAGCTATGGTTTTGTCGCCGCGTTGTTCTGCAATTTGTTTAACTGCATCGATCGATATTTCTGCCAGATGATCTCGTGCTGCGCCTACAGCTTTGCTGCTCATTGATGTTAATGCCACTTTAAGGAGCGTCTTGCGGTCGTTTACATCAAGTGGAATAGCTATCTTGTTTATGACTTCGATTGCTTTTTGTGACGCTTTTCGGTAGCCACTGACCAGAATTATTGGATGAATGTTTTGGTCGAGGAGCTCCTCGGCTTTTCTTAAAAGTTCACTTGCTAGCACAACTGCTGATGTGGTTCCATCGCCAACCATGTCGTCTTGTGTTTTGGCTATTTCAACCATCATTTTTGCTGCTGGGTGTTCTACGTCTATTTCTTTCAGGATTGCTGCACCGTCGTTTGTTATTGTTATGTCGCCTAGGCTGTCGATGAGCATTTTGTCCATGCCTCTTGGACCTAGTGTGGTTTTGAGTACTTCGCCAATTACTCGTGCGGCCATTATGTTGTTTCTTTGGGCTTCTTTGCCCCTGCTTCGAGTTGTTCCTTCTTTAAGTATTAATACTGGCTGTCCTGAACCTGTTGTTGTTAAATACGCCATAATTTATCCCTACTTTAACAGAACATGTTTCTATTTTCGGAAATAAGCAAAAAAGGCAACGGCAATATAAACTTTTACCCTTAAAATGCTTTATCGCTAATTTCAATTGATGGTTCGGTTGCCTAGTTGAAGACGATTAGCGTGTAATTCATTTTTTTGTGTAGAAGAATTCAACGAAGAACCTGCTAGCGTAGGTTGCTTTATGCATCTTGTTCCCTGAGTTTGTCAAGTTCCTTTTTCATTTCCTCGGGAGTGGCAAATGCTGCACCGGAGCCGATTAAATCCCAAATTGACTTTTTAGGCTTCAACAATATGCCCTCTTCTGTTTCGACTACATCAAGATGTGTGCCTTCCTCTATTTTGAATTTCCTGCTAAGCGAACGGGGATAGTAATCTGACCCTTTTTTGTTACGACAACTTCATTTTCCATCTTAGTGATCCGCATTACTTTTTGTGAAGTATTACTTTTAATGTTTCTTGTAAAATTGCTTATCTTGTTGTTTGGTAATTGCAAAAACTTTTTAGTAAAACCTGCCTTATGTTCTGCCGTGATTGACATGAGCCAAAGTCTTCTTCTAGAAGTCAACGATCTGGTTATGAAAAAGAAGATCCTATCTGCACGGGAGCACTATGACTTTGAAGACGGAACAGGCAATAAATTGGGGGAAGCAGATGGCAACCTCGTCCAGGTTCCAGCCAAGTTTGCCGTAAAGGACATTCATGGCTTGGAGTTGATGCACTTAGAAGGAAAGGTGTTCTCGCTAAGAAAAGAGTTCACTTTGTTCGGTTCGGCTGGTGAACAGCTTGGAACGATGAAGAAGAAGATAGCCAAGTTGGTGGGGGAAGAATTTTGGGTGGAAAAAAACGGGGTTGAGTTTATGCGGATCTATGGAGACTTCACTGAGCATGAATACCAAATGGAGGTCGCTGGGGTGCCGGTTGCCTCTGTTCACAAAAAATGGGTATCCGTAAGAGACCAACTTGGAGTATCGATAACTGGAGACGTTGATCATCGAGTTGTTATCGGCGCGGTAATTGTGATAGAACACGTGGAAGTTACAGAGAAGCAATCTTCAAGATATTGATGACTTATTTTTTGCGCATGTTACATTGAAGCACTTTTGGGCAGATTAAGCATTCCTCTTGTGTAAACATGCTTTCTCCTGGTGGATGTAAGAGTCCACTGAAGTGAGCGCATTTAGCTGGCGAATCGAAAACTGTCGGGTATTCGGTTGGTTTTACGTTCACTATTTTCGATTTTTCAGTCACTATGTCAAGTTTTGACATGCAGTAGGGGCAAGCGTAATGCGTTTCTCTTGGAATCACCGATGTGTCTGTGAGAACTGTGGGCTTGTCAAATGTTTTCTCGCATCCTTTGTAGGGGCACTTGAGCCTTTCGTCGTGATGCCCGTGGAAAATCTGCAATTCACTCGCCTCCCGATGTTCTAACATATCGAGTATAGCAATATTTAATAAACATTTCCACTCAGCACTAAGCCATTCTTGCCGTCCAACAAAACTACATGAGATAAAGGAGCCTCGAGCGGGCTTTGATCCCGCGGCCTGCTGCTTACGAGGCAGCCGCTCTACCAGGCTGAGCCATCGAGGCGTCATATTTGCTAATCAGTGAAAGCCATGTTTTTAAATGTTAGTAGAAGTAGTTTGGGTGAGCGTCAATTTTAAAAGGTAAAAGTAGACTAATCATTAATCTGCATTGAATATAAGTTTTCATTTAGAGAGTGATTGTGTGGGTAAAGATAAAACGGGAAAGGGCTATCCGATCGAGAGAAGCACAGACATGGGCGAACGAAAAATAATCGAAATCATCGCCAGCCACCTTGAAGTTATGCCTAATTTACCTGTGCCTTTTGGAGATGATGTTGCCGCTGTTAATCTTGATGAAAAACAAGTGGCAGTATTGAAAACTGACATGCTTATAGGCAAAACTGATGTGCCCCGAAACATGAGCCTTTGGCAAGCTGCACGCAAAGCAGTAATCATGAACATCAGTGATTTTGCTTCTAAAGGCGTCCAGCCCACAGCAGCTCTTGTGTCTCTCGGGTTACCTAGAGATTTTATACGAAAAGATATTGAAGAAATCGCACGCGGGTTGAATGTTGGAGCACGTGAATACGACGCTTACGTTATTGGCGGTGATACGAGTGAGGCTTCAGACCTTGTTATTTCGATTTCACTCTTTGGAACAGCTAAGAAAGCAGCACTAATGTTGCGTAATGGAGCCAAGCCGGGTGATATTTTGGCGGTTACAGGTTTTTTTGGTAAATCAGCCGCTGGTTTACGCCTGCTTTTGGATAAGTATTCAGCTTCTCCGAATCTGCGCGAAGTGCTGTTAAGTTCAGTTTGCATGCCTAACGCTAGGCTAAATGAAGGACTGGCACTTAGCCGTTCACGCGCGGTCTCGGCTTCGATCGATTCGAGTGACGGTTTAGCTTGGAGTTTACATGAGATTGGGAAAATGAGTAAGGTTGGTTTCGTAGTCAGCAGTGTTCCTGTTGCTGAAGAAGTTAGACGATTTGCCGAATTTAATCATCTCGACCCATTGGAGCTGGCACTTTACGGTGGTGAAGAATACGAGCTCGTGGTAACTGTTAAGCCTAAAAGTTGGGCAGATGCTGAAGCCGCGGTTGAAGCTGTAGGCGGGTGCCTTTTGCCTATAGGAAAAACTACAAAGGAACGACAGATGCTTTTGGATGTTGATGGTCAGAAACGTGTTATTGAGGCTCGAGGCTGGGAGCATTTTAGAAGTAAGATTTGAGTTGGCGGTCAAGCAGGTAATTGATTATCGTTATGCATGATGCGGCTAAATAGGGTTGTTTGCCTAAACTAATTTTTTCGCCGTACCTGAGAGCGAAGGCTTCCGCTTTTTTAGGCAAACCAACGTGGTCACCGAACACAAAAATAGCGTTGTCGTCAAGATTTATTTCGGCTATGTTTTTCCCGCCTTCTTCCAAAACATATACTTGATGGGTTTGTGCTTCTGTTCTAAGCAACGCTTCAAAGCTTGTTTTATTTACGCTGATGCCAGGATGGGATTTGCCAGCGATTACTTTTCTTAGAATTTGCTGCCACGTATCAACGTCTGTTCGGACATCGTAGAGTTTGGCGCCGTCAATTTGTATATCTAAGGGTGGGTTTGGTGGACCACTCAGTATAGCGTGAAAGGTTACATCTTTGCGTATGCCATGAGAGAGAAAAAAGCTTGTTACTATGCATTCGTAGACGATGTCTAATCTTCCTGCATCATGCAGGTTGGTGAATGCCGGATTGGTTTTTCCCAAACGAGAGAAAAGAATGAATTCGCGAGGCAAAGATAGTCCCTATTTAGAGAGCTATTAGCATGCTTGCCTTAAAAGTGCTTTCTGGACTAATCAAGCTCAACAGAAAAAAATATTACCACAAACTTTAAGGAGTCAGGATTTAATCGAAGTTAATTCTTCTTGGCTTTCTAGAGTAAAATTCTTTTGATTATCCCAGCGTGAGTAGCGCTTTTTTCCATGAATATACTTATTTTGTTTTCGTCTATATTCATGCAAAGGACCTTGATAGTTTTACCCTCAACCAGAACACTTTCTACATCGCCCATGTTGAAGTGCTCTGCTATTTCTATGCTTGAGTCATGCATTTGGGACGACAAAACGGCGTTCTCAATTAATTTATCTGTTTCATTTAAGTCAATTATAGCTGAAGTATTGCTCCTTAGAATGTAACCTAAAACGCCTTTGAGTTTGCGAATTTCAGCCAGGCTTGCACTTAGACTTGCGAAGGCAGAGTTTTCGCTATCAAGAGTCATGATAGCAGCGTCGTTGGTGAATGATGTCTCGACTTCATTTGTTCTTGCCCTTGCCTTCAACAAATTTTTTCTCCTTTAATAGGTAATTACTGGCTTAACGATTACGAGTTTGCCTTCGCTGGTTTGTAGGGCTTTCAATATTTTTTCTGGAATTTGAATTATGCCCTGAGCGTTGCGCTTTGCTTCTTTTATAGGTTGAAATTTGCAGATAATTATTTTTCCTTCCAATGTTTCAATGTGCACCTTTGTGATTTTCTTATCACCATAGAGGTCATTCCATTTTGCTATAACTTCTCTGTCTACTCGCGTAGCATCCGAAGAAACTCGCAAGCCTCCGATTTTTTCTACCATGAACTGATTTACGGTTGTTTTCGGAAGAATCGGTCCAGCACTAAACGATGCTGATACGTCAGTGATTGGTTCATTACGCTTTGGTTCTTCAGGTTGAACTTTTTCTTCGATTCGTGTATCTTCAGGCTTGGCAGTTTGAGAAATCTTAGCATTTGAGAGTTCTGCAATTTGATTCACAAGCTTCACAACTGTCGGAACAAACACAGTGGTTAATGTTTTGACGATTTTTTCGTCTGCGATACGTGAAGAAACGGTTGATAAGTAAAGGTTATCCATGGATGTAATGTTTAATTGGCTGTTTGCGCCTTGGATGGTAAGGGTTTCTACGCCGCCTATAGTTTCGGCTTGGTCGGCTATGTTGTTGAAGGCAGCAATGAGTTTTTTGATTTGCTCTTCAGTAGTTGCTTCGTTACGGGCCACAATGTCGCCGTTTTTTTTGAACATGAAGCTGGATGTTATTTCTGGGCTTACGTTTTGAAATTCATTTATTATTGTTTGCAGTGCGGTTGAATCGGCTTCAGTCACTGTTTTTGCTCCTGCCCACGGTGGTTTAGGATAGTTTGAATAGGATCCGCTCTGGGACTCCCTCGTCCTCCAGCACTAGATATTTGAGACCGTCGGTGTCACCGAGTTGATCTAGCCATTTTAGTGCTTCGCGGACCTTTTGCAAGACTAGGAGCCGTTCTTGATAGCTACGTACAGCGGATTCAATGGCCGTTAACTCGTGAAATGGGTTGGCATCTAAGACAATGTTTAGTGTACCTACGGTTATTTCACCTGGATTTTCAGTCGTGGGTTTTTTGCCTGCAAGCTTCATGACAACTTCGCGGATTTTCTTTGATTTTTCAGCTAAATTACGGATTTCATCTAAACGACGCAGATATTCGCCAAGTACACTTTTAGTTTCAGACAAATCCTTATCTAAAGATTCAGCAATTGCTTGTGCAGATGTATATTCTTTTATTTGGACTACCATGTTTTTGTACCTCCCGAAGAGGAAATAAGAGAAAGGGAAAATTGGGTGATTTCTTTTCACCTTACCCCATATTCAAAGTCTAAATGTTATGGACTTTAAAGTGATGGACTATTGCTGTATGTTGCAGTATAGACTAGCGTATGCCCTTTAGCAGTTATCAATTGTAACGAATATTGTGCACCATCAGTGAAAGCGCCGCCAATGGGTGTAATTGTAAAGTATTCAGTACCAGCTTTAGTGACAACAGTACTTCCTGCAGTTCCTGTTATTGCCAAGGTAGCAGTGTTTCCATCTATCGTCGCGCTTTGTATTGTTACACTATTTGTTCCAGTATTTTGGACAGTAGCGTTCATTTCAATGACTCCACCGCTAGCACCAGTACTATTAAAGAAACTCACGCTAGTTATTTGCGCTTGTTCTGTGTTTCCCATTAGTCCGATGGTCATTCCTCCCATCCATGCGGCAACTACGACGCTGACTGCGACTGTTACTGCGATGAGTATGATTGATGCGATTACGGGGCTTAGTGCTTTTGCGTTTTTCTTAAATTTTCTATAGTTCATTTTTCTCTTCAACCCTCCTTTGGGTTAATGAATACATTTCATCGGCTCAGCCATTTAAATATTATGACTCAATACATAATATTATAAATATGTTCAACACAAATACACCACTACAAAAAGATAAAATAAACAAAAAACAAAAAATATTGTTGGCAATAGAGTTTTTAAGCGCCGAGCTCGTCAAAGAGCCCGAGAAGAAGCTTAGCCACTTTCTCGCCAAACTCAGTCTTGAGATAGTACTTCTTGAGCGGATCAATACGTTCACTCTTAGCTAAACCTAACGATTCAATTTCAATCATCCTAGCTCTGAAGGTGCCATCGCTCAGCGTAAGTTTATTCTTACGCATGAAATCTTTAGCTTCCTTCCACTTACCGCGACCAGCATAAAGCAAAAACAAGCAGTCAATAGCGTGATCCTTCTCAAGCATCGCTTTGATAGCAGACAACTTTGGGTCAGTAAGTACATGCTTAATCTTCTCATCTTCAACATTCTTAACCATTTTTTCAAACACTCCTTTCAATCTTACAATCAAAAATTCGCTCTAAGCTTTTAAACTATATTACGAATCGCGAAACATATCTGCAGACGTCTTCCTCCCGAAATCAACTATAACGAAACCCCTTTATAAATAATACCGAGCTAGCAAAAACATATCAAGCAACAGTAAATCCTAACATAAAGATAGAATTACAATCATTAAAACTGCAAATCGTTTAACATCTATCAACGACTTAGAAACTAAAGCACCATCTTTTGCAATACATTTTCCTCTTTACAACATAATTTACCGATAAAAAGACTTAACAAACCCCAAATTAACTTATAAACCCCAACAAATCATCAATCTAAAGAGGGCAAAAAAGTGACCACCAGCGCCGAGTATGTAGTTCCAACATGGAACCAAATATACGAGATGCTACTTGACCAAGCTCAAAAAATCCTCAGCGACGGCTACAAACCAGACATTATCATCGGCATCGCACGAGGCGGACTAGTGCCAGCACGTATCTTGTCAGACCTCCTAGAAATTCGAGATCTCGCCACTATTCAAATAGAATATTATGCAGGCATCGCTCAAACGAAACAAGAACCAGTTCTAAAACATAGTCTACACACCCAACTGGCAGGCAAAAGAGCCCTCTTAGTGGATGATGTCTCTGACGGTGGCCGAAGTCTCCAACTTGCGAAAAGCCATTTGCAACAACAGGGGGCAAAGGAAATTAAAATAGCCACCCTTTACGTTAAACCAGCAACAATAACCAACCCCGATTATTATGAAAAGCAAACCAGTTGCTGGATAGTTTTTCCATGGGAAGCCAAAGAAACAGTGACAAAAATAATCCAAAAAAAGGCGGGCAAAAGTGCCACCAGCAAAGAAGTCGCAAAACTTGTAAAAGCAGGCTTGCCAAAACAATTAGCTGAAAAACTGCTAAAAGACATGCAGTAGGAGCCAAAATGCAACACTGCTTGGAAGAATACGCAAAATACGCAGAAATAACAGGCTATAAAAACATAAAATTCGCCCAAGCAGAAACATTCCTGAAAACAAACCGGAAAGAAACCAAACAAAACATTGATATACAATTCTTCGACGCCAGATTAATCGCTACGTACGAGCACTTGTACTTCGCCATCCTAAACGCGCTCCAAGCCTTCCAAAACAAAACAAACATTTCTAAAAGTTTAGCCATGGAAACTATGCTTTATGCTTCCGCACAACGGCAAATACAAAAAGCCATCCAACGCTGCGGCATCAAGCCAGAAACCACGAGCATGGCAGTTATAATAATCGTTGAAAATCCAACTGAACTCAAAGCTGTGCTTCAGGCAGTCACTGCGTGCGTTGGCGTGGAACCTGATGAGCGAGTTCTCGAAATGTCAATAGTTAAAGAAAAGAAAATCAAAGAAACCTTCCAGATCACAGACGAAGAACTAAAAATAGTTATGAAGAATGAAAATCGTGAAGAGGCAATTGTTAACTTGGTTATTGAGCGAGTAGCCCTACTGGCAACTCAACTATAAAGCTAAAGCATTTTCTCTTTAATAACCGCCAAAATATCGCTGGGTTTTAGCAAGGACGCGCCTGTTAAGCCTCCAAGTACTTCAATGAGCAGTATGCGGTCTGGGTTTTCAAGGTTAGCTTTGCGTTTGATGTCTGACGCCGCTGCCTCGATAATGTCTCTTGAGTGAATCGTGGTAAATCGCTTTTCAACCGTAACCCTGAAAGTCTCTTCCTCGCCGATTCCGGCGGCTAGCTCTGCTGTTACGTGCTTAATTTCCTCAAGATCCGTTGACACAACTCGTTCAATAGGCAAAATGCGAAGGGCATAGCGGAACTCGTAGGGGCGCTCTCTGAGAATAACGCGGAATTTTTCTATCACTGTGCATGGGTCTAGCGTTGTTTTGGCGACGATTAAGCCCCTGATTCTGGTCTTGCTAACCCGAGCTTCAGCGTCGCCTAACTCTTCTTTGAGCAGGTAGAACAGTTCATTGCACATTGGACGCTCGTTTCCACGAGAAGTCGTAGCTAAAAGGTTAAAGTTATTAATCATAGTGGTTCTCTCAGAGTGAAAGAAGTACGTTGCGGAATTATTTTTGCTTTTGGCTTCGCAAGCACTAAAATTATTTTTCGCCCATTATGGGTCAGCGATTATTGACGATTTCTCACAGCTTAAGCTCGAAGCCGTCGCCTCACATCATCCCGACACTTAAATGGTTCTTGGGGAATTTATTTATTTTGTTAACTCATGATGACTTTTTGCCAGTTTGCATTGTTGAGGACAGGTTATAAGTAGAAAAATCCGTGCATGATGCATGTTTTACCCCAAAATTTTCCGCTATAATTAACGACATTTGACGAATCTAAATGCTTAAACCGCTGCAAGGATAGGGTAACTAATGCGTCTTATTTCGGAGGTGAAAAAGAGATATGATATTCGAAGAGGAAGACGAATGGGAAGAAGGCGAAGATGAAGAATGGGAAGAAGAAGAATGGTAAACTGAACGCTAAATTACACTTTATAATCTTTCTTTTAAGACTAAATTCTTGTTCCAAGAAATTTCTTGAGTTTAATTTTTTGAAAAAACAGAAAAAATCCCAAGCAACCTTAATTATTATTTTTTTAGCTTTCTCTTTTCTTCAAGTTTATATTTATAACTCACTTGATTGACTTCAATTATGGACGTTTACCCATGACACGAATTGCTGTACTTAACCAAGATAAATGCAAAGTAAAAAAATGCAATCACCTCTGCGTTAACTTCTGCCCCATGGTTCGAAGCCGAGTGGAAGCCGTCAAAATTGAAGGAAACAAAGCAGTTATAGCAGAAACTCTCTGCAGCGGCTGTGGAATATGCGTCAAAAAATGTCCCTTTAAAGCTATCAGCATCGTCAACTTGCCAGATGAATTGGAAAAGGATTGTAGCCACCGTTTTGGCGAAAACAGTTTTAAACTCTTCCGTTTACCAATGCCTGCGCCAGGTATAGTGTTGGGTTTGCTTGGGCAAAATGGAATTGGAAAAACCACTACCCTCAAGGTTTTTTCCGGCGACATCAAACCAAACTTGGGTAAATACGATGACCCACCTGAGTGGGCTGAGATCATCCAGTATTATCGTGGTTCAAGTCTTCAAGATTATTTCCAAAAGATGAGCGAAAAAAAGCTCAAGGTTAGCAGTAAACCACAATACGTTGATAAGATTCCTAAAGCGGTCGCTGGAAAAGTCGGCGACCTACTAGAAAAGCTTGATGAGAGAAAGCAACTTGATGCGCTCTCAGATGAGTTTGAGCTGCGAAAAGTTTGGGATAGACCCTTAGATGTATTAAGCGGTGGAGAACTTCAGCGTGTAGCGGTTGCTGCAGCATTAAGCCGAGAGGCAGATGTTTACCTTTTCGACGAGCCATCAAGCTACTTGGACGTGAAGCAGCGGCTTGTTGTTGCAAAAGCTATACGCAGCCTCAAGGAACAACAAAAAACCATAATTGTGGCTGAACATGACTTAGCCATCATCGATTACCTTTCAGACCAAATCTGTCTCTTCTATGGTGAACCAGGCGTTTACGGTGTTGTCTCCCATGTGCATGGTGTCCGAACAGGCATTAACATTTACTTGCAAGGGTACATTCCTGACGAGAACATAATGTTCCGAAAGGAATCCATCGTTTTCCATGAAAAACCGCCAACTGCAGGCACCAACTTAGGTGAACCACTGCTCAAATGGGACAGCATGAAGAAAACTTTCAAGGACTTCAAACTTGCCATAGAACCAGGAGAAATACGTCGAAGCGAAATTATCGGTATCCTGGGACCTAATGGTATCGGAAAAACCACCTTCGTAAAAATATTAGCTGGGGTCGAGGAGACTGATGATAAGCAGAAACTTGGAGAGTTAACCGTCAGCTACAAACCCCAGTATATTGCCCCAGATTACGAAGGAACTGTTCAGGAATTATTAATGAGCGTGGCAAAAGAAAACTTTACATCCAGCTTGTACAAAACCGAAATTGCTCAGCCGCTGCGGCTTCAGGCTCTAATGGATCGAAATGTGATGGAACTCAGCGGTGGAGAACTGCAAAAAGTTGCCATTGCCGCTTGCCTAAGTCGTAAGACTGACCTGTTCTTGCTGGACGAGCCAAGTGCATACTTAGACGTTGAAGAACGTTTGAATATTGCTAAAACACTGCGACGGGTAGTTGAAGCTCACGGCATACCAGCTTTTGTCGTAGAACACGACGTAGTAACCCAAGACTTCATCGCCGACCGCCTAATGGTCTTCAAAGGCGAGCCAGGCGTAAGCGGATTGGCTAATCCGCCAACAAGCCTAAGAAAAGGCATGAACATGTTCCTTAAAGAAATGAACGTTACGTTCCGCAGAGACTCAATCACTATGCGACCCAGAGTAAACAAAGAAGGCTCACAAATGGACCTGTTCCAAAAGGGAATTGGCGAATACTACTACACAAAAACGAGAACAGAAACAAGCAAAAAGTAATTTTGACAATTACTTCAATTATTCAGCATTAAAGCATCTGGCCGAAATCATACATAAGAAGTATAGTGGACCACAGGAGGCAGGCAACGCTCACATACAAGCAAAGCTCATCAAGCGCATGCAACATAATCATATTCTACGATTTGCGGTGCCCACTTAAGTGGGCCTTTTTAGCTAAGAAATTGTAATGGTTAGGTCCTGCAACATTTCTTGTGGCATTGCACTAATTGTTTTAGCATGTGGCAGGTAAAATGAAAAACTCTTTTGTTTTTTCAAAATTTTTTAAATTGCATTTTTGGTTTAGGGCTTAAATCGTTTACAGATTGAGTAAATAAAAGTTACCAAAGTCACCAAAGGGCGAGTTAGCTGTTGATCTTGCGAGGTTCAAAACCAAATTACAAATGGAAACCAAATTGGGGTAAAACCACGATTTCTTCAACTTAAGCTTCTTTGTGCTTGTTTGTATGTGGGGAGCTTTCTCCGAGCCGCTAATCTCTACTAAGAACTTATATTATACATGTTTATGGCAAAAGTAACCATCTAAGCAAGTTACAGCCCACTCTCAAAACCAGAGTTTTTTTCGCAATGTGCAGTTAACTTAAAGAACAAGCAGCAAATATACTAAACAATCTGCAATAATAAACAAGTATAATGAGGGAAGGGGGGGAATAGACTTTGGCTCAAGCAACCTTTGAAGAGATAAGCGCGTCTGACTTTTTCTACCGTAATAGAGATATCGCAGGCTTCACGAACCCGTCTAGAGCAATTTTTGCCGCAATTCGTGAGCTGGTGGAAAACTCTTTGGATGCAGCGGAAAGCCAAAAAATAGTGCCTGAAATTTATGTACGTTTATCTTTCGAAGGGGAAGCCACCAAAGACACACAAATCTACAAGCTCCACGTAGAAGACAACGGTAGTGGAATCCAGCCTCGATTTATTCCCTCAGCCTTTGGGCAAGTACTCTTCGGTAGCAAATACAAACTAAAGCAAACGAGAGGCACCTTCGGCTTAGGTGGAAAAATGGCAGTCCTTTACGGGCAAATCACCACGCATCAGCCAGCCTACGTGACCTCATCCACTGGACAAGCAAAAATTTACAGTTTCAAATTAATGATTGACATCCAAAGAAATCGTCCAATAATTTTAGACCGCAAAGTCCTAATCAATAAGGATAATTGGCGCGGAACCGTCGTCGAGTTTACTCTAGAAGGCGACTATCTTAGGGCAATGCCGAAAATTCTTGATTATTTCAAACAGACTGCCATGGTTAACCCGTATGCGAATTTAACGTTTGTTGATCCCAAAGGCAGACTCTACAAGTTTATCCGTGCCACCACCGAAATGCCTGAGCCGCCGAAAGAAACACTGCCACATCCATACGGCGTAGACGTGGAACTATTACAGCGCCTCATCCAAATAACGACTTACAATAACATGCTTGAATTTCTAAAAGGACACTTCCACCGCGTAGGCGAAATCACAGCCCAAAAATTCTTAGAATTCAGTGCGCTAAGCCCAAGCAAGAATCCTAAGAGGCTTTCGCATGAAGAAATTGTGCGGCTGATGCAGAACCTTAAGAAGTACAAAGATTTCTTGCCGCCTGACGCCAGCTGCCTCTCACCGTTGGGCGAGGACCTACTTAAAACGGGTGTCATGAAAGAATTAAATCCTGAGTATCTTGTGGTTAATCAGCGCAAACCATCGACTTATGCAGGTCACCCGTTCATCATTGAAATGGCAATCGCGTATGGCGGTGAAGTGCCCAAACGCGGCTCCTTTGTGATTTACCGCTTCGCCAATAAAATCCCCCTATTGTATGATGAGGCGAGTGATGTTTCCTACCGAGTAATTTCCGCGATGAACTGGCGACGCTATAAGGTTGCACCTGACATGCCCATTGCAATCGTCGTGCACATTTGCAGTACAAAAGTGCCGTATAAGACGGTTGGGAAAGAATTCATCGCTGACCGACCAGAAGTGCGCAGGGAAGTGGCAAATGCATTGCGTGAGGTTGCTCGACAACTTCAGCATTTCCTGTCGCGGCAAGAACACGTGCATATGGAGAAGAAGCGACTGGGGATTTTCAGCAAGTACCTACCGAAGATTGCGCAGTTCTCGACAACCTTGGCTGGACAACAACGTGTACCAGACATAGATAAATTATTGAAGAGTGTACAAAAATATGGCGCAGAAGAAAGTTAAGATATTAGAGAAGAAGAACGAAGTTATCAATGGGCTAAGAGCGTTCGGCACCCAAATCTACAATCAGCTAGACCAAGGTGTCTTCCCAACCATCAACATGCCAAGCCGCTCCACTGAAAACATCAATTACGACTCTACTCTTCGCCAGTACATTCTTGGAGATAAAAGCGTTAGCCGTAGCGCCCGCAACATCCGCCACATTAAACCATTCACGCAGCTAGCGTGGGCTGCAATGTTCAGCAACGAACTCACGAGCCAACGAAAAACCAGCACATTAAGAGATGTCTATTATTCTGCGCAGGCTTATGAAATGACTTTCACAGACCAGCAGGAAAGCAACAACATCATCACCGACCTGGAAACGTTAACGGGTTTTGCGCGTGAGGACTTCAACATTTTCCCTGAAGAGCGCAGCGCGATTTTTGGTGACTTAACCATTGGCTACACCGTTCCTGGCTATGAGGGCAAAACGTTGAACTTGACAAGCCATCCTGACGGCGTTTTGATTGGTCCAGCATTGACTTCATCCGAATTTATTAACACGAAAGCAGACAAAGTCATCGCTATAGAGAAGGGGGCCTTGTTTACAAGATTCATCGAAGAAAACGTGCACAACAAACACAAGTCCCTTTTAATCTCGTGTGGTGGACAAGCGCCAAGGCAAACCCGAAGCTTCATCCGGCGTCTGCATGACGAGTTAGGTTTGCCTGTGTATATTCTAACTGACGGTGACCCGTGGGGAATGCACATTGCCCAGGTTATTATTTCGGGCTCGGCGAATGCCGCGCACCTGCGAGAACTAAACACGCCTGACGCTGTTTGGAGCGGAGTCTGGGCAAGTGACATAATTGAATACAAACTGCCAACTGACCCCCTAGACGAAGTAGATATCAAACGCTTATACGAATTGCAAAAAGACCCAAGATACCAAAATGACCCCATCTGGCAAAAAGAAATAAAATTATTCTTAAAAATAAAAAGGAAGGCTGAGCAAGAAGCTTTCAGCCGATATGGCTTAACTTACATAGTTGACGAGTATTTGCCTACCAAACTAAAGAATTAGACAGCTACATCATTGGCGCTTCGGCCGCTTCGGTTGCCTTTGGCATTTCTTGCCAAACTTTTATCATTGCCTCGTCGTTCTTCGTTACGCCTTCAACCCAGCCTTTAGTATTGTTTAGCCAGCTGAGTCTTGGCGAGTTTGTCATGTAGGTAACTTCACCTTTGAAGCTGCCTTCCATTGCTTTCTCTTGTTTTCCAGTGCCCTTTCCCGATATCATAATAACGTCGCCTTCTTTAGTCATTTCAATCGCACGGACTTCCCACTCATTTGTCCCATCCATTTTTACTTTGACATCTACGGTTTCGTTGTGGATAGCGTGGAATTTCCCTTTAAATTCTCCCATAGCATTGTATTGTATCATTGCGCCGTCAGCAGCAAATTCTTTTATGATTGTAGCTTGAGTTTTTTCCTTTAATTCACCTAACAATTCTTTTTTTTCCATTCAAAACACCATTTCACTAAAACTACGGGAACCATTTATCTTTATGTGATTATATGGCAACACGAACATATCTTTGGAAGGAAAATGAACCTTACAGGTGAATAAACAGGAAGGCAGTTGCGTTTTTTGGGACTGTTCCTAACAACAAGCCGCAACCGACCAGAAACCAAAAAACCTCTACAAACAACAAATAATTTAAAATAACCCCTCATGTTTAATGTAGCAACTAACACGGAGAAAGGGCGAAAACAACAATGAGCGAAGAAGGCGACACATTCTGGGTTTCCCTAGCCGAAAAATTATTTGGAGTAATGCTAATCGTAATCGGTGCAATAATGCTTTACTTTACAGCAACCACCAGTGGACTTGGTGGATTCAAACTATTATTTGGCATACTAAGCTTAATCATGCTCATCATCGGCTCCGTTCTACTCCTAGTCAAACCAACAGAATAACACTTTTTTTGAAAAGAATTCTTTTCTAGGTTCATTCTACCTCCGACCGGTTCTTGGCAATCATAGCAGATTAAAATGAGACTAGACGAGAGTCTGGCTGACTTTTAGCATTTGGAAGTTTTCAGAGACTATAGTAGGAGGATATGGTCTGTTTGATGCCTTCTAACCAAATATAATACGAAATATAAATGCTCATTAGAAGTTTCAATCGGCTAGCCAACCCAACGATCAAAACGCTCCACCAGCATTTATAAACCAAAAAAACATTACACACATAGATAACTTATAACGGAATTGAATCACATATGCCCACACGCCAACCAATAGTATGCGTATTAGGTCACGTAGATGCAGGAAAAACCTCACTCCTCGACGAGTTACGAAAAACCAGCGTGCAAGCGCGTGAAGCAGGAGGAATGACACAGCACATCGGCGCAAGCTTCTTTCCCGTCGAAACACTCAAACAACTCATTGGACCATTACTTTCTAACTTCAAATCTGGCATAGAAATCCCCGGCTTACTAATCGTAGACACACCTGGCCACGAAGCATTCACAAACCTAAGGCGCAGAGGTGGAAGCGTTGCCGACATAGCGATTCTTGTAGTAGATGTTCTGAAAGGTTTTGAAGCTCAAACTTTTGAGTGCATCGAAATTCTGAAAGCTCGCAAAACGCCCTTCATCGTTGCGGTTAATAAGATTGATCGCCTTCCAGGATGGAACGCTCAACGGGGAACATCTTTTTTGCAATCTTATACTTCTCAGTCTGGTTTTGTTCGAGAGGAGTTGGATAACCGTCTGTACCACGTCATGGGCGAGTTTAGCCGGTTAGGTTTCAAAACTGACCGCTTTGACCATATACGAGATTTCACGGTCAACGTGGCCTTGGTGCCGACAAGCGCAAAAACAGGCGAAGGCTTATCCGAACTGGTTATGGTTTTGGTTGGGTTAAGTCAGCAGTTTCTTAAGAAGCGTTTGCAGACAACTGAGGGTGCGGCCAAGGGTTCAGTGTTAGAGGTGAAAGAAGAGCCTGGTCTAGGTCTAACGTTAAACACAATTGTTTACGATGGCACGTTGCACAAGGATGACTTAATTGTTGTTGGTGGACGAGATGGAGCGATTTCGGCTCGTGTACGGGCGATTTTGGTGCCTAAGCCGTTGGATGAGATGAGGGATCCGCGGGATAAGTTTACTTCGGTCGATTGTGTTTTTGCCAGTGCCGGTGTTAAGGTGGTCGCGCCTGGGTTAGAGGGTGCTTTGGCCGGTGCACCGTTGTTTGCTGTGCCAGCAGGTGAAGACCCTGCAAAATATTGTAAGCTCATCACCGAAGAGATAGGCAGAATCAGGATCGCTAAAGAGATTGAAGGTGTTATAGTTAAGGCTGACACGCTCGGATCGTTGGAGGCGATGGCTGAGATTTTGAAGGCTAACAATGTACAGGTACGTATTGCTGATGTTGGTGACATTAGTAAGCGTGATGTGATTGAAGCATCTGTAGTGAAGACGCGTGAACCGTTGGTTGGGGCTATTTTAGCGTTTGGGGTTAAAACGTTACCCGACGCCGAGGAAGAAGCTAAGGCTAATGGTATCCCGATTTTTAACCAGCCTATTATTTACAATCTGATTGATGCGTATTTGCAGTGGGCTAAAAACAAGCGTGAGACAAAGAGTGAGGCGGAATTTGATGCGTTAGTTAAGCCTGGCAAAGTTACGGTTTTGCCCAATTGTATTTTCCGTAGGGCTAAGCCAGCGATTTTTGGCGTGGAGGTTTTGGGCGGTCGATTAAAGCCAAAGTATGGACTGATTCGCGCTGAGGACAATAGCGATTTAGGCGAAGTTGACCAGATTCAGGACAAGGGCAAAGCCGTGCTTGAGGCTAAGGTTGGCATGCAGGTGGCAATTTCGATGGATAAGCCGATTGCGGGAAGGCACGTGTTTGAGAAGGACGTGTTATTTGTAAAAGTGCCTGAGAAAGATGTGAAAGCGTTGTTGACTGCACATTCGGAGGATTTAACAGCTGAAGAGCAAGAGGTGCTAAAAGAGTACATTGCACTTATGCGTAAGAAGACGTTATTTTGGGGTGGAGTTTAACAAGTCTCGATTAGCCGCCACCTACAGGTGGAAGAATAGCTAAAACATCGCCTTCTTTGAGAACTGTTTCTAGCCCATTAAGTGTTGATGTACTGTTTCCGTTGATGAGGAATTGGAGGAAGTTTCTTGGTTGTCCTGTTTTTCTGTCGTAAACGTATTCTGTGAAGGTTTTTCCGTATTTTTGAGATAATGTTTCAAGAACCAAGCCAACAGTAACCTTCTCACCTGCAGTAAACATTAAGGTTTGTTCTCTTTTGTTTACGATTTCTCTCAGACTAGTGAAGAAGCGAACTTTAACTTCCACTATTTGGCATCATCAAGTTATGTATAGGAAAAATGTAGAAATTAACTATTACGCCGCAACAAGAAAGCCCGTCCTAACCGCGCTCTTCACCTTCCATATAACCAAAAACATTGCACAATCAGGTTTTCAAGTTCTCAATCAAGAATTGCCAGTTTGTAGACCTTGCATAGGCAACTTTTTTAGCAAAGGGGAAATGACAAGTAAGAATTTTAGAAAGAAACAGTTTAAGATAAATAGAGATAGAAAAAAAGGTGCAGAGGGCTTAGAGAGTGAAGCTAAGTTTGTCTAATGGAATTTTTAGCAAGCTATGCTTAGAGAAGAATTTTGTCGCTGTTAAGGAGCTTGGTTTTAAGAACATTGAGTTTAACATGAAGACGGTGAGGAAAGAGAATGACACTGTTGTTTATGCTGCAAAAAAAATCTTGGATGCTTCCGGATTAAAGTGTTTAACTCTTCACTCTGCAACTTTGCATGTGAAAGATGAAGTGGAAGTTCATCGAGCAGTTTATTATGGCAAAATTTCGCTTGAGTTTGCCCGAAGGCTTTCAGCGCCAATTATGACCTTGCATTCGGACATTTCAAAAAAATTAACGCAAGAAGCCAGAGAGAGATGCTTAGAGTTAATATTCAATGATCTCAACGAATGCGCAAAAAGCTTTAACATTAAGTTAGCTTTGGAGAACTTGTCTTATACGTCTACGGGTTTTGGCAAAAACGTTGACCAGCTCGAAGAAGTCTTATCAATCATAGACGACGGCAATATGGGAATAACTATCGATTTTTGCCACGCCTTAGAAACAAAACAGACAGCCTATCTCCTCGAAAAATATGGCAAGCGTATCTGCAACGTTCACATGAGCAATATATCCCACAAACCTTTCACACAAGAAAACAAAGAGCTAATATTATTTCTTGCTAAACTCCATGAATGTGGCTATGAAGGTCCAATAACATTGGAATTGGAACAGAAAACTCCCATCGAAGAAATCGCAAGAAGCAAAACGCTTTTTGATAAACTTCTAAATGAATTTTAAGGTTTACTAACACCGCCATCAAACGGATTTTAGGTTTGTTAGTTGAAACATGTTCATGACTCCCTGAATCTGGTACAGGCAAGCGGTAAAATCTATTTTGATTGGTTCAACGATGTCGTGATAGTTATTGGTGAACCAAGAATTGCTAAACTGGCGAAAGCTGGCACAGCCACAACTATTCCAAAGTAATTCAATTTCACCGGCAATTTGCCATTTGCCGAGGTATTCCACGGCAAGATTATTGTTCTTTCCATCAAATTCATTCCACAGTAACTGATTTTAATCATTTATCCTAAACCCAAAAATTTATGTTTGTAGAACAATGCAAAAAATTTAGAAATCAGCTTGGAAATGCATTTTGCTTGCGTTTATAAGTATGAAGCTTCTTCATATAGCTGAAGAGTTTCTTTTGTTCTCTGGGCTAACCCTGTTGAGTCATCGATTCTTTTCGAATACAACAACAAGAGGTAAAAAACATTGAATATTAAGAGCGGAGCATTGGCTCAAAAAGGAAATAAGCGAGAAATTTCTCCCAAAGAACAAGTAGCGAAAACGAGGGATTCAATTTATGGTTAGTATAGGCGACCGGATGAAGTGCCCTGAATGTGAAACTATAGGCAGTGTAGTTTGGGTCTCGCAAGACAAAAAGACAATGGGTGTGCGATGCTCCATGAGCCACCGAGAAGCAAGCAGACCAGAATCCAAATTCGGCGCGATGGTGGTTCCCTCGACCAAAACTAGGAAAAATGTTGTTTTCCTGACAGCAGTAAGATGATAGAGACGACGCACCAGCTCTTTCAACCCTTATTTTAGGTTTAAAATCCGTCTTAGCGGATATGAAGTCTGCTATGTTGAACGTGGTAATGGCGAACAAGCAAATACTTAATTCCTTGATGTGTCCATTACTGCAGATTCACATTAAGAATATGAGGTGTTAAAATGTTATCTCGTGATTGTGACGGATGCGAAAGACAGCTTTCTGAGTGCAAACGTCGTTTTGCCAAGGTTTCTTTAGGCGAGAAAGTTTTTTGTCCAGACGGAACAGCCCATCTAGTCGACAGCAAATAGTTAAGTCAACAAGGAAAGCATTACGACGCCAAAATTAGTATTTTGGAAAGTTCCTAAACCAAGTTGTACTACAAAGCTACTTCATTATTTTTAACTTCTAAAATTTTCACTATTTGGTTTTGGGTTTAATCCTTATACAAGGAGCTATGGATTTTTTCGAACGCTAGATTGTATCGTTTTGCGTTCCGAAACCTAAAATAAGTGCGTGACAAAATTATAGCCATTTGAGGCTTAAACGCGTGTCAACCATTATTGAAGACCTCATTGCAAGAAAAATTTTCAACAACCGAGGAGAAGAAACAATAGAAGTTGACGTAATAACCAGCGGTGGTTTTGGAAGAGCATCAGCTCCCGCAGGAAAAAGCCGCGGAAAAGCTGAGGTGGTTTATTATCCGCAAGGCGGAGTCGAGCAAGCCGTAAAAAAGGTTGATGATTTAATAGCTCCTGAACTTGCAGGGTTAAACTCCGATTTTCAAGAAGAAATTGACAACACGCTGCATGAACTCGATGGTAGCACAGATTTTAAAAACATCGGGGGAAATACTGCATGCGCTATTTCTCTTGCCAATGCTGAAGCAGCGGCAAACTCTCATGGGTTACTCTTATTCCAGTTTCTTGGCGGAAACGCTGCAAATACGATGCCTTATCCGCTTGGCAATTGCATAAGCGGTGGGCAACATGCGAGGGGCAAAGCGCCTGACATCCAAGAATACTTGGCGTTGCCGCATGGTGCTGAAACTTTTCTGGAAGCTCAAACAGCCAACACTCAGATTCACAGAAAAATTGGCGACGCTTTAAAAAAGAAAAACAGCCAGTTTAATGGCGGAAAAAGCGACGAAGGTGCATGGATAGCCAACATAGACACCGTTGACGCGTTCGAGGTCATTGCTAAAGCATGTGAAGAGGTTGGTAACGAGTTGGATTTTGAATGCGGCTTTGGTATTGATGTTGCTGCTTCTTCGCTTTGGAAGCCGAAAGAAGAAAAATACGTTTATGGTAATGAAAATAAGAAACGTGACACCGCTGAAGAACTCGAGTTTATGTTAGAATTAATTGAGAAGTATCACCTTGCTTACGTGGAAGACCCATTTCATGAAGAAGACTTTGACAGCTTCGCTGAGTTAACACGCAAAGCCAAAAACTGCTTAATTTGTGGCGACGATTTATTTACAACTAATACTGAAAGGTTAAATAATGGAATAAAGATTAACGCTGGAAACGCCATAATAATAAAAGTCAACCAGATAGGAACCTTAACTGATGCAGCTCAAACAATTGAAACTGCACAGCGATATGGCTACGACCCAGTCATGTCACATCGTTCAGGAGACACCTGCGATTGGCACATAGCTCATTTAGCTGTGGCTTATAGGTGCCCATTAATTAAAACAGGCGTAGTTGAGGGTGCACGCATAGCTAAACTAAACGAGCTAATAAGAATCGAGCATTTCCTTGGAAACAGAGCCAAAATGGCTGATTTAAAAATACGCTAATAAGAAGATGAAAAAATGTCAGAAGACGAATCAAAAGAGAATCAACCACCAGTAGAAAACCAAGATGAACCAATAGCCGAAAAGTCTCAGGAAACTCAACCCGCAGAGGAACTCCTCTTACCAAGAGACACCCTGCTTTCCGCAGGCATTCATATTGGAACAAGAATGAAAACCTTAGACATGGAACCCTTCATCTACCGTGTAAGACCAGACGGATTATTCGTTTTAGATGTTAAAAAAGCAGACGACCGAATAAGAGTCACCGCAAAATTCCTCTCACGCTATGAGCACGCAAAAGTAGCAGTGGCAGCCACAAGACTGTATGCTCAAGAACCAGTCAAAAAATTCTGCGAACTGACAGGCGCGACCCCGCTAATTGGCCGTTTCATCCCCGGACAACTGTCCAATCCTCAATATCCTGGCCGAATTGACCCTGAAGTCATAGTTGTTTCCGATCCAAGAGCAGACGGGCAAGCGGTGAAAGAAGCCTCAAAAGTTGGCATCCCCATTGTCGCGTTATGCAGCACAGATAACGAGTTCGCGGGCGTAGATTTAGTTATCCCCACAAACAATAAGGGCAGAAGAGCATTAGCAGTTATATTCTGGCTGCTAGCAAGACAAGTGCTACGGGAAAGAGGCGAATTAGCCGCTGACAAAGACCCGCAAGCAACCATAGAGGATTTCGAAGCGAAGGTTACAAGAGAAGAGGAGGAGGAAACCTAAACCGTTGCCGACGATTCGGCGTCCAACCGTAGCAGGCCAATTTTATGAAAGTGACGCCGAAGCACTTAGAGCACAAATTAAAAGTTGTTTCCTCCATGAACTTGGCCCAAAAAAGCTTCCCGTTATAAACTTGCACAGTCACCCCAGAAACATAGTTGGCATGATTTGTCCCCATGCAGGCTACATGTACTCCGGTCCTGTGGCAGCATCCGCTTTTTACGAATTAGCTTTAGACGGCAAACCTGACACAGTGGTGCTTTTGGGTCCAAATCATACCGGTAACGGGAGCGCCTTGAGCCTGATGCGAGAAGGTGTTTGGCGCACACCGCTTGGCGAAATAGAAATCGATGTTAAAATGGCAAACGGAATTATCCAAGAAACTAGCATAATCGATGTAGATGAACTTGCGCACCGTTACGAACACTCAATTGAGGTTCAATTGCCCTTTTTACAGTACCTTTACGGGGATACATTCAAAATCGTTCCAATCTGCTTCCTACTGCAAGATTATGATTCCGCTGTTGAGGTGGGAAGGACGCTTGCAGAAGTTTTAGAAACCACAAACACGGTGGTTATTGCTTCTTCTGATATGACGCATTATGAACCAGCAAAAACAGCAGCCAAAAAAGACCAAGCCGCACTCAAAGCGGTCATAGACATGGATGCAAGAAGCTTCTATGAAACAATCGAAACACAAAACATCACAGCATGTGGTTACGCGCCAATAACAACCTTAATCACTTATGCAAAAAGAGCCAACGCAAAAGAAGCTAAACTCTTAAACTACCACAATAGCGGCGACATAACAGGTGATTCTTCAAGCGTGGTAGGATATGCGGCAGTAAGCTTCAAAAAATAGGTCCCTTTGGAAAACCTTTTACGACTAATTCAAAGATAAAGCTTAACCGGTTTAAATGGAGTCCCAACGTGAAAGGGCTTGTTGCCTTTTCTTTTCTTCTTTGAGCTTTTGTATTTCAAGGCATAACGCGATTGCTTGAGTGTATTGCAGGTTGTATTCCCGAATGTTGTCTTGCATTTCTTGTGTCCATTCAAGAATATGCGGATAGCATGGAGTTGGTTGTCCTCTGCCTCTTGGGAGTTCAAACCAGAATTCTTGGTATGAATCTGTGTTGCCACTAGCGGTGACGTGAAATCCAAATTCTTCCAGTGTTATTCCTAAGCGCCCTAGCACATATCTTATTGGACGGTCAAGAATTTCTGGGTATCTATCGGCTACTTGCTTGTATTGATCAACGGGATCATTCAAACGCGGCTTTAGGTGCCACCACAACCCAGGATCGTCTAACTCGCTTTTAACTATTTTTTCAGTGTTTCTAACCAACTCATCGACTTTAGCTTTCATTTCAGCTATTTTTTCTTGACTTTTACTTAAGATGACTTCAGGATACTTGATGATGTACGCTTTTGATGTTTTTTTGTACCATTCAGCGGAAAAACGGATTGTTTCTTTGGTAAACTCTATTCTTAATTCTTCCATGCGTGAGCGAAAAGGCAAAAGTTCAGACTCCTTTCTCTGAATTAAAATATCTATTTCTTCGCTCATACTTTGAACAACTCACACTGCCTTTTCGAACAAGTGGGCTTTACACATTTTTCCTATACTGCTTAATATCATAAAAGACTTTGCAAATTTCCAATTATTTGCTTTGCAACCACGTGATACCAATTGCCAACACATTCCCATAAGCACACTAAAATCGGTTATGTGATGAATGAAAATAAGAGCAATCAACGCTAAGCTGGCTTTAACTACTTAGCGATTGTTGCTTCAATTTGTTACAACATCATTTTATATTCAGTCAAATCGTTTAAAAGTTGAACAAGAAGTGGATTAAAAAGGGTAGCCAAAAAGTTGGGCGGTCTGGCTGCTAATATAAGATAAGGGTATCTTGCCCAAACGATTCTTTGCCTTATCTTTATTGGCACACGGCTTGACCTACCTAACACAATTTTTGCCTTGAAGTTGCATAAAACAAGCAACCCCCATTAAAAAGGGGCTTTTCTTTAACTCTGGGCAACCGCAAATTTTCTTTCATTTTGTTAGTTAACTGTTTGACAAAAATGCTTTTTCCGTCAAAAGTCCCAATTAAAACCAGCAGCGAAACTAGCTCTCGTACTTAGAGTAGGCTTAATTCTGACTATGTTTCATGGCCATAACGGTTAACACTCATAATCTTTAGCTTATTCGCATTTAACCACAATCTTTTGCTAAGGCTGACGCCCTATGCGAATATTAAGCAAAAGCTCCTGCTTTCAAGTCAGCGCCCAGTTCTTAAACCGAAAGGCGATTAGCAAAAGCGCGCCGCCTTTACGAATAATCATGGGGGCTATTCTACCCTTTAATGTACTTTGCAAATAGAAAAAACTTAGCTGTTTGAAGAGTTTGTTATACGAATATCTTTGGTCTTGTTGCTGCGATTGAATCAATTATTCAAGCGTTGGATGAGTTCTCTGGATTAGAAAGTTTATGGCATTAGCCAGCGCGTTAGAGGCTGCTTGCCTTGCGTCTATGGATGTATCTGTTTCTAGTTTTTCGAGTTTTTTATGTAAATTCTCTGCACGTTCTATGATCTCTTGTTTCTTCTTTTCGTATTCATCGTCGAGATTCTTTTGGCCAACACTAAAGCTCTGCGGTGTGACTTCTAACTCGTTCTTTGTTGCCTTGAGGTCCTCTTTCGTTTGGTCAAGTTTTTCTGCAGCTTTTTCTCTTGCAATATTATATTCTTTTCTTGACCTATAGCTGAAAATCCTGATTTTTATTTTTTCTTGGTTTGCTATTTCGTTTTCTAGTTCCTGGATTCGTTTCGTTAGTCGTTCAACTTCTGAGTCTCTTTTGGAGCTTAATTCTTTTGTTTTCTCAGCGTATTCTTTATCGTTTTTCTCAAGAAGTTGGTGGTCGTCAGCCAGAGCTTTTTCATCATCACTTAGGTTTGATTCATCAAGCCTTTTTTGGGCTAGAGCACTTTCAACATCCAGTAAAATCTGCGAACGGTCCTTAACAAACTGCTCGTCAACTCTTATAATAGAATTTGACTCAAATTCTGAAACTGTTTGCCGCAGGTTAACAAGCCAATTGTCAAAATATTGACTGAAAGGTGAAAGCGGAAAGATTTGATTTCCAAGCTTGTTTAATTCAGCGAGGGTTTTCTCTACAAGCTCTTTTGCGGAAACTTTGGTCTCTTCGTGATGAGATTTGTCGCTTGGCTGCTGCTTTGTTTCCTGTTCCATCAGGATCTTTAGCGATTCAATTTCCTCTCTCAACGAGGCAATTTCATTTTCTAGATTGGCAGCTTTTGCATCAGCTATGCTTTTAAGTTCTTCCATTTCAAGTAAAAGGTTTTTCCTTTCAGCCTCTAGATTTTTTATTTTCTTAATTGTGTTTTTGAGGCTGCTCAATTTCTGTTTCTCCCAAGTAGAATATCTTTACCTTAGTTGTTAATATACTTCTATAGAATTTGCTTCTATATCGGTTAATCCACAAATTAACCAGTAAACATCCCAAGCTATCAATTAGTTAAGTTCTCACGAAAGGAGAAACAATGAGTTCCACTGAAAGAAATATCCCGGAATATCCATCGCAAACGTCATGGAAAGAACCCATACTACGTGAACAATAATAACCAGTACTTACAAGCTTAATTATTCTGGCGCTTAACTATTTGTCCAAACGAATCTATTTTTTGAGTTTCCGGTCCACGCTTGGTTCTGACACGTTCATCAGAATTTTTAGCGACTTAATTTCATCCCTCAGTGCGTCAACTTCACTTTCTAAGGCACTAGCCTTTGCGTCAGCTATTTTTTGGAGTTCTTCCATTTCAAGTAAAAGGTTTTTCCTTTCCGCTTCTAAATTTCTTATTTTTTCAATTGTGTTTTTGAGGCTGCTCAATTTCTGTTTCTCCCAAGTAGAATATCTTTACCTTAGTTGTTAATATACTTCTATAGAATTTGCTTCTATATCGGTTAATCCGCGCGCTGCATAGCGTCCGATTATGGTTGCATTAGGCCGTTGGCTTCTTCGCCGCTGAGTGGTTGGATGTGTTCTACGGTAAGGAGTTTCTTTCCTTGCCATCCTTGTTTGGCTTCAAGATCTTCTAGTACAAGGTTGTCAACAGCTGCGTCGTCGGTTGACTCGTAGCTCACTATTATTAACGTGTAGTTTCTTGTCATATTTCTAGAACCCTCAATAGGCATTTTGTATTAGTATTTAATAATCTTATTCCTTTGTCGCCATATTCCTAAAAACGAAAGAAGTCTGCAATAAAACTGAAATATTAGCTGGTGTCTATGTGAAGTCTGCTATTTATGCATGCTTGTGCTCACATAAACTTCATGACTAATTCCAAAAAGCCTTGAAGTCATGTCTTTTCTTAGGAGGTTGAGATTTGAAGAAAACCGTTCAAGCAGACTCCAAAAGTACATAGATGCTCATAACGTGATTAAAGGAAGACGTGGTTTCTGTACGCCGTGTAAAAGAGCGCAAAGCAAATGCTCAATAGTTATAGCTGGAAAGGGTGTATCATGATCACGATAAACGTAAGAAAAAATTGACAAATAGTGAGTTTCATGTCGAAATATTACGATTAAGATAACTTCTTGAAGGGCAACTTAATCAGATAGAGCGCATTGCTAATATGCTGAAACAGGACTACTCAGATTTCGTCTTTTTCTTCTTTTTCAAACAGACTATATTCCTTGACATCAACAACCACCATAGGTTCAAATTCGGCAGATTCAGGTTCAATTTGTTTTGTTTCAAGCGGAGTTTGATTCTCGGTTTGTACTGACAGTGGTTCTTTGAATACAGATGCATTGTCTCCACCTTTATGAGTGAATTCCAGAGTTAGCATGACTGCGCCTAACCCGATAAGCCACCACATACATAGCAACGCCACACGATAATACGTTTCATAAGAAACCGACATCAATTTACTGCTGAAACTTAACTCGCCCACAATGCTGTAAACGTTGGATAGCATTACCCAACCTAAAATGCCATTCGCTATGAAAACAATATATGTTACGACACGAAGCCGTTTTACTCCGGCAAACTTAAACGAAAAATTAAAGCTGGATAAAAGTGAAAAAAGGTGAAGATGTTTTTGGTTTTCCTGTTTCTGGCTTTTCCGCGTGGCTTTCTTGGCGATTTTGTAGAGATTTTGGGAAGCCATATTGGTCGCTTCTAGTTGAAAGTAACTGAGCAAGAACAGCTATATCCATTGGGCGAAGCTGATAACGGGATTTCTAATGCTATGTAGCCGTTGAATGTTTGTCCTGCTGCGAGTGGAAATGATATTGGGTTGCCACTACTTATTGAGTGGAGTGGAATTGTGTCTAATATGTTTCCGCTTTGATCAGATAGAACTAGTTGACTTTCGTAAGGAAAAGTAGTGCTTGTCATGCCAAATGTCACGGTACTTATTGCTACGTTGCCAGTGTTTTGAATCGCGAATGTTTTGTTACTAATGAAATAATTACATGAGGGCGTCAATGTACCCCAAGGAAATGTTGATGTTCCGCTAGGAATTAGGGTTCCTCCAATCGTCAACGTCATGCTTGGGCTTGAAGGAACTGTGGCTGTCATGGTAATTGTGTAAGAAGCAATTGGCGTAGCGGCGTAAACAACTGATAATCCGAGTGCTAAAATAAGAGCGACTATGCCGATTGCTTTCGTTCGATTTCTAATTTTCAAACGTCTTTACTCCGATTCAATACTCACATTTCTCGCAAAACGCTTAAAAGGGATATTTCGGATTCCGAAATAATCTCGTTTTTGAGCGCGCCTTAAGTTATGCCGATTTAAGACTTATTCTTGCTTATTGTTGCACTTTGAGTACACCTACCGGCGAAGATTACGAAACCAACCCCAGTCACAATTATGCCGAGACAGAAACCTAATTGGTAAGCGAGTATTCGCAGAAAGTTTTTACTGCTCTGAGATAAATGTGCTTTGTTCTTTTGTTTTTGCCTTTAAACCATCGTTCTTCTTCAAATTTGTTATCTCCTGAGAGACTTGTATTTGAGATTTGCGCCTCAATTAAGGCGTTATTCTGCTCCATGACTTGCGTGTATGAGGTTATTTACATATTTTTTTGAAGCGAGTGCTATGATATACGAATGTTTTTATTTTAATTGCATGATAGCTAGTTTTCAAGGTGCTATAGTAATGGGTAAAGGGTCAGGTTACGGAAAAGTAATTTTGTTTGGTGAACACTTTGTTGTTCATGGCGTACCGGGCATTGTTTCCGCGATTGATTCAACCACCGAAGCTGAAGCCAAAAAAAACGGAAGAGGAATACAAATTAAGGATGAGCGGAAAACTGCAAAAGGTTACGGCGAAGAAAAACGCCTCCAACAAATCGAATCAATCGAACGAATGCTAAAAGCTATGGACATCGACCCCAAAATTTCACTCGAAATTTGGATTGGCGGAACCCTACCTGGCTTCAGCGGGCTGGGAGCTTCTGCGGCAAGCAGCGTCGCAATCGCAAGAGCCATCACCCAAGAGCTTGGAATGCAAATTTCTGACGAAAAAATTAATCAGGTAGCGTATGAGGCGGAGAAAGCGTATGCTGGCACTCCCTCAGGCATAGACAATACCGCTGCAACTTACGGCGGCTTAATGTGGTTTAAAAAAGACATGACTGGCGGACCAGACAAGATAGAAAAGCTGCATGTACAAAGACCAATCGAAATCGTCATAGCCAGCACAGGAAAAGTCGCAAACACCAAGGCCATGGTGGAAGGTGTAGCCGAACGCAAAAAGAAAAACCCGGCAGAATATGACCACATCTTCAAACAAGCTGAAAATGTAGCTTTTGCCGGACGAAAAGCGCTAGAAGCTTATAACCTTAAAAAGGTCGGCGAACTTATGAACGAAAACCATCGTCTTCTTCAGAAAATCGGCGTGTCCAGCAAAGAACTTGATATGCTAGTCGATTTAGCCCGAAAGCAAGGCGCTTTTGGCGCAAAACTGACGGGTGGAGGCGGCGGAGGATGCATGGTAGCGCTTACACCTGGGAAGGATTTGCAGGGCAAAGTTGTAAGTGCAATTAAAAACTTAGGCTTTGAAGTATTAAGTACAAAAGTCGGCGTTGAAAAGTATTAGGTTGGGTCAAAGTTGGGCTTTAGAAACTTGATTAGGGCACTAGAAAAGAAAGGCGAATTAATAAGAATAACAAAGCCAGTGTCAACCGAATATGAGTTGGCAGGCATTATAAACGCTCTTGGCGAGAAACCCGTCTATTTTGAGAAAGTTAAGGAGTCAAGTTATTCTGTGGTTGCGGGACTTGTATCCTCCAAAGAATTAATCGCCCAAGCGTTGGGAATACCAAAAGACAAGTTGCTACCCAAGCTTTCCACAGCCATTGAGCATCCGTTGCCGCCGCAAGTCGTCAACGCAGGTGATTGCCAAGAAGTAGTAGAAACCAACGTTGACTTAACCAAACTTCCAATAATGCGCTACACAGAAAAGGACGGCGGAAAATATATCGCTTCAGCAGTAACCATCATCAAAGACCCAGAATTGGGAAGAAACATGTGCTTCCACCGCCTCATGCTCAAAGACAAAAACCACTTTGTAGCTCGCATTGTAGAAGACCGCGGAACCGACGCGGCGCTCAAAAAAGCGGGCGGCGAACTTGAAATCGCAATTTGTATCGGAAATTCAACCGCTATACTGCTCTCAGCCGCCACTTCCCTGCCGAAAGGCATAGACGAACTCGGAATGGCGAACGCCCTAGAAAAAACCGACTTGGTTAAGTGCAAAACCATTGATTTGGAAGTACCGGCGGACTGCGAGTTTGTGCTCGAAGGCAGAATCACAAAGGAGAAAGCTTCTGAAGGACCATTCCTCGATTTAACTGGCGTTGTTGACCGCGTGCGTCAGCAGCCAATCGTCGAAATTAAATGTGTTACTCACGTAAAGACTCCCATCTATCAAACTATCCTTGCGGGCAAAAACGAGCATAAGTTCCTCATGGGTATGCCAAAAGAGCCCACGATCTATAATGAAGTCAACAAGGTCTGCCAATGCAAAGACGTCTACATCACACCGGGCGGATGTAGCTGGCTCCATGCTGTTGTAAAAATCAAAAAGCAAAACGCTGACGACGGCAAAAAAGCAATTGCCGCGGCGTTTGAAGGCCACAAGTCGCTCAAGCACTGCGTTGTGGTGGACGAGGACATCAACATTTATGACCCGCACGACGTGGAATGGGCTATTGCCACTAGGTTCCAAGCGGACAAAAACGCAGTTGTTCGTTCTAACCAGCCTGGCTCTTCGCTTGACCCATCAAGCGACTTAACGGAGGGCAAGAAAGCCACCACCGCCAAAGCTGGCTTAGACGCAACCATACCGCTTGTGACAACGGGTAAAGGCTTCAAAAAAGAAGAATACATCAAAGTAGACTTAAACAAGTACCTGTGACCAACATGCAGCTAACTAAACAAGAACGGAAAATGCTTGACGGCGCGAAAGGCTACGCCGTTCGTAAAAGCATGGAAATCCTTGTTGCGCTAGGTGACATTTACGGAGCAAAATCCTTAATCAAAGTCGGCAGCGTCCAAGTAGCAGGCGTATCCTACAACAACCTCGGCGACGCAGGCTTAGAATTTCTAAATGAGTTGGCAAAAGACGGCAGAGTCAAAGTCCTCACCACACTCAACCCAGCAGGGATGGATCTGGAAAACTGGCGCCAACTTGGCATTAGCCCAGAGTTTGCTGAGAAACAAAACCTCGTAATAGACGCCTTTCAAAGAATGGGCATACTCATCAGCTGCACATGCACACCCTACTTAATTGGCAATTTGCCGCTGTACGGCGAACACATAGCATGGTCCGAAAGTTCAGCCGTTACATTCGCGAACTCCGTGATTGGCGCAAAAACAAACAAAGAAGGCGGACCCTCGGCGCTGGCAGCCGCGTTCGTAGGCAAGACGCCATGTTACGGGCTGCATTTGGACGAAAACAGAGTCCCCGACATCCACATACAAGTAAAAGCAGAATTAACAAAGCTCTCAGATTGGGGAGCGCTGGGCTATGCGATTGGCAAAAAAGCCGAAAACAAAATCCCTTACATCACAGGCATAAAAACAGCCGACTTAGACGAACTCAAGTCATTTTGCGCCTCCATCGTAACTTACGGCGCAAAACCGCTTTTCCACATCAAAGGCATAACGCCAGCCGCTGAGCAGCAAAAGCAGCCAAGAGATACAGTTACAATCGACCAAGCCGACATAAAAAACGCTTACGACAACATTAACGACGAAGTAAGCGACATAGAACTAGTATGCGTCGGTTGCCCGCACTGTTCAATTAACGAAATCGCCAAAGTAGCCGAACTACTTGAGGGCAAAAAAGTGGCTGAGGGCACGGAGTTTTGGGTTGCCACTTCCAGAACAGCCAAACAACTATCGGACAAACGCGGCTACACCCAAGCCATTGAAGCGGCCGGTGGCAAATTCGCCTGCGACACATGCATGGCTGTTGCACCGTTGAAGGGCATGTTTAAGTCGTTAGCAACAACCTCGGCGAAAGGCTGCTTCTATTCAAGGCAGAACAGCATGAAAACTAAAATGGGGAGCATACAAGAATGTATACAAGCGGCGGTTACTGGAAAATGGAACAGTTGAAGGGGAGGTTAATCTCGAAAGGCAAAGGCGAAGGCCAAGCACTTGTTACTTCTCAGCCAATATCATTCTACGGTGGGGTAGACCCAAACACGGGCGTTATCATCGAAAAAGGGCATGAGTTGCTGGGGCAAAACGTGAGAGGTAAAATCCTCGTGTTCCCAACTGGCAAAGGCTCAACCGTTGGATCTTATACGCTGTATCGAATGAAGAAAAACGGGACCGCACCTGCCGGCATAATTAACCGTGAATGCGAAACCGTGGTTGCTGTCGGCGCCATAATAAGCGAAATTCCAGCCGTTGACAAAATTGATACAGCCAAAATTAAGACTGGATCCTTCGTGAAAGTAAAAGATGGCACAGTTACGCTACTGTAAAATTAATCTGCAAGTACATTGTAAACATTAGGTAAAGGTAAGATTACAAATGAACGAAGCCAAACCAGTTATCCTAAAAATCGGCGGCTCAGCCATCACCGACAAAACAGGGGAATTAGCCGCAAAAACAGAAGTGATAAACCGTCTAGCAGAGGAAATCAAGCGAGCGGACCTTGATAACTTAATAATTGTGCATGGCGGCGGAAGCTTCGGCCACCCAACCGCTCAGAAATACGGGATAAAAGACGGCTACAAAGAAGACCAAACACAAAAACTCGGCTTCGCAGAAACCCACCATGTAATGACAGTCCTAAACGGTCTAGTTATGGACGCACTTATTTGGCATGAAATCCCAGCCATCAGCATTGCGCCATCATCCTGCATTATAACTGAAAATGGCAAGGTTAAATTTTTTGACGAAACCGTACTCAAAGCAATGGAGAAAATGGTATTTAAGCCTGTTCTGTATGGAGACGCAGTTTTAGACGACAAATTAGGCTTCACAATTCTCTCTGGCGACCAGCTAGTCGCTTACTTAGCAATCAAGTATAAGGCTTCAAAAATCGTTGTGGGCGTTGATACAGACGGCTTGTTTGATTCAGACCCGAAAACTAACCCGAACGCTAAACCATACAAGCACTTAACGCTGGCAGAGTTAAAACAGATTCAGCCTAAACTCGGAAAGGCTACGGGGAAAGATGTTACAGGCGGCATGGCGGGCAAAATAACTGAGCTTATCCCAGCAATTGAGCAGGGAATCCCAGTAACTATTACAGGCGCCACAAAAACGCTTTCTATCTACAGAGCACTGACAGACCAAAGTGTATTAGGTACTGAAATCGAGAAGACGTAAAATGGCTGAAGAAACCGAGAAACGAAAAGCAGATCACATAAGAATTTGCTTGGAAAAAAAAGCTCAAGCGAGAAAAGCCACTTCAGGCTTCGAAGACATAGAAATGGTTCACAGAGCTCTCCCAGAAGTCGACAGGCAAAAAATCAGTTTATCCGCATCTTTCTTGGGTAAAAAACTCTCGGCACCACTCATCGTTGACGCCATGACTGGTGGAACAGAAGAAGCAACAAAAATAAACGCATCAATCGCAGAAGCCGTCGAAAAACTGCATTTAGGCATGGGCGTGGGAAGCCAAAGAGCAGCCATCGAAGACAAAAAACTCGAAAAAACCTACACAATAGCACGCAAAAAAGCGCCAACTGCCTTCCTAATCGCCAACATAGGCGGAGTACAACTTGTTCACGGATACAGTTTAAGAGAGATCAAGAAAGCTGTGGAAATGATAGATGCCGATGCACTGGCGGTACATTTGAACGCGCTACAGGAAGCGGTTCAGCCTGAAGGACAAACCAACTTCAAGGGCATTTTGGCGAAAATCACTGAAATCGCAAGTCAGCTCGACAAGCCTGTGATTGTAAAAGAGACTGGCTGTGGTATTTCAGCGGAGGATGCTAAGGCTCTTGAGGATGCAGGCGTAAAAGCCATTGACATCGGCGGAGCGGGTGGAACAAGTTTTGCTGCGGTTGAATATTACCGTTCAGCAAGCCCAAACGACATGGGAGAAACTTTTTGGGACTGGGGTATTCCCACTGCCGTGAGCCTGATTGAAACGATACAAACCGTTAAGATTCCAGTGGTTTCTGCGGGCGGGATACGCAGCGGCTTTGATATAGCGAAGTCATTGGCACTAAACGCAAGCTTAGCCAGTGTTTCTCAGCCTGTGCTTGAAGCTGCAGTTAAAGGGGCAAAGAACACGGAGAAATTGCTTTCTCGTCTAATTGATGAATTGCGAAATATTATGTTTCTTGTAGGCGCTGAGAACCTCGAATCCCTAAAAAAAGTGCCCGTTGTGGTTACTGGAAAAACTGCAGAATGGCTGAACATCCGAGGCTTCGATACAGTGAAGTACGCGCAGAGGAGCACGTTAATATTTGAATATTGAAAAGTTTCTTGAGGAAAAAGCACCGTTAATCGACAAGGCTATTGAAAAGTACATTCCACGAAAATTCAGCAAAGACTCAGTTCTCTTCAAGGTTAATCCGCCAGTGTACAGTTACAACTTGGAACCTTTGAACAAAGCGATCGCAGAGCCCATCTGGGACATGTTGGATAGGGGCGGAAAAAGATGGCGTCCAGCCCTCTTCCTACTGATATGCGAAGCATTAGGTAAAGACTCAGATTACTGCTTAGATTTCTCCATTATCCCCGAAGTTGTTCATAACGGAACGCTAGTCATCGACGATATCGAGGACTCCTCGGAAATGCGACGAGGCAAACCGTGCACATACAAAATTTTCAAAATGGACATCGCTGTTAACGCTGGAAACGCAATGTATTACCTACCACTTCTATCGTTAATGGCGCAAAAAACGGAGCTTACACCAGAAATGCAACGGGACGTTTACGAAGTTTACGTCAAAGAAATGATTAACCTAAGCATGGGACAAGCCATGGATATCGCATGGCATAGGGGCATAGCTAACGCGGACGAGTTAAACGAAGAGGATTACGTGCAGATGTGCGCTTACAAAACAGGCACTCTAGCGCGCATGGCAGCAAAAATAGCAGCGATTTTAGCAGGGGCCAACAAACCACTAGTTGAGAAACTGGGACGTTTCGCCGAAAGCATTGGCGTCGCCTTCCAGATGCAGGACGATGTTTTGGATTTAACGGGAGTGGAGTTTGCTAAAAAGAAAGGAGGCGTTGGGCAAGATATTACTGAAGGCAAAAGAAGCCTATTGGTTATTTACACGATTAAAAAGGCCAATAATGCTGACAAGAAGCGAATTATTGAAATTTTAAACATGCACACCTCCGACCAAACCTTGCGAGATGAAGCAATATCCTTGATTCAAAAGTACAATGCCATAGAACATGTGAAGCAAACTGCATCACGGATGGTAGAGGAAAGTTGGAGTGAAACTGAAAAGCTCTTGCCAACGCCTGAGGCTAAGGAAAAACTAAAAGCCTTCGCTGAATTCTTGATTAAAAGAAATAAGTAGCATCTAACCGAGAGTACAATATTGTCACTTGAAAATGATATTAAGCTCAAAGAGCTTATTCGAAAAGCCATCTTATTAAACGCGGTTTCGCATGATGGCAAGGCTCAAGCAGGTGCTATAGTTGGCAAAATTCTAGGCGAAAGACAGGACCTGCGAACAAAGACAAAAGAGCTCTCAAGCCTAATCAACCCCGTAGTAAATGAAATTAACAGTCTTTCTTTCGCTGAGCAAAAAGCAATTGTTGAGAAAAATTGGCCTGAAACCCAAAAGAAAGAGAAAGCAGAAGAAAAACGCTTGTCGCCATTGCCAAACGCGGATAAGTATTTCCAAATAGTGACGCGTTTTTCTCCGAACCCTGACTGCGTTTTGCATTTGGGGTCAGCAAGAGCCATCCTACTAAGTCATGAATATGCTCGCATGTACAACGGAAAATTCATTTTGCGTTTTGAGGACACAGATCCAAAAGTGAAAAGGCCAATGCTAATATTTTATGATACCATTAGGCAGGATTTGGAATGGCTCGGCTGCAAAATTGATGAAGAATACATCCAAAGTGACAGATTACCAATTTACTATGAGTACACAGAGCGTCTCATGCGGGATGGTAACGCGTACGTTTGCGAGTGCGCGCCTGAAGAGTTCAGAAAAAAAACTTTAGCTAAAGACCCTTGCCCTTGCCGAATCCTTTCAGCCGCCGAGAATTTGGAACATTGGAAACGCATGCTTAAAGGGGGATATTCTGAAGGACAAGCGGTAGTCCGCGTCAAAACCGAACTGGAACACCCGAATCCCGCGGTCAGAGACTGGCCAGCCCTGAGGATTATTGATACAAAGAAGTATCCGCATCCGAGAGTTGGAAGCAAATACATCGTTTGGCCCCTTTATAATTTAGCCGCTGGCTTAGATGACCATTTAATGGGCATAACCCACATCATAAGGGGCAAAGAACACTATACAAACATGGTTCGCCAAAAGTACCTGTATGAATATTTAGGCTGGAAGTACCCTGAAGCTATTCATTACGGCAGACTAAAAATCACAGGCGCATTTTTGAGCAAATCAAAGATTATTCAGGGAGTAAAGGAAGGTACCTACGCAGGCTTTGATGACCCACGTTTAGGCACTTTTACTGCACTTAGGAAACGGGGAATTACGCCTGAAGCAATCAAGAAAATGATAATCGATGTAGGAACAAAATCAAATGATGTGACCTTAAGCTGGGATAACTTGTATGCTTACAACCGCAAAATCCTCGATGCCACAAGCAACAGGTACTTCTTCGTACCGGAACCAGTAGAACTAAAAGTTTTGCAAGTGCCAAAACCTTTCAATGCTAAACTTCCATTGCATCCGGAGAAGCCTGAACGAGGATTTAAGGAATACACTGTAACGCCTGAAGGAAACGAAAAAGCCGTTGCTTTCTGGGTCGCAAAGAAAGACGTTGAAGTCATGGAAAATAGCGAAGTGATTAGGCTTATGGAGCTTTTTAACGTCAAAATAGAAAACAAAACAGGCAATTCAGTAACCGCAACGTTCGCTAGCGAATCTTATGAAGATGTTAGAAAAATTAAAGCCCAACTCATTCAATGGATACAGAAAGGCACGGAGTTCCCATGTCAAGTAATAATGCCCGATGCATCAGTAACTGAAGGATTTTCTGAAAGCGCCTGCAAAAAGTTAAAGCCAGACGTTATGATACAGTTTGAACGCTTCGGATTCATACGCGTGAACGAAGTGAACCAGAAATTGGTCGCTTATTACACTCACAAATAACAGCAATGGTGAATCAAAATG
This sequence comes from Bathyarchaeia archaeon, assembly GCA_050013315.1. Lineage (GTDB taxonomy): Archaea > Thermoproteota > Bathyarchaeia > Bathyarchaeales > Bathycorpusculaceae > Bathycorpusculum. The sequence goes on from JBEKFM010000004.1 coordinate 83,575, forward strand.
AGAAAACTTGATAAAGCAATAATTTGGCCAGTATACTTCGATGCCTCTAAAACTAGAAAAGAGGGACGTCGAGTGCCAAAAAATTTGGCAGTGCAATCCCCAAAAATTACAGAACTAAAAGAAGCCGTCGACCGGCTACGTTTAAAGAACGAAATTAATCTTGAGGCTCACTTTCCCAAGATGCCTTGGACTAAGACTGGAATGTTGTTTGTTGAGAAGAAAGAAGCAAAAGAAAAGGTAATAAGAAATATTGCAAAACAATTAGTGAAGATCAAAAGTGAGCTTCCAAAACCGCAATAGAAGTTTAGCTTTTCTCTTTACCCGTGATTAAGACAGCGTTTATTATGCCGTCGGCACCTGGTCGACTGGTAACTTTAGCAAGCCCCAGAGCAGTTTCTATTTCCGCGCCTTTGGTTATTACTCCTCTTCGGTTATAGTCAACATTTGCTGCGTTTCTAACTACACGGACGATTTCGGTTTTTTGTGTTTTGCCGCTTTTTGGGTCTGTTACTGAAGCGTATTTATCGCTTAAGACCTTGACTCTTATGTTGCCGCCTAAGCCTCTGGAAGTTTTCCTTTTAGGTTCACCGAGGATTGTTTCAGCAGGATATCCGCCTTGCTCATATTTTTTCTTTGCTCTGTAAACTCTTTTTTTGCCGCCTGTGAGTTTTCTTTTGCGTAAACTGCTATGCCAAGACATAATCTACATTTCCCTTTTTCGATATCTAATTCGAGTAGTCACTAAAACAGTTAATTTCCATATAAACGTATCCGTTTTACGGTATCGCATCGTCCTTTAATGCTTCGCCGAAAATGCGTTTCAACTCACGTTTCATTGTTGAAGTATCTTGTGTTAACCCGAAATAGTCGGCGAAGTAATCGGTTGTCTTTAGAGACATGGAGCGACCGCTTCGTTCAGCCGCAATCAACCCCATATCCTTCAGCAACTTCACATGACCATATGCGTGTTGCCCCCTGACATCAATTACTCTTTTCTGAGAAACAGGCTGCCGATAGGCAATGTAAGAGAGTGTCTTGAGCGGACCAGAAGACAACAAAGGTCTGTTAACAAGTTTCTTGATTAGAGGAGTAAATTCTGCTTTTACCTGTAAAACATAACGTTCATCTTTTAAAGCCAAAATTTCAAGCGCCGTGTTTCTAGAAGCGTATTCTTGTGTAAGCGCGTCAGCGTACTTTTGAGCTTTCTTCTTTGAGCGGCTTCCAATGACTTGGCATAACTCGTTAAGATCTAATGGACGACCAGCCACGTACATAGCAGCCTCTAACAGCGCCAAGCAATGAGCTTTCCGCCCATTATCCTGAGATTGCTCAACATCTTGATTTGAATCAACTGTTTGGTTTTTCGGCTTCTCCAACGTTCAGTTTCCCCACTGCAATGTATAATTCTTCAGTTTCTTCATTCTGCCATAAACTTACTAAGCTATCCTGTGCTAAAAACAAGAGGTAAATAAACATTCTCAGGGCTTCAATTCTAGTTGCGCCCTTCGATAAGGTTGAAAAATCGATTATTCCTGCACCTTTAACTTTTTCGCATAAAAGAGCATACAACTTATTAGTTTGCGACTCAAGCTCAGCAATAAACTGGTCAAACTGCGGCATCAAATCTGAAACTGACGGAAGAACAGGATGCTGTTCAACTACGTGGTCAAGGCGAAGCATTTTTTCGCCCTTCAACACGTCATCTAAGACTTCAAGCAAATGCTGAATAGTTGTAGAGGTTAACTCGTGCCTCAATGGCAAAAACAGGGGCGGTGGAACAAAGTCTTGCGGACCCTTAGGTAGGACAGGCGGCTCTTGCAAAGTGAGCAACAATTTAGACTTCATCAAGTAAATCAAAGCAGAAGAATCCAACGCAACGCCTGAGGCTCGGAAGTCAACTTTGTCGGTTCTCTCCATTTCAGCAAGAAACGACCGCAGAAGGTAAGCTATGTTAACGTTCCACGGAGTAAGCTTCTCCAGTTTGCTTATTTCGAACAGGATGTTCCAGGGAGGCCGGAGGTAAAACGGCTTTCTAACTGGCGGCGTTGACATTTAGCTTGGTGCCTCCGCCGGGAATTTTGCCGTAACAACGTTGGAAACTCCATTGAGCTCGTAGACTCCGTAGACTTTCTGTGCTTTGTTAACCATTTCAGGCCGCAGGCTGATTACTATAAACTGAATTTTTCCAGCTTCCTCAAGCAGCACTTCTGCAAGCTTTGCAGTATGAAAAGCATCTAAGTGCGCATCAACCTCGTCAAGAATGTAGAATGATGCAGGCGTAAACTCTTTTAACGAAAATATGAAGCTGACTGCTGAAACGGAACGTTCGCCACCGCTTGCCCCACTAACAATAATCGAGGGCTTATTTGGGAACTGCACAACCATATCTATGCCGCCAGCAAAGGGGTCATCAGGATTTTCAAGTTTTAGCGTTGCTTCACCGCCTCCAGTTAGTTTTGAAAAGTAAACCTTCAGACTGCTGTTGATTTTTTCGAAAGCGGCCATGAAGACCTTGCGTTTTTTGGCTTCAATTTCATCCATGAACTGTACGATGGCTTGTTTTTCTCTCTCCAATTCGTTTAAGCGAACAGATAATTCTCTGTATCGTGAAATCTGGTCTGAATAATGCGAAAGTGCAAGCTGGTTTATTGCGCCTATTCTTTCCAGTTCAAACTGCATCATGCGGATGGTTGTTTCCGCTTCCTCAACCTGTTTCTGGTTCGTTTCTAAAGCTCGTTCATAGCCAAACTGGCGAAGTTGGCTTTGAAGTTGCTGGAAACGGAACTCACTAGTTTCCATGTTTAGTTGAAGTTGGTTTAGTAGCATTTCTACCTCTTCATACTCTGAATCAAGCAACCGCAAGTCAGCGTCAATAGCATCTATTTGTGAAGTGAACTTTTTAGATTCTTCACGTGCAGAAAAAACAGCCTTTGAAAGTTCAACACGGCTTTTTTCTTGTTCCTCTATTTCTTTCTTGATTGATTCGCGTTCCGATAGTGCCTCAGCAACCTCTTTGTCGAGTTTTCTTTGTTGTTGCTCAACCTTAGAAATCTGAATCTTAATATTTTTATATCCATTTCTCAGAACTTTGTCGAATTGCGATTGGTAAGTTAAAATTTCTGTCTGAGTGGAGCCTGAGTTTTGGCGAAGTATGTTTATTTCTTCCCCAAGTTTTTCGCGTTTAACCTCAAGTTCTTGGATATGTACCACGTCAGTTTTTAATCTTAAAACGGTTATGTCTGTGTGCAGTTTTTGAAGTGATTTTTGGATAGAGTTTCTTTCGTTCATGTACATGTTCATACGGCCTTTGTAAGCTGCATCTTCGCGGTCAAGTTTGCTACCGTATTTTTCTGTATGCCGAATGTTGAATTGCGTTCTTTTGACACTGCGTTTAATTCTCACTATTTCCCTGTCTAAAGTAGCAATGGACTCAGAAAGCCGGGCGATTTCAATATTTGTTCGCTCAATTTCTTCTTCAATACCTGAAATGTCAGTTCCTCTTTGAATAAGGTGTTGCTGAAGAGCCTTCACTGCTTCATCTAAACTTTTTAATGCACTTTCGCTTGGAATAATTGTTGAGAAATCTATTGGCGCACGGTAATAACCGCTCTCAAACGCGCCAGGTTCATACAAGTCACCATTAACTGTAACCGCGCGGTAGCCTTCGTTTGAAAGAGCAAAAGCGGTTTTATCGTTTGAGACTACAATTGTGTCCCCGAAAACATAGTTCACCGCCAGCTCATAATTACTTTCATATTTCACGAAGTTTGAGAGGGTGCCTATTACGCCGTCTCGGTTGGGCGTTTCCTTGTTTTTAAGGCTGATTGCTCCGTGCAGTGGGATAATTTTGATTCTGCCCAGTTTCATGCGCCTAAGCGTTTCAGTACACGTGAAGGCTGATTCGATGTCCGCTACAACTAAAGCATCAAGCCAACCGGTTGCGGCTGCTTCTATGGCTTTCTTGTAGTTTTTGTCGATTTTTATTAGGTTACGTAATCTTCCATGAATTCCATTTATTGCGCCGACATTACCCATTTCCTCCACGCTTCTAAGAGCTTTTTCTCCAGCAGCTATGGTTGCGGCAAGATCTCTTTGAGTGGCGAATTCTACTACGGCGTCTTTAGCTGAACTGGCTATTCTTTCTGCATCTGTGATTTCTTTTTCACCCGTTTCCTTTTGGGCTTTCTTGCGTTCGATTGTGTGTTCAAGATTTTTAAGTTGGTTTTTCTGGTCCTTTTGAACCTGCTCTAACTCAGACAACGACTTTTCGATTTCGACTAAGCTTGCGACGAATTTTTCTTTTCGTACGTTTAAATTCTTGATTCTTCCAGTGCAGAGCCGAAGTGCAGCTTTGTCTTTTGTGTATTCTGAGCGTAAATACGCAAGTCGTTTAACATGGCTTTCGATTTGAGCTTCGATTGCACGTATTTGCTGGTTATTGTCACCGAGTCCTTCCCAAAGCTGCGTAGTTTCTCTTGCTAATGCATCGTGCTCCAACTCTTTTTGTACTTTTTGATTTTTGAGTTTTTCATATTCATTTCGAAAAACCCGTATTTTTAGACGGTTTTCCCGTATCTCATTTCTTATATTTTCTTGCTGGGCAAGATTGTTTTCTCTTACACGCTTTAAACTTTCAAGACTAGCTTGACCCGAACTAATTTTTGTTGATAACTCGGTAAGTTTAGATTTTAACTCGCCAATCGTTATTTGAACTTTAAGAACTTGTGAACCGCCTTCTTCAAGATTTTCACCGCTGAGTTTTCGCCAGTCAGCCTCGATTTCGTGCCGTTTAGATCTACGCAGGTCACGTTGCCCTTTTAATTTGTCAACTCTGGCTTTCACTTTATCAGTTTGGTTATTCGTCTCATTCATTTTAGCGTCTAATTGTGTTATCTCATTTGAGATTTTTATTGCTTGGAACTTTTTGGTTTCGCTCTGAATGAAATTATAACGTAAAAGTTGATTGCGTTCACGTTCCAAATCATCTAGGCGTTTTTGTACTTCATCTATTCTGCCCATGGCTGTACGGATTGAAATGTCAGCAGCGCGCAGCTTTTCTTCTGCATCAATCTTCTCATCATCATACTGGGCTATGCCAACTAGGTCTTCGATGATTTTTCTGCGTTCAATCGGAGTAATTTCTGTTAACCGAGTTATAGTGCCTTGAGGAATAATGTTTTGACTCATGCTGCTTATTGAAGCCATAGAGAGAGTTTCTGTAATGTGCGCACGTGACATTCTTCTGCCGTTTAATCTGTAAACGCTTTGGCCATTTCGGTAAACTTCGCGTGAAATTGTAACAGTGGATGTGTCAACTGGCATTATGCCGTCCGAATTATCAAATTGGATGACAACCTTAGCCATTTTAACTTTTTCTTGTCCAACTTTTTCTGAACCGTGAAAAATTAGTTTAGCTGCATTTTCAGCACGGAGTCGTCTGGTGCTTAATTCCCCAAGCGAGAAAAGTACTGCATCCATGATGTTGGTTTTTCCGCTTCCGTTGGGACCAGTTATCGCTGTAAAGCCTTTATCTAAAACTACCTTAATGGTCTGTGGCCCAAAAGACTTAAAGCCTTTTAACTCAATTTTTTTTATGTAGGGCATTTAGTCTTTATCCTCACTGGGAAGCATGTATTTTATTTTAACATCTCATCAACATACGTATAAAAGCTTATACAATATCTTCTGCGTTTATACGTATACGTTGAATTCCTAGACATTTGAGAATCTTTTTGGTTTTTTGTAGAAATGTTTCTGCTTTTCATTTAAAGTCATTTCATCGTACTTTATCCAGGCTGCTTGGTCCAATTGCTTGACTTCTTCAGGCGTCCTAATTCTCTCCATTTCACTATACAATTCTTTCCGCCCCAAAAATGCCAGAACTTAAGAACTTTCACATAGCAAGCCTGGCGCATGCAGTAACTCTTTGGTTTGGAATAAAATTTAACAAAAAAGGAAGCAGGGTTTATTTCCACAGCTTTCCGCCGGTCAACCACGGATTCATAACAAACTCTTCAACTAAGTTTTAACTACTGGCTTTAGGTACATGTGAAGCTTGTCTTTTGCAACTTTTAAGTGCAATCCATTATCTGTCCAGATACCAGTCCCTTTCTCCAAAGCCGAAACGTTTAACATGTTTCGCACTCCGCCTTTCTTTGCGCCAAGCACTGATTCAGCAACGTTCTTATCCAATTCGACTTCAAGATGAGTGACTTTATACTCTTCTGGATCTACTTCTATTTCTTTGATTTTGCCGATTTTTTCATCTAACGCAAACACATCTTTATCTATAAACTCTTTACTTTTCATTCTTATCTATCCCTCCTTTATACACTCATAATTTAAGCTACCCGATAAATGGTCATTGACAGAGTTGCGTGGGCTTACTCTTTTTTAGCAATCCATGTTTTTACTGCTTCTTCGATAGCGCGGGATAGGTCGCCTTTTTTCCCGCCAAATCTGAGCGCTGTTCCAACTCATCTGGGAGATCCACGCTGATGCGACCTATATTTAATTGTCCGCTTTGATTTAGATTTTTTTGCACGGTTCCACGTGTCAGGTATATTTCCAATAAGCGAACTGCCAAACGTTGAAGTCTATTCTTGTTTTTGTTATCATTTTTCATTCACCTTTTCGCTTATCAGCTTATCAACATAAATTACTATGTGCTTACGTGCTTATATAGGTATTGGCTTAAACTAACAGCCGGCAAGGTCTACCACGAAACGAAGAATCCGAAAACATAGATAAGCAACCTCTACAAATAACAAGCGAGAGGCTATCTATTGGACAAATTTTATAAAATAGTTGTCGCCGTGATGATTGGTTTAGTGGCTACTTGCGGCTTGATAGTGCTGTCCGGCATTCATTCTACAGTGGCTCCTGCAGGCTATGTTTTGACAGGTAACTTTACAGTTCAAAACGCAGTGAAAAACGGTGATGAAACAACTTACTTGCTTATTTGGCATGGCACCAATGGGACAGCGCAGTTGAATGGTGAATTTTCCTATGTTTATACTAATGTGCCTGTTTTTGAAGGCAAGAATGTAACTGTCACGGTCAAGGGTTCGCCAATGACGCTATACGAAAATTACACACGATTAATGAGTTTGAACCCATAAAACAAATAAAAGAAGCCTCTTCTTTCTATACTCCCCGAAATTTGAAAGGCCTTACGCATGCCCTGATCACCGTACGCTGTATGGCAACCGGCAAGGTCTTTCACGAATTGGACGCCATAGGGTAAGTAAAATCATAATTTATTTTATGTTTTTTATAGGTTCTGATGATTAAATAAAACGTGAAAAAGCTCCCTCCCTATACCCGCCGAAAACTGAAAGGCCTTCGTAGGCGCCAGCGGTTCTGGCTTATTTCCGCTTTTCTAATTGGAATTATTACTATGGAAAATCGATTGCTATAACATCCAGAAGCCACAAATCCTAAAATAATTGCGCGTTTTCTACTATGACAGGAGGATTTTTGAAATGACCAAAATCACGACCAAAGATGGCACGCAAATTTATTTCAAGGACTGGGGCAGCGGCCAACCTGTAGTTTTCAGCCATGGCTGGCCACTCAACGCAGACGCCTTTGAAGATCAGATGTTCTATCTAGCCTCCCGAGGCTACCGTTGCATCGCACATGACCGTCGAGGTCACGGGCGCTCCAGCCAACCCTGGAACGGGAACGACATGAACACATACGCCGATGACCTTTCGGAACTTATCGAAGCGCTCGACCTTAAGAATGCACTTCTTGTGGGTCACTCAACTGGTGGCGGCGAAGTTACAAGGTACATTGGTTGCTATGGAACAAAACGCGTGGCCAAGGCCGTCTTAATAGGCGCAGTTCCACCGCTGATGCTAAAAACGCCCGCCAATCCGGGCGGCTTGCCGATCGAGGTGTTCGACCGGATTCGCGCCAATGTCATCGCTGACCGCTCGCAGTTCTTTAAGGACCTCAGTATGCCGTTTTATGGCTACAACAGAACGGGTGCAAAGATTTCGGAAGGGGTACGTGAATCATTCTGGCTTCAAGGAATGATGGCCGGATTTCCCGCCGCATACTTTTGTATCAAGGCATTCTCCGAAACGGATTTCACGGACGACCTCAAGAAAATCGATGTCCCAACTCTGATCCTGCAGGGTGACGACGATCAGATTGTGCCAATTGCCGACTCAGCTTTGCTCTCAACCAAAATTGTGAAGAGCGCGACGCTCAAGGTCTACAAGGGCGCACCGCACGGACTGTGTACGACGCACAAAGACCAAGTCAACGAGGACCTTCTCGCTTTCTTCAAGGGCAAGCTATAATCTATCAGCTCGCACAACAAACCTGCCAGACATGCGGTTCTATTCAACTCACGCGAAACTCAAGATGCTCGGATAATTTTAGAGAGCAGCCAAGAGCGCGCTAGAAAAGAATAGTGCTCGATAGACCCTATACGCCGTACGCTGTGTGAGCTGACTGTCGAGCTGGTCGATGAAATAGACAAGATCTTGGAGAAGAGGCTTCTGGGATACCGTTCTTGAGGAGAATTCGTTGCCGAAGCGGTAAGGGACAAGCTGATTCAAGTGAAGAAATAAAGTTCCAAAGATAATTGAACTTTTGCAGTTGCGCCAACTTTTCTGCGTTTTTCTCAAGAGAACCCGCGACCGCAGTCAAGGCAGAGGTAGCGCTGGATTTCTCCTAAACGCGTGAACCTGATGCTGTCTTTGTAAGATCTTTGACTGCCTCATTCGGGGGAATACGGCCGTTTTTTCTTCCAATTTATTCGCCTCTGCAGATTTTTTCTTGATATATCAAAAAAAGGGGATTGTTGTACGGGAGAAATCGCCAAAAGATAGCGTATGAAAGCTTATTCGCACCTGTAAGTTTTACAAGGATGATTAAAAGACAACTAAAGACAGAAAATTAATATTAGGCGCATGCGCAAAAGGTTTGGGAAACTGGTGAAACATAATGAGTTTTGGAAATGCACTGAAAATCTTTAGTGGCGTTCAAGAAGCTTTAGTTTTAGCTTTAATGATTGTGACTGTCTTTGCTCTTCTCTACGTTAACATAGATATCATGTACAAGATAGGCATTGCAGCGATGGTGTTCTCGGTAATCTTCTTGACCACCTTGGCAACCCAAATTCTGGCGCAACAAAAAGAGAGCAAGCAAGCCTAAACTTTAGGCCTTTCACTTTCACTTTACTCTCCCCTGTTCTGCAATGTCGTTTTGATGATACTTTAAAAGGATTAGGAAGCGTAACTGTTGCTTCCATGAACAGAGGAAGGAAAAATAAATGCCTCAAAATATAATGATCAAACCCACAATGGCTCAGCCACTACTTTCTTTGAACATGCCGGGCGTAGATGAGCTTTTTCCAGGATTTGCACTAGGTGACTTCGCCATGCTTTATGGTTCGCCATCAGTTATTTCTTTAACTTCGCTACTCTGCATAAGAGCGCAGTTGCCAGTGCAGCTCGGCGGTTTAGGAAGTAACGTTGTTTTTATTGATGGCGGAAACACGTTTAGACTCTACAAAATCGCCCGTTTAGCCCAACTTCACCAGCTTAACCCTAGGCAAGTGTTTGAAAGCATCTTTATTTCAAGAGCATTCACAGCATACCAGTTAACTTCTCTTATACTGGATAAACTAGAAGAAAACATAAAAAACCACAATGCCAAGCTAGTGGTGATTTCAGATTTAGCTGGATTCTTTTTAGATAAGGATATTCCTCATGAAGAAGCCCAAAGAGTCTACAGCCAACTCGTCAGTTACCTTTCAAGCTTTGCGAGAAAACACCAAATAATCATAATCGCAACTTACCTTCCCTATTCTGATAGTCGAAGAAACAGTTTACTTAAGGAAATAACCTGCTCAAGAGCAAATACAGTATTATCCTTCAGCAAAAGCAAGTATACACGAGAGGTAACTTTAGAGAAGCACCCATTTTTCGTTTTAGGCACCGCTGAACTTCCATCCGAAAACTTGACATTAACCGATTTCATGAGTGCTTGATGTGGGTAAAACAGTTGAATTATACCGCATGGCAATTGAAGATGAAATACGCCGCTGGAACGATTTCGCAAAAGCACTCCGTAAAGAAGACAGAGAAGCCTTTGATATATTGATGGATGCATGCAGAAGCTACGCGTCAGCTGGAAGCAACGTCACTCAGCTATTACTATTTGAACCAAGATAATATCGATGCTGGTCTCGCAGCAAATCCGCTTAATAATGCTAGAGAAGGAATTAGATGACCTTAAGCAAAAGCAGCATAGCGGTTCCCGATTGCGTTAGAGGATGGCTACTTGATGTTTACCCTTCTGACCTTGGCAAAGTCGCGGTTTGGGTAATAAGCGAAAAAGGCGAAAGAATCAAGTTTACTGACAGGTTTCAACCATGCATTTATGTCTCTGGCAAACAAGATGACCTTGAACGCTTAATCAGCCGATTATTTAGCAATAAAAAAATCGCTGCATTAAAGTTCGTGCAAAAATACGCTCAAGCCACTGATACTGAAAAGTCAAGAGTACTGGAAATAACTGTTAAGGATTGCAGGCAAATCTCTTCTTTAACTTTGGAAATTTTAAGAATCGGCGATTTCTTACGTTATGAAATTCACAATTGTGATGTGCAGAATGATCGTTCATACCTTTTTAGCCGCGATTTATTTCCGCTTGCCTTACTAGAAGTAAAAGTGATTAAATCAGGCTTGGATTATACGCTTTTGGATTCGGTTGAAAGCATCGACTACGTTATTCCTAAATTGCAAGTAATAAAGCTTGAAGTTGAAGTTGCTCGGAAAGGGATTATTGCTAATTTTGATGACGCTATTGATAAAATATGTTTAAAGCAGGGCAAAGAAGAGATTGCCATTGATTGCGGTAACGAAGCTAGAAAGCTGCTGCAGCTTGTTTGTGCAATAAACGAGTTAGACCCTGACATAATCGTAACAAGCGCTGGCGATTCGTACCTTTTTCCCTACTTAATCTACAGAGCAACCGTAAACAATGTTTTAGACAAGTTCATCTTAAGCAGAGAGAACAAGCCTTTTAACCGTAAAATTTCAAATGGCAACACTTACTTTTCCTATGGTCGCACATTTTACAGGGCAGGGACCGTACGATTATATGGAAGAATACACATAGACGAAAACAATACTTTCATCATAAAAGAAGCAGGTTTTGAAGGCTTCATTGAGATAGCACGAACCTGCAGAGTACCTTTGCACACGGCTGCACGATTCTCGATTGGCTCAAGCATGTCTTCAATGCAGCTATACCAAGCCATAAAAGACGATATCCTAGTGCCCCGAAACAAGAGAATTCCCGAAGCCTTCAAATCAGCCCTTGACTTGCTTGTTGGCGATCGTGGAGGCTTAATTTTTGAACCACACTTAGGTGTGCACGATTCGATAGGAGAATTAGATTTCTCTTCCATGTATCCAAGCCTTATGGCTAAAAACAACATTTCAGCTGAAACAGTGCTTTGCAAATGTTGCCCTGATTCGACTTTGAGGATTCCTGAACTGAATTATCATATCTGCACAAAACGGTTTGGGATAGTGCCTAAAACTATCAATTTAGCCTTAAACAAACGACGGTGTTATAAACGCCTAAGGGACGAAACAGCAGATAAAAACCTTAAGCAAACGTACGATAAACGCCAGAACGCGTTAAAATGGATTTTGGTCACATGCTTTGGCTACTTAGGCTTCAAAAACGCAAAATTCGGCACCGTTGACGGCCACATTGGCGTGTGTGCTTTTGGCAGAGAAGCTTTTCTTAAGGCAACTCATATTGCTGAAGATCAAGGTTTTGAGGTTGTTCACGGCATTGTGGATTCTTTGTGGCTCAAAAAAAAAGACGCATCAATAGAAGAGTACAATGACTTATGCCAAGTAATTACTAGAGAAATAGGCGTTCCCATAAACTTTGAGGGACGCTACAAATGGGTAACTTTTTTACCTTCCAAACTGCATCCGCGTATTAGTGTTTTAAACCGTTATTTCGGAGTCATGGAGAACGGCAAGATTAAGATCAGGGGTTTAGAAGTGCGACGTAGGGATACTCCAAGGTTCATTTTTGATGCTCAAACCGAAATGATCAACGTATTAGCCTTAGCGAATAATTCATTGGAACTTCACCGGAAAATTCCTGAGGTATTAAAAATTTTAAAAACTTACAGGCAACGGTTGCTTAATGACGAAGTGTCAATAAGCGACTTAATAGTTACTAAGCATCTGTCTAAGCAGCCGAAAAACTATAAGCAGCATGTCAGCCAAGTAATTGCCGCTGAACAATTAATCAAGCAAGGCGTAGAAGTTCATGCTGGCAACAATATAAAATTTCTATTCGTAGATTCAGAAGGTAAACGATATGAGCGCAGGGCTAAAGCTATGCAGCTTATTGAGAAAGGGGTAAACCCAGACACAAAAAAATACCTGCTGTTACTTTATGCTTCAACCGCTAACCTATTAAGCTTCTCAGGTTATACTACAAAAAAGATATATGACGCAGTCAAAGGGCAACACCAAAAAAGCCTCTTATAACCAGCTGGTGAAGATGCCGTTCCCCTCACTCAAAAGGCTCAGACCTGCTGAAAACAGAAGATTGCGTTTTCAACCGAATCTACTTTTCACAAAGATGATGTTTATAGCTTGGCAAATCAATATTTGGGCAATCTTTTCGAGACTGCGAAGGCAAAACGATGACAACTAAAACTCGGTCTGCAACAATCTTACAAATATTACAGAACACCCTAGCCACGCCTAAATTGGTTAAATCCAAGAGCGACTCGTTTGAAACATTAGTTGTAACGATTATTTCACAAAACACGGCTGACATCAACACTGAAAGAGCCTTCGAAAACCTCTCGAAGCATTTCGAAATAACACCTCAAGCACTGTCTAAAGCAGAAACAAGCAAGATTGAAGCTTGCCTTCGGGTTGCCGGTCTCTACAATAGTAAAGCTAAAACAATACAGAACGCCTCAAAAATAATTCTTGAAAAATTTCACGGCTCACTAGCGCCTATTTTATCTCTGCCTCTTGTTGAGGCTAGAAAAGCGCTCACTGAACTGCCTGGAATTGGACCGAAAACAGCAGATGTTGCCTTGCTCTTCTCAGCAAACCAGCCTACCATTCCAGTTGATACGCATGTGAACCGTTTGGCTAAGCGGCTTGGTTTTGCGCCTGCAAGTGGCAATTACGAAACTGTGCGCTTAAGACTTCAGTCACTTTTTCAACCGAGAGATTATTTAGCAGTCCATTTGCTGTTGATTGCGCTTGGCAGAAAATACTGCAAAGCTAGGCACCCCCATTGCCCAGAGTGCCCAGTGAACACTTACTGTCCATCGAACGGTTCAGGGGATAAACATGATTAGACTGCCAAGCGAAGTCGCAGAGTACTTTCCCTACAATAGCGTGCGGCCACACCAAGACGACTTCATAAGCACAGTTTTCAACGCTATTCACGATAGGCGTTCTGTACTAATTGAAGGCAGCAACGGCTTAGGAAAAACAATCTCTGCATTATCGGCCTGCCTACCAGTCGCCATCGAAAAGAACCTGAAAATACTCTATGTAGCTAGAACTCACCGTCAACACGACCGGGTCATAGAAGAACTCAGAGCAATTTACAAACGGCATCAAGTTACAGGAATTTCGATCCGTGGACGCAATGAAATGTGCCTCAACGCTTTTGCTTCTAGAGGCGCTTTTGACTCTAAATCGCTTATGGAAGTTTGTGAGTTATTGAAGGCAAAAAACAGATGCCCTTACTATATTAATGTGGACGAGCGAACCTATGATTACCTTCAGCTTCAACAGCAAATAGCTACCCGACCGTATGTGGCGTCTGAAATCCAAAGAATTTGCACGAAAAAAGAAGTCTGCCCATATGAGCTGGTAAAATCTGCCTTATCTACTGCCAAAGTTGTTGCCTTAAGCTACTTGTACGTTTTCGACCCTATGATACGCTCGGCATTTCTGAAAAATCTTGAGTCTGAACTGCAAAAAATCATCCTAATCGTTGATGAAGCGCATAATTTGCCTGAAACTGCTATTGATATCTCAAGCAGCACTTTATCCCTCTTCGCCATGAAACAGGCAGAGTTGGAAGCTAACAGGTTCGGTAAAAAGGACATTGAGGCTTTCGCGAATTTTTTTAGGACTGAAGCAGAAAAATTAACCGACAAGATAAATCGCGAAGAAGTAATCTCCCCTAACCTTATTATCGAAATTATTCAAAAACAAGGAAGCATAGCTGATCCCAGAGATTTTTTTGAGCACCTCCTTGAAGTTGGGAGCTCCATTAGACGGAGTTTGTTGGCGGAGGGAAAAAATCCGCGTTCTTACATTCATGCAATGGGTGAGTTCCTGCACAAGTGGCTGGAAACGCTTGAAGACAGTTCATTCATAAATGTTGCAAGCAGATACTTCAACAAAGAAAACAATAAAACGGCCAAACTAGAGATAGTTGCGTTAGACCCCTCGAAAATCACGGAGCCCGTTTTCTCATCCACTTACGCTAACGTCATAATGTCTGGTACACTTCAGCCGTTGGAAGCTTACTCGCGAATAACAAGACTTCCGGAAAACACCGTTAAGTGCATTGTACCATCGCCGTTTCCAAAAGAACATGTGTTTTCAGCCGTTTGCCTTGGGGTCACTACATCTATGGAAAAAAGAACTCCAACAATGTACCAAACAATCATTCAGAGAATAAACGAGGTTGTAGAGAATACTCCGACAAACATCGGAATTTTCGCTGCCTCCTTCGAAGTGCTAAAAGCGTTAGTTGCCGAGGGCCTGGAGAATGTTTTAGAAAAACCTCTATTTTATGAGCGGAAAGACATGACTTCTAAAGCGAACGAGAAAATGGTCTCAGACTTTAAAGCATGCGGTGACCGAAACGGCGCCGTGTTCCTTGGCGTTCAAGGAGGAAGAACCTCGGAAGGCGTGGATTTTCCAGGCAACCAAATGAACTCAGTAATAGTCGTGGGTGTTTCTTACGCGGAGCCAACGCCGAGAGTGAAAGCGCAGATTGATTATTATGAAAAATGTTTTCCCGGGCTTGGACGCGAATACGGTTATGTTTTGCCCGCTATGAAAAAGGCTTCACAGGCAGCTGGTAGACCCATTCGAACGCTGGATGATCGAGGTGCCATAGTATTCTTAGACTACCGTTTTGCCACAAATTATTGCCGTAAGTTCCTGCCATCATGGATTAGCAACGGCATGAAGGTTTTGCCTGAGAGCAAAGGTGTTTTAGCTATGGAAATAAGCAATTTCTTTAAAATTCAATCTTGAATTTCTCGAAGCTTTTCATCTAATAAAACCTTTCCTATTACAATCCTTGAAGGCTTGGCGGTAACTGCAGTTTGAACTTTTAACACTCGCCTCATCTGATTAATTTCACGCAAGACACCGACTCCTAAAAATTTGCTCCCAGAACCATACAACCCGACAAGTAATGCTTTGTCCGCATCTTTATCTGTAGGTAAAGCCGATTTTTCTTCAACAACCAATTGGCTCATTGGATAACACTGCAACTTTGTATCTTTCAAATACCGCGCATAAGTCATTTCTCGCAGGCTTTTGCGTTTTTCTTCGCTTCGCTGCTTAAGAGAAGCAGAGGGTTCTACTACAATTAGTGGGGTGTCTTCTATGTTGGCGATCAGAGACGCAAGTTCATCTTCCACTTGAACGCCAACTATAACGTTAGGTTTAAGCTCTTTCTCTAATTGTAGTTTATATTTTACAGCAATGTCGCCCGTGACCCAACCGTCTGTATTAACCACCATAACATCAACCGGTTTCTCTAAAATCTCAGCCTTAATGGCAGCCAAGCCTTCAACCGTCTTAGCTATTGCCGAAATCGGCGAGGTAACACCCACAAAAAAAGCGTTTTCCAACCTTAAATTATACAAATCTGTCACAGGCTTAGAAGTTAAGGCATAACCAACTGTACCTGATGGACCGATATCCGATTGACCTAAATCACTATCTAAAACGGCAACCTTACACTTTTCGTTCACTAATTTGTTTACAAGGTAAGTGCAGAAACTACTTTTTCCCGAATCAATTTTTCCAACGATCAAAACAACAACCGGCTTCTGCAGCACACTCAAAACTGCCTCAACCGGTTTATTCCATGATTGTGGAGTTGTGCTACCAGCAGTTTCTTCTATACTTGCGTTTACACCTAACGAAACGTCAAAAACGGCTTTTTCATGGACAAAGAAGGGCAAGCGCTTTCCATCACGAACTACAATTCTTGACGATTGTTTTACTTGATAACCAAACACTTCAACCTTGCCGGAAACAACCCGTACAGATGCTGGGCCGTCAACTAAAAGTGTCCTATTGGATTCAACTGTTTGTTGCAATTATCTTCCTCCTTTGAAAAATATAGCCATCGCGTCCAGCTATTCGTATGGCCGAAGAAATATGCCTGATTCCTCGGCTACGTTTTTTCTCTTTTAAGGGTCGGTTGGTTCCTGCCTCACCAACCACTTCCAGCATTACTTCAGGCGATATAGCATCATCTAAAGCTTCAAGTAATTCCTTGTAAACTGGAACGCCATTCCCAATTTTAACTGAAACATTAGTAAATGAGAAATTAACGTTTTTTATTATCTTAGTTATGCTGTTAATTGCCTCCTTTATGCTAAAGCAGTTGCTTTCCGCAATAACTTTTCCATCAGCGATTGCCGCCACTCCAATTGCTTCACCTGGGTCAATTCCGATTACGATTTTTTCATAGGCTTCTTTCCCTAGAAGTATTCTCTTAACTGCGTTAACCAAATTGTCCAGCTCGTTTTCGCTGGTAAAAATTAATGTTTTTTCGTGTTTTACTGAGTTCTTTTCCTTCTCGGTTGTTATTATCACTTTCACTTCGGCGGGCACCAGTTCGCCTGGAACCAAACTTATGAATGAGATGTTTTGCTCTTTTAACCCGTTAACAATTAGGAAGTAGGCTTTTCCTTCCACTGTCGCCACAGCAACTTTTTCTTTCATAAAGTAACCTTAATAGTATACGTTTAAGTGCAAAACACATTATTAGTTTCAAGTTTATAATCTTGACGTGTAAAAACATGTTTAAAATAAACACAGGCTGCAGATGCATTGATAGCAACATTGGCGGAGGCATTTCACCAGAAAGCGTTACTTTAATTTATGGTGAACCCGAGACTGGAAAAACAACGCTTGCCATACAAAGTGCCGTCAGTTGCGCCACACAAAACTACAAGACGCTCTTTATAGACTGCGATAACACTTTTTCCGCTAAAAGACTATTACAATTGTCAGCAGACAAATTCGATGAAGTTGCTGACCACATCATTTTAATTAAACCGAAGGATTTCAACGAGCAAACGGCAGTCATAGACCACATTCAAGATTACACCACAAAAAATTTCGGCTTAATAGTGATTGATACTTTCACGTCTTTATACGGCGCTGAAGTTGCTGAGGCTTCTGGAAAAGCCTTCGGAGTGAACCGCGAGTTAAACAGGCAATTAGCTAACTTAGCACAAACAGCAAAAATCCGAAAAATCCCCGTTATGATAACAAGCCAGGTGCGAAGCGTTTTCTCTGAGCTAAATGTTGGAGTTGCGCCGGTAGCAACCAGGGTTTTAAAATTCTGGGCTGACACAATAATCGCTATGAAACCTACCGATTATCCTCAAACAATAAAGGCGATTCTCGAAAAAACACGGGCAAACGAGCAAGAAGTTACCTGCTATGTACAAATAGCCGAAAGCGGAATAAAAGATGCTGAATTCCACGAATGATGGTTGACCACATGGAAATAACCGTGTTAATCGTTGAAGCATTAAAATTTATTTTTCCAGCCTATTGCGCAAACGCCACGCCTGTGCTTGCCGGAGGCGGAACCATGATGGATTTTGGAAAGAACTTTTATGATGGAAAACGCATTTTTGGAAATAACAAAACTTTCAGAGGCTTCTTTTTCGGTCTGGCGATCGGCGTATTAGTTGGATTAATTGAGTGTATGTTTTTTCGTTTTCCAATTTTATTTAGCGTGTTAACCCCTTTAGGAGCGCTTTTGGGCGATTTGGCAGGTGCTTTTTTTAAGAGAAGATTAGGGATTGCGCCTGGAGGTTTACTTCCTGTAGTTGATCAAGTCGATTTTGTGGTTGGTGCGATCGTGTTTTCGGTTCCTTTAGCCCTGGCAAGCTGGGAATTGGCAGTTACAGTTTTGTTGATTACTCCGCCTATTCATTTATTCACAAATTTCTTGGCATACAAAATGAAGTTAAAAAGTAATCCTTGGTAAAAAAAAAGATGGGGTTAACGTCCGCCGGAGGTTTTGAATAAAATCGCGCCTTCCAGGAATACGTATGCTAAGAGCAATAATGCTACACCTATAACTAGCATCATGTAAGCTTGCCTTGGTTTGTAAGCACTCTTTGTACTTTGATAAATAGTAAACATACCGACAAAGCCAAGAGCATACAATATCGCCGAAACTACAGTGTCTGAGATGAATTGTGAACCGAGACTAGGATAGAGGAAATAGAATACGCCGTTAACGTAAGCAGAAGGAAGAGGATGAGAAATAAGAGTATACAAACCGCCGCCGAAAATAAAGACAGCGTATGCAATTCCTACTCCAGTGATTATTGCCAATGAAGGAGCGCCTGTTTGGAGCTTGCGGAACCATCGGCTCAGCGAAAAAGAAACAGATGAGGAGCTTTTCTTTATTTTACTTGACATTTTTTTTCTCTTCCTTGGTTAAGTGCTTTACTACCTCTTTAGCCCATTCTCCAGTTAATGAATTTTTCTGAATCTTAAGTTAATATTGACTGCAAATAGTATCTAATGTTTTTTCCTATATATCAAATTTATCATTAGACCTTAGCTGTAATTAGGCTTTAGACTTTAAAACGAAGGTCTTATTAGGATATAGGCACAATAATTAGCCCTTCGGGTTGTTTGCATGCTAAATTACGGCGTGTTGTCTAAAA
>JBEKFM010000005.1:0-106388 GCA_050013315.1 Bathyarchaeia archaeon
TTCATCTTTCCAACTATCTCTGAGAGAAATTCAAAGCAGAAACTTTAAAGAAACAGAGAAAAGTGAATCATCAAAAGCACTTCTACAAGAAGCAAAACAATTATTTAACTTGCCTGCGCGCCAGCAGGAAGGCGATCTTCCGCGTTACATATAGAAGTAGTAGTGCGGGTCAATCTCTTTCAGTGTCTTCGTTTCTGGCTCTGCGAGGACGCCACCCACCGAGCGAGAGACCTCAATGGTCACGGGAATCTTCTTACAGAAATGAGACGAATTCCAGTCAAGCTTAGTGAAAGCTAGAATTTCTTTTGCAATTTCCTCAATTGGCGTAACACATTGCTCGTCAGGTTTAATCACAATAGGAGCAGGAACTCGGTACCCTTGATACGCACCTAAGACAGAAACAAAGCCATTCGTAAAAAGATAATACTCCTTCCTGTCGGGTGGAGTCAACATTGTTCCCCTTAAGACTGGATAGTCGCATTTTTCGTTGAATAGCCTCAACGGGTGGTCTTCTTCGATAGTGATGAGGTCGACATTCTTGACACCGTTAGCCGCTGACAGTATTCCATTCTTCTCTTCTTCCCAGAAGTTAGATGTCTTGTGAATGACGAGCCTGCTTGGAAGACTCTTCCGAACCTCATAGTATTGGTTCAGAATCTTATTGACCACTTTCTTGGCATCTTCTTCGGTCAAGTGGTTTTGGAATCTTCCTAAGCTTTCATGCACTTGGTCTGCTCTCAGAATAAAACTCTCGCCAGAATCAAGAAAGACCTGAGCCATTGCCGCTTTGGAGAGGCGAGTGGTTCGCTCCTTGTAGAAGCTAATTCCTGCGTAACAGGTGTCCAGTTCAAACTCTGCAAGCTTCCAAGGATGACCTTTCTGCGACTTGTACAGCAAGCCCACTGCCAAGTTCCAAGCTATATCTGACATGTCCTGAGTTTTCTTCCCTCTCAACGTATTAGGATGAATAATTTGGGTTGGAACCTTGCGAATGATGCTCTTCAGTTTGACTCTGTTGTGAAGGTCGCTCTCGTCCGTTTGAATCC
Source organism: Bathyarchaeia archaeon (assembly GCA_050013315.1). Lineage (GTDB taxonomy): Archaea > Thermoproteota > Bathyarchaeia > Bathyarchaeales > Bathycorpusculaceae > Bathycorpusculum. The sequence continues at coordinate 1,047 of JBEKFM010000005.1, forward strand.
TCTGCTTATAGGCAGAGGCTGTTGCATATTTTTGATAAATCTGTTCAGGGATGCAAATGACGATGACATCTGGTGGAGTTTCCTTTCCGTAGATGACGTCTGTCTTCTTTTCGAAGAGGTCAACTGTTTTCTCCAGTATTTCTTTGTGGTTTTGAAGATTTGTAATGTTTTCAATTTCATCTTTTGTTATAACTTCTCGCCATCGCTTCTGAAGGTTCATTGAAACGTTAAGGGGAGATTCTTTGCTAAGACCGGGGAACGGCATTTTCCACTTCTGGGGTTCCGATGACTTCTTTGGTTTCTCTGGCAGAATACGCTCTCTCATCTGGTTGAAAAGGTTTTGAATTTCATTTATCGAGTAATAATCGCCAATCAGACCAATCTTCATGCTGACATGATGAGGCCTTCCTTCAGGTGTTCTGGGACCGTACTTGACTAAACCGATGCGCGGGTCTTTGGCTTTGCCGTTCTGACCTTTCTCATCCTCACTGAACATGAGGTCCGGCTCTTCGATGTTCTCAACTTTGAACATCAAAGCCATTTCTCCATCCTTTCTGTAGCCGCTAAGAAGTTGCGCATCTTGCTATCTTTTGGTGGTTTTAAGTTGCCGAAGAAGCTTGACAGGTCAGAGGTCTCCAGCAATGATTTTCCTTTTTCGTTAAGGTACTTGAACCACCATTTCATGTCTCCGAGAATAGTGGAGTTAGTGTCATATCTGTTTGGAGAGAATATTTCGTGTAGCCTTTTGACGTTGCTTCCTGTTATGAGTTCTCTGTTCTTGTCGGTGAAGAGGACTACTGGGTTGAAAAAGACGAATAACTGCTGATTATAAATTTTAACCTCGATCTCTATTGCCTCATGTTTAACAAAGGGTGACATGGTGTCCTTGAACAGTCTCGAAACCTGTTTACCATCGACCTCGGTTATCTCTTTTGAATAGTCTGCATGAGAGAAGTATAGGATGTCTGATGCTTTGTAGCGAAGGTATTTACAGCCTTTGTGGACGACCCCGAAATTGAGTATGTATTTCTTGTAGAGGATTTGGAGAATTGAGAGTTTGTTTGACCCTTCGAGAATGTATCCTTCTAGAAGCCAGTTTTCTGGGTTGACTTCCTTATGCGTCTTCCCATTGATGAACGCGCTCAGCCTAGTCCCATAGTTGACGTCAAGGCCGTGAAGTAAGTTGCCCTTCAAGGTTATGGGTTCGTACCGCTGGACTCTATCGTAGATGTCTGCGTATCTTGTTTTGCCAATGTCCCAGGAATAGATTGAACCAGAGTATTTCGTTATTTCAGCGAAGTTCCCAATTATCAGTTGCTTATCTTTGATGGGAGATAACTCTCTAAGATAATATTGGTAGCCGTAACAGCGGTTCTTTTTGCCTTTGTTTCGTGCATCAATCTTCATTAATAAGCTGTCATAGTTGACTTGGTTGACGTAGGTGTCGGCAACGAATTTCTTGAATGCGTCAAACCCTTCTGCCTTGACTTTTTCTCGGCTTTTGTCATTCAGTTCCTTATTTTCTAACAGAGTTTTGTAAAACGCCTCGCAGGTTGCCTCATCGTACGTGTTCGCGGAGAAGATTTGGTTCCATTTCGAGTAATTCTTCAATTTTCTAAAGTAGAAGTACAAGTCAAACGGTTCGTCTTTTTTAGCCATGTACAGAATGAAATATGTGGCTAATTCTGATAGGAATTCTTTGTCGCTAAGGCTGACATCGTCAAACTTTGTCTCGACATAGATGTCTGTGCTTCCTTCTGTGTCGGGTTTTCTGAATATTAGGTCAGGTGATTTTCCAACGTCAGAGGATGATTGCACCAAAATGAAACCGTCAAGTTGCAAGAGTTCACCTACTTTTTCCTCATATTGCTTTCCTGTGGCGTGGGACGCCTCAGCTCCGCCTAACCAATTGTGAAGAGGCATAGAATCCAATTAGTTGAAAATCCCCTATAAGCTTTGGTGAAAACCTCAATTTCCCTGCTCGTTGCACCATGTACCACGCACAAAAGCTCGAAGTGTAATTACAGCTTACCAAACAGCCTGCTATAACTGGAATCTCAATCGGAGTTTGATTTAGAGTGCAAGTTTCTCTTCAGAGTTGGCTTAATCAACGAGTCAACGCCTACACGTTTTGGTGCCTAATGTATTTGCTGAGCCAATATTGTTGCCTAAAGAAAGGTTGTTATTCCATTTCCCGAGTCGTTCTTCTGATGTTATCGAGTTCTCCATTTTTGATAGGTTTTCGATGTTTCTTTTGAGGCGTGTCTGAAAATGGTACACTCCCTCGCTTGTTCTGCCCACGCTTTCACCATTATGTAGAGTTGTGGAGCCAATATGAGCTCCGGGCACTTTCGCCACGTCTTCTTGTATGGGCTTTGATTGTAGAATTGTGGAGCCTCGAGCGGGATTCACCAGTTGGGGGTTGAAGCCCTTACAAGTTTTGACATATTTTCTAAGTTTCCTTAAATCCCATGCATGAGCCATTGAATAATAAACGTTATCCCCCTAAATTGCAGTGGTTGCCTGAAGTCAAAGGGTTCAGGTCCGAAAAGATGCACGGCTTACAACGGGAAAAAACTACCGATTAGTTTTTTTTGATTCTTCCCAAAGATTATTCGGTCTGTTTTCTTATTCTTGCGTAGTATTGATTCCATTTCTTAAAACGGAGGATGGGAAAGTCAAAATAACTAAGATTGGAAGAGAAAGACCAATTCTTTATCGAGGAAAGTTTAGCGTTCCAAAGAGCGTAATTTCCAGGCTAGCCGTGTCGCAAAATCATTTGGCCCTTGCAGAGACTGCTAATTTTAATGCCAAAATTGACCAGTTTTATTTAGCAATAGACAATGCTTTGTCAGCCACAATTATGGCGAAGGAGGGCAATTTGGGAACTACTGACCATAGACAAAAAATAGTGAAATTCTTCAAGCATTTTGGCAGGCGCGCAAAAATCCGGTCGATAAATACGAAGGATTTTGATGATTATTATTCGCTATGGTCTCGAAGCCGCTATAGCCTTTACTTTCCTAGTTCGAAGTCAACCTGGGAGATGGGTCTCTTTTCATTACATTTGTACGAATTTGCGGTTACGGAGATTTCTCGGTTTTTCAAGTCTGACGAAATTATAACGGCAAGAAGAGTGGCATCTTTGCTTAAAGTCTATCAATCTTCCGTTATTCTTGAAGAAGCCTCAGATGTTCACGAGATGAATCAGATGCAATTAGAGGAAGAAGGTGACGAATATGGAGGGAAACTCGAAAGGAAACTATTGAATCCTTGGAACTACATCCATGTTTCTCTTGTTTCTGACCACGATAGCATCATAGGAATAGCCGACTCTTCCAAAGAGATTCGAGTGATGCTTACAGACTTCGTTGATTCTTGGGACAAGATGATTAAAAAGGTAATATCAGAAAACTTGGAGAGGATCGGAATAGCTATCGCAAATGCCAAGATGAAAAAGAAAGGTATAACCGAAAAACAGGCTCTTGAAGAGGCTTTTGAAGAGTGCGTCGACCATCCGGAGCTGCTAAAGTTCAGATTGTCTTTGAATTTCACTTATGATTCTATGAGCGCGAAGGAAGAGATAGGCAAATGGGGTAAGATTATTGCAGGATATAGAATAAATGCAGCATCAACTAAGAACAGCGATTTTACAAATAAGGCTCACAAGAGTGGTTGGGAAAACTACAAATCAGCAGGCTAGCTTCAAACTCGCAAAACAGAATTTACACTCAATTGGTAATTTGTTCTAATATTGTTTAGCCAAAATGCGCGCCTAAAACGCGCCATATCTGTAATGTCTGCCAAAACTTGTTGGCTTCACATTTGACTGAGCTTCTTGCAGAAAATTAACGCAATTTTTGTCGCCGATTTCTTTAAGATGTGTGATAGCTCTTTCCAAGTCTTTGGGGTCAATTACCTCAGGTTCCTTTCTAGAAATATCACAAATTGCCTCGGCTGACAATTCTCTGGAATAAGGCTCTTTCGATCTCAGTCTCATAAAGAAAATTCTGAGTATTGTTGGTCTCCATCGCACTAGAGTCTTTAACGCTCCAATCGCAGGCGAATTGACATACCAATCTTCTTTGAAGCTTGACAACTTAATTATGAGATTTACCGGAACTAGGTTAGGGGCAAAGTGAGCGAAATCGTAGCAAACTAACGCTGCTATTGTTCTAATTGAAAAATCCTTATGATTGCCCAAGAGGTTCAAGAGTTTAAAATCAAATAGTTCTGGTGCAATCTGTGCAGAACATTCTATGACTTGTACTGCAGCCCAGCGTTGGTTTTCATCAGGGGATTCAAGATAAGAGACCAAGGCATCAAAAATCTCGTTATTGAAGGTGTCTCTCATTTTTGACATTACTATTGCAGCTTCCTGCGATGCTACCCAATCGGCAAGGCCTATATGTGACAGCACCTTCTCAATTCTCTCGTCTTTTTTGAATTTTAGCCCTTCAGGCAGCGTAAGCCCACTAGGTCTGAAACGGTCTTCAAGAGATGACCGAACCCTATCAACAATTAACGATGTTCCGCTGGCGTCTGTTGTTATACTGGGTGCGTTTCTCACTCTAAGGAACCATGGCAAATCTGTCATTTGAATACCGTGGATTCGGAAGGGAAGTAACAGCATTCTTTTCTCTTCTATTTCTCGCAACACTGCATACTTGACTTCGAGCGCTACCCATTCAGAGGCAAGGGAATCGCTTGACGCAAGAAAAATCATAATATCCATCGACGTCAAGCCTTCACCAATCTTGTCAAAAATATCGTCTCCTGAAAAGATTTGTTCATGGTCTATCCACGGCTTCATTTCAGGCGATTTTAATGCTGCGACAATTGATTTAGCAAATTCTTTGTCTTTAGAGGAATGACTTATGAATACGCGATGCCCTTCCATCTTCAGCCAGCCTTCATTTACTTTGAAGGACTTATAATTTAAATAGATTTTAAGATGTTCTGTCTGACATTAGCGCCGGACAGTTATAGCTTCGGTATAAAAGTGTACGTAAGTGGGCGGGTCCGACGGGACTCGCAGAGTTGTATAGGAGTAAGTACTAGTCTTTTTTTTCCTTTAGTTTTCAGTTTTATTTCATTGTTAGCGGATGCCCTAAGCTTTGGGAGGGCTATTTCTTGAGCACCACTTTCACCTATCTTCGGCAGCCGCTTAACCGCTATACGTTCAAGGCGCCAAAAACTAGGGCGTGGGTTGAGGAGCACTGCAAGGGCAAGTATGTGCTAAACCTCTTTGCAGGTCCTACTCGGCTAAATGGCTGCATAGAAGTAGCCAACGACATCGACCCTAACGTGCCATGTACTCTTTTTAGGATGGATGCCCTGGCCTGCGCCAAACATCTCATCGAAAGAGGCGAGATATTCGATGTTATTTTGCTTGACCCGCCGTACGGTTACCGCAAAAGCATGGAGCTCTACAATGGGCACAAAAATAGCCGTTTCAAGCAACTCCTCGATGTTCTCCCCGGTATTTTGATGCCTCTCGGCAGGGTTATCACTTTTGGCTATCATAGCCGCGTGATGGGTGCTAGCCGAGGCTTTAGAATCCATGAAATTTGTTTGATCAGCCATGGTGGGGCTCAGCATGATACGATCGCTACGGTTGAGGAACGAATCCAAGTAATGAAAGGAGAAACCAAAGATGAGCAATAAAGTCAGTTTTGTTCTAAATCGCAATCCGCCCTATTTGGATACAACGGTTCCTTATGAGCGGACTAAAGCCGAAATTGAGATTCTACTAAAAAGCTACGGGATAAAAAACATTCGCTGGACCACTCTTGAAGATCAGGATGATACTTTAGAGTTCATCATTGAAGCTGAAATGCAGGGTGTTAAGAAGCAATTAGGCGTCGCAGTTAAGCCCCCTCATATTGTTATCAAAAAGAAGCTTCATGGAAAACTCGTCGATACTGAGAACATTAACCAGGAGTATCGGCTGCTGTTTCATTGGATAAAAAGCAAGATTGAGGCGGTCGTTTGGGGTCTTAGCACAATTGAGAAGGAATTTCTCAGCGAGGTCTTAATGAAACTGCCCAATGGCCAGCAGTCAACAGTTGGCGACGTGGTTGTAAATTTGATGAGTAAAGATACGCTGCAGAGCTTGCCTTTCTACGGTTCCCGACAGAGCGGAGTTCCTCGCCGAGTAATTGACACCGAAGTAATTTTGCCTTCTGAAGATAATTCGGGAGGTTCCTAGTTTGGGTTATTTTCGTATGGGGCCTCGGAATATCCTTCAGCCTTTGCTTGAGCAGGCTGCTTTAGAACAGCGGTCGGTGGATGCTCCTGCAGAAAAGACATTGCTTGAGATTGCAGATAAGCTGGTTCGGTGGGCGCCAAACTTGTATAGCAGCTACAGTAACCCAAGCTATTCTGACGAGGAGAAGACTGCTGCTAAAGCGTTGCTGAAAAAGTATGGTTTGGAAAAGCTTGCAAATTTGAGTCCCCGATACAAAAAAGCCACCTTAGAGCTGATAGAGAAGCTACAAGCTCAAACGGAGCAACAATAGGAGCTACATTTTTTGCTTGAAGCATCCGATAACACCAGCAACACCTCTAGCAACACCTGTTTAAACAGTTTAGCGGATAGATGCCGGGGCATTGAGGCGCGTGCTTATCACATTATCGATGCTTCAGAAGTTGAGCTTAAACCCTGCGAAATTGCCCGAATAATTCATTCTCCAAGGAAGCCAACCCATGGCCAGTATACGACTGTGAGGGGTGTCTGCTCAAAGTTACTGCAGAAAGGCTTAGTTCTGCAACCTTATCCTGGAGCATACTGCAACAAAATCACCTACGGGGTGCGGTTCGTGCCGCTCTCAGTGCATAATATTAGCTTGCGCAGTTTTGTCTGCCAAGATGTAAAGCATTGGGAGAAAGATGAGTTTGTCGGGGGAGTAAAGATTCATGTTTGTTTTGGTTCGGAGCGCCGCAAAATCAGCGGATACCTCGCCTGTGACGTCGGAGGCATGAGCCATGACGCATGTCTTTTGGCACTTAACCGTTGGTTTGATCTAGTCAACGACCATTTAGGCTTCCAACTTAATGATTTGGAGATCTTAACTTTTGAGTGCAACAAAGACTATCATGGTATCAGATTGGATGGTGTTCAATGCATCACCAAAATTGACCTCTATGGTATGGTTGAGCGGGTGTATCAAAAAGAGGAAGCCCTTGTGCGCAAGGAACGCAAGATCACTAAGCCCATGAGCGTAAACCGGTTTGAACAAGCCATATCCAAGGGCTTTGCTGACACCGAAAGATCTCAGCATGCATTTGAGCTTAGAGAAGAAGTCAAACGCAATACTGAAGCACTAAAGTACGCTAACAGTAGGCTTTTGCAGCTTGAACGTCTAAACGAGGCAATGTTTGGAGCTCTCACCAAGCTCAACGATGTTTTGGGTAAGCTTGGGGATTTGGGTAGCCCTGTGCCTCTTGGGAAAGGGCAGGATTCTGAGGAGTATGTTCGTTGACAGTTATGGAGTTGATTGTTTGGGAAGTTATGAGAAAAAAAGAGCTGAGAAGCGGCAGAAAAAGCAGCGTGAATTCTTGAATGATTTAGGGTTATTTGGTGAAAAAAATGAGTGAAAAAAAGATAAGTTTGAGGGTACCTGAGGCGTTTTTGCCTCTTTTAGAAGATGTTCGACTTTTAAAGTCGGATGGACAGAACCCGAATAAGATGACTGATAAAATGAAATCTGAGCTTTGGCGCAGTCTAGAAGAGTTCGGTTGGACTGACCCCATAATAACGGATAAGGCGGGGGTTTTTTGTGATGGCGAGCAGCGAGCAAGTGTTTGCGTAGCGCATAATGAATTTTTTGTTCCTGTTCTTCGGTTAACTATGACGGATGCGCAGAGAAGAATTGGGCGACAACGATACAACAAGCTCCGAGGCAAACATAATAAGATTCTAGATCAGGAAGAGTGGAAGCGACTTATCGATGCTGGTGAGAAAAAATGTCTCGTTGTGTTGCTTGAGGCAGTTGGCGAGAAGTTACCTCTGGAGATTGATGAGCGGCAAGGCAGCAATATGGTTCCTGAAAGTTACGAGCTCATTATTGAGTGCAAGGATGAGGCTGACCAGAAAGAAAAATTCGATCGATTTACTGCTATGGGGTTGAAGGTACGAATTCTAAACCTGTAATTGAGCATCACACGCAAAAACCCGTGAGGAGTTGCTAAGTTGGATTTTGATTTAACGCTTAGATGGCATGCACCAAATAGTTTCCGTGCACAAAGCATAATCGGCACTTACGATTTGAAGGACGTAAAGTTAGAGAAGCGCATCAAGTGTTCTTTGCCGATTGAAGGTAATTGGTGGCAGGTTGGCGTCATTGTGGGTAAAAGCGGCAGCGGAAAATCCAGTGTAGCCAAGCAGATTCCTGAAACGGAATATTTCAAGGGCAAAGCTGTTTATGTTGATTTTAAGTATTCTGCGCCTGATTTTCCGGATGATTTTCCAGCGGATCTTAGTGTGAAGGAAGTTGGCGAGGCATTGTGTAGTAGTGGTTTTGCAGAACCTCCTGCATGGCTAAAAAGTTATAGTTGCCTTAGCACTGGGCAAAAGATGCGAGTTGACATTGCCAGGGCGCTATGTCTGCCCGAAAAAGTAGTTATTTTTGATGAATTTACCTCTGTTGTCGATCGAGAAGTCGCAAAAATTTCAGCCTATGCCATATCCCGAAATGTTCGGCGTCATGTTGGACGCCAGTTTATTGCAGTAACTTGCCATTTTGACGTAGTTGATTGGTTAGAACCAGATTGGACCTATAATATGGATACCGGTGTGTTTGTAAAAAAAAACGAAGTCACCCAAAAATTGAGCTCACGGTTCATAAGTGCAATTTATCCATGTGGCAAGTCTTTCGGGAGCATCATTATTTGAATACCGAATGTCTTGGCGCAGGAGTCCGCTCATATGTTGCGATGCTTGGAGAGAAACCCGTTGGATTCATCGCTGTAGCACACGTGCATATGCTAACACGGTATTTCAGGGTTAGTCGATTAGTTGTTTTACCTGATTACCAGGGCATCGGAGTTGGGAAACGGCTTTTGAATTTTGTTGCTGAGCTCTATACTTCACAGCTGCCTGAGATTCCTTTCTATCTCGTAACAAGTAATCCTCAGCTGGTCCGCGGTAACTTTGATCATTGGCGTGTTAAAAGAGTTGGCCACGGCTCTGCCGGCAGAAATGACAGCAGAATAAACCGAGAAATTAGAAGTTCCAATTCTAAGCGGCGCCTCAGCGTGTCCTTGCAGTACATTCAGAAGCATAAAACGAGCGGGTCATAAGATGTCAAAGGGCAGAATTCGCAATCGCCATAAACTTCGGATAATTTATGATATTCTTGACTGCTGCAGTGCTAAGCCCTTAATTATCTCACATATCGCACGCAAAGCAAACGTCAGTAGTTTGCCTTTTTATAAAGTAATTAATGGCTTAATTACAGCTGGTTTATTGACTAAACAGGAAATCGGTAAACCTACATTCTACAAGACTTCGCCCACAGGTCATAATTTCATTAAGAAATATGATGATTTGCTTTTTATGGTTAAACCATTGTTGGACACTTCTGAAGCGTTTATTGTGAAATCAGATACCGATTGATTAATATGGTTCGGATTCCACTTTAGGACATATATGTTCCGGTGTGGAGACATATACAATCCGGTGGTTAAAAAATGGTAAATCGAAAAGACGGTTTAACTCTCAGACAAGCACAAGCATTAACCTGTATCGCTTACCGAAAAAATATCTTTGGAATAATTAAGGTCTCAGACTTGATAACTGATATGGGCGTATCATTCGCGACTTTGGCTGATCATCTTGGCGCTTTGAAGAAAATAGGGCTGATCCAAACAGAGAAAGAATTTACCAGAAACTTGGACTTCTCAGATATAATTGCACTCACATACTCAGGAGAAGCACATGCAAATCAATACATGCAAAGAGTACAAGCAAGCTATGGAAACGACACAGTGCAAACCATATTTGAGGGTTTGAAAAGGTATTTTGATCCTGAACCAAAAACACCCCCCGGATATCAGATTGATCTTTTTTTTAACAAAACACCTAACAAAACGGTTTCGTTTGCAAAAGCATTCAAAAAATTGGTGGTCGACAACCCGACTGAACCGGTACTAACAAGCATAGCGATGTATTCTGACCTTGACAGTCAATTAAGCCTTATGCACTTACAAGATAATAATAAATATAAAGAATTGTCGAGAGCGCATTTGAATTTAGAGATAAGAAACGGGCGGCTAGCCTCAATCGCCATCCCAGCAGCCATAAGAGGAACCGCAAGGCTTGAAGAACTCGACGATATTTTGGCTGGCTCGTGGAGTTGGATGGGAACAGTCGCTTCGAGGTCTCATTCACGTTATTGGCAGGAGGCAGCTTATTTGGGATTGGTTCAATTCAATGGTAGTTCCGTAGTTAGTCTAGCACCTTCTCCAGTAGATGCTCTAAGATTACTTGCTGACAAAACAAATTTCACGTTTATTAATACAATTCCAGTCGCACCCAAAAGCGCACTCGTACTTTATAGGGAATCATTCGAGTTTCCAACCGAAGAGGATTTGTTAAATCCATCAAACTCATCGCTAAAGTTACCTTGGTTAAACACAATCAGGGACGGAATGACTACTAGCGCATTTAAGGAAACTGTAGTCGAAGGTATAAGGATTCTACGAGATGATGCAAATATACTTCAGTCTTACAAGGGGAGATTAATCCCCACTGCAGTCTACCGGCGGGTAAACAGTATTCCTGAACTTCAAAAACGTTTTGACACGATAATGGACCACCAAGACACCGCGATAGCAAATATTTTGATGGCAATAAATCAGAAACCTGCTATAACGACTTGGGAACTCTGCAATGACATCAACATGCATTCAAAGCACAAAATGAAGGTTGAAGATGTTTGGAACATGGTTTCACTACTTATCCCCAGCAACCTTGTGCAAGCAACGAGCAGCCATTCAGTTGCTAAAGAAAACACGAGGCTCTTTTCGTTTATTCATGTGCCTGTATTAGAGCAGACGTCGCTGGATCGCAAGAAAGCGAACGCAGTTTTTAGAAATATCAAACCGTATCTTTTGCACCTTATGAAAGAGCTCTTCGTAAAGGATGAGGAAAGGCAAGCAGTTTATACAGTCTTCAATGACTTGGTTCGCCACGGAACCGTTGACTTTGAGAGCTTGGAGAAAGATTATGATAAGGCAATTGCCAGAAAGATAATTGTTACAAGCAATCTGCTCCAACCTTTCGTAACGATAAACAAAGAATACACCAAGCTTAGCCTAAATAAAGACACTATTGGTTTGAATAAAATATTGATAGATTCCCTTCTCTATTCGGTACTAACGCAGAACGATGGCTTGGCAATTTACAACAATGCTATTGCAGCGTTAGTTGAAAAAGATCAACAATGGTCTAAGGATATTGACACCGGCGTAAACAATTTGACGATGGAGTTGCTGGAACAACAACAAATTTTCTAAATAAAATCTGGGCATGGATAGCTTAGTACGGATTGAGCACCCGCCTACTAAGCGGAAGACGTGGGTTCAAATCCCACCCCATGCACCACACCTTGTTTAATTATTTAGTTCTCTTAAAAGGTTTTCGAAGAACCCTATCGAGAATACTCAACTACTGTGCAATCATAGATTTTATAAGCAGGTGCTTGCTGACTTGCTATCGCTATTATCTCGCAAGTTTAGAGGCCTTCAGACTAACGCCCTGTCTAGCCTTTAGCCAAGGCCGAAAAAAGATTTGGAGTGTACCATTATACCGCATCGAAAATCTCCTAGCGGAGTCGCTAGAAACTTCATTCGGCACACTGCCAAGTTTGACCGTTTGAAAAAAGAATCAATTAACACTGTAAATAGCGGTGAAGTTTTAGCTGAGCTGCGCAAGGCTTTTCCGGAGGATCCGCCTAGTCCAGCGGTTTTTCCTGATGGCTTCATTGGCATTCGCGGCTTAGTTTTAGAGGATACACGCGGGGAAGGAGCTTTAGAGCCTGAAGTCAAGCCCGAGCAAGAAACTATTGAAGGCTTCATAATATCTCAAAGGGAGAGTGCCCTGCAGTAATGCCAACTGTTCAAGAGCGGCTAGCAACAATCGAGACTAAGCAAGATTACATTATCAAGCAGCTTGATCTTATCATTACAAATCATCTGCCTCACATTTATACGCGTCTTGAGCAATTGGAAAAATGCAAAGCCGTTGATGGCAGCTGGATTCGTTTTGTGAAGCCGGTGTTAATTTCTCTTATTAGTTCCGCGTTAAGTGTGGGCTTGACCTATTATTTTCTTAAAATCTGCTGAAAATAAAATATCATGGTGATGGGGAAAAAGTATGGATTTCAAAAATGAGTTGCAAACGATTCTAAAGAGCGTCCTTGAGTTGCCTTTGGAGATGCAGAGTATTGTTGCTGAAGATATTGTTGAGTCGGCAAAGAATCGTGTAGCTACCATAAAGAGGATTGTGCAGTAAGTTGAAGCGTTCGCAGGCTGAAATGATCTATGATGTTCTTGAAGTACTACGTTATCAACGATCAACGAAAATAACGCATATAATGTACAAAGTTAACATGAACTGCCTTATCCTACGTGACCTTCTGAGAACCTTGCAGAACCAAGGCTATGTGACAATGCAATCTCGTATTATTCACCCACTAAGCAAAAATAAGCCCTCTAGCACCAAGAATTTGAATCCATCTGAGTATTCATTAACGCCTAAAGGCTTAGAATTTTGCAAATCTCTTGATTCAACCATGAAAGCATTAAATAATCTAATAGAAACATGCGAGCGCGAACGGTACATTGTGGATGCAGAGAAAATGAAAACTTCGCAAACACAATCTTAACTGAAGAGTGAAATTATGGCTACTCCAGCTGTAGTTGAAGGCGACCGAATTGCTAAGTTAATAGAAGCTTTAGCAAAAGAAGGACCTTCAGAACCCGCAGTTGTAGAGAAACCCACTATTGAGGAAGAGCCAGAGTTTTCTGAAGCAGAGCTTGAGCGTGTTTTGCGTCGCACACTTGTCTTTGAGCGTCGAAGTCGCGGTGACACGGTGGAGGAAATTTGCACCTTTTTGCACTCTAAAGGGTATCCTGCAAGTCGCCGAACAGTTTTTTATGATTTGCGCAGTGAGGAAGTTTGCACGCTTATTGATGAGCTTTTTCGTGTGCAGTTCCGCGATATTGCGTTGCTTCGTAGTTTTGCATTGAAAGATTCTGAGTCTCCTGATTTGAAAGCATTGGCCGTTGCAATTACTGCAAGGGGTCACATGATTAATTGTTTGAAGCCAAAATTTGCAGTTAATGTTTCTCAGGAAACGACAATTCAAACTAAGACCGTAATAAAAATGTGGCAGCCCGATGACTCAATTAAGTGGCCTTCAAAAGAATAATGAAGTGACTTTGCGCTATTACCCGTTTGCGAAACAGCGAGCTTTTCATTGTGACCGTTACAAGGTGAGGCATCGCGCTGTTTTTTCCGGCGTTGGCGGTGGCAAGACAATTTGTGGCACCTTTGAAATTATCAGTATGCTTCTGGAGAATCCTGGCAGTGTTGGCTACATTTTTGAGCCCACTTACAAAATGGTTCGGCGTATTCTGATTCCAACCTTGGAATCTAAGTATCTTTTAGGCCATCCGATTGACAGTAATCGTTGTGTGACTGCCTTCAAGCGCAGTGATAATTGTATAGAGTTTCTTGATGGGCAAACGTTGTGGTTTGGCGGTCTCGAAGAGCCCGAGTTTGCTGAAGGCACAAACGTTGATGTTGTTCTCATTGACGAGGCTCAATATATTCGCAAGTTTGCCGAGTCCCAAGATGTTGTTTTGCGTAGACTTCGGGGATCGGGCAAAACAGATCGAGATATAACCGCCAGTTTAGTAACAACGTCGCCGCCTCCGCTGCTGCCTGATTGCAGACTTTACGATTTTTATGAAAACCCGGAGAAACGTAATCCTGAAGCTAAAGTTTACCGTTGGAGCATGCTTGATAATGTACATTTAAGCGAAAAATATAAGGCTGAAATCGTTGCGACACATCATGGCAACTTAGCTAAACGGTTCATAGAAGGCTTATTTGCTCCCGTTGGTGTAGGAAGCTTTGATTATGACAGTACAGTTCATGAACTTAAAATAATTGATTCATCCATCATCAGAGATGTTGTGTATGGAGTCGATTTTGGGTGGACAAATCCTTCTGCGATTGTCTGCGTCGGTTTCGATAATGATAACCGAGCTTACATTTTAGATGAATTCTATCAAAACCGCACTCAGACAGAAACGCTTATCCAAGAACTTAAAGAGATGCTTGCGGAACATGGGCAGGGTCGCATAATTTGTGATCGCAGTGCACCGGCAACCATAGCGATGTTGCGGTCTGCAGGTTTGAATGCTGTGGCTCATGAGAGTAAACGTGAAGATGCTATTCGCGAGTTTGGCGGGCGCTTTATTGTGCAGGGCGATGGCAAACCTAGAGTGTTTGTTTCGTCTAAATGTGTGAATTGGATTCATGAAGTCATGGTTTACGATTCAGAAGTTAAAGAGAATGACCATTTGATGGATGCGTCAATGTATGCGATTATGGCTGCTTCGATTGGCAGTAGAGATCCGAAAGTGAGGCATGCATAGTTTATGATGACCAATTTACCGAAAGTTAGATGCGACAGGAACCTGCAACAGGAGGATCCTTGGGCTAAGTTGCGTATTAAGCCAGGTATAACCATTCACAGCGAGGCTGAATTGTAGTGCCAAAAGACCTTGTTGAGAAGCAGATTAGGAAAGTGTGGTTGCCTGATAAGCAGAAGTACGCTTACGTGTTGTGGGGCAGCCCTCAACTTGCAGATGTGAACAGCGGAGTGTTGGAAGCATGACACAGCCGAAACTTTCTGGTTTTCGTGGAGTATGGCCAGTTGTCAAACAAGTCATTTATGGCGCCGCTGCGGAATCTACTCCAAAACTGCGCAGTACAGGTCAAACTACACCTAATCCCCAAGCCAATAGTTACACTAATTATGAGGGCATGCGGCCTGAAGCTTACCGTTGGTTTCGCCAAGACGAGTTAGTTCGCAGATGCATTGTGGTTAATGCTGCTTATGCAACTATGACAGCGGGCTTCGAAACAGAATTAGAGCCTATAGAGAAATTACCTGACGAAGCAGCTGAGTTGGCTTTTCAAGAGAAATATCGGTATGTGAAAGACTACGTTGACGCAGCAAATCGCACTGTAAACATGGACAGATGCCTGTATATTGCGCAGGTGAAACGCAGCATCTTTGGCAAATCGGGCTTTGAAATTGAATATGCCGCGGATGGTTCGCCAGGCTGGCTCTTAAGTGTGGATTCCAGGAGAGTTACGCCTGATATTGACGTGAACTGGAAACTTGTCGGCTTCAAATACGATGGGGAAGCTAAGTGGCGGCTAGATGAGAATCGTTTCTTGTATTTTGCTAATTTAGATTTAGAGAATGACTGTGAAGGCCTCAGTGAGGTTGAGCCGCTCTATTTGATTTGTCACGCCCGCCATAATGTGCTGAGGCGAGATTTACCTGAGATCACCCGTAGTTTATGGGCGCCTTACGCAGTTTTGTCTGCTGATACGTCCGGGATGACTACGGTTGCTGAAGATGCTTTCCTTGATAGTTTAATTGAAGCGGCTAAATCGGGTAAATCTATAGCGGTTAACAAGCAAGTGACCGCGACAGTTGTTGATATTAACGTGAATTTAGCTGGGCTTGTGGCTTTGCTTGAGAAGCTTGAGGAAGCTATAATCCGCAATTTTGGTACTCCACGTTTTCTTGTGAATAAGCCTAATGAGAATCGTGCGACGGCTTACACTGAGTTTGAAGCTTATGTTGGTGGTACATTAGCGAATATTCAGCGAAGTTTCAAACGTGAATTAGAATCTCAGTGGTATCCGCACCTGGTAGAATTGGCGCTTAAGAAAAACGGTGATTCCGGTGTAGTCCCGTTGAGGGTAACGCATGTTTGGAAGACGCTGCGGTCCACTGACGTTTTAGAGATGGCGAATGCTGTGTCTGCATTGTATAGTAATGGCTTGGGTATTTTAGCTGATGACCCCGAAATTGCCTATGACATGATGGGTTGGAATAAAGATCGGTTGCAGGAGCATCAGCAAGAACATGAACAACAGACGCAGCCGGCGCCTCAGCCTAATCCTACGCCTGGTATGCCTGGAGAGAAAACTGTAAATGCCCCAAACCCAGCCTAAGCGCCTGATTTATCCTACGCAGCTGATAGATCGAGAATCTAGCAGGCTGCAACGTGACCTTAGACGCATTTATCATCTTTATCGTATGCATAATGTTAACAAACTGCATTGTCTGTGTGATGGTGAAGCTGCAATCAAAGCAGCTTACCAAAAAATGCAGGTTAACGTGAAAGATTGGTGCAGTAAACACGGCTTAGTCTATGATGGTGACTTTTCGGAGCTTGAGCAGGGTTTAAATGAATCGTTGAATAGTTGGCGGAAAATCGTTGACCACTTCTAAACCTGTTGTTGCATTAGGGCATCGGTGCACTTGCAGCGAGCAGCGGATCCTTGAGGCGGCGGCGTCGGGTTTCTGGGATACTCCGGCTGGAATCTTGCATAGCATTGATGGCTTATCGCAGGATTTGATGTTTAAAACTGTTAATAACAGCTTCAAAATGGTAGCGCCCACAAATCAAATAGCCTGGATGAAGTGGGTGACAGCTGAAGATGACCGCGTTTGTGATCGCTGTATTGCTGCATCGATGGGCGGCAATAATGGATATTACAAAGTGAGTTGGTTCATGCCAAAAATGCCAATCCATAACGGCGATAGATGCCAATGGGAACTAATCCTAGGCGATTTTACTCCATAATTTTTTGGTAACGCGTGTTACGTCGGCGCTCCCGACAATATGCCAATTCCTCAAATTTTGACGGGGATAGGGAGCGCCTGAATCCTTTTTTCAAAAGTGAACTTGAAATGACTAAATCTACTGGTAGAGAACGCAGTTTCTTAGCAGGTATGCTACAGTTTGCTGTCGATGCAGAGGGTCAACGGTCCGCTACCTTCTACATTATGAATACTAGCAAGAACCGTAACCGCTGGGCAGTCACCGACAAAGCCCTTGAGGAAGGCCTACCAACCCTTAAGGGTAAACCCATTGGCATGGGCGCCGACTACAAAATAGACAAGCATTATCCAGAGGGCCAGACTTTGGATAGCGGCAAATTTGTATCGACAGAAAAGCCTGGGGCTTACGCTTTAGGTACAGCTTCGATTACGGATGACCAAACTTGGAATATGATGCAGGCGGGCAAGTTGGGACCTGTATCTGTTGTTCTTTTCAGTTACCAGGATACCTGCAGCAAGTGTGGCGCTGATCTCTCTGGGTTGGAGGATCCGTTTGGCGGTCACTCTTGTCTTTCTGTGAAGGATAGTTCTGCTTTCATCCAGGTTGAATCTTTCAAGTTTAAGCGGGTTGATTTTGTGGATGTTCCGGCTTATCCGCAGGCTGGATTGCAGGAGATGTCTGGGAAGGCATCATCGTCGGCGGAAGGGTACACTCGGGCGCTTGAGTTGCTTGCGGGAGTGTATGAGTCACAGGAACCCCCAGTAAATGAAGCTGGGATTACCAAAATAGGAGTTAAGAAAGATTTGCCAGAGAAAAACGAAAACGAAATTGTAGAAAAATTGGCAAATTTAGAGCAACAGTACAAGAAACTGCAAACTGACTACGAGGCAGCCAAAGCTGAAACAAAAACCGCTACTGAAGACGCTAAGACATTGAAAGCTAAATTTGATGCACTCGAAAAAGCACGGCACGATGGTTTAGTTGCTGATACACTCAAAGCCAGAGCAGATGCAGGCCTTGCAGGCAAGGAAGAGGCAGATAAGACATTTCTTGCTGCATTGTCTGATGATGCATTGGCAGTTTTGAAAGCTGACGCTCTAAAGGTTGCCTCCATAACCCAAAAACAAGCTTCTGTTCCCAGCGTGAAATATGAAGCTAAATCAGGCGACTCATTGGAAGCCGCGATAAAAGAGTGCAGAGCCGATTTTGGTTTTGCGCCTCAGAAGGAGGTAAAATAAAACGTCCCAAGGAGACATACTCAAGGAATCTGGATTAATCGTTGAAACCTTCACTATGAAAGCATCAACTGACTGTGTTAAGGGACAACTCTACTGTGATGATGGTTCAGGCGGAGGCTTAGTGCCCGCAACCGCTGCATTAGCAGCCAACAATAAAGTTGTAATGGCATTGGAAACCAAAGTTTACGCAACCGATACTACAAACGGCGTAGCCCACACAGTTCCATGTGTTGTTAGAGGCAACGTTATTGCCGCCAAAGTTTCAGGTTCCGGACTCGCATATGTCAACAGTAAACTCATGATTTCAGGCACAGCTGGGCAAGTTACCAAATTTGTGAAAGGGACTGTTTCGCAAGCAAACACGTTTGCAACCGCAACGGACCAGACAGCTATTGATACCAACATCGCAGTAGTTGGATACGCCACTAAACTATCGGCTGATGCAGATACGGTACAGGAAATGTGGTTAGGAGAACCATAAAATGACTCAAACAAGAGTTTATCAATCCGCAGTAGACGGCAAATTCTACAAGGCATCAGGAAACCCCGATCTCAGCCGCAAATTCGAAGCTGCAGGTATAGTGATGCCAAGCGACATCGCAGACATTAAAGCAGTCACCATACTAAATGAAGTTCTTGGCTTAGCGCGTCCACAATACACTCTAAGAGGCGTCTGTAGACCAATACCTATGGATAATCTGACGATGCGTGTTGACATCGCTACATCATTGGCAGGGCAAGAAAAAGTTAAGCCGCTTGAAGAAGCAGCAATCAGCAAAGAAGCTTATACCGCCGTCAACTTTGACCTCTGGAAGAACGTGGTTCACGTAGCCTTAGCTGATGAAACTCAGATGAAGGCTGCTCATCCACTGTTGCAAATGCATGTTTCTGATGCAGCTCGTGACTTAGCCAGAATGGAGAATAAGCAGATCGCTGCAGAACTTGAGGGTTCAATTACCGAGAAAGTTGCTTCTGTTCCATATTCTGACTGGGCTGCTCAATCATCTGGTGTCTCAACAACTAATCCGTTGACTGCTATCACTGCTTCAATCAACTACATCCAGGGCAAAGGGTACCCAGTTGACTTTATGGCTATGCATCCAACACTATTTGACAAGTTTGTTCAGAACACTTGGATACGCAACTTGGTTTGGGCAGGCATGGCTAACTTTAGCGCAAACGCAGGAACATTCAAGTTGCCTAATCGACCGCAAATCACTGTCTTCACTGACTATGCATTAACAGAAACACCTACAAGCTCAGTTGGTCCTATCGTTGGTTCATCTGCTGCTCCAGGCATCTGTTTAGGTCAAGGCCCAACTATGGCAGCGCAGTACCGCAATGAACTCGCAGGATACGATGGATACATTATACGCCAGTGGCTGCAACCTAAAGTCGTGTTAGACGACGCCTTAGATATAATCTGCACTTAAGCAGATTTCCTTCTTCTCTTTTTTTGTTTTCAAAATAATCAAATTTCAAGTTTAGAGGTTGATTTTGTGGCTTATGGTGTTGTTGCTACTGTTAAGAGTATTCTTCAAGATTCTACGGTCACGTATGAAACAGAAATAGCCGCGTGTATTACAAGCAGCGATGCATACGTTGACAGTTTGCTTTTGCAAAAAGGCTTAACCGTTCCCTCGCCTACGCCCCAAAACATCATTGACGCATCTAATTATTTTGCTGCGTGGATGTTTCGCAAAAAAAGGGATCCGCAATCCAGCTGGATCTTCTATACGGATGCGGAGCGGTTTTTGAATGCTTACATTGACAGTCAAGTGGCACCGGAAAATCTAGGTGTTGTGAAAGCTAACACGGTCGGCGACGACATGATGGATTGATTGTATGATTGAGTTCAGGATTTCTACGTCGGGTTTGGAGTTTGATGAGGTTGCACAAAAGATTAGTGGTAAACTTCGAGAGAAGTTGATTGATCGGTTGACTGATGTGGCGTTTGCCGCTGCTTTTTGGGGCGCTCCTGTTAAGTCGGGGTATTTGGCGAGTACTATTTACAAGGATGAGGGCGTGGTTGGAGCTGGGGCTTCATATGCGGCTGCTGTTGAGTTTGGGACCGCTCCTCATGAGATCCGTCCGGTGAATGGCGGGGTTTTGGCGTTTGAGGTTGCGGGTAAAATGGTTTTTACGCCTTTGGTTCATCATCCTGGAACTAGGGCTAATCCGTTTATGCAGAGGGCTTTGGATGACACTTGGGGTAAGGCGGATTTGGTTTTTGCTGATTTGTGGCTTGAGTTGGTGGGTGGCTAAATGGGAACATTCTATAGTAGTTATAAAGCGGTTTTTGATGCCGTTAAGGCTGTTTTAGTTTATGTGCCTGCGGTTCCAGCTCACGATGCAGTTCCTGAAGTGCCAGCGCATGGTGTAGCATCTATTAAAACGGTGATTGTTGGGGAGCAGTTTTCGTATGGTTTGTTGCCTAAGGCAATTATTAATGCTGAGCCGGCGCCGATTGCCCCTGCAGAAATGGGTGGAATGCTGGATGTCTCGGTTTTTTTCAGTGTTGTTCTTGTTATCCAGGAGTACGAGCCTAAAGATTGGTTTGCAGACATCATTGCCCCGATGGGTGATGTGGTTGATGCTGTTTTGGCAGATCGTACTTTAGGCCGTGTTGTGCGCGATGTTGTTCCTGTTGGGTTTGCTCCTGGAGAAATCAAGTTTGCAGATAATAAAGTGCTTTTTGGCGGAATTGTCCGGTTTAAAGCGGTGCTTTGGTTTTGAATCGTGAGTTTAAACTTTGGTTCCTTAAATTAGTGGTTAATCTTCCCGTTCGCTTTTTTGATCGGTTTCTAAAGTTTCCAGCTAAAACAGAGTATCCTCAGTCTCATATGTTGTTGAATGTTTATGGGAAGATGATGAAGACGTATCGACTGGATTGCATCCAGGGTGTTTTCGGTGCTGTGCCTGATGGAAATTTTGAGAGGTTGCTTCGTGTTTCCACGAAGGTTTTGGCGAGTCTTAGTGAGTCTGATCGGTATTATCGGGCTTGGTTGGGTTTGGCATTTGTGTTGACTCGTGAGGAATATTTGACTGAGTTGGCAAAGTCTGAGCCTGAGGATTTAGTTTTTGAGATTCGTCGGCAGTGGCTAAGCGACCTATCTTTCTTGTCGGAAAAGCAGATCAACTCGGATCTGCAGGGCTTCTACGATTATGCACTCTGCAATTATCTTAGTAACCTTGCACACAAGCAAGTTACAACAAAAACTTTGGAGGTAAAAAAATAAAATGAGTGCAATTCCTGTGTTAGGTAGAAATGCCAGGTTGCTGAAAAGTGGCGTGGCGATTGGTTATGGCAAAAACATTGCGGTTGGGGCATCTGCAGAAATCATTAAAGTCTACAGTGTGGATTCCTTGAAGCCGGCGCTTATTGGTTCTGGCAAGCAAACTTTCACCTGGAGCATGGATCGCCTGTTCACTGACGAAACATATCTGGCGTTGTTGATGGCTGGAACAAAATTCGACTTGATATTTGCACCTGAAGGAACGCCTATAACTAATACGCAGTACGAGACTTGGAAGAACTGTCGCATCCTAAAATGCGATCGAAGCGCAGCTGAAACAGACGGGGTTCTAGAGAAAATCAGCGGCGAAGCTGAAGACGTAACCCCTGCATCATAAGGAAGTGATTTAGATGGCTAACATAAAAGCAAAAGACCCTGTTTTTTCTAATCCTTTAGATACTCCGGAGAATCAAGAACGGATAGCGAAGTTCAAAGCGCAGGCGGATGCAGCTGACCAGAAAAAGACGGATGCTGCCAAAATCTTTGATCCAGTTGCTCTTTTGAAGAGAGCTTCCGAAATACATGAGTTTACTCATCCAACTCTTGGCATAGTCAGGTTTGGGGAGTTGACTTTGAACGATTCTGCTATCCTTGAGAAATGCAAAACACCTGCATCAAAGACGGCTATGACTTTGTATTTGATGCTTAAAAAGGCGCATCCAGGACTACCCGAATATACTCCAGAAAATATTTTGGAGTTCTATAACGTTTTTCCTTTGGCTGAAGGTGCAGCTCTTCTGCAGTTCATCAGTGAGCAACCTAGTTTTTTACCCAAAAAGCCCTTGAAGACTGGATAAATGTTCACGGTGGAGCCCAAGACTTAGGTTTAGTGATGAGCACGTTTCCGCAGTATGGGTCTTTTGAAGCTGTTGGAGCCCTAAGCGTATCGCGCTTCAAGTTTTTGGTTGCTTGGGCAAGGTGGAAGTGGAAGGAGTCAAAATAGCTTGGTTGATACAAATTTAGAAGTTAAGATTACCTGTGTCGATGAGGCCAGCGACGCGGTAGCGCAAGCTTCTAAACGTATCAGCTCCAGTGTTGATGAGGTTTCGGCTTCTCAAACTCGGGTTGCCGAGGCTACGCAGGATACGGTGGCACCTACTGAGCAGAGTGCGGCTTCTATGCGTGATTTTACCACTGGCCTTTCTGGGGTTGCAACGGCTTCTTTTGGCTTATACTCTGCTTATGATCGGGTTCACGAGTCGGAGATTAGTTTAGATCGCTCAAACCTTATGGTTGAGACTAGTACCCGCTCGGTTGAGAAGGCACAAACTGCTCTATCGGATGCAATTACTAAGTATGGCGCCAATAGTGAGGAGGCTAAATCTGCTGAGGAAGCTTTGGGTATTGCACAGGACCGTTTGACTTTAGCTAATGAACGTGCACAGCAAGCCCAGGATAACGTGAATAAGTCGATTATGTCTGCTGCCCTACAGGTTATTCCGACGTCAATTACTATGGTTGATAGTTTGAGTCGAGCATGGAATAATTTTCCCGATGTCACTGGTTTGCTTACGAAGGTTTCTGCGAGGGTTGCTGAAGTGGGGATTTCAGCTAAGACTGCTGCGATTGGCGTGGCGGCTTTTATGGGTGGCTTTTTGATTGCTGATCAAATTCTTGGTGCGATTCCTGAGAATATGCGTCAAATAGCTGGAGCGTTAACTGCTTCAATCGCTGCGATTGTGGCTGCAACTATAGCGTGGATGGCTTTTGAGGGTACAATGACTGTTGGTGTTGCGGTTCCCATTATTCTTGCTGCTGTTGGAGTTGGGATTGCTGGTGTTAAAGCGGCTGTCGCTATGGCTGAAGGTGGCGTCGTGGATAAACCAATTTATGCGTTGATTGGTGAGGCGGGTCCAGAAATTGTTATGCCTCTTAGCCAATATGAAGCAAAGCAAAACGACACGTCTAAAATTCAGGGTTCAACGGGGTTTCAGCAAATAATCCATGTCCCAATTAACTTGACTGTTTACGAGAGCGGAGACTCGAATAAAACCAAGCAAGCTGTTCTCGACGCTTTAGATGAAGAATTTTACAGTAGAAGGGGGACAAGCTAACGGTCAAGTTCATCGACAACATGAACCATATCAGAGATGGGTCTGAGGGCTTTCCAAATAACCGAACGGGTGGGTGGGGACAACAATTTATCCTCTATGCACCAGCAACCTTAAGCGAAATCGACGTTAGACTCTTCAAACAGTATTGGGGAGGAGAGGGCGGCGTTCCCGTCGCCGGAATCCTAACGGGCTATCTATATGTGAGCAACGGAACTTTCGGAAGCATTGATTCTTACGCCGACGGGCTCATAGCAACAAGCACCAACACCGTTGACTCAAACAACATAGAACAAGCAGAGGATACTTTTGAGTTTGATTTCAACGACGTGGTTCTTGCAGCTGGAGTATATTATTTCTGCATAAAACAAACGAGCGTTGAAGGCGACGGAGGCATTTACTTTGCAAGAATTAATTCAGGAGCCTCAACTGTTTTAGGATCTATTTGCGAGTGGGACGAAGACGGCAACCGATGGCAACCATGGAGTTGGGACTAGTTGGTTAACCCAAAATTCCTAATCGCTTTCTACGGGACCGTTGAACCTTCAACCACGTGGGTTATTGGAGTTTTGAATCTGCCTTTTGGACCTAGCAAAATGCAGTTTTCCAAAATTGCGACCAAAGAACAAATCGACCAGGATGGAGACGAGCCCATCAACGTTAGCAACGGCTCAAAAACCTCTCTTACACTCACTGGAAGCATAAGCGACAACACCAAAACCGATGTTGAATTATGGAATGAGATTCTTCAGCCAATGTTAGATTTGATAGGCTCTGAAGTCACTCTTGTAACTCCGCTTCAAGGTTTAAATGGAAACTGGATGCTGGACAGCTTTGAGCCAAACAAAAGCAACCCAGGGATTTACGACTATACCATGCGCCTATCAAAAGGCAGCTTAAACGTTCAACTTTACCCCGGAATATTCGGCGGTATTTAGCGAGGCCACAAAATGAGCACGTCGATAACTATGGCTGGTTGGGAAATCGAGTATTACGACGAATTCTCTGAAATCTTCGTAAAGTTAGCCGCTAAACTCGAGCACGTCTTCGACGAAATGAACGGTGACTCCTACGCATCGTTTTATGTAGCAAACACACAAGCCAACCAAAACCTTGTTAATAGTAAGCCAATCGTTGCTTTCTATTTCAATGGGCATTTTGAATATAATGGGCAGCTGTTGGCGTGGGAAATCGACGGCAAAAAAATCAAGGTGAAAGTGCTCGACTACGTTATCGTTGCGTTAGACCAAGCTGAACCAATAACTGGAGTGTACGACCAAGTTCCATGCTTTAGCATTCTACACGACATCGTAGCAGACCTAACAACAATCGGTTATGACTACGCCCCAGAAACTCCTGTAAGCGTCGTTTTCTACAAGGCGAATCGTCTTGACTTAGTAAAGTTTCTCGCTGAAGCAACCGGAACAGAAATCTTCACTACCGAGGGCTATTACATAAACCTCGGAACAAGAGGAAATTACAACTCCAATATTCCGTGGAATCCTCCATACATAGACGCCCAAGAACATCACCGCATTACCGTTAGCAAAAGTGGATTTGACTACTCAAAAGTTGCCGACAAAGTTATTATTCGAGGCGTCGACCCTTCTGGCTATCATTTAACCGGCGAAGCTGTCGTTGATTACCTCAAACGCCGATTCGAGTAAGAACCTTCAATGCGGACCAAGTGGCAACTCAAACTGAGCTGGAAGGTGTAGCGGCAAAGAAGCTTCTTGAATTAAAAAGCCCCGTAACCGGCGTTCCAATATCGATGCTTATGGTCGACGCATACGAAGTCGTCGTTGGAGATTACATGTTCATTTGGTATCCGATGTACATGCTCGGAGACACCTACCGGGTTATGCAGTTGACGCAAGGGAGAACCACTGTGTCCATGCAACTTGACCGAGTCCGCAAAAGCGTCGCAAGCGTAGCTGCGGATCTGTCAAGTTGGGAGCAAAAAGGGATCTATGTTCCGGGCTCCGGAGCGTGGACGCTTAATCTTCAAGGTCTCGTCGGCTTGTACCGTCTCGACGAAGGAGGGGGAACCACAGCCAAAAACAACGCCCCAATCGAAGAACCCGTCGACGGAACAATCGTTAACGGAAGCTGGCAACAGGGACCAATCTATAAGATGGTGACTTTCGCAGGAGACGGATACGTCGACTGTGGAGACAGCCTCACGTTCAGTAACGACGCACAATTTTCTATCGGGACCTGGCTTAGCCCATCTGAGTTAGCGTCTGGAACCCGTTACCTAATTCACAAAGACGGGCAATTCGTCCTTTGCCAATATGAAACAAACGGCATATTGAGATTCCAGTTTACGGACGCCAACAACGTTATCCACACCTATGATTCAGACCCAGGTTTGCTGAAGGTCGGGGGACGTCATTTTGTGGTTATCAGCTACGACGGCGTAAACCCTGACGATAATAAAAAAGGGGTCTATATGTACATGAATGGGCATCTGCACAAGTTTTTCCCTCAAACTGGAAACCCACATGCATCAAGTAACAAGATTTACCTCGGAGTAGGCTATCATGGACCCTTAGCTCATTGCATGCTGTGGACGAGGCGTTTAGTTGACCAGGAGGTGCTTGAGCTCTACTTTTTTCCCCTTAATCGAGTTGTTCAATCGCGGGGGGGCAGTTGAGCTTGAAGTTGCAGAACTCACGCGGTACTTCAACTATAGCTTGGATGTTCCGATTACGGTTAAGCGGCACTTCAATTACAGCTTGGATATTCCAGTTTCGGTCAAGAGGCATGTTGTTGATTCGTTGGATGTGGCGATAAATGTTAAGAGGCATTTTGCTTTTAGCACAGATTTTGAGGTGGATGAAACGCCTACAGGTGTAGTTTACCCATTTGCAGGACCAATAGCTAACATTCCAGCAGGGTACTTGCTTTGTAACGGTGCAAGCCTTGTTAGGGCATCGTATACTGCTTTGTTTGCGGCTATAGGCACAATTTATGGCGCTGCCGATGGATCTCACTTCAATATTCCAGACTACCGCGATAAAATGATGATTGGTGCCACCCAGGATGATTCTGGCATTCCAAAAACTAACGTGACAGGTGGATTAACTGCGAGCGGTGGAAATATTACTTTGACTCATTCGAATGGCGCGGTTACAAGAGGCACAAGCGGCGTCACAGTTGGCAATCATGCTGACCACATCCACTCTGGACCTGCTTCGCACACTTCAGTTTCAAACAAGCAAGGCTCATCTACGGGCTCAGTTGTGACAACTAACACTCATGGCAACACTGGAAACCCAACTGCTACTCTTACACATTCAGTTACTGAGCCTAATGCTGGCGCTGGACACGACCACGGTTTCACGCAGCCCAATAATCACACGGCTATCCCGCCATATTTTGCAGTAGTTTACATGATTAAAACTTGAGGCTAAAAAATGGTTACAACACCCATAATAACTTTCATCTCCGACCAAAACGAACCTGACTTATACATTGATGTCACTGATTTGCCCAACCCCTCCACAATGAATATTCCCATTGGAATTGCAAACACTCATCCTTCCGCAACACTGTATTTTAAAGTGTCAATCGTTTCGCCGCCAGCAGCCTACTCTGTTTCTTCCACAAATCTGGGATCCTTAGCTATTGGAACGAGCGCAATATTCACGTTTACTCCTGTTCGAGCTCTGCCTACTTTAACGGCTGGAGAATACGATGAAACCTTAACGTTTAGAGTTGATGCATACACTGATTCTGGATACTCAGCAGCATACGCCAACCAAACATTAAACGTAACTATTCATCATTTCAACCACACTGACCCTTCATGGACTGCGGTAAGCCATGATACTTTTGATGGTGCTGATAATGACGGTTGGGGCGGGGTAAACTGTGGAAAAACCTCGGCGTATGGGTTTCTAAGTTCGCCTTGTGCTTTTATGTGTGCATATGATCAAAACCAAGGCTACTCTTGGTCTGGTTACAAGAATTTTGTTGTTGGAAACTACACAAAAGCTCGCTTCGTTCTTCACATAAAAGCTCCTGACCCATATAATCAACAATCTGTCGAGATCAACATTGATGGTGTAGCTAAGAAACAAAGAGATGTGCACTTACCTGCAGACACTTGGTGCCGTCTTGCATACAACATGCCAGTGAACAAAACAACCCTTGTCAGGGTGCACAGCCAAACTTACTCAGGCGCGGTTGTAATTGATGAGATTTGGGTTATCGCAAAATAGCTGAATGCAACCTCATTAGATCCTTTTGTTATGAGGGAACCGAAGAGACAATCCTTCTTGACTCTATTTTTGTTTGTTTTTTTGAAGTTAATTGTTTTTGGAGGTGAATGTAAAAAATGGATATCTCACCATATTACGGAATACTCTTTGCCCTAGCCATGGCAATCTTCACAGCACTCCTCTCATGGAAACTAAGCGGAGAAGTGTTCAGCGAAACCAAATTCCTACGATTAGTCCTAGCCTCTTTTGCTTTAGCCTTAGGATTCAACATCTCAGGCACACCACTCGCAAACGTCGCAGTCAACCCCTTCGCATCAGCACTAGCCGGATTACTCTTTAGCAAAGGACTCAACTACATCAAAGAAGTCCCAACCCAACTGCTATCTCAACTAGGAGACATCGTTAATGAAGCGGGAAAACAAATGCCTGCTTCGAATCCAACGTCTATGCCGGCTTCTCCAACTTCAGTTCCTACACCAACGCCAATATCCTAAAAACTAACTCTTTTTTTTCTTTCTTTTTGTCAAAATTTTTAATTGTTACTTCACTTGGGGAAAAATAATAACACATCCGCAAAAGTAGATACGTGGAATCATAATTTGAGCTTCTAAAGGCTTAAAGTGCTCAATGATTCATTGTAAATTTGCGAAACAGAAATAAGCAGATGCTCCCTTAAATGAATGTGATTTAGTTATGAGCGAATTAGAGAAGGTCATTGCAGAAGATCTCAAAGCTGCAGTTGCTGCCTTTAAAGATGACTCGTATGATACCGCCAATGTTTTGGCTAATCGAATAATGTCCAACGCCATTTTCGGCCAAAACAGCAAGATTTTCTTGCCTGGCTTCTTTTTGAAAGATGTAGCCTTCACTTTTGGGATACTGAAAGCTAGAAGCTCCAGTATGGCTTTCTCCACGGCTAAATCGCATGGTTTTACCTTCGTTGACAGTCTATCCAAGCAACTTCCAACAATTGATGAAAAAGAGCTATGGGATCGATTCTTCTCTTATTCCGAAAAAATGCGATCCTTTGAATCAACCGATTGGGAGAACAAAAGTTACTCAGTAAATATAAAATTTACAAGTGAATCATTTAAATGGCTATTAACTTACTTGCAGCAAAATAAATCAGCTCTGTTAGATCCAAGAAATTTCTTAATTAAGGGCATGATAAACGAAATGGGTCGCGTTTACAAAGCTCATTCTGCTGAGCTAAAAGACTTCGCTAGTCTGAACTTGATAATTGCGCTTGATAGAGATTACGACTATATTTGTCGGATTTCGAATGGGCCAAACCTGAGATCGATAGATGAGGAAGAAGTTAAAAAATTCATATTCCCAACTGTTGACAAAATCTTGAGTTTAAGTGTTCAAGAATTCAAAATTGAAGATGTTGACCTCTTATTATGGGATCTTGTTAGAAAATGGAGAGAATATTTTATTTTATATGGTGAGTTACTATCTCCTGCAATTGCCTTGCAAAAAGGCATAGAAATACCTGAAGAATTGAAGAAAAAACTGAGTGATAGTTTAACAAAAACTTTGGAAAAACAGATGTAGGATGAACTATGATTGAACAATCCTTGCTTGATGAATTGGTTGCTCAAATAAGAGTTAATAATCCTACTGCTACAGAGGGTGAACTCTCAGATGGAATTGCTTCAATTCTTGGCAAAGAAATTCTTCCGAATGTATTGAAGAATTTATCACTTCCAAAGTTTCCATCCGCTAGAGATGAAAGCTTCGAGTCTAAAAGACTGAAAAGTATCCAAGGGTCCAAAATGGAGAAGGTCGCTCAAGTTCATCAGCGGAGAAGTTTAATTCAGGAAGTTGAGCAAGTAAGAAATGCAATGGGGTGGGATGGAATTAACGACACTACGCCCAAAATGCAAATTAGCAATTCAAGCTCAAGCTATCCTTTGGTAAGATTCGGCTTTGCTTCTAAAAATGAAAAAATTAGGAAACCATTTATGAAGGTTGAAGCTGAGCCGGAAACGGAAAAAGAGACGATTAATGCAACTGCCCAAAAAATTAACTTTTTGATAGAGAAAAATGTCATCGATATGTCTGAATCGACACAGAGAAAAATTGTTTCCGAACCATTGTTTGAGAGTTTTTTTAGGAACGCAGAAATTAAAATGAGGCAAGCTGTTTCTTCAAGAGAACCGGAAACAAAAATCGAAGTTCTTTGCAACATTGATGAAGAGTCCTCTGATAGAACGAAATGTTTGGTAAAAATACATCCACGAAAGGACCTTGACTTTAAAGGAAGAATGAAGCTCTCAACAGTCTTTGATATTATTCTAAGAAGCGAAATCAAATCTTTGCAAGAAAAGGCGGATATTGAAGGGAAAAAATACCTACAAGGCATTAATAGAAACTTATTTGTACATGTAGATTTATAAAAATAAGATATGCCTGGCGCTTTCAACCCGAAAAAATTTCTAGAGCTAGGGAAAACCCTGATAGGAGACTCTCGCTATGACGAGGATGCCAGAATCAGGACGTCGATAGGTCGTTGCTATTATGCTACTTTTTTAGTCGCTTGGAGAAAAATGGTGCGAACTGGCACCCAGTTCAATGACAAAACGAAAATTCATCAAGAAGTGAAAGATGCGTATATGGACAATGGTTATTCTGATATTGGCAACAAGTTAGATCAATTACGCGAGATGAGACGGCGGGCTGATTATGAAATGGATGCAGAAATAGTTATGAACGAATGCAAACAGTGTGCTCAACTTTCTGAATATACTATACAATTAATCAGTGAAATTGCCGTTTAATGTTTCAATCACAAGAGCTCAAAAGCATATCTTCTCTATTCTGGCTCAATCCTGATAAAAATTAACTATACAATCGAGTGGGGCTTTTTTAAAAATTATTTATGTTCTTAAAATACGAAATTTTGGCATTTTAGTATTTAAGGAGAAAGTAGACATGCGACCCCTATCCTAATACTCCCATCCCACAAGTGCGGGCATCATTGCTTCGGATAGGACTTACTCGCAGTTAGCTGGTAAGTGTCGAAGTTATTAAAAAGTTTGTGGTACCTGCACATACAGACAACATTCTTTGACCGGTAGTGGTTTCTTCATTTTTTAGGCAGTTGTTTTTTTGGTTTAGCGGTAGCTTTGGCTTCTTCTTCATCTGCTTTTCTTTCGTCTTCCTCGATTTCTTTTAGCAAGTCTTCGTCTTCAACTTGGCAAGTGTTCTCTTCATCCACTTCAATAGCTCGGTCTTTGATGCGATGTTTAGCTATTGCAATCGCTTCTTCTTTGGTGTTTGCGTCCACAATTTCGGAACAATATTCAATTATAAAGTAATTCTTTTTTGGTTTGGACATAGGTAATCTCCTTTATGCTGGGCTTTTACTACCTACCTACCAATATTTTAATTACAGCTTAATTTATATGTCAAGCAGTCGATATCAAATCAATTCCATTAATAGGCCTTCAAGATGACATGAGGCAACAATTACTATTAGAATAAGAGTGTTATTTCGATGGCGATCAAGAAATCAGAATTATATAGCTCATTATGGGCGAGCTGTAACAAACTGCGCGGCGGCATGGATGCGTCGCAATACAAAGATTACATTCTGACGCTTCTGTTCGTCAAATACGTTTCTGACAGATACAAGGGCGAAGCTTACGCCGACATAATTGTTCCGGAAGGCGGCAGCTTTGATGACATGGTTGCATTGAAGGGCAAAGACGGCTCTGACGGTAAAGGCACCATAGGCGAGGGAATAGACAAAATTATTGCCAAACTCGCCGAAGCGAACGGTTTGCGAAACGTGATAGATATTGCGAAATTTAACGATGATACCAGGCTCGGCAAGGGCAAGGAACAGGTAGACAAACTCACCGACCTTGTTGCCATATTCCAACGCCCGGAGCTTGATTTCTCCCATAATCGCGCCGAGGGTGACGATATCATCGGCGATGCATACGAGTATCTCATGCGGAATTTTGCTACGGAGAGCGGCAAGAGCAAGGGGCAGTTTTACACACCCGCCGAGGTATCACGTATTATCGCGAGCGTAATCGGAATTGACAAAGTTACAAGCCCCGACACAACAGTTTATGACCCAGCTTGCGGCTCGGGTTCGCTTTTAATCCGTGCTGCTGACGCAGCGCCAATAGATGTCACCATATATGGACAGGAAAAAGACATCGCTACCGCTGGTATGGCGCATATGAATTTTGTCTTGCACAACAAGGCAAGCGCTGAAATCGCGGGCAACGCAAACACATTTTCTGACCCTCAGTATTTTAAAGATAATGACCATACTGCGTTAAAACAATTTGATTTTGTTGTCGCTAATCCTCCGTTCTCTATTAAGAACTGGACGGACGGAATCGCTGGCAAGGAGTATGGACGTTTTGATGGCTACGGCGCAATGCCGCCTGAAAAGAATGGAGACTATGCTTGGCTTCTACATATTATAAAGTCCATGAAACCAAAAGGCAAAGGCGCGTGTATTTTACCGCACGGCGTGCTGTTTCGGGGCAATTCTGAGGCGGCAATTCGAACAACGGTTATTAAGAAAGGCTACATCAAAGCGATAATTGGGCTTCCAGCCAATCTGTTCTATGGTACGGGCATACCTGCCTGCATTATCGTCCTTGATAAAGAGGGTGCGGGTAATCGCGACGGTATTTTTATGATTGATGGCAGCCGTGGCTTTGTAAAAGATGGTAACAAGAATCGTCTGCGTGAGCGCGATATTTACAAAATTGTCAGGGCGTTCCGCGAATGGCGTGATGAGGAAAAATATTCGCGTTTTGTTCCGCTTGTAGAGATTGAACGCAAGGAATATAACCTTAACATTCCGCGTTACATTGATAGCGGCGAACCGGAGGACTTGCAAAGCATTGATGGTCATCTGAACGGTGGCATACCTCAGGTTGATGTTGATAGCTTATCAAAATATTGGACGCTGTTTCCGAACCTCAAAAGCATGTTGTTTGTTCCGCTCCGTAGGGGATATTACAGCTCTGTTCTGCCGAAAGAAGAAATATCACACACAATTTACGCAGATAAAGAGTTTTCAACTTACGCCAACCGTATAGACAGCGCAATAGAAGCATGGAAGTCCGCCGTCTCGGATAAGTTGAAGGGAATTAACAACAAAACCGTCGTTAAGACGTTTATCTCTGAAATAGCTGAGGAGATTTTACGGCAATTCGAGCCGGTTACATTGCTCGATAAATATGATGTGTATCAGGTTTTGCTTGCTTACTGGCAAGACGTTATGGCTGACGATGCTTTCATCATCAAAGCAGACGGTTACAAAGCGGCACGTGAAACCGAAAATATCCTCAAGGTGACAGAGAAGAAAAAGAAAGATGGCTCAAAAGTGACCACTGAAAAAGTTGTCGGTTGGGAGGGCAAACTGATCCCTCGGCAAGTTATTCGCGACTATTATTTCCGTACCGAACAACAGGCAATCACCGACACTGAGGACGTTATCGTCGCTAAAGAAAATGAACTCGCCGAACTCATTGAAAGTGCCGAAGAAGGCGCGATAACAAATGAGACATTAAATGACAATGGAAACCTCGATAAAACAAAGCTAAACGGAGAACTTAAAAAACTAAAAAACCGCACAGACAGCGATGAATACAAGGAACTGAAAACGCTCGCCGACCTGCAGGATAAAATAGACGAGTTTAACAAACTTCTCAAACAAATGCGCTTCGAACAGGAAGCAAAGGAACGCGCCAAATATCCCACACTCACCGATGACGAGATTATTGAATTGCTTGTCAATCAAAAGTGGTATGGAGAGATTATCCAGGGCCTTGAACAGCTTTACCGTGCTGTTAGCCACGGTATAGCCGCCCGCATAACGGAACTCGCTGAACGCTATGATCGCACAATGCCCGAACTTGAAAATGAAGCTACAGATTACGCTGCCCGTGTCAACGGACATTTGCAGAGGATGGGCTTCAAATGGTAGAGTGGATTAAAAAGTCGATTGGGGAACTATTCTCAATTTCGGGCGGACGTTCTGCAAGTCGCGTCCAGTTATCAGATAATGGATACTTCTATTTGCATTATGGGGATATTCACGCTTCTACAAAAACATATATCGATACAGACGAGGATAAAGCAGTTATTCCGCGTCTTAACGTGCCGCTAAATAAAGTGTCTGCTGGTTCACTGTTACAAGATGGTGATGTTGTTTTTGTTGACGCCTCAGAGGATGATATTGGGGCGAGTAGACACATTGTTGTTCGCAATACTGGCAAAGTACCGTTTATTGCCGGACTTCACACCATAGTCGCTAAACCGCTTACTAACGAAACGGAAAGGGCATATCGTGAATATTGCTTCCAAACAACTGATGTTATCCGCCAATTCAAACATTATGCCGTGGGAACAAAAGTTACGGGTGTAAGCAAAACTACCATAAAAAAAATCTGTATCCTTTTCCCAAAGTCCCTCTCCGAGCAGCGGGCAATCGCCTCAGCGCTTTCAGACGCAGACGGCTATATCGTCGCGCTTGAACGACTCATAGCAAAAAAGCGCGATATCAAGCAAGGCGCAATGCAGGAGCTATTACGACCTAAAGATGGTTGGGAGGAAAAGACGTTAAGTGAGCTTTGCGAGATTAGGGACGGTACACACCAAACCCCGCAATACAAGAAATATGGTGTACCGTTTTACAGCGTGGAAAACGTGACTAATGACGATTTTTCAAATGTTAAATATATTTCGTTAGAAGAACACAAAAAACTCACTTCTTCTTACCAAATTGAAAAAGGGGATATTATTATGACTCGAATCGGGTCGATAGGCGTCTGTAAGTACGTTGATTGGGATGTCAACGCAAGTTTTTATGTAAGTTTGGCTTTGCTGAAATGCAAAAGTAGTATTACCGCACGATTTCTTTGCTTTATTAGTCAAACCGAGGTCTTCAAGAAAGAAATAATGTTGCATTCGCTGCAACACGCAATACCGCAAAAAATTAACTTGGGAAACATCTCACTTGTGAGAATTATGCTTCCATCAATCACCGAGCAAACCTGTATAGTGTCTATTTTATCCGATATGGACTCGGAAATTGATGAACTGACGGCCAAGCTGAATAAGGCAAAACTCATCAAGCAGGGTATGATGGAACAATTGCTCACGGGCAAGATCCGATTGGCAGAAACGGAGACTGCTTCGGTTGCCAAAACAGAAGAAAATCGGAAACAAGGCTACAAAGAGGGGTACAGGGATGCTGTGATTCTTGTTGCACTTGTCAAGACATTTGGAACTGAAGAACACCCTTTTACTGCTTTTGACTGTCAGAAGTTCCCTTATCTATTCCATCGTCACGTTGAGGGTAATGCCACGGGATATAAGAAAATGCCGGCGGGCCCATATAATCCAAGTTTGGAATATAGAACAGCAAAGCCAATTGCGCTCAGCAAGAAGTATATCTGTGAACACACTGGCAAATACAAAGGATTCGTGGTTACCGATAACGCAGATGAAGCTCTGCGTTATTTTGCAAAATGGTACGGTGATGAACCGCTCAAGTGGTTGGTGGAGCATTTTCTTTATTTGTCCAATCGCAAAGATGAATTGGAACTCTTGACAACCATAGATAAGGCTATGTTGGAGTTGCGGAGTGCGGACAAGCTGGTTAACACCCAAGCCGTTAAGGATATCATCAATAAGGACAGCGCTTGGAAAGACAAGCTCAAACGTCCGATTTTCTCTGACGCTAACATCACTCGTGCAATCAAATGGAGTAACGAACTGTTTGGTCAGGAGGTAACAGGAAATGCCTAATGCGAGAGTCGGGCAAAGTGAACGCGAAACGCAAAATCAAATCATTGAACTGTTCCGCAATCCGCAGTTGCTTGGTTATGCATACCTCGGCGATTGGCAAGAACGCGAGAACCATAACATCGAAATTGACAGACTGACCGCGAACCTAAAAAAACGCGGTTACAACGACACGCTCATTCGCCGAGCCATTGAGGACCTCCGAAAGACTGCGTTATGCACCAATCAACGAGAACTCTATGCTGTCAACAAGGCTGTTTATAGTCTACTCCGTTATGGCGCAAAGGTAAAGGACGATAATGATGACATCCGCACGGTGAACTTTATCGACTGGGTGCAGGTCGGCAATAACGATTTTGGAGTAGCGGAAGAAGTAACGGTTTCGGGCGACGTTATGGAAAAACGCCCAGACTTAGTTGTCTACGTCAATGGTATCGCGCTAGCGATAATCGAACTCAAACGGAGCAGCATATCCGTTGCCAACGGTATACGGCAGAACATCGCCAATCAGCGCGACGATTTTATAGCGCCGTTTTTCTCCACGGTACAATACACTTTCGCGGGCAACACAAGTGAAGGCGTCCGTTATGGCACGATACTCACCCCAGAAAAATATTACCTTAAATGGAAAAATTATGTACCCGTTGCAAACGACAAATATGTTGATGAGTTAGGCGAGGACATTAGGCGCATATGCATTAATTTGTCAGATAAGCTTGATTGGCAACTTTACAGTATGTTCCGCAAAGAACGATTCTTGGAGTTAATCCATGATTTCATCATTTTTGACAAAGGCATAAAAAAAGTAGCCTACCATAACCAATATTTCGGTGTCCGTCAGGCCGAGCTTCACATAAATGGTGGCAAAGGTGGCATCATCTGGCACACACAAGGAAGCGGCAAAACGCTTACAATGGTATGGCTATCAAAATGGATCCTATCCCACAACTGCAACGCCCGTGTGTTAATAATCTCCGACCGAGAGGAACTGGACATCAAGATTGAAGGAAACTTTGGCGATGTGGGCGAACATATCAAGCCTACGCGAAGTGGTCGGGACTTAATCGAAAAATTAAACAGTTATGACGACAGGCTGATTTGCTCGTTGATCCATAAATTTGGACGACGCGGCTCAGATGTCTCAGAACTCGACTATGATAAATTTATAGAAGACATTAAGAAATCGCTCCCGGCTAACTTCAAGGCTAAGGGTGATTTCTATGTTTTCGTGGACGAATGTCACAGGACACAATCCGGCAAACTTCACGAGGCAATGAAAGCAATCCTGCCCAATGCTATTCTAATAGGTTTTACAGGTACGCCGCTACTGGTAAGGGATAAAAAGACAAGTATCGAAGTGTTCGGCGGTTATATTCATACTTACAAGTACGATGAGGGCGTTTTGGACGGGGTAGTTCTTGATTTACGCTATGAAGCACGCGACATTCCACAAGATTTGACTTCACAAGACAAAATCGACGCATGGTTTGAAGCAAAAACACGTTCCTTAACAGATAAAGCGAAAGCATGTCTAAAAGAGAAATGGGGAAACCTGCAAAAAGTCTTCAGTTCTGCTGGACGGCTTGATAAAATAGCCAATGACATCATTTTTGATATGGAAACAAAACCGCGACTCTCTGATGGCAGCGGCAACGCGCTGCTTGTGGCGGGTGATATTTATTCCGCTTGCCGTTTCTATGAGATTTTCAGAAGTAAGGGATTCAGGAAGTGCGCGATAATCACCAGTTACGACGCTGCACCAGGTAATCTACGCACCGAAGACATCGGCGGGGACGAGGACACTGAGGAAATCACCAAATACGAAGCATACCAAAAAATGCTCGAAAATTACGGTTACGACGTGGGACGGGTCCCAGATTTTGAAAAAGAGGTCATAGGTAAATTCATCGAAGAACCAGCAAATATGCGCCTACTTATCGTCGTGGATAAACTGCTAACGGGCTTTGACGCGCCACCCTGCACATTTCTATATATTGACAAGCATATGGAGAACCACGGTTTATTCCAAGCAATCTGCCGCGTGAACAGACTTGACGGCGAGAGTAAAGACTTTGGTTATATTGTTGATTACAAGGAACTCTTCGGCGATTTGGAAAATGCGCTAAAAAAATACACATCAGGAGCATTTGAGGGATACGCACCCGAAGATGTTGAGGGACTATTGAAAAACAGGCTCATCGAAGCAAAAAAATATCTGGACACTACGCTTGAGGAACTTGCCGATTTATGCGAGAGCGTCAAGCCACCGTATGATGAAGTAGATTACATTCGGTATTTCTGCGGAGAGAGTGGTGATGTTAAGGATGAGAATGAAACCTTTGCCCGGTCGCGTGAGCAACTCTACAAACTCGTTAACCGTTTGGTCAGGGCTTATTCTGACATTAAAGCTGATATGAATACAGTAGGATACTCGGCGAGTGAACAAACTGAAATCGCCGCAGAGGTTGAGTTTTATCTTCGATTAAAAGCTACCATCGGACAAGCAAGCGGCGATGAAATCGACTTCAAAATGTTTGAACCAGGCATGCGACACCTAATTGACACATACATCATAGCGAGCGACGCGAAACCGCTCGGTATCGTAGATGATTTTACGCTCCTTGACTTCATTATGGCGCAGAAAGAAAAACTTGAAGCTGAGGGACGCGGCAAAGAAGCCGCCGCTGAAGCTATAGAGAACAACATCCGAAGAAAAATAGTCGCAAAAATGCCGATGAATCCGATGTACTATGCACGAATGTCGGAAATTTTGGAGAAGATTATCCTTGACCGCAAAAGAGGCGTTATCGAATATAAGGGCTTGCTTGAGATGTATGCTGAGCTGGCCCGAAATGCAGCGAACCCTGAAAACAATTCACATTATCCTGAAAACGTACGAGGGAGCGGCACGCTTCGTATGTTCTATGACAATTGCGGCGAGGATGAAGAATTGGCTCATAAATTAGATCGGGCCGTTCGTGAAAACAAGCAGGACGGTTTTAGAACAAATCCTGTCAAGCAGAACAGAATTAAACGAGCCTTATCACGCATCATTAATGATACAAACGAGGTAAATCGGCTATTCAAGTTGATTATGGCGCAGGAGGAATATTGACGTTAGTAACCGGAATTGAAGTACGGGTTGACAGAAAGAACATCAAGAATATGCACCTGTACGTCAAGCCCCCGAATGGTGTAGTGTCTGTGTCTGCTCCGCAGGATATGAGTGACGACGCAATCGAGCGTTTTGTCCGCACGAAAACAAGTTGGCTAAAAGCACAGCAAGCGATATTCTCAGGGCAGCTGCGACAGACGAAGCGACAGTATGTATCTGGTGAAACGCTATATCTCTGGGGTAAGCAATATTTCTTGCAGGTAAACTATGGAAATAAAAACTCGCTTGAATTGAGGGATAACAGGGCAATTCTCATCGTCCGCAAGAAAAGCACCGTCCGCCAGCGGGATAATTTTGTCCGTGAATGGTATCGTGAAAAACTGAAAGCAGAGGTGACCCGTTTGCTTCCGAAGTGGGAAAAGGCAACTGGCTTGAAATGCTCTTCTTGGCAGACAAAATACATGACAAGCAAATGGGGAGCTTGCAACATAGCCGAGCGGAAAATATGGTTCAATCTTCAACTCGCAAAAAAACCTGTTGAGTGCTTGGAGTACATAATTCTACATGAATTAATACATATACGCGTAAAGAAGCACAACGCTGATTTTACCGCGTTGATGGTAAAGTATATGCCGTTTTGGAGAGAGGTTAAGAAAAAACTGAACTCGCAGATACTTGACTGTTGGGTGACTAAGAGCAAGTAATTATTATTTGGAAGGCCAGAAGATTTTAGTCAATGGTATAAGCAACTTAGTTTCAGTACTGAATGCGTCATAGTTTTGCACTATCAAATCAACCAACCGATCGGCATCAATGAGGGTTATTTGTTCTATTCCCCGCTCGGCTTCGTATTTTGCATCTTTTGAAAAACCGCCAGTTGAGACATAAAGGCCTTTTTGGCCGCCCCTTAAAACCGAGTTGAAATTACGAATATCTTTAGCGCCCATAGCACCACTTCGATGTTTTACTTCAACTAAAATCCTTGGGTCCTTCAACATAAGACCGTCTGGCGATGCCTCAATGTCCTTGCCTCTGTCTGGTCCAGCTTCGCTGATAGTAGCTTTGAACCCCATCGCAACCAAAATACCGGCAACCACTTGTTGCATCTCCTCCCAATCAAGCGCCATTACGTGGTCTTTGATCAATTCGTGGGCTTTTGATTCCATGTCTTCTTTTAGTGTTTCCTCTTCGGTCTCTTCTTCTTCTTCCTCTTCACTTGACTCCTGCTTGCCTTCCAGTACTCTAATAATTTCAGCCGCAGCATTGCTGTTAATATGAAAAATTGTCGCTATTGCTCCAAGCGTGTTTCGCGTTGCAGTCGAAAGCTTGTCTCTTGGCACTTCGCCTAGCCATTTGACTTTTCTTGTTTGAAAATAATCCTTCTTGCTCTTGTCGAATATGTAATCGCTGTCAAGCTGACCAATTAGGTAGTTTCTGTTTAAGTTATCATATGAAATTACGTAATCTCCTTTTTTGAATTCTAAGAGGAAGCGACTTACCATGCTGGTTTCAATATTTAACTGCTTTATCTTGTTGTAACTATAGCGCTGCTTCAGCAGATCCTTGACTTCGTCTCTTGATTTAAGTAAGCTAATATTCCCAAGCTTGCTCCATCCAATCGCAACGTACGCTTGGCTTTTGAAGTCTTCGATTAAGTATGCAGCTTCTCCTGCACGGACCATCCACATGTTTTGCAAGTTAGCACCTGTTTGTGCTAATGCGCCGATTGGCTATATCAAACTTTAGGCACAGGGTTTTTGAAAAAATTGCTTGCTGGCTTCTATACTTCGCCAAGTCTTATTGTTGCTCTATGTTCAGAGATTACTTGATTTTCAGTATGGCCTGTCTGTTCCATTGCCTTCACCACATCATGAAAGCGTATTGATTTAATCAAGCAAATAGGATAGGAAAGCACCAAAACCTCGGACTTCTGACCTTTTCTTCTCAAGGCGCGATAGCTTCCAGTGGAATAGATGATTTTTTCGGTTTCTAATAGGGATAGCGCATCTCTTATTTCAGGCGGTAATTTATCTGCTTCAGCAATCATAAAGTAAGATACACCTGTAGGAGAGCTACTATTTCCTTCTTTGGCTTTGCTTCGCTCCTTCAATGACTCAACCAGTTTTTCATATGTCTTGCGATAAATTCCGCCCTTATCAAGAATTCTCTTTTCTCTTTCACCGCCAATCTTCTTTACAGTGTCTAAGGCAATTCCTTGGTTGATTTTATCTCCGCTTGCCGAGCATGCTTCTCTAGCTCGCAGGAAAAAGTCCCTGGGATTGCCCATGGAAGCCATAACTAAGATATGAAGCGCTGAATCCGTGAAGATTTCATCTATTGTTGACTTGATTCCAAGGAGTTTAGTGCGCTCTTGAAGGATTTCATGAATAAAACCTTCATACTGTTTCGGAAACTGAAGGAAGGACTTTAAATTCTTGAATTCAAAATAACCGCCAGAGATAATGGAATCAGGAACTGCTTCTTCAACGGTATCCGTAATAGCGATCTTAAAACATACGGATTCCTTTTTTGTCTTATACGCGTTATAAATATGGTCAAATAGACAGCTTACCTCTGAAGGGTCAAGTCTTATCTCGTTGACTTCATCGATATAGAAAACTACAGCCTCAAAACCAAGAAATTTGATTAATTCAATTAGATATTCCCGAAACTCTTCGTAGTGAGGTCTTGGTGAAAACTTTCGCCTCTCAATAATTTGAGCATCTATTGATCTACCATATGAAGCCCCAGCCCCAATTGCTTCTCTTTTTATGCCTATTCTGGCCCAAAAACCCTTCTTACTATTGACAGTTCTTGTTTGCTCGATTTCCACAGGTATTAAAGAGTCAATCATTTTTTCGAGAAAAACTTGGGCTTCCTTTTCCTTTTTTGGAAGGGTTTCTTTGATTGTTTTGTCAAGGCCTGAAATAAGGCCTCCATAGAAGTGTTTGCATAAAAATTCATTTTCATCTACCTTATTTTTGATGACAAATTTAGAATCTATTGTTTCAAATGGAGCATAGACTGCCAAAAATTTTCTTGGAAGATCTTTCATTCCGAAAAGAAGGTATGATGTCTTTCCTGAGCCTTTATCTCCTGAGAGAATAAACCAGTGCTCACTGGTTAGAGAAGACCTTAAAGCTTCTTGCGATTCCCCAGCTTTAGGTAAAACGGACGTCTCTTGGGCAAATTTCCGGTTTTGGTCAGCCTCAGTTGCAAAAAGCTGATTAATTTGATTATTTGTCCCCATTTTCAACCGCTGAGTTATCAGTTATTGTGACTTAAGTATTTTATCACTAAAGTTTGAAATCAATAAACTCCTTGATTCTTACTTTCACTCACCCCTCTACTGACTTGGAAATACGTTTGAACGTTTTCTTTTTAAGGGATTTATGCTATAGGCACAAGCTCCAGATGAACGCCTATGAGAAAGAAAATCGAATTTGGAGGCCTAAAAAAGGATGGGTAAGACTGTTGAATCTTTCAGGATTGCTTTGGAGGGGGAGATCAACCGGTGGAGCGGCTTCGTTAGAGCTTTGCGCAAGCCTGACAGGGAAGCTTTTGATGAGTTGATGGATATGTGCAGAACGTATGCTTCAGAAAGCGGCAATGCGACTAACCCGATAATTTTTGAGCCTATGGTTATGTCCATTCTGCTAGGTCAACAAAAAAGGTTGCTGAAGCTTGAACAAGAACTCAAAGTTTTAGAAAAAACCCAACAAGCATCATCTATAGACCAAGCTAATAAAGAACCTTAGTTGTAAGTGATAAAAATGATGAAAAAACAAGTGACGCTATTTCCGCAAGATGCAGTTAAAGTTCTCGCTGAACTGGACTTAGAAGAAGCCCAAAGAACTGCCGCTGTAGTAAAAGCAGCTGTGGAGGCTCAATGCGAGCTTATTGAAGTTGCAGGGAGCATAAGGCGACAGAAAAGCATAGTTCATGATATTGACTTTGTTGTTGTCGCAAAAAATGATGCTGAATGGCTGAAGATTAATGAAAAACTTAGGCAACTAAAAGCTAAGCCTAACTGCTCGGGAAATAGTGTGATTAAAGCTTTTGTGCCGTGCAAAGATGGGCTTTTCCAAGTTGATTTCTACCGTGCGAAACCATCTACCTTTGGAATTCACTTGCTTGTCCGTACTGGTTCGGCTGACCATAACATGTGGCTTGCTGGGCATGCGTTTTCTAAAGGTATGCGGCTCAAGTACAGTGAAGGCCTAATCAAAGACGGCGTTGCAATTGCTGGAGAAACAGAGCAAGGGGTATTTGACGCTTTATGTTTGCCTTATACGTTGCCCACCCAACGGGAGATAGCAGACAACAAACCAGTTTGGATGCCGCATGAAAAACTGTGATGCGACAGCTTAAGGCACGTAGATTATCTAATAGTGCTGCGCTTTCCTCCTCGGTCTTTGCTGTTTTTAAATTCCTCGTATTTGTACAATGCTTCGCTTATCTGGCTACGTATGAATTGCTCCGGGCTATGAAATGGTGTTCCCATTTCTTTGAGGGCTTCTTCAAGCTCATCATACTGTTCACGAGAGACTTCTAAGAATTCATTGTCGTTTTTCAAGCGTTCTAGTCGGTAGCGTATAGCATCACGGACAAAGTCCTCTTTGTTGGTGAAGCCTATGTCTTTGTTTTCTTCAATGAAGTTTTCCACTTTGGCAATGACTTCAGACGGAAGAATAACCGACTGCTCCAAGAGAGCGTTTATGGCGTCCTGGTAAGTTTGCATTTTGTTAGTCTCAGCGGTGAGCTCTCCCAGGAGACCAGTTAGTTTGCTATGGATGTCATCTGAGATTTTTATCGCTTTCATGCCGTATTTCTCCTGTGAACAGAAGTATGATTAGTAGGATTAGATTTATAAGGTTTCCCAGAGTAACTGAGTTAACTAAGTTAACCACGAGGGGAATTGTGAGAAATGAAAGCAAAAGTCGCCTTCACCATCGATCAAGAGGTCCTAAAAGAAATAGACGCCTTAAGGGACCTA
Organism: Bathyarchaeia archaeon; assembly: GCA_050013315.1. GTDB lineage: Archaea > Thermoproteota > Bathyarchaeia > Bathyarchaeales > Bathycorpusculaceae > Bathycorpusculum. The sequence continues at coordinate 44,641 of JBEKFM010000005.1, forward strand.
GCAACAAGAAGCGCTTTCGCCAATGAAATCCTCAAACAAGGACTCAAAGCATACAAGACAACCCATAAGCGACCCAAGGCGCCATTTCCAGCCGTGACCTTTGATACAGCAGAGGAAACAGCATTAGCGAGGGAGAGACCATGACGGAGCTACATAAGGTTTGCCCCTTAGCCGCAGCCCACCCTCAACAGCAAAACAGCGATTGCCTAGGCGAAGCGTGCGCATGCCACATAAAAATGCAAAAGCCCCGCTTAATGCAAACAGGCAATACCAGTATTGTTGATCCAGAGAGCTTCTATCGCTATGTCGGATGCGGACTGGTGGCACACATTCCCTGGGAACTCGTGAACAATGGAAACGACTCTAAAACCAAACAAGTAAACTAACCAAGCACAAAAAATTGCACGATGAAGGGGTGGGAGGAATGGCTGATCTCGCTACAGGTTCTATGAAAAGCACCAATGAAGTTAGCTTGAACGGTGTACGTTTTGGCGAATCAGCTACTGGCGATAGCTCCCAAATCCTCAAAGCTGTTTACGTTAGGTACAGAGACCATGTGTTTTTTAGAAACGTTGAGACACCAGCGGCTCAAGCAATCATACGCGAAGCAATAGGCTGGGTTAAAGAGGAGAACGATGAGGTCATGCTTATCGAATGCGATAGACCTCTTCCAGAGCGCCGCAGCGGCTTTAACGGCGTGGTGGTTATCAAAAGCTGCATTGTCTCCATGGTATCTCTCAATTTTGAGCATGTTTTAAATTGTCCACACACTTTACTAAAGAATCGAGTAGGCGCTCCTAGCCAAAGAAGCGAAAAACTCACCCCTAAAAACAAAAGGAAGGGGCCAAATTGATAGAGCGAAAGACGCAAAATATAGCAATCGCAATAGAGCGAAAGCGTAACCTCACAGGTGATGACCTAAAAAAACTCAACCTGCCACTGCAATTCCAAGGTCAACTCGTCATTATTGAAAAAAGCTTGAACAACATTAGATTACAAAATCCTCTTAGCTTAGAGCTCAGCAAAATCTTAGCGACCGGAGAAATAGGACTCGCAGACTACATCATACGCAGCTGCCTAAACAAGTACCCCAACATTATTCCCTACATCTTTGAACATCAAAGCATGGTTAAGATGTCGCGGCACTTTCTACGTCACTGCAGCGGTTCCCATGAGAGCTGTCCCACATACGCACTCCGATTCAAAAAATATGCAGACTGGCTCGGATACAACCCTGACCTAATTATCCAAGACGTCAAACCCGTAGGTGCAATCCCGGATCCCATAAAAGTACAAAACCATTGCGGATTCTTAAGTGACTACTTAGCTACCCTCCAAGACAGCGACCTAAAGCCAGGTGCAGTCTGCAACTACATCAAAGCAGTAAAAACCTTCTACCGCACCAACGGAGTAAAAAAAATCGAACTAGACGAACCCTTAAGCCGAAATATATCTCACAAAGACAGAGCACCCAAACCCGAAGAACTTACAATAATGTTAGATAAAGCCGCTACACGAGAAAGCTTTATCATCGCAGGCATAGCAACAGGAGGCTTCAGAGAAGGCACTTTTTCCAAACTAAAATACCGCCACGTCAAAGAAGACCTAGAAGCCGGACGCATACCTATCCATATCCACATAGAAGCCAACATTACCAAGGGCAAATACCACGATTATGACACATTCCTAAACGCTGAAGCAAGCTACCTCCTAAAATTATACGTAGACGAAAGAAGACAAGGCACCCAAGGAATGCCGCCTGAAATAATTACTGACGAATCGCCATTGATCAGAAACAGCCATGTCGCAAACAAAGTCTTAGGAGTCAGCGAGAAAACGATCCGCCAAATCGTCCATGACTCCGCTGTCGAAGCAAAGGTCGCTAAAAAACTACCCAACAGCTGGATGTATAGCGTTAGAACCCACAGCTTAAGAAAATTCTTCAGAACACAGTTAAGCGCAGCAAAAATCGACGACGAAATTATCAAGTACATGATGGGAAAAACCATTGACACCTACGAAGATGTCCAGAGCTTAGGCATTGAAACCCTCAGAAATCTATATGTCGCCGCTGGATTAGCAATCAGACCCAAAACTAAAGTTAACCGAATCGAGCAACTCAAAGAAATCATACGTTCCTGGGGAGAAAACCCAGAAGAAATCCTCTCCAAAGATGTCTTAGTCCGCAGCAACCAAACGGTCCAAACAGACGAGCAGATCCACAGTCATCAGCTATCCGTTCTTGCGACTGAACTTAAACAGATTATACGCAAAGAGGTTACAGAAAAATGATTCACAAAAACAGTATTTACTCCGATATAATTGGGCGGGTCCGACGGGAATTGAACCCGCGACCCCCGGATTAAAAGTCCGGTGCTCTAGCCTGACTGAGCTACGGACCCGCGCAAATTTGTTGCGGCTGATAGGAAAACAGAAAGGGGTTTTTTAGCGTTTCGATTGAAATGGTGAATAAAAGAAATAGATTAAGGATTGTTTGCATTTTCAGGAATGGTTGTCATGAATCCTTCAATTTTATTCTGCGAATTAAATGTGATTTCTATTGTTTTTGTTCCTTTCTCGGGAGTTTGTTGATCTTTTCCTTTCAATCCATATTCCTTCGACGAATCGTTTCTTTTAAGAGAGTACAGCAGTGAATATATTGCGCTTGAACGCACTGGGAAGCCGAACTTATGATTTACGTAATAACCAAAATTAACTGTTTGCACTTGAAATCCCAATAACTGACAAGGTACATTTTCAAATATATTACCATAACATGACAATGAATATGCGATAATTTACATGGAAATGTTATTGTCGATGAGCAGAATCTAAAAAACTTTCAATTTTCATATACATAAGCGACTAAAGATACTTGTGAATTTTAATGCAAAATTTCCATTCCGTTGCCTCAGTAGCCATTTTAAATAGTTAGCGATATATGTGCATGTTAACAAACGTTATCTCTTATTTTAGGCTAAAAAAGGTATGGTGCCTTAAAATTGATTTCATGGAAATACACATTTAAACGATTAAATGAAGAATACGAAATAGCTAAGAAAAAGAAGAAGGCGTTAGATAACCTTTTTGAAGCTGGAAAAATTTCTCAATCAACACGCGACTCTTTTAACAGCGAAATAAATACGGCGATGATTGCAATCGAGAAGCAACAGAAAGAATTGATTGAAAGCATGCAAGCTAAAACCGAAGAACTAGAAAACCAAATTAAGATATTGGAAACACTTCTTGCTAACTATGAAATTCAACACGTAGCAGGAGAAATCGACGAGGAAATTTATGATAAGGAAATGAACCTTCTTACAGCCGGACTAGAAACGACTAGAAACGAGCTAAACGTAATAAAACAATCCACAAACCAACTATGCCCATCAACGGAAATACAAATGCCCATAGCTCCAGAACCAGTTGCTCCAATAATCGAAGCTGAAGTTGCACAACCAGCGCCGGTAGAACCAACTCCGATGGAAATTCCTGTTGAAGCCACCCCAGTTGAAACTGCAATTGAAACATCGCCAATAGAGCCTGCTCCGGCTGAAACTGCTCCCGCTGAGATTTCGGTTGAAACAGTAAAAGCAGAAGCAACTCCCGTTGAAAGCGCTCCTGCAGAGACTACTCCAGTAGAAACTACCCAAGTAGAAATTATTTCAGCCCCAATCGAACCTGCGCCAGTTGAAACCGTCCCCGTTGAAACCCCTCCTGTTGAAGTTGCCCCAATCGAAACACCGACCATGGAGGCAACTCCAGAAGAGACTGCCCCAATTGCTCCCCCAGAACCAGAAGTACAAGTAATAAAAGAACCAGCACCTGAAATTGCTCCTCAAGAGCCAGTAATAACTGAGCCAACGCCACAAGAACCATCCATAGACACGGAAGCTGCAGCTCCAGAGCCAGCATGTTCACCAGAACAGCCAGCTGTTGAAGTTGCAAACGAAGTTTTAGAGGTAAACCCAGAAGCAGCGCCAATTCAGACAACAGTTGAAAAAGTAATAGAGCCAGTGATTGAACCAGTAATTGAACCAGTAATTGAACCAGTAATTGAACCAGTAATTGAACCAGTAATTGAACCAGTTGTCGAGCCTTTTATTGAGCCAGTAATAGTAGAGGAGACTTTGCATCCAGCCCACCCTTTAGAAGCGCCTCAGGGGGCGCCACCGGAAGTAGAGCAAACGGAAAAAGCAGAAGAAGCCGCAGCCGAAGCAGAAGAATCCAGTGAAGAAAAAACTGAATAAACTCATATCCTTTTTTCTTTATTTTCCAGTTTGATTTCTAGTTATGTTAGTGTCAAGTTTCTAAAAGAGACTGCAATAGTTTAATGGCGGACCATGCGGCCAAAGCACTTGTACTTGGGTTCTTCGGATGGGGATCATTGGCAAAACGCAAAAAAATTTCGCCAAACCGCCATTTAACCTGAATTTCATGTGTGTTGCGCTTAACTGAGGGATCTGAAACCACTCGTACTCTAACTTTGGCTGGTTTAACAGTTAACGCTAAAGTGGCAGCCACATTCATTTCCCTCGGAAACAGTCGGGCAGCTTCTTCAGCGTAACCATCGTAAACAATTTTCTCTTCTTTACTGTCGGTCTCTAAAGCCTTCGGATTCTTGCGTGAAGTCAAAGTTACCTCATCAATACCAGCTAAAGACGCGCTGGAAAGTGCATCTAAGCCACCGATTGCGCCTGAAGGAACATGAATCCTACTTAAATCAACATTTAGATTTAACAGCGCACCCGTGCTCATTACAATCAATTCTGCTCCTGCCGAAACGATTTTTGGAACATAATCTTTAGCCGCCTGTTGCGACGCAGCTTCCACAATAACTTTCGGCTTTAGAGCAAGCAATTCATCAATGCTTTCAACTATTGTAACAGGAAAACTGAGCGCATCCTTAAGCTTCCCCGCTTTTGAAACATCAATGTCGTAAACAACCAGCTCGTCACAAACAACTATTTTCCTCTCAATTGCTTCTGCCAGTACGGTGCCAATCGCACCGCATCCTATCAATCCAACGATCTTCATTTTTTAGCAACCGTCCCAAAAGCGGCTACAATAATCACTCCTGGAAATTGGACTACTTCTTTTCCGCTACCTGATTCTGGAATAATGTCAAAATTGCCAGTAACTTTGAGTGTTCCTGCAATATCGTCTTTGCTGGCAGCTACTATGTCCGCATTTGCTTGACTTCTCGTATAAATTGTAAGCATTATTGTTGGAATATTCAATGGTAACTTCTGCTCTGCTTTTTCTCTGCGAACTTCATTGATTAACGCTATTACTTTGTCTCCTTGTTCTTCCGCATTGTTATCTATAACAGCTTGGTTAAACTGTGGCCAAGGTGATACCTGCAAGCTTTTGAAGCCTTTGTCTTCGGCGTACATATTTTGGTAGATTTCCTCTGCTAAGTGAGGCGTCACTGGCGTTAGTAATTGCAAGATTCTGTACAAGACTTCGTAAAGTGTCTGCTGAGCTGCTCGTCTCTTTGTTTCTCCTTGTATCTCAGGTCGATAAAGCCTGTCCTTGACAGCTTCTACGTAAGAGTCGCAGAAGACATGCCAAGTGAAATTGCGTATTTCTTCAACTGCAATGTTGAATTGGCATTTTTCAAAAGCTTCAGTGACTTTTTTTGTAAGATTTTCAGTTTTGCTAATTATCCATTTGTCTAATGGCTGAAGATCCAAATTGGCCTTTGCGTCAGGCTTAAAGTCAGCTAAGAGTTTACTTGTGAAACCTGAAGCATTCCAGAGTTTAACCAAGAAACGTCTGCCATATTCAACGTCCTGAGCACGATATGGAATATCAGAACCTGTTGCCCCGCCGCCAGCAGCCCATTGACGAGTAGCATCAGCCCCATTCTTGTTTAACACTTCAGGCGCAGCAGCATAATTCTTTAGCGATTTACTCATCTTTCTACCGTCAGAACCTAAAACCATGCCGTTGATAAGGCAACTCTTGAATGGCTTCTCATCAAAAAGAGCCAAGTGACGAACCATCAAGTAATACGCCCAAGTCCTGATTATGTCAGTACCTGAAGGATGAACATCAGCTGGAAAAAGATGCTTCCAATCTGCTCTATCAGGCCAGCCAGCGTGAACAGCGCATGTTATTGATGAATCCATCCAAGTGTCGAAAACGTCTTGTTCGCCGATGAACTCATTGCCGCCGCATTTTGGGCACTTATCTATACGCGGGTCCTCCAATTTCGGGTCGATCGGAACCCAGTTCTCCTCGGCTAGAATTAGTTCGCCGCAGTTTTTGCAGTACCAAACTGGAATTGGCGTGGCAAAAAGGCGTTGGCGGCTAATTACCCAGTCCCAATCGAGCGATTTCGCCCAGTCGATTAAGCGGTTTTTCATGTAATCAGGATACCAAACTATTCGGTTTGCCGCTTTCTCGACGGTATCGGTCAATTTGCGTGTATTCATAAACCATTGTTCTCGCTCAATGATTTCCACGTGAGTTTTGCAGCGGTCACAAACGCCTACTTCTTGCATTATTTTCTCGGTTTTCTCAAGCAACCCCGCTGTCGTGAGGTCTTGTACTATTGCTGCTCGGGCTTGGTTTATGGTTAAGCCTTGGTATTTGCCTCCGTTCTCGTTGATGCGTCCGTTTTCGGTGAGAAGCATGATGACGGGTAGTTTGTGTTTTATGACTGTTTTAACGTCTTCTTTGTCGCCGAAGGTGCATATCATGACTACTCCGGTGCCAAAAGCTGGATCAACGCATTCGTCAGCGATCACCGTTACTGAACGATTGACGATTGGTACAATGATTTTTTTGCCAACGTATTTGCTGTAACGCTCATCATTGGGGTTCACTTCGATGGCGACGCATGCAGGAATAAACTCTGGTCTGGAGGTTGCGATTAACGCATACTCGCGGGTGCCCTCGAATGGGAAACGGATGTAATGAAGTATGCCTTCACGCTTTTGATAATCTACCTCAGCGTCCGCGATGGCGGTTTCGTCTCTGGGGCACCAGTTAACGGGGTGCGTGCCCTGGTACATGTATCCTTTTTTGTAGAGCAAAATGAAGCTTAGCTGCGTGCGTCTCCAGTAATCTGAGTCCATTGTGCGGTACTCTGTTGTCCAATCTATACTGCAGCCCAGCTTGAGAAAGCCTTCTTTCATCATAGCAATGTATTTCTCGACAAGCTCCATGCACCACTTACGGAACTGTTCAGGCGGAACGTCACGTTTGCGTATGTTATATGTTTTTTCAACTTGAATTTCTATGCCTAAGCCATGGCAGTCCCAGCCTTGCGGGAAGAGCACATTGAAGCCTTGCATGCGTTTGAATCGGGCAACCATGTCAAAATAGGTCCAGTTCAAAACATTGCCCATGTGGAGTTCGCCCGACGGATAGGGCGGTGGAGTGTCTATACTGTACGGAACACGTTGTTTGTCCTTCCAATCATAATGGTAGATGCCCGTTTCTTCCCATTTCTGCTGCCACTTACGTTCTATCTCGGCAAAGTTGTATTCTTTAGGCATAGGCTGCATGTTCACCAATCCTTATTGCTAATGTTGTGGGTAGGAAAACTAAAATATAACCTAAAAACATTATCCCATCAATAAGGTCTTGGGGAGCTGGGAAAATGACCCGGCTGAGAGGACGGCTAATTGCTGTCGACCCTTAGAACCTGAACCAGATAATACTGGCGGAGGGAAAAAAGTGGAACGACAAACTGAATCAATTAAACAAAATAATATTTTTTCAACCAAGATATTAGCGGAAATAATTGTATTTGTGGCAATGGCAGGAGCGTTAGCTCTGATTAGCCACTCCTTCTTTAGTCTGCCTCAAGGGGGCTCAATTAACCTTGGGATGGTGCCTATCTTTTGGTTGGCACTTAGAAGAGGACCAAAAATAGGCATATTTGCAGGGGCTGTGCTTGGCGTGGTTGACCTTGCGATTGAGCCCTTTGTTGTTAATCCTGCTCAATTTATTCTTGATTATCCATTGGCATTTGCTTGTCTCGGGCTTGCGGGATTCTTCCGCGAATTTGAGGTTGTTGGCCCAGTTGTCGGCGTCGTGGTTGGTGGGACAGGTCGTTTCATATCTCATTTCGTTTCAGGCGTCATCTATTTTCCCCAGTACGCCCCGAAAGGTATGAGCCCAGTCGTTTACTCCGCAGCATATAACGCAACGTACATGGTACCAAGCATTATAATATGTGCAATTGCGATCTTCCTACTGCAAAAAAGCAAGACACTCGAAATTAACATCTAAGGTACGGAGAAACATGGGAAAGCTATCTGATAAGGATCTGACGGCGCTGTTAAGTTGTATCAAGAAGGATTCGCGAGTTATAATTCCGCCCATGGTTGGTTATGATTTTGGCGTTCACCTATCAGACGGTAAGTACGTAGTGGTCGCTACTGACCCGTGTACTGGTGTTCCGGAAGAATGGTTTGGTTGGCTCCTGATCAATTATGCAGCTTCAGACGTTGCGCTTTCAGGTGCGAAACCAGAATTCTGCACCATTAATCTGTTAGGACCAAAATTAACTAAGCCAGCAGTTTTCCAAAAAATAATGAAGCAAATATGCAAGGCGGCAGACGAGTTGAATATAGCTATCGTTCGAGGGCACACAGGCATGTACGATAGCCTTTCAGAATTGCTCGGCGTCGCCACAGTTTATGGGTCGGTTCAACTGGAAAAGTTGATTACGCCGGGAAACGCTAAGCCCGGAGATCTGATTTTATGCACTAAACCTCTTGGTTTAGAAACAATCACAAACTTCTCGTTAACTCACAAGACACTAGCGCAACAACTCTTCGGCGCGGAGCAACAGGCAAGGCTCTCCAAGCAGGTTCGCATGCAAAGCTGCGTTCGGGAGGCGCTGCAACTTGCGAAAACTGGCGTAGTGCACGCTATGCATGATGCCACCGAAGGAGGATTCGTAGCAGCATTAAACGAGTTGGCTGCCGCGTCAAAAGTAGGTTTCAGGGTGGATTGGGAAAAAATACCCGTCTCCAAGGAAGTGTTAGCGCTCCAGGGTTCCTTTAAATTAACCGATGAGCAAGTGTTGGCAATGTCTTCTACAGGCACGATTCTGGCGGCGGTTGATGCGCGAGCTCAAGAAAAAGTCAAAGCCATATTAAGTCAGAATGGGCTTTCAGCTTGTTTTTTGGGTGAATTCACCGAAAATAAAGATTGCGTTCTAATTAAGAACGGAATAGAAGTCTCTTTTCCACAGGTTGCCAGTGACCCTTACGCTTTAATTCTTTCCATCAAGTAGAGGTCTACTTTTTCAACTCCGAAAGAACAAAGTTAACTATTTCTTCAGCTATGTTAACTTTCGATACTGCTTGCAGGCCTTTCCATCCAGGCTGGCTGTTTACGTCAACGATGCGGGGGCCTTCGGGTCCTTCTAAGATGTCTACTCCTGCAATTTTGCAGCCCACTGCCTTGGCTGATTTTATGGCTAAATCTTCAAATTCCTTGCTGATTTTTGCTGGTGCCGGTTTGGCTCCTCGACTGTAATTGGTTTTCCAACTCTCAGCCACACGGCGCATGGATGCGATTACTCGGTCGCCAATCACGAATGCACGTATATCAGAATATCCATGAGGCACAAACTCCTGCATGTAAATTACCCCATGATGAAAGGTAATTGCTTTGAAAACCGTATCAGCAATATCTACGTCAACTACGCGTGTCGCGCCTTGCCCTCTGGAACCGAAAATCGGTTTAACCACCACGTCTCCGCCAAGCTCCGAAAAAGCCTTTAGCGCTTCATTTACGCTTTCAGTGGCTAAGGTACGTGGTACAGGAACACCCACATCCTCCAGAATAGCCAAAATATCATACTTGTCAACACAATGCTCAATTGCAGTCGGCGGATTCACCATGCAGAAGCCCTGGCGTTCAAGCTTGTACAGCATGTCCATTCGGAAAACCAGCTCTTCAAGCGAACCCCGGCCAATTGGACGAATAATAAGCGCATCTAAATCATCTAGGATGCTGATCCCATTAACCTTAAAGTGAGGTTTGTATGCAAGCCTTGCGACAAGTTTAGGAAAAGTAAAGCACTCATACGGGATGTCTCGTTTAGTTAGTGCTTCTCGAACTTGCGTGCTGCTCCATGCTTCCATGTTCCGTGTCATTATTCCAAATTTCAATGTGTGTCTGTCCTTTTACTGTGTATTGAAGATGCTAATTGATTGTGCTCTTAAAGTTTCTGTGACAAAAATAGGGAAAATGGGAAATTGCCGCTTATTTTTTTGTTTTAATAACTACTGAAGAAACCTAAAAAGAGCTTTATTGACCAGAATTAACCAATATCTTTCATCGTTTAAAAAGTCACAAGCTGCGATTAGAAACACATTTCGAAACGCTGCTCTTTAAATCAGTTGAAAAAGAAACAGAAAAATGCAGGTATTCTGAGAGGCAACGCGCTTCTTAATCTTGACTTTTAACTTGAGATAAGGGCAGGAGGCGGACTTTGCGGCTTAATTTTCAATCTCGTTCGAAACATCAAGACAACCATTGCGGCAATAATAACGACTGCAATTACAACCACGATTATAATGGATAGAGTGTTAGAACACGTTGACGAGGGAGAAGGCGTAGGTGAAGGAGATGACGTAGATAAAGCACCCAAAGCATAAAGGTTACCGTTATCTGAGCTAACATAGACTACGCCGTCGACAACAGCGGGAGACGACTCAAACCCTCCGCCTGCCGTATAATTCCAAAGCTGAGCGCCGTTAGCGGAGTTCAAAGCATAAATTTTTCCGTCATCTGAGCTAGCGTAAACTACACTACCGACAACAGCAGGAGAAGAAAAAAAACCGCCGCCAGTCGTGTAGTTCCAAAGTTGAACACCGTTTGTGGCGTTTAACGCATAAAAGGTGTTGTCGTCCGAACCAATGTAGATTACTCCGCCAACAACAGCAGGAGAAGACATACCGCCGCCAGTATGGTAGCTCCAAAGTTGGGTGCCGTTCGAAGCGTCTAAAGCGTAAACGCTCCCGTTAAAAACGGAGGGCGCCCCAATAAAACCGCCCCCTGAGTCACCGTAAACTACTCCGTCTACAACAGCAGGAGACGAATCAACCCAGTTTCCAGCATTGTAGCTCCAGAGTTTGGCGCCACTTGTAGCGTTCAAAGCATAAACATTATTGTTCCCAGAGCCGATGTAAACTATGCCGTTGACAACAGCAGGAGAAGATAAACTCCCATAGCTAGTGTTGTAGCTCCATAGTTTTGCGCCGTTAGAAGCTTTCAATGCATAAACGTTGCCATCATCCGATCCAATGTAGACTACGCCACCAACAACGGCCGGAGAAGACTCACTTCCGCCAGCAGTAGTGAAATTCCAAAGTTTGGTGCCGTCGGAAGCCTTCAAAGCATAAACATTATGATCCCACGTGCCTTCCAGGAATACTGCCCCGTTGACGACAGCAGGAGACGAATCAACTGGGTAGCTAGTATTGTAGCTCCAAAGTTTGGTGCCGTCGGAAGCCTTCAAACCATAAACATAGCCTTCATATGAGGCAACATAGACCGCGCCATCGACAACAGTAGGAGACGACACATCGTTGACCCCAATAGTGTTATTGCAAATGGAGTATTTCCAAAGTAGCGTGGGAGTAAGCACTGGATTACCTGTGCCAACACCGTTATGAGATAGATCCGAGCGGAACATCATCCAGTCAGCACTCGCAAACGGAATCAAAACTAAGCTGGAACTTAAAAGTACTAAAGAAACAACTGTAAACATAATAATTGACTTTCTCATTCATTGCGCCTTTCAATCAACAATTATCCAGCACTGACCTTTAGTTCTATAGACGGAACAAAATGTTCCAAAGTTGGAACACTTACATATAGGTCATGTCCATCTATTAGCTTAACCCTTTAGACCAGCAGATAAATGTAAAGCCTAAGCTTACCCAAGTCTGCTCGAGGACCTGCGTTTGTGATTCAATGACTTACTTTATTCTTTCCAGACGTAAGGAATTAAGCAAAAGAAGCATTGTAACTCCGTCGTCACCGGCAATCACTGTCGCTAGCAATCCTGTCACGCCGAGTACTCCTAAAGCTCCTAAAATTAATTTTATGATGAGTGACGCAGCAATGTTCTGTCTAGCAATTGTCATCGTCTTGCCACTTAATTTAATCAGATATGGAATTTGCGCAAGCTCATCTTTCACCAAAACTATATCCGCGGATTCTAAGGCAACATCAACCCCTGCTGCGCCCATGGCGATTCCAACGTCTGAAGCGGCAAGAGCAGGAGCGTCATTGACGCCATCACCAACCATTGCTACAAGTCCATCTTTGCCCTTCATCTCTTCGATGCATTTCAGCTTGTCCTCTGGAAAGAGTCCCGCATAAACCTCATCAATCTTTAAGATATCCCCAGTTTCCTTGGCAATCTCCACCCTGTCGCCAGTTAACATAGCAGTTCTTAATCCGTTTTTTTTCAAGTCATTCACTGCTTTGAGGGCATCTTCCCTAACTTGATCAACAACGCAAACTGTAGCCAACCCCTCTTTACCCACAGAAACACAAACCGCGGTATGAGTGTCATTTTCAGTGATTTCAAAGGCTTCTTTGCAGTTACAACCAAACTCTTTCATAAGCTCTAAATTGCCAACCGCCACAAAGCTCCCGTTAACATTACCTACAATGCCTTTCCCAGGGACCTCAGCAATATCGGATACCTTGAACTTGCTTAGATCAACGCCTCTTTCCCTGGCGCGTCTAACAATTGCTTGAGCAACGGGATGATTCGAAAACTGGTCAAGTGCAGCAGCGAAAGCCAATGCTTCTCCCTCAGTTCTTTCTACTAATCGTACTTCATGAACTGATGGTCTGCCCAACGTTAACGTGCCGGTTTTGTCAAAAACCACTTTTTTTACTTTAGCTAATTTTTCAACGTAGATTCCGCCTTTAATTATTACTCCTCTCTTAGCCGCAATTGTTATCGCTACCAAGACTGTTGCAGGAATCGAAATAATAAAGGCGCTCGGGCAAGAAACCACAAGAAGAATAAGCGAACGGTACAACCACACCCTAAAAGACATGCCAGCCAATAACGTTGGCAAAGCAGCGGTTAAAACGGCTAATACAATAACTATTGGAACGTAGATTTTTGCGAATCGATCAACAAGTTTTTCCATGGATGCCTTTCGCTTACCGGATTCAGCCACGAGCACTATGATTCTTGAGACAAGCGTTTCACTCGCCTTTTTTGTAACAGCAATCTTTAGAACGCCACTCATGTTTAATGTACCAGCGTAAACGCAATCGTTCACTTTCTTGGTTACAGGCACGGATTCACCGGTGACTATGGCTTGGTCAACATGCGAGAAACCCTCAACAACGTTGCCGTCCAAGGGTATGCGTTCGCCGGGTCTCACAAGGAAAATCATGTTAGGTTCCACGTCGTTTACATTAACCGTTTTTTCTGTTCCATCAGTTAAGATTCTGGATTGGTCTGGCATGAATTTTGACAGTTTCTCGACTGTTCGGCGTGCTCTATCCTCAATGTAGCCTTCAAAGTACTCAGCGATCGAATAAAGAAACAATACTGTTGCTGCTTCGAATCGTGCATTTAGATACAAGGCGCCTAATGCTGCGGCAGCCATTAAAAATTCAACTGAAAATCTTTTGTCAACAATCAATTCTTTCAGGCCCACTACGCCAATGTAAGCGGAAGCAAAAAGAACTGAAGCATAATACAAAATGGCGCTCAGGGTCGCTCGAACGTTCACAATAGGTATTGCGAAACCAAGGGGAACTCCGGCAAAAAAATAGTCAAGTAAACCACCTATAACAACAGTTAAGCCTAGCAAAACAGCTAAGAAAATCATTAAACGCTTATTTTCATATCCTGCTGTTTCTTTTTTTTCAGGCTTTTCTATGCAGCTTTTTTCGCCCAATTTTAAAACCAATTACTTTAGGTTAATTCTAAACTTGTAAAAAAAAGATTTGGAACTAAAAGTTGTAATTTGATGCTTCAGTGTTTTTTCGCGGCAAACTGCTCGTACACAGGGTGTCCTTTAAAACGAAGTGTCGTTTCAGACATTTCTATTGTTCCGCTTGGTAACCTCATGCAAATAGAATGCACAATTGCACCTTCAGGTATCAATCGCACGCCATCTAGGAGTTCTCCTTTTGTGACGCCAGAAGCTGCAAACACTAGTTCTTTGCCTTTTGCCAATTCATCTTGGTTATAAGTCTTGTCTTTGTCAACTCCTTCTTTTCTCAGGCGTCCCATTCTTGCAGAATCATCTTTTTCTCTCCAAACATTAACAAGCATTGTTCCGCCGAGGCACTTTACGGCCGTGGCGGCAATGGTAGCTTCTGGACCAGCACCTGCACCTATAAGTAAATCGACACCAGATTCCGGGGTGCATGCTACAACTGCGCCAGCAATGTCGCCGTCTGGAATAAGTATTATTCTTACGCCGAGTTTTCTGAGCGTTTTCAAGATTTCAGCGTGTCTATCACGTTCCAGCATGATAACGGTAAAGTTGGATAGGGGTATTTTTTTTTCGTGGGCTACTGTGTGCACGATTTCTTCAATTGACATGTCCAAGGATATCTTACCTCTAGACTGATAGTCTGTGGCTATTTTGAAGTAGTAGCCATCATCTGGCAAAACTTGGAAGCATCCTGCCGGTGCGCATGCCAACGCAGATATTGCGTCTTTTCTGCCTTTGCTGGCGGCTGTGGTTCCGTCAACTGGGTCTATAACGAACTCTACTTTGGGTCCTCCGCCTGTTCCAACTTTTTCTCTGTATCCAAATGATGGTGCGTTGTCTTTGGGGCCTTCGCAGCAGATTACTTCGCCTTCAACTTCTGTTTGAGCAAGGACTGCTCTTGAATATTGCACAGCGTTTGCGTCTATTAAGTCGCAGTCGCCTTGGCCAATGTGCAAAGCTGCACCTATTGCTCCAGCAACTGTTATTCTTGTTAAAGAGGGGGCTAATGCTCTTAGAGAAGGCATGTTTATTCCTCATTTAGCATTATTAAGAAATATCTTGTTAACAACTAATTAATATATGCTTCACCTTACAAACGATGCAGATTAAATTAAATTAAGTTTCTTAATCAATGACTTTCAATTTCAGGTGTAGACTTGTCAGCGATTTTCGCTTGTTGCGCGGGAGTTTTTCCTCAAGTGCCATATGAAGTCTCATGGAGCTGTAGTGGATTCTGAGTCCATCAATTACCCTCTGAGCGGCGTGCGCTGAATATTCAGGGTTAAGATTGGTGCTGCAAAGAAATTATTAGCATAACTCTAAGGATTATGACATTACGATAGGCAGTTGACCAAAGCTGCATCGAGTTCTTCAGTTTGGGGCATCAAGAGAGAGGCGAAAAATGCTCAAGGCATGGAAATGTTTCCATCTAAAGCGTTTTCGCGGCGCATGCAATCTTTCCATCGTAAATCAATGTTTAAACTCAATTATAACTTGCAGCATGTTCAGTGGAAGCATGGAATGTACTCTCTAATCCTAAACTTGACATTTAACCCGTCAGCAACCGCTTTTGCTTTCGCTATATCTACTTCTGGCATTCGTATCGCTGTAACCTCTACGTGGAGCATCGGTTTGGCTTTTTGTATGAAATCAATTACTGTTTCGTAGGCTTCGGCGAAAGTTGGCTTGCAAATATCCGTGTAGGTTTCCTTGTCGCCAGCATTTAAGCTGACGCTGACTTTGTCGACTCCAGCGGCCCGAAGCTCTGCTGCCACGTCTCTGCCTGGATTAAGCAGGTAGCCATGCCCGTTTGTGTTCACGCGGATTCTAAGAGACCTTCCGCAGTGCTGCCTTGCCCACCGCGAAACCTCCAACAAAACATCCAATCTCTCCGTTGGCTCACCAAAACCACAGAAAACTAATTCATCCCACTTCTATTGTTCAAAACCTCATTGAGCTCGCCGGTAATCTGGGCAATGCTCGGCTCCTCAGACAATTTAAGGTTGAATCCGCCGACGCCACGCTTATAGCGTTTGAAGCAGAAAAAACAGCAATTCGAGCATCGGCTAGTTATGTTTAGGGAGAGCTTGTTGTCTAGCCAATAGACGGTTTTTGGTTTTTCATTTTTATCCATGGTTTTCACAGTTTCGCGTGTGACAAATAAATACCAATCCAATTTAAGTAAATAGCTGCTTGCTTAGACGGATGGTGAAGTGCAAAAATTGCCCTCGCTGGAAAAGTGTTGTTGCAAAGAGAAAGGTCCCATTCAACAGATATTTTTTTAGCCGCCTGTCATGAGGGACATGAGGATTATGCTGTCACCGTCTTTTAATGGTGTGTTTATGCCTTTTAGTTGATCCATTAAGACGCCGTTTACCATTGCTACGAAGGTTGATTTCATCTCTTTGTGATCTGGGTCGTAGACTTCTTGGGTGAACGGTTTTCCATATTTCTCAGAAATTTTGTATAGCAATTCTGATAGCAGGGCAGCTTCCTTTAGGTCGAATTCATCTTGGTTTGTATTTGTAAAGCTTTTAACCAGACTTATGTAATGAACTTTTATTTTCATTTTTTTCTAACCTTACTATCGAGCTGTGTTATGAAATTATGTGAGGCATCTCATATCTTTTTTCTTTACTTAACTTCAATTTTAGCCTGTGGAAGGCAAAAAACCAGTTGTGATTCTTTATGCATTTCGATAAACTGCATCCTCATTTACGCCTTGAATTTCTAAATTGGAACCCATTAAGTTAATATACTTTTTAACTGACTAATAATTCTAAAATAATTGGAGGAAACAGTTTGTTCGGTTACGCAGGAAGAGTTTTACGGGTTGACTTAACAACAAGCAGGACTCGTGTTGAAAAACTAGATGGGGAAACTGCCAAGAAATACATTGGCGGCATAGGCTTAGGCATGAAACTTTGGCTAGCCAATTCAAAAGCAGGCGTTGATGCATTCGATCCTGAAAACCCACTTGTTCTATCTATTGGTCCAGTTTCAGGAACAATGTTTCCAACAGGCGGAAATGGGCATGCTTTCATATCAAAATCACCAGCCACCAATGGTGTCGGAGAGGCTGTAAGCCACGGCACTTTTGGAGCGGAACTAAAAAGAGCTGGATATGATGCAGTTATTTTAACTGGTAAAGCGGAAAGACCTGTTTACTTGTGGATTGATGATGATTCGGTCCAATTGCTTGATGCTGAAAAAATTTGGGGCAAATCACCATCTGAAACCGAAGATGCGATTAAAAATGAGATTGGCGATTACTATCTGCGTGTAGCATCTATAGGTTTAGCTGGTGAAAAGCTATCAAAAATTGCCAGCATAATAAATGAGAAAACTCGTGCTGCTGGAAGAACAGGTTTAGGAGCGGTCATGGGCTCTAAGAACCTTAAAGCCATTGCTGTCCGCGGAACTCATGACATTGTTGTCGCCAAGCCGGAAGAATTTATAGACATGGTGAAAGAATTCCATGAAAGAATGAAGGGACCTGCAGCCCAGAAATACCGAACTTTAGGAACTACAGAAAACGTCATGATTCAAAACGCTTTGCACTGTATGCCCACACGCAACTACAACAATGCTCATTTTGAGAATGCGGAAAAAGTAAGCGGAGAAACCTTAAACGAAAGGTACATCGCAAAAATAATCGCTTGCAACTCATGTGCCATGCGATGCGAACACGAAGCAGTTGTTCGTGATGGTCCTTATAAGGGAACTATGGCGCGGATGGAATATGATAATTTGTGGGCGCTGGGACCAAACTGTGGCGTAGATAAACTTGATGCGATAATAAAAGCCGCTGAACTCTGCAACTATTACGGTTTAGACGCGCAAAGCACAGGGGTAACCGTTGGTTTCGTAATGGACTGCCATGAAAAAGGCATTCTATCGCATGAGGAACTTGGCGGAATTGACGCTCACTTCGGGAATGCAGATGCACTCCTTCAGCTCATAGAGAAAATAGGGAAGCGAGAAGGAATCGGCGATGTTCTCGCTGACGGCGTAAAAGTAGCTGCAGGAAAAATCGGCAAAGGTTCCGACGAACTTGCACAAAACATTAAAGGTTTGGAAGTCTCAGGCTACGATTTACGATGCCTCAAAACAGCAGCATTAGGTTCTGCAGTTTCCTTCCGCGGAGCAGATCACAACCGAAGCGGCGCTTACGCTTTAGACCTGACAGGTAAAGTTGACCGTTTGAAAGCTGAAAAAGGACGCGGTAAACTAGTCAAAGATTTAGAAGACGTTTTCGCGTTGATTGATTCATTCATTATCTGCAAGAATGCCAAAGGCACCTTATACAAGGAACTAGCTGATATGGCAAAACTCTACACTCTAGTAACGGGATACGAGATGACGCCTCAAGAACTCAGTGCTGCAGGTGAACGAATAAACACCCTCGCACGGCTAATCAACCTCAGAGAAGGGTTAAGCCGCAAAGATGACACGTTGCCTTGGAAAGTTATGAACCAGCCAATCCCCGACGACGGACCAGCAAAAGGCGCCGTCGTAACCCAAGACGAACTTGATTTGATGCTAGACGATTATTACCAATCACGAGGTTGGACACTGAATGGTACCCCTCTAAAATCAAAGCTGGAAGAGCTAGGCCTCGAAGATTTATTGAGCATAGTTGAAGGAAAAGAGGCGTAAAAAGAATGGTCAAGATTCACGAAAGAAAATTCGTTTCTGCGGACCCAGAAAAATGCGTCGGCTGCCAAATATGCGAGTACGCTTGCTCCTACACGAAAGAGAAAGCTTTCAACCCTCTTAAATCACGCATCCGTGTCGTGCGCATTAACCAATTAGCCAATATGGCGGTAACATGCAGACTCTGCGAAGACCCAGCTTGCGTAGCTGCTTGTCCACGAGAGGCACTTACGCAGTCAGAAGAAACAGGAGCAATAACTCTTGACAAAGACAAATGCAACGGCTGCGGCTGGTGCATCGAAGCATGCGACTACGGCGCCATAATGCTGCACCCTGAAACCAAAGTAGTTTACGTATGTGATCTTTGCAAAGAGCAAGGCGAACCGCAATGTATCAAATGGTGCCCCGAAGAAGCATTAACACTAGTCACAAGTGATGTGCTGGCGCAGAAAGCAAGAATCAGTGCAATCAAAAAACTCTTCCAAGAGTCAAAATAAAAGGAAAGCAAGTAGCAAAAGGGCAAAACCCTTCTGCTAACATTTTGGTTTTGTTTTTTTAGCCTACATTTTTTTAGCTTACATAGCGGGTACGAGTTCTCTTTATATAAATCAAATCGAAATTTGTATTGCATCGCAGCCGAGTTGCAGCAAGAAAGAAAAGGATGAAAACCATGCGGACGAGAGCTAAGAGCAGTATTTAACTTTGTCTTGGCTTGAACATTGACGTTTTGTGAAAAGCTATTAATACGAATAAGTTGACTGTTGAAAGCATAAATTAACATTTGCAGGTGCCCCAGCGTTTGCTTAACCAACTACTTACCGTGATAATCCTCGGCTTGATACAAGGTGTGGCAGAGTGGCTGCCCATCTCCAGTACCGCGCATCTGAAGATTGCCGAACATTTCTTCGGTTTTCAAGCAACACCGCTCTTTAACGTATTTTTGCACATAGGCACGCTTTCGGTTGTAATATTCTATTTTAGGCGTGAAATCAAAATCATACTCACTGATCTTGTACATCTGGATTTTCATTCAGAGTACGGCCGATTTATTCCCTTAATTGTGGTTGCCTCTATCCCCACCGGCATAATAGGCATACTCTACGACAAGTTTCTGGCAGACAATTATCAAACATTCCTAATTATGGGAATCACTTTTCTATTCGGCGCCACCCTGCTGTTTTGTTCCAAATTCGGCAAAGAAAACCAAGCCCAAGTTTCATATCGCCGGGCACTTATAATGGGCACCGCACAAGGAGCCGCAAGTTTTCCAGGGCTATCCAGAAGCGGTTCAACAATATCAAGCGGACTGCTGCAGGGCGTCAAGAGGGAAATGGCGTTCAAGTTCTCATTCTTACTCTCTATTCCCGCTGTAATTGGCGATTTAGGCGTTGATGCCTACCTTGAGAGAGGAACCTTGGTTTCTCAAGGCGTTGGCGTCAGTTCACTAGATCTTTTGGTGGGTTTGGTGTTTACGGTGATTGCAGGCTACTTTGCCATCGTGCTGGTGAAAAAGCTTGTGTTAAGCAAGAAGTTCCATTATTTCGCTTTCTACACGTTTGCCCTTGGAGTTGCACTGATAACTTTGGCGCTCTTAGGCTTCTAGCAAGAAACGCAATCATCTAACTAGAAACCTGACCAAAGAAAACACACACGATATTCCGCTTTTAAAATGAGTCCTCGGTTCTGCGGGCTCGCTTTACGCTCTTGTTTTGAATCCTCCTTACTGTATGACAGAGGACGAATCGACCCTTTTCAATCACTGAAATGGACAAGACAAATCTTATGTTTATCGTCGAAGTTGCGCATATCGGAAGCAGTCTACTAGATGATCGTTTACTATGCCGGCAGCTTGCATGAAGGCGTAGCAGATTGTAGGTCCAACAAACTTGAAGCCTCTTTTTTTCAGTTCCCGACTTATCGCTCTAGACTCCTCCGTCTCAGCTGGTAGGTCAGACAGTTTTGTAAAGGCATTCTGTATTGTTTTTCCGTTTACGAACTGCCAAATGAACGCGTCAAAAGAACCGAATTCTTTTTGAACCTTGAGAAGCTGCTTTGCGTTGTTTATGGCTGCGGCAATTTTGGCTCGATTCTTGACCACGCCGGGAGCCCTCATTATTCGTTCAACGTCCTTAATGGTGTATTTTGCAACTTTCGCGGGGTCGAAACCGTCGAAAGCCTCCCTAAACGCTTCTCGCCGCTCCAAAATCAGCCACCATGACAACCCCGCCTGAAAACCATCTAGAACCAAAAACTCAAACAACTTTTGGTCATCATGCACAGGCACACCCCACTCCACATCATGGTAGTTAACGTACAATGGTTTATCAACATTCCAGCATCTTTTCTGCGGTATGTTCATAGTTTTGTCTCTCAACATTCTCTTGGCTCCTAAATCAACCTCAATTACACAAGTTTGAAACAGGAGCTATTAATGAATTAAGTAAACAGAAGTGTATCAAAGATAACTGAAGGTTAACTTATAGCAATAATTAATAAAATAAAGCTAAAACAGGGCTACTTGTAGCTGCCGACTAGCTTGACACTGTCGCTTAAGCCGTCGTTCGAACCTCAAAGGTGCGAATAAGGAGTGGATGGACTGGACTTACCCTTCAAACAAGTGCTGTTATTTTTGTAGTTTCTAATCGATCCAAGAATCCTAATTTATTGTCCCATTACACGGCCAGATCAATTAATTATGAGCCTCAGCGTAGATGTCGTATGCTCAGGAGTCTAAAGTCTCAAAAGGTTTCTTGATACGTCTTTGCAGTCTCAGGAAAAACCAAAGTTTACATATTCTTCCCCTCGTATAATGTACAGATTGATTGTTGGGTGATTCCTGTGAAAGCAACAGCTAATTTCAGTTTAGTGGATGAAGAGTCCAACATAAGGTCCGAGGGGGAAGCAAACGTCATTCTTGACGATCAATTTGTAACCTTAGTTGTAGAATTCGGCGAGCCCATGCTTTTTTCCTATACAGACATTGTCGGAATCTCAGAACAAGAATATAGGATTAAGCTATTCTTAACCTCCAAAGAAACACTGAACCTTTCAGGATTGGGCTATCAGTACGAAGATTTTCTTTCTGAGCTCTTCAGGCTACGAAACGAAATTTTGCTGAAATACATGTTAATGGAAGAATCGTTAATAAGCTCAGGGTTCAATGCTCAGTTTTCCTGGTTTGACTCGAAGGGACAAATCAACCAATCCGGCAACTGTGAACTCCGCTTCTATGAGACGGCACTTCTCATACTTCCTCAAAAAAACGAGCCGATTCGCGTTCCGTACTGCTATGTCCAACGAACCAGTAAAATAGAGTTTAGACTCTTTCTAAATAACGAGTTCGGAGAGAGGTTTGAATTCTCAAAACTGGGCGACAAATTCGATGCTTTCGGCAAAAGCTTGTCAGACGCACTTAACAAAATGTTGCTAAGGTCTCAAACAATCATTAAGGAAATGATCCCAGAAACCGACCCCCTCACAACATACAAGCTAGCAGCATTAATGAAAGATGGACGTGCAGCTAGAAGAAAAGACATAGAGGCGCTTTCGACAGACCTCTGGCGCCGCCTAACAAAAAGGATCGGTGAAGCTGGTATGGATCAAGAATACGGCTTTCTCGACGCAATGTCCCTGAAAGACCAAGAATGCGTCGGCGTGAAACGAGGACTCATGGGAGATCTCACAGGCGATTACGTTTGGTTACAGTTTCCTTTATGTGGTTCAGGATCAAACAGACTGCTGAATGCCGTTGCATTGGAAGCTTTCTCAACAAGCGCAAATGACGAACAAATACCTGAAGTGCAAGCCAAAAAATCTGATTCAACTGAAGCCTCAAATGAAGACGATACGGAGGAAAAAGGCTCTACTTCAAGTGGAAAAGCTACTTATTTTTTCAGGATTCTGAGCAGACAAGCCTACGCTCAGACCGGCGACGCAGAGTTGAAAATAGAGCTTGATAATTTTATCAGGAATATCAATCGCTGCATGATTGAAATTAACTTCAGAAGAGAACCAATATACTTATCCGATGACACTCTTGACAGCCCCAAATACAATCAGTACCGTTTTGCGGTGACAAAGATCCCGTCCTTAAAGGTATTGAGGAACCTGTTCATCGGCAGAGTAATTCATTCATCCTTTGACCAATG
Organism: Bathyarchaeia archaeon; assembly: GCA_050013315.1. Taxonomy (GTDB): domain Archaea; phylum Thermoproteota; class Bathyarchaeia; order Bathyarchaeales; family Bathycorpusculaceae; genus Bathycorpusculum. The sequence goes on from JBEKFM010000005.1 coordinate 67,403, forward strand.
GAAGAAAGATGTTACAGATTTATTAGATTTCAACTCTAATATTAACGATGACTCGAAAAAATGGACGAAAGGAGCTGAATAAGATTGCCAGGATATAAGCATCCATGCAAATATTGTGGAAAATTAGTGTCTTTCGACGACAATGTTTGTCCGTTCTGCGGCAAAGTCAACCCGGTCGGACCCACGCGATGCCCAAAATGTCGGAATCCAACCGAAGCAGGACAAATCAGCTGCAGCAACTGTGGCTTGTCTCTACAAACCAATTGTCCCTTCTGCGGAAAACCAACATTCTTCGGTGACTATTGCCAAAACTGCAGCCATCGACTAATGGTTGTCTGCCCCAAATGCAACACAGAGCAGCCCCCTCTGGGAGAGAAATGCATAAAATGCGGTAAACCGTTATACCCTATAAGGAAATGAACTATATGCCTCTCCAACCATTTACCAGAAACTTCCAAGATAACAGCACTGACGCCGGATTCCAATTTACCTTTTTATGCGACATCTGCAGCGACGGCTACAAAACAAGCTTTATCCAATCAAAAACCTACAAAAAAGCAGGTCTTTGGAAAGGACTAGGTAGAGCAGCCCAAATCGGTGGGCAACTAACAGGTCACAGCAGCGGATACAGTGTTGGACAGGGCGCCGACGCGATGAGCCAACGTTTTCAAGGCATGACCCCAGAATGGCACAAAGAACACGAAGCCGCTTTTGAAACAGCCCAGAACGAAGCCAAAGGCCACTTCACCCGATGCCCAAGATGCCACAAATACGTTTGTGAAAACGACTGGAACGAACAAGAAGGCCTTTGCATCGATGACGCTCCCCGAGAAAGCACCGAAGTCGCCGCCGCCCGCGCTGAAAAAATGGTGACGGACATAAAACAAAAAGCCGAAACCACACAAGTCTTCACAGGAGAAATAAGCAGCCGCCAAACAATCTGCCCAGTATGCGGAAAACCAGCCGGGCAAGGCAAATTCTGCAACAACTGCGGAGCACCACTAGGCTTAAAAGTCTGTCCAAAATGCGGAGCAAAAAACCCCGCAGGCACAAGCTTCTGCGGCGAGTGCGGCACCAGACTCACCTAACCACGAATCACTAAAACCGCTTATCATTTACTCCAAAAAATCTAACAAGGACACCAAAAAACAACTCTGAGTGTGGCAATCAGAATCGAAAACACAAAAAAATTCCCTTTTTCCTTTTTTTACCTGCGGCTTCCAGCTTGTCAATGTTATTACTCAAGCTTCCCTTCCCTGTTCCAGTTAAAAGCATGAGGTCCACAAAATGCCTTAGCCTCTGGAAGTGTTTAGGGCAGATACTTGGAGGCTAGTCGCCTCATGGTTTCTAAATGCATGCTAATGGCCTCCTTGCCCTTATTTGTGATTTGTATGAAGGTACGAGGTCCTCCTGCCGTTTTGAAGCCTTTGTGTACGGTTACATAGCCAGCATCCGCTAGAGCATTCACGCTATAATTTAAGGAGCTCTTTGAAACCTCAACCACAAGCATGAGATCAGTAAAAGTGATCTGTTCAACTCCCAAAAGAGCAAGCATTATTCCAACCCTCGTAAAACTAGATAAAGCACCTCCTGAAGCAATTTCAGAAAGGCTAACAGCATCCTGTTTTTTTGAGGGCGATAAGGGTTCCCTGCTGAAGCTGTCTTTATCACTCAAGACTTGCACAAGCTCCTGTGGCGCTTCATACGACGATTTGGTCCCAGTTAACAGAAACAATAGAAGTAGGAAAACCAAATAGGTCGTTGTACTTATTACTTGGAAAAAAGAAAGCAGCAACAGCGTCGGAGGAAAAACTGCGACCAGCCAATCCTCTGTGCGCCAAGGAAGAACACTGTCAGCTGATTGCCTTGAATAAACAAAAATGTAGTAGGCTAGTACATAGGCAACAAATGCAATGAGCGCTACGGAGCCAAGAATAGCATTGCCAGTTATTTCAAATATCGTAGCAGCAACTAAAGGTAAAAGAGTAACAAGAACAGTTCTAGCACCCTCCAAGAGTCTGTTTAGTCTGTGCCTCCTCTTTTTCGGGTTTTGCTTTTGCTCAAAAAGATCAATAGCAAGCCTCATTTGATAGAAGCGTTTCATTCCTGCCCAGCGAGCAAAAAACAAAATCCCCAAAACCAGGAGTCCCACTGAAGTTAGTATCAAAAATAAAGGCGCGGACAAATCGTCCAAAACCGCCACAAGGAGCGGTACTGTCGAAAGCAAGGCATAATAAACTCCGATCCCTCTTCTGGCCCTAAACCTAAAGATTGCTAGTGCAATATTTTTCGGCTTCTGCTCTTCCTCTTCTAGTAACTTTGCGTTGTTATTCTCACCCAGCTTGGCCATAACTTGCGACTTACCTTAGATTTCAATTATCCAAGATACCTTTAAAGTATGTACTGGTTCAAAAATTGAACAACTGCCCCTCTTTATATAAAACACGCATTTTCTATTTACCACTAGAGAATTGAAGCTGAATGGCTGCTTGACATGATCGAGACTGAGAACCTTACAAGGAAGTTCGGTGACCTGACTGCGGTTGACAATCTAACCCTTCGCGTAGACGAGGGCGAAGTCTTCGGCTTCCTCGGGCCTAACGGGGCAGGAAAGACCACCACAGTCAGAATGCTATGTTGCCTGATATCCAAGACAAGCGGCAAAGCTAGGATTGGTGATTATGAGATTGGCAGCCAAGAAGATGCTCTGAAGATCAGGAAAATCATCGGGCTCGTCCCTGACAACGTGGGCCTCTACGAGTCCCTCACCGCCTATGAGAATCTGGACTACTACGGGACGCTGTATAGGCGGACTGACTCCCAGCGGAAGGAGAGCAATGAATACTTCCTAAAGTTGCTTGGACTTTGGGACAAGAGAAATGCTCTGGCGGGGACGTTCTCGAAAGGGATGAAACAGAAACTCGCCATAGCACGAGCACTCATACACGACCCCGAGATACTTTTTATGGACGAGCCAACTGCGAACCTGGACCCCGAGGCCTCAAAGGCAGTGAGGGAATTCATCCTCGATTTGAAGAAAGAAAAGAAGACCATCTTCATCAATACGCACAACCTCGATGAGGCACAGAGAATCTGCGATAGGATTGGCATCTTGAACACCCGGCTGATGGCTGTTGGTACCCCTGAAGAACTTGAAGGGTCGGTCCGCTGAAGGAAGACAGTAATCCAGCTCAGGCAGGTGAGCGAAGCGATCCTGGATTCGCTGAAGAGACTACAGGTCAAAAACATGGTTAGGGGAGGCAACAAGCTGACAGTCGATGTCGTAAATCCCGAAGAGGAGAATCCTGACATCGTAAGCGCGATCGTTGCAGCGGGAGGACGCATCGAGACCGTCTCCGTGCTCAGCAGTACGCTCGAAGATGCTTACCTGAAGCTAGTGAGGAAGAACGCACAATGACCACCTGGATGCCATGGAAGATAGCACGCAAAGAGCTGAAGGTAATCAGCAGAAAGCGAAGCATCATCTTCTACACTGTTGGGCTCCCCCTTCTCATCTCAATTGTTTTCTCAATCATCATCAAGAACCAAATAGCCTCTGGAATCCCCACGACACTAGCACTAGGTGCCGAATCAATCATTTACATCTTCGTTATTTTAGCAACTGTTCTTCCCAGTACGATTGCAGCGTACAGCATAGTCGGTGAAAAAGTTGAGAAGACATTGGAACCGTTGCTTGCGACCCCGACGACTGATGGCGAGATTCTCCTCGGAAAAAGCATCGCATCGTTCATACCGCCTATTCTATCCACGTGGATAGGAGCATCAATCTTCATGGCAACAACGGACTATATATTGTACAACGGGGGGTTAGGCTACTATTATTTTCCCAACTGGAACGCTGGCGTTATGCTGTTACTCCTCGCTCCTCTTTCAGCAATTCTTAGTATTGAAGTAGCAGTGATTGCATCATCGCGAGTAAGCGACGTTCGAGGTGCAAACCAGATCGCGGGCCTCATGTTTATTCCGTTCGTTGCTGTCTTCTTTGCAGGAGCGGAAGGACTTTTTGCGTTCAGTATAGCTAACCTTCTGATCTTCTCTGGCATTATAATGATCGCCGATGTAGTTCTATTCTTCTCGAGCAAATCTACTTTCAAACGAGAAGAGATACTCACAAAGTGGAAATGAAGGTCATCGCTTGGTAGCCGACTCAATCCCTGATGAAATAGGGAACGTAAAGGAAAGACTGCTTTACATCGACAATCTAAGACTGATAGTGATCGTGTTTGTTGTCACGGTTCACCTTGCCGTGACGTACAGCGGGTTCGGCAGTTGGTACTACGTTGAAGGCGCGCATCTTGACACGTTATCAACCGTTTGGTTCGCATTCTACCAATCGTTTCAACAGGGATACTTCTTAGGCCTCTTGTTCCTGATCTCCGGCTATTTTGTCGCAGGAAGCTACGACCGGAAAGGCTTCGGCGGGTTCGTCGGAAATAGATTCAAGCGCTTGATCATCCCCACTCTGATCTACATGATAGCAATAACGCCCTTCATCGAAATTGTGGAACTCGGCAATAAGTCGACTGGCTTTAACTTGATTGGCTTTCTCTCAGGCACTGGGGTAATGTGGTTTGCGGTGGCGCTCTTCGCCTTTTCCCTGATTTACGGGTTGGCACGAATGATATCCCGTAGGTCCTCAGCCGCCTCTGAGAGGAAACAGCTTGAGCCGACATTGGGTATGGCGGTTGGTCTTATCCTGATTATTGCCGTCTTTGCCTTCTTGATTAGGATCGGTCACCCGATCGGGACAGACATCCTGAACTTTCAGCTCTGCTATTTCGCCTCCTACATCGTTCTTTTCATCGTGGGCGTGATCTCTTACAGGAGCAACCTGTTCACCAAGATCAGCTATCGAGCCGGCAAAAGATGGGTAATTGGCGCCATCGCTTTGGGCTTCCTCGCTTGGTTTGTGCTGGTGGCAGTCGCTACTGCGACCGGAAGCACAGTTGGCCTTGAGGGTGGGCTGACATGGCAGAGCGCAGGATTTTCGGTATGGGAATCCTTTGTTGCAGTTGCAATGAGCATCGGACTGATCGCCGTCTTCAGGGAAAAATTCAACCATCAGAGCAAGTTGGTCAAAACAATGTCAGATAACTCGTTTGCAGTCTATATGTTTCATCCCATGATCATCGTCGCAGTAACTCTGTTGCTCAGCCCGGTTGCATTGTACCCAATTGCAAAATGGCTCATGCTCTGCGTCATTTGCGTTCCATTATGCTTTGCAGCGACACACTTTGTCTTCCGGAGAATACCATTATTGAAAGATGTCTTGTGAACCTTCAGAATGTGGATGACATACACTGTGTAGTAGTGATCATTGTCACGCTTGCAGCTGTTGTGCTCCTCGATCTATATAGAACCACTGCTCAAGTTTGCCTTGGTAGCTGTAATTTCAGTACCGCTGATTTTGGGACCAGCTTATCAGGTCAGAAAAATCCCGTTCGCTAACAGGATACTGTAGAAATGCGTAATAGACCTCAGTCTTTATTGATTTTCTGGCTCTGACGTCTGTTTAAAAACTTCGCTCGTCTCGCTTCTTAAGTTTTGGGCTTTTGCTGTGCTTGTTTAACAAGCCAGTTTAAGATTGCATTTGTTGCTTCTTGATCGAGGTTACGGTCTTGAGCGTTGTAGCGGAGACCAGCCTCTTGAGTGAGTTCTTCTCGTGGCTTTTCTTCGTGTTTCAGCACGTGATCGGCGTTTTCTGGATAGACAAAAGAAACTGTGCTTTCTTTGGCGGTTGCGGTTTCTAAAGCTTTGCCGTTAGCTTGCCAATCTACCTGGGTGTCCTTTTTTCCGATTATGACCAGTATGGGCTCTTTCACTTTTGCGATATATTTTGAGGGATTATAAGTCCACAACTCTCGAGCAAAAGGTAAGTTTGCTGGAATTGCCAACGAAAGTAGCAATTGTTTGATGCCTTCGGGAAGAGAAGAGTCCGGCACTAATGGTTTACCAATTAGGAACATGGCGATGGCGTCGTCATAATGTTTCATTATGGTTTCTGCGTCTGGCAGAGGCCTAATCTGGTTGTAGATTTGATGGCGTGCTAGTTGACCGATAGATTGTCCTGGCGCACCAGTTAGTACCATCCCTTTGAATTTGACCAATGCCTGCAATTGGTAGTTTAAAGCGTGAATAGCTCCTTCACTATTGGTTAGCACGAAAAGGTCATTGCTGTATGTATATTTTCCTGCAATTAGGGTTTCAACTGCGCCTGACAATTCGTCTAAGTGGCTTTGCATGCTGATTTTGCCTATCATTTTAGGAATGTTTTCTTGAACATGCGGTCCAGATGCGCGTTTATCGTAACGTAAGGTTAGAAATCCTTGACTTGCGAGTGCTTCAGCCAACAACTTGCCGCTGCCGTTTTTTCCGGGTAAGAGCGGCGAGCACCAATCCCGGTCAGTTGGACCGCTACCCGCCACAAAGACTACCACAGAATGAGGATCTTCACCTTTTGGACGCGTAAGGGTTCCATACACAGAAATTTCATCAACTTTCCATTCGACTTCTTCATTTTCGAAATCCCCCTGTTCCATCATTGCACATCACTTCACAAATGGTTACTTTAATAATCTGGCTTCATACTGGAAGATTTAAGTATGCGTAAAAATCAACGTATTTTCAAGCTCTTTTTAAGAGAATTTTAAATGGATTCAATCAAGCAATAAACTTTCGAAAAATAATCTTAAGACATTTTTGCTCAGTTGGAATTTCGGGCGCAGTGTGGAGTAGGCGTATTTTAGAAGCATCTTTTTCGCTTATTTGCTTAAAATAAGCTCAGAATAAGGTTAAAAGTGCTGCGGGCTAGCTTGACGTCGTCGTTTAAACCGTCAATTCGCATCTGACACTGAGATCAGATTGGATTGCTTTGTTTCAGGCGATTTTTATGGTTTGCTTTGTGCTTCATCCAATTAATCTGTTGGTTAGAATGAGCCACAAGAACCTAAGTTAATCTTACTTTGGAATCAGCTTATTTTCTCAGTTTTAACAAATAACCTTTTTCTTTGGAAATTAAGTCCAATATTGAATGCATGACTTTAGCCTTTTCCTATAGTTGCAGGTTTTTTGATTGTTCTCTTGCTTTGTGCAAAACGTCTTGCAACTCGTCAATTCTCAGAACTGTTGCTGCAACACAATAGTAACTCTTTGACCTCCTATCGTTGAAATCTCTCAGCATTTCCTTTAGAAGATGTTCCCTGATTTTTTGCTCTTCTTCAAACTCTTCTATACCGATTTGGCGAATAAACGAAATGTCGTCTTCAAGCTTTTGGTAGCATTTGAATGAATCACATTGTTTGCCTGCTTCGCGATGTTTCCTCCATCTCTCGCAAGTGCTATTTTCTTTACATTCCCAACAGAACTCAATCCCTTGCTTTTTAACTGCAAGGGTTATGAAGGGGCAACCAACAGAGATTCTTGCAGGAGACTTGCATCCGGCACATTTGCTACTAGTCCGCGCGTTGTACATTGGGCAGAGTCTACATGATAGACCGCAGATGCCGATTTCAGGTGTTGTATGTTCATCTGAGTTCTTAATATTATTTAGTTGATTAGGGAACTTAAGATTATGCTTACTTCAAAAAATAACTAACATAATAGGGCGATTCTATGTCGAATTCAGCAAAATAAGTTTAAAACAAGCTTAAAGTGCTGCGGGCAGGATTCGAACCTGCGAACCCCTACGGGAAAGGATTTCCCATCTTAGAGGCCCATTACAGGCCAAATGATTGATCTTGAGTCCTTAGTGGAACGCACAATATTGCGCTCTTTCACCTTTGACCTGGCTTGGTTACCGCAGCAATCTTTGAGCTACAAAACTGTTTGGATTCTGTCTTATTAATCATTTCCCGCTACCGCAAAAGTAAAAACACTGCATTAACGATACTTAAAGGAATACGCATGCATACAGAGCATAAAATAATAGTTGGCAACAGCCAGCAAATGCCCGAGGTCGAGGACGGCAGCGTCCAATTAATGGTTACTTCACCTCCTTATCCGATGATTAAAATGTGGGACGCACTTTTCTCCCAAGTAGACTCAAAAATAGCTACGCTGTGGCACAAACTGGACGTAGACTGCGAAGAAGAAACTGTCATGGGAATCTACAATGCAATGCATGATTATTTGGCTAAAGTTTGGATTGAAACCTACCGCGTCCTTGCCGATGGAGGCATAGCATGCATAAACATCGGAGACGCAACACGCACAATAAACAGCAAATTCCAGCTTTTCCCCAACCACTCCAGAATAACGGAGATATGCGGAAAAATCGGCTTCACCACACTACCATACATTCTATGGAAGAAACCCACAACCAAACCAAAATACAAAGGAAAAGGCGCTTTTCTAGGCTCAGGCTTTCTACCACCAAACGCTTATGTTACGCTTGACTGTGAATTCATTTTGATTTTCAGAAAGGGAAAGCTTCGCAAATTCCAACCCCATGACCGAAATCGTTATGATAGCGCTTTTTCAAAAGGGCAGCGTGATGAATGGTTTAGTCAAATTTGGACTGTGAAAGGGGCTCGTCAGACCGCAAGCCAACTTGAGAGGCGAACTGCTGCTTATCCTGAAGAAATCGCGGAACGGCTGATTCGAATGTTCAGTGTTAAAGGAGAGTTGATACTTGATCCTTTCTTAGGCTCAGGGACAACCACAAAAACTGCTATGTTAAATGAACGCAACAGCATCGGATATGAAATAGATTCGAACTTGCTCCCTGTCATAACTCAAAAAACACGTAAGGGCAACATATCCGCAGATGTCAAGATAATCAAACGCTGAAAGCTTATGCCATTTGCATGTTACACTTGGTTTTTGTCTTGTTTTAGTTTTTGCTTCATGCAACAGCAACCTTTCAAAGTTTTCTTGAAGCCTTGACTCAACTAAATTTAGCAGCCCTTCAATTTTAGGCTGAATATGGATAACAAAGTTTATTAGTAAGCTATGTAGCATGTGTTTGTGCTCTTAGAAAAGTTAGGAGAATCCTTTTTCAAATTGGATGTTCCATATCGAAGGAGATAAAAGTTTGAAAGAAACACGCTTTACAAATCACAAACAATTAAGATTTATGGAGAACTGATAAATTGACTCTCATACAAAAAGAAGATATCCATTATTTATTGAAAACTTTTTTCAATGAGAAAGGTCTAGTTCGCCAACACCTCGACAGTTACAATGAGTTTATTGATCATGGCTTACAAGAAGTTGTTGACGAAGTCGCTGAAATTCCAATTGAAGTTCCTGAAAACCCTTATAAAGTGAAACTTGGCCAAATCTGGGTAATCGATCCACAATCAAGGATAACCGGACCGTATGTGACTGAAGTGGATGGTACAAAACATGAAATTTACCCGATGGAAGCCCGACTGCGTAATTTAGCGTACTCGGCGCCCATTGCTTTGGAAATGACCCCTGTCATTGACGGAAGGGAGCAAGACACTGAACTTGTTTTTATTGGAAACATTCCTGTCATGCTTAAATCAAAACTGTGTTTCCTATCTCAGCTTTCAAAGGAAGAACTTATTGCCGCTGGAGAAGACCCTGATGATCAAGGCGGATACTTTGTTGTTAACGGTTCTGAGCGAGTCATTGTTGCCATGGAAGATTTGGCACCTAATCGTGTAATAGTAGACATAGACGAGAAAGGGACCTCACCAGTTTATCAAGCAAAAATTTTCTCAACCACCGTTGGTTTCAGGGCAAGAATTGAACTTAAACTCAAATCAGACGACGCTATATACGTCACTATGCCCGGCGTGCCGACGGAAATTCCATTTGTCGTTATAATGCGCGCGCTGAGCTTAGAAAAAGACAAAGACATTGCAGAAGCAGTTTCACTTGACAGCGAAATGCAAGGCCAATTGGCTGCTTCATTTGAAAAAGCCATAGGTGTTGATACACCTGCTGACGCAATTTTATTTATTGGGAACCGCGTAGCTCATGGACAAGTTGAAGAGTACCGCTTACAAAAAGCTGAGACAGCCCTTGACAAGAACTTTTTGCCACACTTAGGCAGAAGCGAAAAGAACCGACAGGAAAAAGCAATTTTCCTCGGCGAAATGGCTTACAGAGTTATACAATTAAAAACTGGCAAAAGGCAGCCGGACGATAAAGATCATTTCAAGAACAAACGTTTGCGTCTTGGTGGCCCGCTTCTAGCAGACCTCTTCCGAGTCTCATTCAGAAACTTAACAAGAGACATTAAGTACCAGCTTGAACGCATAGGCGTTAAAGGACCGATCATAAACGTTTCAGCCGCGGTTCGCCCTGGCATAATAACTGAACGTTTTCAGCATGCCTTAGCAACTGGCAACTGGGGAAGAGGCAGAGTCGGCATCACCCAGCTTTTAGACCGAACAAACTACATCTCAACTCTTAGCCACTTACGTAGGCTTCAGTCGCCACTGAGCAGAAGCCAACCTAACTTCGAAGCCAGAGACTTACACCCTACTCATTGGGGGCGATTGTGTCCTAACGAGACTCCAGAAGGCTCTAACTGTGGCTTAGTTAAAAACTTAGCACTATCAGCTTCCATCGCCGTAGGTGTAAATCCAGATAGAGTTAAGCAATTACTTTTTGAAATGGGTACTGTTCCAGCATCAGAAGCCAGCCGCGACTTACGTATTTCAGGAGCTAAAGTTTTCGTTGACGGAAACATCATTGGCTACTGTAATAACCCACTGGACATGGTAAAGTCCTTCCGAGAGAAAAGAAGAGCTGGAGAAATCTCAACCGAAAGTAACATAACATACTTCTCAAAACAGCAAACCGAAACCGAAGAGGTCCATGCCAACTGTGACGAAGGCAGAGTAAGGCGCCCACTCATAATTGTTGAGAATGGAGCTCCAAAACTTCAGCAAAAACATTTTGAAAAGATCGGTTTAGGCGAGTGGACTTGGGAAGACGTAGTTAAGAACGGTTTAATTGAGTATTTGGACGCTGAAGAAGAAGAAAACGCGTACATTGCCTTGTCTTTTGACGCCATTAACCCTCAAAACACTCATGTGGAAATAGCCACTTACACGATTCTTGGAATTTGCGCCTCAACAATTCCGTATCCAGAACACAACCAGTCGCCTCGCAACTCATACCAAGCAGCTATGGCTAAACAAGCTCTAGGAGTATACGGCACCAACTTCCACCACCGAGTTGACTCACGTTCACACATACTACACTACCCTCAAATACCAATGGTCGAAACGGAACTAATGGAAGTCATGGGTTACAAGCAGCGCCCCACAGGACAAAACTGCGTCGTCGCCGTACTCAGCTTCGAAGGCTACAACATGGAAGATGCATTAATATTCAACAAAGCCTCCATAGAGCGTGGCTTAGCTAGGTCGACATTCTACAGAATTTATGAAGCTGAATGCCGCCAATACTTAGGCGGATTAAAAGACAAGTTCACTGTTCCAGAACCTGGAACCCGCGGTTACCGTGGCGAGCAATATTACAGGCTTTTGGAACCTGACGGAATAATCAGTTTGGAATCTCAAGTTGTCGGCGGCGACGTTTTAATCGGAAGAATTAGTCCACCCAGATTCCTGGAAGAATACAAAGAGTTTGAAGTCAAGGGTCCGTCGATGCGCGATACTTCAGTTGATATGCGTCCTTCAGAAACAGGCACCGTGGACGGAATATTCATAACTATGTCAGGCGAAGGTAGCCAACTTGTAAAAGTAAGAGTCCGCGATCAACGAATTCCGGAACTTGGGGACAAATTCGCTTCACGCCATGGACAAAAAGGAGTCATAGGCTTAATCGTGCCGCAAGAGGACATGCCCTTCAGCGATGGCGGAATCGTTCCAGATATAATAATTAACCCTCATGCTATACCCTCAAGAATGACCATTGGACAATTCATCGAATCCCTCGCTGGAAAAGCTGCTTCAGCAAGAGGCAGACAAGCAAACGGTACCCCATTCTCTAACGAAGGGCCAATTGAGATACGCAAGGAACTTGTAAAACTTGGCTTCAGCCATACCGGAGGCGAAGTTTTCTACAATGGCACTACAGGCGAGAAGTTCGTAGCAGACATTTTCGTCGGAGTGGTCTATTACCAAAAACTTCACCACATGGTTGCTGACAAAATACACGCCAGGGCTCGTGGGCAAGTTCAAATGTTAACAAGACAACCCACTGAGGGCAGAGCTAGAGGTGGTGGTCTTAGATTCGGAGAAATGGAGCGAGACTGTCTCATCGGTCACGGCGCTGCCATGCTGCTCAGAGATAGATTGCTAGAAGAGTCAGATAAGTACACGCTCTACATATGTGAGAACTGTGGCCAAATCGCTTACTTCGACATGAAACAAAGACGCTATGTCTGCAGAATATGCGATGAAAAAGCGAAGATTTCACCCGTAATCGTCTCGTACGCTTTCAAACTTCTGTTGCAAGAGCTTCAGAGTTTGTGCATTACACCCAAATTAAGACTTAAGGAGAAGGCATAAAATATGGCAACGGAAGAATTAATCCACAAAATAGTTGATGAAATTTCATTCGGTTTAATTTCACCCAAAGACCTCCGTAAACAATCAGTCGTTGAAATCCAAACCCCAGACACATATGACGAAGACGGCGCCCCAATCACCGCTGGCTTAATGGATGGCAGACTAGGCACCCTTGAACCCCGCCAACGCTGCAAAACCTGCGGTAACACCGCTATTCGCTGCCCAGGACACTTTGGTCACATCGAGTTAGCCGTACCCATCGTGCACATTGAATTTACAAAAATTATCTTTGACCTCTTAAAGTCAACCTGCCGCAATTGCGGTCGCATTTTGCTGTCAGAAGATGCTTCCAAGAAAGCACGAGCTAGAATTGCGCGATTAAACGAGCTTTTAGGCACCATCCCAGACGAAGTTTATAAGGAAATAATGACTGAAATAAAGGCAAAACAGTGTCCCTATTGTGCGTCCGCTCAGTTCAAGATTACTTTTGAGAAGCCAACCAAGTTTATTGAGCAAACTGAAGCAGGCTCCGAGCCGTTGACACCCAGCATGATTCGTGAAAGGCTTGAGCGCATCTCAGACGAAGACCTTGAAATTTTGGGTTTCAACCCTAAAGTTGCGCGTCCAGAATGGATGGTTTTGCAGGTTTTGCCTGTACCGCCAGTTTATGTTCGTCCTTCCATCACTTTAGAATCTGGTATACGTTCAGAAGACGATTTAACCCACAAACTGGTAGATATTATCCGTATCAATCAGCGTTTGAAGGAAAACATGGAGGCAGGTGCACCTACACTCATCATTCAAGACCTTTCTGAGCTTTTACAGTACCATGTTACCACTTACTTTAACAATGAAGCCTCAGGTATTCCGCCGGCAAGACACCGCAGTGGCAGAGCATTAAAGACTCTCTCCCAAAGACTCAAGGGAAAGGAAGGTCGCTTCAGAAGCAACCTTTCAGGCAAACGAGTTGACTTTTCAGCACGCACAGTAATTTCGCCAGACCCAAACCTTGACATTAACGAGGTCGGTGTCCCACAGGATATTGCCATGCGCTTATCCGTCCCTGAAAAAGTTACCGCATGGAACATTGAGGAAATGAAGAAATTCGTAATTAACGGTCCAGAAAACTATCCTGGCGCATTATACATTATTAGGCCAGATGGCAAGCGAATCAGGCTAGAATTCGTTGTTGACCGAACCAAAATCGCTGAAGCAGTAGAGTTAGGGTTCATAGTTGAACGGCACCTGAAGAACGGTGACATTGCAATCTTTAATCGCCAGCCTTCACTTCACCGTATGTCCATCATGGCTCACTACGTGCGGGTTTTACCATACAAGACTTTCCGTCTGCATCTGTGCGTTTGCCCACCTTACAACGCTGACTTTGACGGCGACGAAATGAACCTTCACGTTCCACAAAGCGAAGAAGCACGAACAGAAGCACTCCTGCTGATGCAGGTTCAAGACCAAATTCTCTCACCAAGATTTGGCGGACCCATAATCGGCGCTATAAGGGACTTCATTACAAGTGCCTACTACCTTACTCGAAGAGGAAGTTACTTGAATAGGGGTCAAGTTAACAGGCTACTTACAACAACTGGATATGTTGGGGAAATGCCAGAACCAGAAATTAAAGAGCCTCAACCCATGTGGTCAGGCAAGCAAATATTCAGCTTGTTCCTGCCGAAGACATTGAATTACGTTTTGAAAGCCAACATTTGCCAAGGCTGCACTAAATGTGAGGAGGAAGCGTGCAAGTACGACGCTTACGTAGTGGTTAAAAATGGCCAATTAATTTCAGGCATTATAGATAGGCGTTCCATCGGTTCTGAGCAATCCGAAAGTCTCCTTCACAGAATAATCAAAGATTACGGCACACAAGCAGGACGAGAATTCCTCAACAATATAACTCACTTGCTAAAGCTTTTCATTTCAATGCGAGGCTTCAGCTACACGTATGAGCAACTGGTTCTCTCGCCGAGAGCGGAAAACAGAATTAAAAAGACCATGGAGCGCATTCAAAAGAAAATTGACGAACACATCGAAAACTTCCGCAATGGAACCCTACCGCGTTTGCCAGGCCAAACCTTAGAGGAATCCTTCGAAATCTATGTTATGCATGAACTTGCCACAGCCAGAGATGAAGCCGGCAAAATAGCAGACGATGACTTCACGCTAGAAAATGCGGGCATTGTAATGACTCGTACAGGCGCAAGAGGTTCAAGCTTAAACATCGGTCAAATGGCTGCTTGCGTTGGACAACAATCAGTGCGAGGCAAACGTATCTTGCGAGGCTATGCAGGAAGGGCATTGCCGCACTTTGTTGATGGCGACCCAAGTCCGAGAGCAAGAGGCTTCGTCTATAACTCTTACCAAAGTGGTTTGGACGCGATTGAATTCTTCTTCCACGCTATGGGTGGCAGAGAAGGTCTAGTTGACACTGCCGTCCGCACTCAACAGAGTGGTTACATGCAACGAAGGCTAATCAACGCTCTGGAGCATATTCGTTTGGAATACGACAGCACGGTACGTGATTCAGCAGGCGACATCATTCAGTTTATGTATGGTGAAGACGGTGTTGACCCAGCTAAAAGTGACCACGGCAAAGCAGTAAACGTAAGTCGACTCATTGATCAAATAAAAATCGGCGAAGAAAAAGGTGAGGCGGCATCTCAAGAAGAAATCAAGAAGCAGTTGAAACGCGTTGATAATCAGCTTACGCCGATATTGATGACTCAGCTAAAACAAAACTTCGCAAAGAACAAACTTACCAAGAAAAGTGTTGAAAAAGCCACAACCTCAACCGCTGAGCAATATAAGCGAGCTTTAATGGAGCCAGGTGAAGCAGTAGGAATAGTTGCTGCTCAATCAATAGGTGAACCAGGCACTCAAATGACTCTCAGAACCTTCCACTATGCTGGTGTCAAAGAACAAAACGTTACATTAGGCTTGCCCAGACTCATCGAAATTGTTGATGCACGCAGGATTCCTTCAACGCCAATCATGACCATCTACCTAATGGGCGAACACGCAAAGAGCAAAGAGAGTGCGGTGGAAATCGCTCGGAACATAATTTACACTTCTGTGGAGAACTTGGCTTCAGCTATCTACGAAGACCCTGTGCGCGAAGAAATCGTTATTGAATTAAGCAAGTCAATGATGGACGACAGAGCCATAACGATGGATGAGCTCAAAGAGCGGTTGGAATTGCAAAACGCAGCAGTCACAATCACCGATTATACAGTTGAGATTAAGCCGAAAAAAGCCGAACAGCTAAAGAGGATGTTGACCAAGATTCCAAGCTTTCAAGTTAAAGGTGTACCAGACATTAAACGTGTGCTAGTTACTGAGGAAAGCGGAGAATGGGTAATACGTACTGATGGCTCAAACCTGTCTAAAGTTTTAGAGGTTCGCGGTGTGGACACTTCACGAACAAGCACCAACAACATCCACGAAATAGCTAAAACTCTCGGTGTGGAAGCTTCAAGAAACGCCTTAGTTAACGAGGCAAAAGGCGTCTTGGAAGACCAAGGTCTAGATGTTGATGTACGCCATGTTATGCTGGTGGCAGACATGATGACTACAACTGGTGATGTTCAGCAGATTGGCAGGCACGGCATTAGCGGCAAGAAAGCAAGCGTTTTAGCCAGGGCGGCATTCGAAATTACAGTGCCCAACATTGTTGAAGCGGCTGTGAAAGGCGAAAGTGACCCGTTGGCAGGCGTAACAGAAAACGTTATCGTCGGCCAGTCAATACCAATCGGCACAGGATTGGTTGAATTGTACATGTCAACCTTTGATAAACAAGTGAAACAAGGAGGAAAAACAGAAACATGATAGATATAGACAAAGCGTTAGCGACAGCAGTAAAGACTGGCAAAGTATCCTTCGGATCCAATGTTGCATTGCAAAACGCTAAAACTGGCAAGGCTAAAATGATAGTTTTAGCCTCTAATTGTCCAAAAGACATAAAAGAACAGATAGAATACTATGGAGAAATCTCTAAAGTCCCTGTGATGACGTACAAAGGTGGCTCAATGGATTTAGCTGAAGTCTGCAAAAAACTCTTTATTATATCAGCATTAAGCATAAGAGAAACTGGGGACTCAGAAATTCTCAAACTAACAGAAGAAATTAAAGAATAAAAATGGAGGAAAAAAACTGACAACCGGCATAAAAATCACCTGCGACGAAATGCGCTACATAGCATTGTTTGAAAGCATAAGCGGCGCCAGCGTGAAAGACTGCATAATCGACGAAGAACAGGAACGAGCAATATTTATCGTCAACCAAGGCCAAGTGGGCGTTGCCATAGGAAAAGGCGGCAGAAACATCCATACTCTGGAGCGAATGACGGGCAAGAAACACGAAATCATCGAATACAGCGAAGACCCCGTTCAATTCATAAAAAACGCCCTAAAACCAGCAGCAGTCAGAGAAGTACGGGTAACCGAGCGAACTGATGGCAAAAAAATGGCAGTCATAACCGTTAACCCCAAAGATAAGGGCGTCGCAATAGGTAAAAACGGCAAAAACGCCGAACGTCTGCGCTTTTTGGCAAAACGGTATTTCGACATTCAGAACGTAAGCATCACCTGAGCAGTCCATAACTGGCTAACTAGGCGATGGAACGTGTCGCTAGAATTGATAATCATTAGATTATCATATTTGAACCACCAGCTTTGATGATAGAAAGCTTTAGCCAGTAATCCGTTTCAAACTTTTATCGTCGATCTATTGATCTTAATAGGGACCGTAAAGTTGAAGTTCGCAATTATTGTCGAAAAAGATAATTCAGATTATTATGCTGCCTCTGTTCCTGAACTTCCTGGATGCCATACGAAAGCAAAAACTCTTGACGAACTAATGGTTCGAGTCAAGGAAGCTATTGAGGCGTATCTAGAAACTGAAGGATACAAACCAAACGAGGGCGCCGAATTTATTGGTCTTCAGTTTGTCGGATCTCTGCTAAGTGAGTCTCAGTCCTCTACCCACAAAGAAAGTCTTGAACATCTTGTCTAATTTAGGTTTCAAAATTACAAGACAGCATGGTAGCCAAGTAGTATTGAAGCATTAAGAGCCAAAAAAAGAAAAGTTTAGATCCCGAGAGTTTAGTAACCCGTGTTTAGCTTACTCTTCATCTTCTTGTTCTTTGTCTTCTTCCACAAGGGAAGCAGCTTCTGCTTTTTGTGCGTCGGTTAAGAGTAGCATGTTGATTAGTGCTTTTTGGTCCACTTCTGCCCTTGTTCGCCAATCCAAAAACAACTGCCCATTATCGTCTTGCGTAATGTAGCCGTAGCGAATGTACCTATCGATGTTTAAGCCAATTTTCCAGTTTGGCATTTTCTCGCTAAGTAGTTTTTCAAGGTCTTTTCGTGCTGTTTGCCCTTTCTTGCTGATTATGTAAGAGATTGTGATGGCTAAGCCTGCCAAATCGTCAATTCGCCAACCCATCAACTTGTCCTTGGTTGCTAAGTCTCCATGCAGGGCAACGTAGAATCTTGCTTTGTCAAGCTCCTCTAAGGTTGGTTTCTCAGGAGTTTTCTCTTCTTCAAAAACCGTTTTCACCTGTAAATCCAACGGTTTTAGGTAATCGTCAAGTAAATTGAGCACTTTGGGATAATCTGATCCTAACGCTTTCCGTAGTTCCCAACCCTTAACGCCTGGTTTCTGATGTCGTTTATAAAAGAGCATCTGCGTTGCCTTCTTGATTTTGCTGCCGTAAACGCCTTTTCTTTTGCTCAATCCAATTCGCCTCTTTTCCATTTCTGCCAATCTTCACATGAGATGGCGATAGCAACTGATGTTGACTGTTGCGTCAAAATGTTTGTTCTGGGTTTGTCGAAGGCTTTTATGAAAACTTCCTCTTCTAACCTGTCAATCTCCAGTGTTGCATAACCGTAAGTAACAAGAAAACTGGTTAAAAAAGCCCTTTGAACTGTTTCTTCGTAAGTGTCGGCACCAATAAAATCCCAATAATGGATTTTGGCGTCCTGTCCTTTCTTAGTAACGCACTCTTTGAGTTCTTGCCAGTAACAGTTCAATTCCTCAGAAAATTCCCTGTCACCTAACACTCGTTGCTTAATCAATTCGTCTCTGCTTGCAAAACCTATCGAAACCTCAGAAGCCCCAAAGTCTTTCCATCTTTCACTGATCGGAGCCAACGCTTCCCAGTACAGCAATCCCTGTGCTAAACTGTTGAGACTGATTTGTTCGAACTCGACTAGTGGATTCCAAGTTTTAAGAAAAACGTTAACCATCTCTTGCTTGCCAGTTTGTAAGATCTTCTCCTCCAACAAAAACGGATCAGTATAAAGCGAAGTAGATCTTTGCTTGACCCATTCACTCTGCAACTTAATCACTGAAGCTAAGTGGTGAAGTGCTTCAGCGTCTAGATTTAATTCGTCGGGATTTTCCCAATGTGGAAAATACTCTTTGACTACTTTGATTATTTCGTCAATATTTAGCGTGAAGGGGTCTACCGCGTGGTTTTCGATGGCGATGCACATTTCAATTATGCGTTCTAGCTTTTCTTTGCCTAGAGTTTTATGTCGTTTTATTGACTGCATTATGCCGCTACCTCGCGAACGACTGATTTTCCTTCAAGGTTCTGAACTGTAATAACGTTAGCGTCTTGCTGAGCAAAGGTTATTTGGCTTGGAGTGATTACCACGTATTGAGCGTTTGCGTCTTTAATCGTTGAAAGAAGGATTTTCGCGATCATTTCGCGGTTTTTGGGGTCCATATGGATGTCATATTCATCTACTGCGCGGAATGGTGAACGTACATGCTGTTGTAGGGCTAAGAGAAAACTCATGGTTGCAGTGGTTCGCTCGCCGCCGCTTTGTGTGTAAGCGTCTAGTGCCACGGGTTTTCCTCCTTTGAAGCCAACGAGGATTTCTAGCCCTGCTGTTTCAATATCTTGTTCATGTGAAAGTTGCACTTCTCCTGTTGCCAAAGCTTGGCTCATGATTCTTTGGTATTCCAAGTTTACGCGGTCGAGGAGGTTCTGCATGACTGTTCGCCATGATTGCATTCTGGTTTTGACTTCTTCGAGGGTTTTCTCGCGGTTTTCGGCCACAAGTTGCGCTTTTTCTTTTAGTTCCAAGTAAAGTTTCGAGTAGGATTCATATTGGCGTTCTATGTCCTCTGACACGTCAGCAAGTGCTGCTATGTGTCCGTTTGTTAAATTGATTTCATCTTGGATTTCAGACGCGATTTTTAGGACTGCTATTCGTTCACCTGACTGCTCAGCCTTAAGAATGGTTGCTTTTAGGTTTTCTTCGGCTTCTTTTAATGCCTTTTCAATATCTTTCAGGTCGACAATTGCGTTTGCCCACTTAAACTCAAGCAGGGCAAGCTTTACTCGTTTTTCTAACACTTCGCCTGTAACCTTACTCTCTGACTCTTCTAAATTGAGCATTTTTGCTTGATTTTCTTTAATTTGCTCGCTAGCCTTTGAGATTTGCTGCTGTGCGTGCTTCAGCATTTCTTTGAGGTTTTCGCTTCTGAGTAGCTTAAGTTGGCTTTTGTTGTTCTGGATTGCTTGCTGTAGTGCTTGTGTTTCTTCAAGGAACTGTTCGATCAGTGATTGTGTAGATTGGTTTTGGGCAATTTGGTGTTCAAGGATTAATCGTTCATCGAAAGCTGTTTTTGCTTCTTTTTTTAGCGTTTCCTGCTGGTTCTGCTGACTGTTTAGCTGGTTGGTTATTGTTTGTTTTTCGTTTTCGATTTTGCTTAGTGCTTCTTGGTTTTTGTTTAGGTTTGTTCGTAGGTTTTTGACTACGCTTTCTCGTCTTTCGACTTCTGCCCAAGTTAATTCTCTGTCTAAAAATCTGCGTTTGATCTGGAGTTGCTTTTTCTCTTGATATTTATCGTATTGTTCACGCCAATAATTGAGTGTTTGTTGCGCCGACTCCAAAAGTTTGCTTACGGATTCTTCTTGTGTAAGAATTCGCATAAGTTTTGTTTTTGCTTGCAGAACGTTTTCGCGGAAAGGTTCTAAGCCGACTGCTTCTTCAACCATGCGTAGTTTTTCTGTGTTACTCAGAACGGTGAATTGTTCAACCATGTTCTGATGCATGATGATGAGCATGTTGTCGGGGTCAACGCCGAACCTGCTAAGTAACCTTTCAACATCTTGTTTGCCGACGGCCCGGTTTTCAAGTTCAAACCCGTATTTGCCGTCTCGGCGCAAAACGCGAGTTAGGAACAGTTGATCTTTCGCGTATTTTGATACTGGACGTTTGTTTCCTTGTTTGCCGTTATCTAAAATGAGCGTTACTCGAGCTTGGTCGTTTCCCCACCTGATTAAGTCACTTAGCTTTCTTGAGCGTTCAGTATATGATTGTCCCAAACCAACGGATATTGCCAGTAGTAGTGAGGATTTTCCTGCTCCGTTGGGTCCACCGATAACGTTTACACCAGGTTTAAACGGTACCCTGGCATACTCGTAGCTCATAAAGTTTTCAAGTATAACTTCTTGGATTAGCATTAAAGTTTCTTTGCCTCTGCTTTAGAGCGTTCGAATCTATTGAAAAGCGTCTTATTAAAACAGTTTTCCCCAAAATGTAGAAATCTGTCGCAAAAATCCTTCTTTCAATATGGCTATTTATAGTTTAAGAATGGGCTAATGACTAATTGCGTTTTACCATTGTCACGCTTCAATTGTTCCATTCCAGAAAATTAGCTTCGAGTACAAGTTAGTATAGTTTGGGAATGATGGATCATCGTATATTGCATCTAGTTTGTTGCCGTATTGTTGCATTGCATTGTTGACGTTTGCGTAGAGTTGATCAGTGAAGTTGTCTGCCTGCCAAACACCCCAAATGCTGTCGTCTGGTCCATGAAAGCCATACCCGTAATTATTAGGAAGAACATACGCAACCCTATCGCTCGGCATGTTATTTGCTGATGGATTAGCTTTTGCATATTGCCAGAACTGCTGTATGGCGTTCAGTTGGTCGGTGCCTAAAATTCCTCCGCCTTGCCCATCGCTGTCAAACAGTATGATGTATTTCGCTCCGTTATCATAAGCTAGTTTCATATCACTAAGAAGCTGGGTGCCCGATTCAAGGTAAGGCGGCTTGTCATATGTCCACGTAATTATGACACCCCAATTTTTGCCTTGAACTGTGGCTGCGCCTCTGCAAAGCACGATATCCATTTGTCTGCTGTTATTCCAGCCAAACTCCGTAAACACTGCATCATAGCCAGCCTTATAATCAAACCAGTATAAGGCATAATCCGAAGTAAATAAGGGCAGATTCGCACCTTGACTAACAGTGTTCAAACTTGAATTTGTCAAACTTACGAATTGGTTTTCCGCTTCGGAGTAGTTGTTTGGCTGCGGAGCAAAAAGCGGATTATTTGAGTCACCATAGGCTTTAACTCTATCAAGTTGTTTACCGCCAGTTTCATCCCCAGCATATAATCCGAGAAAGCGGTTGCCCCAGGCAGCTTTAGCATCATACGCGATTTCCAAGCCAGTAACTTTAGTTACGTAATTGCTGGTTGTATAAATCATAAAGTATATGTTTCGGTCGTAGGCATACTGGCAAACTTGTTTGAGACACGTTAGATTTCCAGTTAGGTCGGTGCTTCCTATTACGATTAGGTTCGCATAACTGCTTACTTGATCAATTCGGTATTCAACAGCGGTGACATTAGAGTATGCAATATCGACTCCTACGTAGACTTTTGGAGCCGCCGATACCTTCGTTGAAAAGCTGTAGGCAATAAAAAGAGAAGAAATAATCAAAGCAACGGCAATGACACTGGCAGTCAAATACTTGTATCTCATCCAGCTTATTTCTCCGTGAAGCCTACAAATTGGCAAACGATCTTATAGCTCTCCCCAAAGAACAGTACCGTTCCCCTAAAAGAACACTGATTTGGCATCCGATTTAATCCGCCTAGACCCAAACATCACCAACCGCTACCTTCTTAGCTGAAGAGATTTGGACTTACTTCTGCGAGATAGAAGCGTTAAAATGTTTAGGAAGCCAAAATGATGGAAAAAAACGTCTATTAATTGAAAATCTGTCTAATCAAAAAAATTTGACGTATTTTATGCCGCTTGTTCCTGTGAACTAGCACGATTGAATTATATCTGCTACATCATCTTAAAAGCAAACAAGCTTCGCGGTTTATTGGAGCTTGCACACTTAATCTACCGTTTTTTTTGATGATTAAAAGACCGCGCTCAAGTAGCAGACATAAATGCTAAGCAGCTAGCACAGCAACGTAGCACTTCAAGTCTTCATTATCGATAAAAGAAATCATCTTAAAACCAGTACTGTCAATATCATCCATGAATTCATTTAGTGAAAAAGCCTTCTTCAATCCAGTCACCGCAACCCTGCCCCCAAGCTTTGCAACCCGCTTTAACTCGATTAATGTTTTAGAAGGCTTAGGCATGTTCTGAAGCACTGTAAAAGCGAAAACATCATCAAAAAAAGTGTCTCGAAAAGGCAGGTGGTCAGCATCAGCCTTCAAAATAAAAACGTTCGAAAAAGTGGCAGTTTGCACTTTGGCCTTAAGCAATAGTTTATGTGAAATGTCGACACCAACAACTATATTCGCTTGAGGGGATATAGAGCTAAAAAACAAGCCTGTTCCGCAACCAACATCCAAAACCGCGTTATTGGCTACATTGACGTTTTCCAATGCAGCCCTATACTTTGCTTTTTGCTCCGCAGCATACCGCTCCTCATACATTTCAGCTGTCAAATCATAACGCTGCATAATCCTGCGTTTTTCTTTCCAACCTGCCACTGCCGGGTTCCTTCAAGAAATCTTATGTACCCATGAACTGACTAAAATACTTGGCTGAAAACAAAATTGCAGGAATCAAACAAACTATCAGTTCTAACACAACCAACGCTAACAGAAGCCGCCAAGCTAATCGAAAAAGCGTTTATTCAGAGAAGAACCCTCATCATCGCAGGCACTTGCCAAGTGTATTACGTCGGTAGAGCAAGTTCAACTCTTGAAAGTGGTGAACGAATCTTAATCATCAAAGCTGACGGTTCGCTTCTTGTTCACCGTCCTGTTGGCTACGAACCGGTCAACTGGCAACCGGCGGGCAGCGTTTTCCATGTCCAAGTCAATGATGACGAGCTTGAGGTCCATGGGGTTCGGCAGAATCCACATGAAAGCGTCCGCGTGACCTTTAGCAAAGTCTACTTGGTTTCCTCGCTTAGCCTGTTAGATTCAGGAGATTTTCTTTTGCATGCATCCGAAGACGACATGCATCGTGCGATCCTTCTTAAGCCTGAACTTCTCGAAGAGGGCTTCAAGCCGATTAGCTGGGAGAAAAAAGTTGAGCCTGGTTTCGTGGACATTTACGGCGAAGACAAAAATGGCAAACTCGTTATAGTTGAAGTTAAACGTAGAACCGCTTCGAAAGAGGCGGCCTTGCAATTGGCAAAGTATGTTGAACCCATCAAAGCCAAGGTTAATCGTGAGGTTCGCGCGGTGCTGGTTGCCCCTAGCCTTGGCAAGGACGTGCAGAGAATGCTGGTCACGCTTGGGTTGGAGTATAAGGCTCTAGACCCGAAAACCTGCGCTGAGGTTCTCAAGAAGACTGAAAACGCGAAGCTGGAAACTTTCTTCAACCGGACAGAACAATGATTTGAGCCCAAAGAAGGGTGCTGGTCCTAAAGAGATAGCAGCCTGCTAATTTGTAGACCAGTAAAAACTGGCGCGTGGGTAACTTTAAACACTTATACTTTTGATCTATCATTTTTTTGTGTGTCTCTTAGCCTACTCACAATAGGTCATAACCTTCTAGAAGCGAATTAGTCTTAATCAGGACGAGATTTGATGGGGATTAACCCTGAACGATCTACCGTGGAGAATGTTCCACAATTCGAGGTAGATTTCAGACTAGATATGGCAGTTGAAAAGTCTCGAATTGATTATGAAAGGGTTGAGACTAAGAGAATTCTCGGCAAGATATTTGGAATACCAATTAATTTCATTCTTGAAAGATACTTGCCCGACTTTCTTCTTAATCAACATGGTTTTTGGAGATAAGTCGAAACTAAACATTGCTCCAAATGCAGTTGTTGAAAATACGTTATTTAATCTCTCATCGGGAAAAATCGTAATTGAAGACTATGTTTTTTGTGGTCACAACATATGCATCAATAATGGGTACGTATGATTGCTAAGGGTGAAAATATGAAGTTGGCTTTAGTCTCTCCAATGATTGATGACAAAGCTGTAACTCCTCCGTTGAATTTAGCGGTTTTGGCTGCGTATGTACGTAGTGCACAACCTGATTTAGAAGTTAGAATTTTTGATGCAACAGTAGATGAAAATGCTTACGCAAAACTATCGGATTTCGTTCCTGATATCGTTGGTGCAACGGCAACCACTCCACAGATTAAAGAAACGTATCATTTACTGAAAAAAATGAAAACAGAGTTTTCGAGTGTCTTTACAGTGATTGGTGGTGTTCATGCCTCTGCTTTACCCGAGGAAGCTTCAAAATATGCAGACTGCGTTGTCGTTGGTGACGGTGAAATTGCTTTGTCAAACATAATTAACTGCGTAGCTTCAGGTAAGCCAGTTGCAAAAATTATGTTTGGTTCTGAGATTGAGAATTTAGATTCTCTTCCTTTTCCAGCATTTGATTTGTTGGATATGAATCAGTATATGTATAGAAAGGTCTGTTCTGCTCCCAACTTGGACAAATTTCCTTTAGTCACCCTTGTTACTTCGCGTGGTTGCAGACATAAATGCCCATTTTGTTGGAACAGTAAACGAAGAACTAAAGTTCGTTATCACAGCGCTACTTACTTGCTAAAGGAAATTTTGATGCTTCAAGAGAAATATAGAATCAAAAGCATCTGGTTTAACGATGACGAGTTTCTTGAAAACAGAATTCGCTTTGAAGCGTTTATTTCAGGTTTTAAACAGTTAGGATTGCATCAGGCAATTTCTTGGGCTTGCTGTTCCAGAGTCACAAGCATACACTCTGGGATTCCTAAACTGCTTAAGGCTGCGGGGTGCGTTTGTGTATTTTTCGGCATTGAAAGCGCTGCGCCTAAAAGTTTGGCGTTTTTAAAATGCGGCACTGTTTCGGTTGGCGATGTAGAAAACGCCGTAAAACTATGTTACGATGCCAAATTACCTGTTTTTGGAACTTTCATTTTTGGCAGCTTAAATGAGTCAATCGTTGAAATGGAGCAGACTTGGGATTGGATTGTTAAGCACAGAAAGAAAGGCTTGACCTATGCTAATTTTGGGGTTTTAGCTCCTTATCCTGGCTCCGTCCTCTACAATTATGCGTTAATGCATAATATTTTCACTCAGGATAATGTTGAATACAACAAAATATCTGTTTCTAGCAGTATTGAAGGAAACTACATTTTAGATAAGGCCATTTCTGTCGCTGACTTTGCCGCATTTTTGAAGGATAAGGTAGATTTAGTTTGGGTTGAAGTCCAGGTAAGAGAGCGTAATTTCAGAGGAATATTAACTCCAACGTTTTTGCATACACTATTGAAGCATCCGTTAACTATGTGGAGAATGTCAATAGGTTTGTGGTAGTGTCAGGTTTGGATACTCAAAAATTAATAGTTGCCGTTTGGGCTGCAATCGGCCTGATTAGTGGGCTAATTGAAAATGCTGCTTAGAGTTTAGTGAACACGTATTTTTGGCTTAGGTTGGTTTGATTTCACATGATGGTATTAACGTGGCCTTTAGGAGTTTTGCATTTTGCGGGTTGTGCGCCAAGTCAATCCGCTGTAGAATGAAATCGTCAAGAGAAAGAGCAAAACCACAGTTTTGAGGGCTTCAAACGCTTGGACTGTGGAAATGAGTAGAAATGCTGCTGGAAATGGGCCGAGCAGAGTGTAGAAGAAGACGGCTGAGGTCATGCCGTAGCTTTCTTTGGGGTCTTTGAAGGTCCGCTTTCCGAAGTATAATGCAGATATTCGTCCCAAGCCAAAAGTGCATTTTTTGCATTGGTAACAAGGTCTAAGGCAGCCTAAGAACTTTAGTACACCGTAGACGCCGATTAGCGCAAATACGAGGAATAACCAACCAGCTACCTGATTGACGAGCCAGAAACCCATACTTCCTATTACAATCCAGAGCACGACAGCAAGGTTGCCGAACACAGTAAACGTTTTTGGGAACTCTATGGTTTCGCTGATTTTTTTCATTCCCTTGGTAGTCTTATTCTTAAAGGAAGGATAAGAAGCTTCTATTTTAATCGCCTCAGGTCTTGACAACTTCGCTTTTGATAGAATTTCAAGAATTCTTTGCGGCATATAATCGGTTGGGCCTTTGTAAGTGGGCTAAGGTAAAGTGTTGGAAAAACGCAGAAGAAACTAAACAACTCTTGGTGTTTAGACGAAAAGATATCCTTAATTTAAGAATCGTAGGCTTAAAATGTTTTAAATCAAAATAGGAAGGAGGCGGTAAAAGAAATTATTCTTTTGGTTTATTGTTTTCTGGTACAAAAACGGCTGCTGCCACAGTTGTTGTCCATAAGCCATTCTTGTCTCCTGTCGCCGATTGGGTTATGTTGGCTGTTTTGATGATTAGTCCGCTGGTTTTGAAGAGTTGTTTGCGCTCGTCCCACGCGGTTTCGGGGTCAAATTGGATGCCCATGGTTGTTGCGAGCATTGTTGCTGCTAGGTCTTCTGCGTAATCGCCTGCTGACTCGTCAGTTTGACCATGAGAGTGGTGCTCTGAGAGGTAGCCATACTGGTTTTTGCCCGAAGGAATAGCTATGCCGATGGATGATGCAACTAGCCTATGCGGTTCATTGGTTGAGTTTCTAGCGATGACAACAAAAGTGATTTCGCCCGGCTGCACCATTTTTAGACCTTTGTCACACGGAAGCTGTTCGCATCCAGGCGGAACAATGCTTGAAACGCTAACTAAGTTGCAGTGTTGTATGCCTGCAGCTCTAAGGGCTAATTCAAAAGATTGGAGTTGCTCTTTATGTTTGCCAACTCCTTTTGTTAGAAAGAAGTATTTGGGTATCATGTGGTGTCGGAAAATAAGAATTACGGAATGCATTAATTAGGCTTTTGTATCCAGAATATGTTTCGTTCGATTTCTCCCATAATGCCGTTTTCCTTTTTTCTTTTTTGTTTTCTATTTCGCTTGACTTGGATACCTTTATGTTTCAAAACATAATAGTATTTCAGAAAGAAAAAAATTAATCCGCGGAGAAAACTTGTTTGGTTGCCCATCGAAGCGTGTTCAAAGACGAGTCTAAGCTTGACATAAACTACATTCCGCAAAAGCTGCCTCATAGAGAAAAAGAACACCGCTTGCTGATGGAATTCTTCAGTTTCATCCTCCGTTGT
This sequence comes from Bathyarchaeia archaeon, assembly GCA_050013315.1. Lineage (GTDB taxonomy): Archaea > Thermoproteota > Bathyarchaeia > Bathyarchaeales > Bathycorpusculaceae > Bathycorpusculum. Next base: position 95,214 of record JBEKFM010000005.1, read on the forward strand.
CCAGAGCGTATGGCTCAGCGAATCATCATAACTGGCGATGTGGGCACTGGAAAAACAGTTCTTTCACAACATTTCGGTGAAAGCATCACTTCAGAAGCCAACAAACGATCGATAAAATTCCACTACGTACATGTTAACTGCCGAGAATACCGCGGAAACCTGCCCTCAATCTTACATCATGTGGTCACTGTTTTCCGTCCAAGATATCCTGCACGAGGCTTTTCTGAAGAAGAAGTGCTCAAAGCGCTTATGGAAGTTTTAGATGAAGAAAACGCATTCATGATACTAACCTTAGATGAGTTTGATAGCCTCATAGAAAAGGAAGGTTCAGATTCTGTTTACAAATTGACACGTTTGCAGGAAATGCGTTTAGGCAAGCCGCAGAGGTTGTCATTTATTTTTATTTTGCGTGATTTAAAAGCATTAGATCAGTTAGATGCGAGTACAAGAAGTACTTTGCAACGGAGCATTATCAGTTTGGAACGTTATGGTAGAACTCAGCTTATGGATATTTTGAATGATCGTGTTTCTATGGCTTTTGAGTTGGGAGCTGTTCAGGAAGATGTCGTTAACCTGATTTCGGAATTAGCTTTTGCCGAAACTGGGAACGCTCGCTTTGGGATTGAGTTGTTATGGCGGGCTGGAAAATATGCTGATGCGGCAGATGCGGGTTTAGTTGAAGCTGAGTGCGTTCGGACTGCTGTATCCAATGTTATTCCAGGTTTGCGGCGAAGTGAGTTGGCGGGGCTTGGTTTACATGAAAAACTGTTTCTGCTGGCGGTAGCGCGTTACTTTAAGGATAATGAGCAGGCTTATGCTTCATTATCTGAAGTTGAGCAAGCTTATGCTGTTGTTTGCGAAGAGTTCGGTGAAGAGCCGAACAGTCACACTCAAGTGTGGAAGTATGCCCAGTTTCTTTCTTCGCTGGGGATTTTGAAGACTGAGGTGACAGCCTCTACTGTACGTGGCAGATCAACGCAGGTTTCTTTGCCTTCTACTCCAGCGTTTGAGTTGGAGAAAGAATTAAGTGCGTCCTTAGAAGTAGAAAAAGGAAGGGCGTGAGGCAGTTATGGAGTTGGAGGAGGTTTTTTCATCGAAGCTTCGGATGAAAATTTTAAAACTCATTTTTGCGTTAGGTTCGCTTAATGTTTCGGATATTGCTCGTCGACTCCACGCCAATTTCGGGTCGATTGCAGATCACTTGAAGGTTTTAGAGGCTGAGGGAATTTTGCGTGAACACGTTTATGGTCGAGTTAGAATGTACAGGTTTAATGAGGGCTCAGCGAAAGCTAAGGCTGTGCAAAACCTAATAGAGGCGTGGGAGCAAGGTAAATAAGGTGAATAAACTATGGCGATGGTTGACGTTTCGGGCAAAGACGAAATTTTTCGGGAAGCAACTGCAGCTGGCACTATAAAGTTGAAGGTTGAAACAATTAATTTAATCAAAGCGGGAAAAATCGCTAAGGGTGACCCGCTTTATACGGCAAAGATTGCTGGGGTACTTGCAGCTAAGAGGACAAGCAGTCTGATTCCTCTTTGCCACCCGTTGCCTTTGGCTAACGTGCAAGTTGATGTTAAAATATTAGATGAAGGCACGGTTGAGGTTTCAGCAACAGTGAAAGCCAAAGCGCAAACTGGCGTGGAAATGGAAGCACTTGCAGCGGTTTCAATGGGTTTGTTAACTGTTTGGGACATGACGAAACAATATGAAAAAGACGCAGCTGGACAATATCCTTCTACAACGATTGAGAATATTCATGTGGTGCGCAAGTTCAAGCAGGTGTAGTTGGCATGAGTGAAAGCTCTAAAGCGCTGGTTGAGATACTTAGAAACGCCGGGCAAAATGTCTTGTTCAAAAAAATAGTCGCCGACGATAAAGCGATGATTTCTGATGCCGTTCAATATGCTCTGAACATGCCCGATTTGGATATTGCTATTTTTTCGGGCGGGACAGGAATTACACATACAGATGTCACGATTGAAACAGTTTCACCGTTCTTTGAGAAAACCCTGCCGGGGTTCGGCGAGTTTTTCAGACGTGTAAGTTATGACCATGTTGGTTCCGCCGCAGTTTTGTCGCGTGCCGTAGCAGGGGTGGCTAAGGGCAAAGCGCTGTTTTGTATCCCAGGTTCCCCTGACGCTGTGAAAGTTTCGGTAGAAATGCTTATTTTGCCAGAGGCTCCTCACATCGTTAAGCATGCGCGGGAATAACGAAATGAGTTTAACAGACAATTGTGGAAGACCCCTTCTTAACCTGAGGATATCGATTACACAACGCTGCAACAATCGCTGCGTATACTGCCACAGAGAAGGAGAAGTAAAACGCGCAAACCGTTCAGCAGAAAAAATGACCGTTGAAGAAATCGTGCGCATAGCAAAAATAGCTACAAGCTTAGGCATCGCACGCATAAAATTAACCGGCGGAGAACCACTTATGCGCAAAGACCTCCCTGAAATCATTGCGGGAATAGCCGCAGTGCCTGGCTTGAAGGATTTGTCGTTAACAACTAACGGTCTCCTGCTCGGAAACATGGCTAAGGAGCTACGTGAACGTGGATTAAAGCGAGTGAACATTAGTTTACCCACCTTAAACGCGGAAACATATCGCAAGATATCAGGCGGAAAACTTGAAGACGCCTTAGCAGGAGTCAAAGCAGCAATTGAAGCGGGTTTCTGCCCAGTGAAACTTAACATGGTAATCCTTAAAGACGTAAACGTTGGCGACGTTCCAGAAATGATAGAATACGCAAAGAAAATAGGCGTAGTGCTGCAACTCATAGAGCTCGACCCCATAAACGTCAGCAACACATACTACACGACACATCACCGCAGCTTAGACGAGCTGGAAGAAATGCTGCGGGAGAAGGCTGTTAGCATTGAGAAGAGACAGTTCATGCATAACCGCTTAATCTACCACCTACCAAACGCAACGGTTGAAGTGGTGCATCCGATTGAGAACAGCGATTTCTGCATGCATTGCACACGAATGCGCGTCACAAGCGACGGCAAACTGAAACCGTGCCTAATGAGAAACGACAATCTTTCCGACATATTAACGCAGATACGCAAAGGCGCAAACGACGAACAATTAAAACAGCTATTCGTCCAAGCCAATTCGCTGAGAGAGCCCTATAATAAGAGCATATAGTTAAAGCAACGGCACTTTTGGATTATAGTTCGATTATTTGTGCTTCATGCCTAACCGTGTCTAGTAATGCTAATGTGGATTTTCCTGTTAGGTATCCGCAGAGTTCTCCTGGGTTGATGGCAAGGGTTTTTCCTTTGTTTTCGATGCTTTTGTTGTGTGAGTGGCCATGAATTACAGCGTTAAAGTATCCGCTGTCAATTATCGCATTTAGAAGTTCAGTTTCCTCTCCGTGCAGCAAAGCGATTCTGTAACCATTCACAGTTACTGCGGCAAATCGCTCGCGAACTGTGCAATTGGTGGTTTCGCTGAACCGTTTCTTTAAAAGCTCGTGGTCTCCGTCGTTGTTGCCGAACACTCCGATGAGTTTGCAGTTCAGCGGATTAAATTTTTGAATAACAAACGGGGCGACATAATCTCCTGCATGAAGAACTAAGCCTACTTTTTGTTCGTTTAAGTATTTTACCGCCCTTTCTATAAGCGGCAAATTATCATGCGTATCCGAGATTGCGCCAATCAGCATGCTGTTTCACTTGTTGTTTCTCTCGCTCAGACAATAAAGGTTTTCTGTACCCTTTTGCTTGCAGCCAATAATCTACTGGTTCAAACATTTAGTATTGCAAAAAAACGTGAAGCGATAAAAAACTTAAAGGGAACAAAAGTGTTTGAGGTTTCGCATTTTGTGAACGAGAGGAACTGAATTTGCGTTGTGATTGTAAACGCACAATAACAAATGTGTTTAAGAACTGAGTCGGAATAAAAGATTAAGGCTCAAAGTGTTGAAATTGTTGATATATTTCCATTTTTTCCATATCGTCTTAAATAAGAATTGAACTAACAGATATGATTGCCTAAGGATAGTTGATTATAGGTAGAGAAAAGGGAAGTGCAAGATATCCCCTCGACGCAAGTTAACATAGCTGCATTGAACGAGGAAAAAAGCATAAGGCTCACCATCGCTGACCTTATGGCTAACCTTGGCAGTACACGTATTCTGGTAGTTCATGGCAGAAGCACCGATCGAACCGTCAAGATAGCCAGGAACTTGGGGGCATACGATGTTTTTCAAGATAGATTAGGCAAGGTTAAACAAGGTAAATATGCTAGCGTAGAAGTGAGGCCAGATATTAAGCGCTAATTCTAGAAGAAGAGACTCATTAACTATATTGGCGGATATACTAGAAATTGCTAAAGAAGGAACACTAAAGACACAAATAATGAACAAAGCGCATCTCAGTTTCACCCAGCTAAATGATTACCTAAAATTCACGCTAAACAACGATTTAATAAACCAAACTAACATCGAAGGCAGTGAAGTTTACGTTATCACCGAAAAAGGCTTAGATTTCCTCCAAAAACACAGTGAATTAACCAAACTGCTAAAAACCTGCAGCAAAGGCAATAAAGACAAGATTCCTCCAAAAACTCCTTCCAAAAAAACTAGCATTTACTACAGAAACTTTCAAGCGCCAACGGAAGTTCATTAAGGCTCCTTATGGTTTGGTCTGGACAGGCATCATCAGCTTGTTTCTGAACACGCCTCTCAATGTATACTACTTTCATGCCAACCGCTTTGGGTCCTTGAATATCTGCGTCAACAGTGTCGCCCACAAAAACTGTTTCAGATGAAGAAACACCCAGCACCTTCAATGTGCTCTTGAAAATTTCCGGGCTAGGTTTACGCTTGTTCACTGCTCCAGAAATCGTAACAACATCAAACAGTTTATCTAAGTCATGGTTTTTGAGCAGCTTATGTATGCATTCGGGAATGGCAAAATTAGAGATTATGCCAAGCTTATATTTCCCATGCAAACTGCGCAAAACAGTCTCGGCGTTTTCGTCTAAATAAACATAAGTCATGAATTTTTTACAAAACTCAGCTGTCGCCGCAGCCACAAGAGAACTAGAAACACCATAATCATAGCCTAAGCTCTTCAGTGTTTCAGAAACCCGAACGTTGAAATGTGGTTCCTCAAGTTTTGCATCTGCTTTAACGTAAAGTTCGTCGCGGGCTCTAACGTACGCTTTATAAAATGTGTCAAAGGAGACGTCTACGCCGTTTTTGTTTAGGTACTTGTACATTCTGACTAAGGATGGACTATAAAACTCATGGTCTTTCTCAATAAGCATAAGCGTATCGAACATGTCAAATAAAACAGCTTTAATCGGCATCAGCATTTTCCTAACAGTAAACCTTCTTAAACCTTAAAATCCTTATCGCAGACTAAACTGCTTTTTTCTCATCTGGTTGTCTCAACTTTTTTCGAATTGCGTATAAACCGTTCCAGGAATCAGAAAAGCAGCACGATTATCCATGCTTCTGTTCAAGCCAAAAAAACGAACAGTACCAACATTAAACACGATGCTAAACCAAGTAATCGTAAAATTGCCATTCTAAGAAGCGAGTAGCTACTTGTCCCAGAATTCTCTTGTGCGCAAATACTGAATCTTCGCCTTAAGCAAATCCAGATAAAACTTTTCTTCTTCAGGGTGCATCTTCCCTAAAATCCGCGAAGCCGTTTCAGGACCAACACCTTTCACCTGCAGCGCTCTAACCGCTTGTTTCCCATAACTCAGTATCAAGTCGGCTTTGCGTCTGGCGTTGCTTAGTTCTTTGAGGTATTCAGGAGTGAGTTCTTTGCCTTCGCGGCGTTTCTGCAAATCCGCCTTTAACTTGTCAGCGTCTTGGCTCGAATATAGTAGGGTGAGCAATCTTGAATTGCAGTTTTCGCATTGTGGCTCCTCAGCTAAATCTTTTATTCGGATCTGTTTTGTCCATGTTCCGCAATTCATGCAGAGCAGTTTTGCGGTTCTCGCTTCAATCGCATGTTTCATTCTGTCAATGTTGCTTAGGATTACGCGTTCAGGAGCCATCAACTCTGCCGTGTCAGCGTACTGCATCAAAATGTGATATGCCAGCGGCGTTGGCTTATCACGGGCGAGCGTGCTTACAGTTATTTTTCCTCGCTTTATGTCACGCATTATTTGCTTTGTTTTTTGTAGGTCCACTTTATCCATCATGGCTTCCCGCAAAGTCTCATCATAAATCGGCGTGCCTTCAAAAGCAGCTTTGAGTTTTTCTCCACGCTCAGACATGGCTAAGGTTTTGCCTCTAGGCATCGCACCGAATCTTTCAGCGATGGCCTTCATTCTGCTGACAAAAGGAAACTTCGAGTTCACGTACTTCAAAAAAGCTTCATCGATGCGCTCATCGGTTAAATCGAACAACTCTTTTGGCAAGCCTTCGATCTCTTGCTTGGACAGTTTATGTGTGGTTTCAATTAAAATGCGGTAGCCATCTGTCCACCAGCCGGTAATGGCTTCGCGTTCAGAGAGAATAGAATCGAAGATTCCGCCTAAAGTGCGGTTAACAATCTCGCCGAAACACGCATGAACAACCAAGTATCGATCTAAAGCTTCTAAGACCATGCGGTTCTGCGTGGGCAGTGGTGCGCCGCTTCTGAGGTACTCATCAATTTCCAAAGCGGCATCAAGGAGCGTTTCTTTATCGGTCTTCAATTCGACAGCCAATGCTTCCGCTGTAGCTTCAGGTTTTTTGCCCTCTTTGAGCAGTTTGCCGATTTTCTCTCGCATTTCGCCTGTTTGCTGTGCTAGGTCGAAGGGCACTGGAAGAATTTCTCCGTCCCAGCCTGGAACAGCAGCTGATGGGTCTTCTGTTGGCACAACATGTACTGTTCCGGTTTCATCTTGGATTTGCACGATGCGCCAAACCTTTCCCCGCATGATAAAATTCAAGCCAACCCGCGCATGCAGGGTCATGAATTCGTCGCCTAAAGTGCCAATTTTTCTGTCATTTAAAACGTTGATTACCGGATAACGTTTCTCATCAGGTATCATTGATAAATTGCTATAGTAATATTCACGTGTTCTTCCTGTTTTTCTCAAAAGTTTTCCTTCTTCGTCCAACCTAAGTTTGCGTAGACTCTCTAAAAAATATGTTACGTCTTGAAGCTTTTTCAAAGTAAGAGTGCTGTATGGGTAAGCTCGGTTAACGATTTTTAAGAGTTCGCTTTGGCTTATGTTTTCTTTGTCCATGAGCACTCCGGCGACTTGATGTGCCAAAACATCCAGAGCATTTTTATGGAATAATACTGGCTCAATCCTGTTTTGTTTGGCGTTTTCCACAGCTGCCATAGATTCCAAAGTGTCATCTGGAAAGGCAGTAAGGATAACTCCTTCGGAGAGCCTCTCTAAGCTGTGTCCGCTTCTGCCCACTCGCTGGATTAAGCTGCCGACTTGCCTTGGAGACATGTATTGGATAACTAAATCCACGTTGCCAATGTCTACGCCGAGTTCCAGCGTGCTCGTGCAAATAATAGCCTTTAGCCTTCCTGACTTGAAAGCATCTTCTATACTGACGCGTTCTTCTCGTGATAAGGAGCCATGATGCACGGCTATATCTGCGCGGTTGAGCTGATCGAATCTGTGACCAAGCAACTCGGCAATTGTGCGGCTGTTTACAAAAACCAGTGTAGATTTATGTGTGTCAATTAGTTCGGTTAATCGGCGTATTCTAGCTGAGGCTTCAGGTGAAGTTTCTAGTTTTGCAGCTAGGTCATAATCCTTTTCGATTGGAGTCAAGTACTCTACGCGGTAACGGTAGTTCTTGGCCAAAACCGCTTGAACGATGCTGATTTCTCGGTTGGTTCCAGCAATGAACCGTGCAACTGCCCGTGGGTTGCCCACTGTAGCCGATAAGCCAATTCTTTGGAACTCTTTGCCTGTCACCTCAAATATTCGTTCTAGCGCTATTGTAAGTTGTGCGCCGCGTTTGCTTTCAGCCAAATCATGCACCTCATCGATAATTACGCATTGCACGTTGCCCAGGTGTTTGCGCATTTGTGAGCCTGGAAGAATCGCTTGCAAAGTTTCAGGCGTAGTAACGAGCACTTGAGGCGGTTGACGCGCTTGCTTTCTGCGGATTTTCATTTCCGTATCGCCATGCCGAACCTCAACCGTAATGTCTAATCGTTGGCTCCAAAACGTTAAGCGTTTAAGCATGTCACGGTTCAACGCGCGAAGAGGCGTGATGTAGATTACTTGCATGCCTTTTTGCTCTTGATTCTTCTGTTCAACCAGTTTCGAGAAGATTGGAAGAAGAACAGCTTCAGTTTTTCCAGTGCCCGTTGGCGCAATCAGAAGCACATTCTTACCCTCCAGCACCGGCGGAAACGCCAACGTCTGCGGCAAAGTAGGCTCAGAAAAACCCAGCTCCACTAGCGCTTTGCGTACAGGTCTGGCGAGTAATTCGAAAACAGAGCTTGAACTTTCAGTTTGCATTTTCTTGCATTAAATTACACGCAAAATGAGTGCTTTAACTCTTTAGCTAAGAAAGATCAGTTTGCCCCGAATATATGGAACCAAAATAGCATGGAGGGTTTGTACTCTATTGTCCAAAAATCAGCTTTTTTATTCAAATAGCCTGATTGATTTATATTTGCCGTTGTCTGACTTAGATTTATTTTTGTTTTTTTTGCTGTTAATCGGGCATGGGACGAAGAAGTACCGTAACAATCTGAAAACTTGTTACGTCCTTACTATTTGTTGCTAAATATATGGAAAGGGTTGCGTTTTCTCCACTACTGAAATATGCAGAGGCTCCAGCATCCGGGGGCAATCCCACTCTTAACAAATCCGTTGTTCCTTGAATTTGGTTTTTGCCGCTAAATAGCTGTGCGGTTAAGTCAACAAACACTAAAGTTCGATTGTTTGGATTGGAGTTTTGAGGGGGGAAAGGCGAATACTGTGTTGAATAATCATTGCGTATGGTAACATTTATGATGATGCAAGGTTCCCCTTTAAAAACCACTGAGCCATTAAGATTGGTTTGTGTGTGATAAGGGTAGTAACCGTAACTTGCATTTGCTGAAACTACGAATATTTTACTTTCGTTGCCTTGGGATGTTAAATAATAACCGGCAACGGATTGAATTGATCCAACAGCTGGTGTTGAAGCAAGGTTAGTTTGCAGCTGAATTTGCGGGATAATCCAAAATGCAGATAATAATATCACTAAAAACGCTATTGCCGCAATAAGAATTATGAATTTATTCTTTTTTAATTTATTTTCTGCTGCAGTTGAATCAGGAGCTGTAAGGTATAAAATTAACCTGTTTTTCAAGCTCATCGTCAACTAAAGTATCGCGTTTCTATCTTTTAACACCATACATTCTAACCGGATGGTATAATTTGTACCAAGTTCGTCAAGAAAGTAAAGATCTGAATTAGATAGATTAACTTGACTTAGCAGTTATTTGGTTAACTCATCTCGATAAGCTTAACGGTAAGGCGTAGCGACGAGAGGGCGTTTACAATGCTGGGATCCCCAGCTTAAATGGAGGAACTTTAATTGCTTTTCACAATGTCAACAAAAAGTGTTAAATCCAAACTAAACCATTTTTAATCGTTTGGTACTTTTGAATAGGCTGAGCAAGGTAAACCCCGCGAAAATCGCAAAAAAGCTAACTTTAGTTTTAGGGGTCATTTTGGCACTATCGTTTATTATGACCCTTTTAGTTTCTGAAGTTCATGCCACGGTGATTTTTAGTAACGATTTTGAAACAGGCAACTTCAATGGATGGACAGGAACGCTTACCTCGGAGTCTGGGTTGCTTACAGTCTCAAGCATTCAAGCTAACTCGGGAACTTACAGCGCGTTTTTCAGTATTCCCGCTACGACTACAGCGCAAGCTTATTGCTATGAATATTTAGGAAGTAATTATTATCAAGAACTCGATATTCGCGGTTATGTTGACTGGAACGCAGGGACTCCGAACAGCGGCGATGCAGATGGTGTAAAGGTTCTCGGTTTAGGGAATGTTTCATCGAGCCCTCAAATTTCAGTTGAAATTTACAATAATGCTGGCGCTTACATATGGGCTGTCAGAGTTTATACTAATGATACGTGGCAAAACTATCTCGGTACGATCACAGCACTGCAAGATGTCTGGACTTGTATGGAACTCGATTATAATACAACAGGTTTTTCATTGTTCATTAACGGCAATTTGGCTGAATCTCAAACCATAAACTGTTTTGCTATGAATTACGCTTTTGCTGGTGAAACAAACAATGGTGCTGCGGCGCAAACCTTTTTCTTAGATGATATTTGTGTTGGAACGTCTCCTATAGGAACTTTGGCAACACAAAACAAGCAGGCAAACGCATACTGTTCATCTTATTCTATCATAGATAACACTGCAAGTGGCTACCTGCAATATCCCGCTGTTTTTGATGGATACCTATGGATTGTTCAGTCTCATGGCACAGCAAAAATAGAAAAGTGCAGTTTAACTGGCGGCAACGATGTTATTTCATCGGCGCTATTGAATAATTCTATCTATGAAGCGTTTCCGGCTTTTGTTTTTGAGGGTTTAATCTATATTCCAGCAAGTTCAGTCGGTACTGGAAAGTTTGGGTCTGTCACGGTGCTAAATGAAACTACACTTTCTCAAGTAGCTTATTGGCAATCATCCAGCAGTGCTTGCAACTTTGTTGTTAGTGCGGTACACGATAATATCCATAATGAACTTCTTTTTGGTTTGGACGCTACTCCAACAAGTATCTTGGCAGTTCCAATATCAGAATCTACAATACCTTCAGATTATCAGTTTATCAACATTACTTCAAGTAACGGAGGGGAAACTCTACCATGTATCTTTGACAACACTGTTTACGTTTCAAATTGTTACCCTGGCGGCGGCGCAAATGGAACAGTGAATACGTGGCTTTTTTCAAGTTCAGACCTGTCAACATGGACTCAACTTTGGGAGAAGTCAGCCTACAACGATGAGACGGGTGCCTATTTCGCTCATATTTCAGCAACAGCCAACTATTTAGTAGTTGGATTAATGAGCGGCACAGAAGGCACAACAACTCTAAAAATAGATTTAGGGGTGTGCAGAATTTAAGGTTCTTCTGGATAATGCTATTTTATGGAAGCCTGTGAGGTTGTCAGGCTTTTCGTCAACAAAGCGATTGTTCCTGAACCAAAAAGACGTGGAAATCCA